>JAVBLM010000029.1:0-20943 GCA_031553535.1 Bacteroidales bacterium | reverse complement strand
TTCGATTTACGGGAACAGGTAAGAAAAATATCTTTTTGGCCTTCCTGGAAGAAAAGATTTCTTCTTTTTATCATTCTATCCCTTTGGAAAAACGTTCCGAACGGTCGGAAACAAGCAAACAACAATGTTTGAAGGTTTCCGACTTCCCGGAAACCTTCAAACAGAAATGAATATATGTTTCCGACACTCCGGAAACCCTCAAACAGAAATGAATATATGTTTCCGACACTCCGGAAACCCTCAAACAAGAGTGAAAATACCTTTCCGAAGCTTCGGAAACCTTCAAACGAAAGTGCGGGATACTTTCCGAACGGTCGGACAACTTTAAGACCGGAAAGAAACAAGTAACAGGTAAAGGACAAGAATGAAAACGTCGTTATTGGTAGAAGGTAGGACATCCCTTTAAACCTCTTTTGAAGTGGGAAATGCTTTTTTTCCTCATCATTGCAAAAGTAGCAAAGTTTCCTCTTTTTACCGGAATGACGGTCTTTAAGAGTAGGCTTTAAACAATAAGAAATACCCTTCGCCGGAGCAAAAATCGAGATTTGAGAAAATAAGAATGGAACCCTTAAGTGTAAGGTAAATAATAATTTACGCGCCCGTGAATATAAATTACACGCTAGGTGCTGTGTGTGTGTGTGTGTGTGTGTGTGTGTGTGTGTGTGTGTGTGTGTGTGTGTGTGTTACACTTTTATTTGAATAAACCAAATAATCCACACTGTTTTTCCCGCTCTTTTCAAACATAAATTGTTGGAGAAACACTTTAAAGAGGGATAGCACATTTTGCACCTCGCATACAACACGTGAGAAATCACACATAGTATAAAAAGAAATAAGCATTCCTCTATAATTTAAGGAGATAAGAGAGAAAGGAAATGCTATTTTATAATTCATACCAGTTTTTCGTTTTAATTTCACGCTGCAAAGATAAACAATTTTTAATACAAAATAGCAAAACACAAAATATTTTTTCAATAATTAAAAAAGAAAGATATTATACAGGAAAGGAACATTATTCATTCGTAACACCTGATAAACCGGTCGCTTTTATATAAAAATACATATTTAAATAAAAAGATAGGGAGGGATGGTTTGATTGTTGGGAATAAAAATATTAATTTGATATTATTTTGATTGTTTTGGTGGTGGTGGTGACTTTCACCACATTTCATGTCGATTCAAAGATAGTAATCTTTAAAGAAATATACAAATATCAATCGTTTTCATTGTTTATAACTACTCTTGTATTCATATTGAAAATATAGGTTTAAGAAAAAACAAACTGGGATCTTTTTCATATAGATAAAATCACATACGAATACAAAGTACTCTTACTTTCGGTTTCATTTCAGATAGAGGAGATTTAGAGGAATATTTATTGCAAAAAATCAGACGAACAAAGAGGAAAGAAAACAACTCAGACGAAATTCTATAGCAGATAATAATATTTATGTTACATCGATTCTATTATCGTCAGATAATTATTTGACAATTAAACACTGTCTACTTTTGGCGTTTTTTTGCTTTCTCACCCGACAGAATAATCAGATAAACTTTATAAATTCAATGAATTTGTAGAGTTTATCTGATTATTTGTTTTGAATAAAACTATAAAAATGAAAATCATTTAATTTCGTTTTATCTATTGACCATTCTGTCAATGATTTCAGAAAAACATATTTTGAAATAACTTTATTAATTTGAAAAATATTTTCTTCAGTTGTTCTATTGTCAGAAAGAAGATATTGATGTTTTTGAATTTGAACATCTATAATTCCCAATAATTCTTCCTTTGCAAGATTAATATTATTAGGCGTTATTTGTGATTTTGCATAATTGAAAATGGGATTCACAAAAGTAGTTGTCATTTTCAATAATGAATTTGTCAACTTTGAAATTGGATCAGAATCATCATTCGTATTTACCAGGCCATCAAGAGAAGACTGTATGTAATTTATGCTGCGTCCCACATTATCAAGTATATCAAATGGATTTAAGAATATTTTTGAAGGGTCTTTTTCATTATATAAAAACATTTCTTCATAAAATAAGCCTTTAGAATTTTCTTTGTAATTTTTACCCAAACGCTCCAAAGTTAATTTGTCTATTCCAATTATAGGGTTTACTATTTCTTGTTCTATCTTATGTGCTTTCACTAATCCTTCAGAAAAAATCATATTTTTATCTGAAAAATAACTTCCGATGGAAATACCTCCTCTCACAAAAAATCCTTTATGCATCATCATTGTTTGATATGAGTGTACAACCAATGCAAGAGATTGAAATTGAATATGGAAATCATTATCAAATTCAATATATGGGAGAGAAATACATAAACAATCCGAGAACATTCTATATTCTAGAAACTCTTTTAGATCTGATTTTGCTTTTGTGTCAACAATATTTTCTATAGAAGTCTTTACAGCAGTTTCAAGTGCTTCGTGTAATTCATTTAAAAGATTTGAACGCCTATCTGTTTCATATTCATTTACAATAGCAGAAAACCCTAAAATATCTATAAAAGCAACGATTCGAGGCTCGGTATCAATTAAATTGCCTTTAAATATTTTTTTAGGGTTTTCTATAATTCCTATTTTTATTCGTTTTTTATCTTGTACATTAATATAACATTTTTCAAGAACTTTTAAAACAAATGATTCAATATCTAATAAATAAACATCCTCTCTATTTATTAGGTTTAATGCTTGCTTTTCTATTTCAAGAAGTAATGGAGGTATTATTTCTTCAAATTCTTGTAATCTTTCGAAATTTCCATTATCAGATTTAACGTCTATACATCTATTTACAAACGCATCTAAGTATTCAAGCGAATGTATCCAAAAAGACACTAAATCTACATCTTCTTGATATTTATAGTGCGTTTTTCTTATATTTCGTTTAAAAGCATTAACGTGTATTTTTACTTCCGAATGAACCTTAATAAAATCAAATTCAATATTTATTCTAAGATATCTGGATATTATTTTTTTACTCCATCCTGCAAAAAATATTTTCACTATCTCAACAAGAGGTGTATCAGAATAGAATGTTATATCTGTTGGATTTAAAATAGAGATAAGTTCATCGGTATAGGCATAAAGCAATTGTTCGTAAAAAACTTGTGTCCCCAAGAAGGAGTTGCTATTTACATGTCTTGCATCAAAAAATACTTTTTTTTTCTTGTCAAAATTAATTGTTTTTGCAATTCCCGATACATCTCTATCCGCAGTTAATTTAGGCTGTTGAAACAGATTAACACTATATCTTTCAATTTCTTTTATATAATCATCAGTAATTATTATCTCCTCTATATTTGTACATAAATATCCTTTTTCTTTTAAAATATTCAGCATCCTCTGAAAATATTCAGTATGAGTTTCTTCAAAATTTTTAAGAAAGTATATTTTAAAAGTTATCATTCTTGGGTATTTTTATTTTTTGATTGTTTCAATGTATTGTTGATTTCTTTTAAATAATGGGGAATTTGTCCCATGTATTTCCCGTTCCCTTGAGGCTGTACCAAAAGTAAATACCGATGTTTGGACGATGGCTCTGCCTGACCAACCACAAAAACAAATTAGTACGTCTTTCATTTCTGTTGACATTTTTCTCTTTTTGCAAATGTAAACATAATTTATAAGGTACAGCCTTTGTTGATAAATGGGCTTGGGTAAAAACTCAAGCCCAACTATCACTTTGCTCTCTTTGCTGCCCCTGATGAACGGGTAAATCACCTTATTTGCAACGCACCACTTTTTTTATTTTTACCGTATTTACAGTACACTATTAGTTATCCGACTCATCATCATTGCCATATGGTGTCCAGTACCAATATTCCGGTAAAGAATCTGTTCGGGTTATTATTGCAGAACCCGACTTAAAAAATACTTCTATTCTATTTTCATCCAATACCTTGATTCTTATATCCCTCTTATTGCCCCAATAAGCTGCTCCTATTGCAACTTCAAGAATATCTTCCCCACATATCAGCAAAATTTCATCTTCTGATATGTAACTCCATTTACCTTGACAAACTCGAACGAATTCATATTTTGATTTTATTACAAAGGTACTGTCCGCTTCTAATTTAAGTACTAGGAATTTATCTTCTGAACAAAAAATACCATAAATAGGATTACCGCAAAGTTTACATCCAATTGGTAGCAAAACAATCAAAAACACTATTATTACTCTTTTCATTTCTGTTGACATTTTTCTCTTTTTGCAAATGTAAACATAATTTATAAGGTACAGCCTTTGTTGATAAATGGGCTTGGGTAAAAACTCAAGCCCAACTATCACTTTGCTCTCTTTACAGCTTCCGACGAACGGGTTTTTAATATTACTTTTATTATTCTTTATCCAATAATGGAATAAGCAAACTTACTTTCATCCTCTCTCCATCATAAAAACAACTTGATTCATACATCCATAAACTTTGAGGAACAATGGATTTAAACCATTCATAATTAACAGATGTAACCATAATATATGTTTTTGTATTTATTGGATAATAGTACATCTTATCATCTATTATCACTTTGTTAGCGTAATCAATAATATTTTTAAATGTACTATCATTGCTGTTCGCAAGTGTATATTCTATCCTTTTTCTGTCTTTCTCATCCCTAAATAATGGAAGTATATAGTTGTTTACAAAATCTTTATCCCAAACTATAACAGTGTTAAATCCGTATGTATTTGGGTAAGAATGATAATTTTTTCTCCATTCAAGCAAATCAATATTAGTTTGATAACAACTACAGATTTCTCTTGTTATATAGCGATTTGTATTAGGCTTTTTAGGATAAGAAAGCGTGTATTGTACACATATATATATCGCTGAATCCTGCTGAGAAAAAATATATGGTGTTAGCATATTATCAGAATGGATAGCTGTCTGCGACACTCCTTCTTCGAAAACACATAATATAAAAAACAGTAATAATATATATAAACACAATAATGATCTTATTTTCTTCATATTATTTATTTTTCAATGTTATTAAGATTACTCTTTCTTTTAATTTTTAACCTTTTTATAATTGGGACTTCCTCCTCCCCAATATTTGAAATACGATTTAGTTCCGACATCATACACCCTCAGATTCAAAATACGCCCGTAATATTTGTTTGCAACAGCATGGTCTCCACTTTTAAAAGGTGCTCCATCTTTATATGCTCCAGCACTTATATCATAGCCTGACGGACCTTCTATTAGTGTACCTCGTGGATGACTATGAGTATATTCATTAATAGTTGTTCCTTTTTGATTTACGATGCCCTCTATATATTGAGTCCCGAATCCATCTTCACCTCTTGAATGACTTGTTCCTATAACATTTATCTCTTTTGCATCATTGATGTCAATTGATGTTGCATTAATCGTTCCCCATTCAACATTTGTATTATCCGCAAGAAATTCAAACATACTACCTCTTGAAATATTATCTTTTATATCTAATTGAGTAATATTTCCGTCAGTACTTGTGTTTGTAATTGTTCCATAATTATAATTTTGGGAAGTTGCTACAGTCTTTGTATTGCCATGTCTGTCTGTTTTAATATTCCCTTTTCTATCAGTTTTAACAATACGAAGAATATCGGCATTTTTATTCACAATTGTGTTCACAAGTTTCCCTTTCTTGTCAAATTCATATTCATCTCTGCCGTCAGGGTCTATCATAATTACTGGATTATTGCTACAATAAGCATAAGGCGACATCGTAGGTTTGCTGTGAAATAACGGGTCACGACTTATAAACGTCGGCGGTGCATAATACCTTGCGGAGTAATAATACGTGCCACTTTCTTCATCCAATTCCTTAGCATTAAATAAATAATCGGGTACTGTTCCATTTTGCCAATGGTAGGCATTATAATCGGTAATTACTTCCCCAAAAGGAGCATACAGAACTCCCTGAACCACAGAACCGTTATTATCCATAACAAGTTGAGTGCTGCTTAAATGGTTACCGTGGTAAAAGAACCGTTCCTGTTCAAAATCCCATGCCCTATAGTTATCTAAATTACAAAAATCTCCCTGGGCTATATCAATATGGGCAATTGTATTTCCATACCTGTTATTTGGGTCGGTTACCTGATTTAATTCTTCTTCCATAATAGTAATTTGCCGGCCTAATCTGTTATAAAGATAATTTGGATCAAAGTCAGGAATCGCATAGGGTAAATCACAGGAATTATACCCGCTTTCATACATAAATCCCGTTCCTATTTTACTGGCTATGCGCTGATCATCCACATAATAATGTTTAGTATAATTATCCATCTTGATTGATGTTTATATAACCATTAGGTACGTTCCCCCGAAGCATCATAACTGTAATAACCGTAGGTTTCGCCGTTATCGCTATAAGCTTTCATCTGTTCTTTGTTTTCTTTATTCCAAATATTCAACTCTATTTTTTTGTTTTTACCGTATTATTTGCACTGGGCATATAGTGTTAGCTTAAAAAAGATCAACAAACTCAACAATAATAAATTTCTCATAACAAAAAATTTTTGTAGCATTTCTACTATAAAAAGTAGCACCTTCTCTTCTGTTTCCAGCCGCATCAGGGACTTAGGTAAAAACCAAGCCCATTTATCACTTTGTTCTCTTTATAGCTCCTGACGAACGGGGCTTCCCACAACATCGTGCTTTGTTTTATTGTGTTATTTACAAGATACAGCCTTTGTTGATAGTTGAGCTAAGGCACAGGACCTTAGCTCAACTATTGCTTTATTCTTTTTACAGCCTCTGATGAACGGGGAGAACCCAGCCATTTTTAAGCCTTTTAAGAAACGATCTCCTGCCCCAACCTGTTACCCCTTATCCGTTTTTTACTTCCTTTTATCATTTAATAACTAAATTTCAACATCTTATATAAAAAAAGCGACATATGGTACACTACCCTACTTTATTCTTTTTTGTTTGAAATGGACAATGTTACCAACACGCCAACGAATATGAATACTCCCATCAGGATAGTACTTCCAAGATTTTTTTATAATACATTCATAATCTGCTTGAAATAAGTTCTCATTGTTCTCTTTAAACCATTGTGATGGTTTTACTTTTTTATATTCTATAATTGAATAACTTCCATCAGAATATATGTTAGTTTTCCATTTTTTCTTTGTGTATTTAACAGCAATGTCTGCATAAACAATAGAATCTATTTTCTCTTTGGAAGGATATATACGTGCAGTAAACACGGTATCATCCCGCCGAAAAGAGATACTCTCAAATGGAAATGAAAGAGGAGGAATATAGTCATTTTCCGAGAAGAAGGAAAAACCCGATCTGCTTCTTTCCTTATAAGGTAAAAAATACATTTGATCATTTTTTATCCTTGTTGTATTGGTATTATTTTGCAAAATTGTAGAATTTGAAGGATAAAGTCCTTCAATAATTTGTAATTTGACTTCTGGTGTTTGTTGAGAATATATATCTAAATTTGTTCCTGCATTTATTGTCTCTGTTCGGGTTATTATTGCAGAACCCGACTCAAAAAACACTTTTATTCTATTTTCATCCAATATCTTAATTCTTATATCCCTTTCGCTTTCCCAATAAGCTGCTCCTATTGCGACTTCAAGAATATCTTCTCCACATTTCAGCAGAATTTCATCTTCTGATATGTAGTTCCACTTACCATAACAGACCTGAACAAATTCATATTTTGATTTTATTACAAAGGTATTGTCCGCTTCTAATTTAAGTACTAGGAATTTATCTTCTGAATAGAAAATACCATATATAGGATTACCGCAAAGTTTGCATCCAATCGGTAGCAAAACAATCAAAAATACTATTATTACTCTTTTCATTTTCTTGGATTTTTTTGATACATTACATTATCTTCATTTCTCAAAGTAAAATTAGATGGTTTCATTCACAAATAATACCGTCCCGGAAACCTCCGGCATACTTTCGCATGCAAGTAAGAGCTTCCCACAACATCGTGCTTTGTTTTATTGTATTATTTACAAGATACAGCCTTTGTTGATAGTTGAGCTAAGGCACAGAACCTTAGTTCAACTATTGCTTTATTCTTTTTACAGCCTCTGACGAACGGGCCCCCACTTATTTATTCATTATTCCCCTTTGTATTTATTTGTTCTATTATCTCGCTGTATTTCAATATCTTTCCAAATACAACCCTGTTTTTTTTGATTTTACCGCGGTATTTGCCCTGTAAATTACCTCTTTTGCTTCATTATAATAGTATTATTTGTCGTACCTTTCTTATGAACTTTTGTATCAATTCGTGTAAAAATACGAGATTCTTTACAATACCAAACTGTATCAAATTCACTTGTTGAATATCCCAAATAGAAAATTCCTTTTTTCTTATCCAAATTAGTAATTCTAAAAACTACATAATCGAATCTTAATAAAAAGAATGATGAAATATCAAACGAATAGATATATGTGTTTCGTGATTTCTTAGCAAATTCCTTATAACGCAATTCGACAGTTAATTTTTCTATTGAATCTCCATTTTCTTTTATGTAATTTAGGTCATCAGTCAAGATTTTAATATCCCCTATCGTATATTTAAATTCAATGATTTTTTCCTTTGGGGTATTTTCAAAACAAATGAATTTCCCACTAAATACTGTGCTTTCAGGAAGTTTTCCATCTATAAAAAAAATCCAATTTACACTTTCATATTGGGAATATACAACCATACTATGAATAGCAAAAATTATGAATATAACTACTTTTCTCATTTCTGTTAATTTAAATATAATTAGCGTACAATTTTCTTCAAATTATCTATTGTAATACTTCCCTTTTGTTCCCAATTTTTATCGTAAAAAACGGCACCTCTTGATGGGAAGGAATAATTGCCAAGATGATCTTTTTCTGGCATTCCCAATGAACCTGTAATCACATGCTTATTAGCCACAACCTGATCATCATAACCTAGTGTTGGCTTGTATGCGCTTCCTGCTACTTCGTTACCGTCAACAATTCTAATTTTGGTTGTATGACTGTGAACATCTAGATCGAGATCGCCACTATACTTTGTATTAACAGATGTTGCATCTCCTTGTGCCGTAAATTTTTGCCCAGTTGTATTTATCTTGGTAGACTCTTCGAATTTATCTCCATTCTCCATAGTTCTTCTATCAACATCAATAACTTCGGAAATATCTCGCATTGTTACTGTAATATCTGTCTTAACTTTATCTGTAGTTGTTGAGTTTCCTGCTTTATCATTTTGCTTAATTGTGGTTATACTTTTTCTATCAGATACGAAATGAACATCATCATTATTTTTTCCATCCCATCCTAATTTATTTCCAGCCCAATCATAATAATCCCCTAATTCAGCTGACATTCCTGTCGGGTCAATGTATTTCACCGGATTATTAGCGCAGTAAGCATAGGGAGACATATACGGATACTCCTCAAACAGTGGGTCACGACTTATAAAAGTCGGCGGTGCATAATACCTTGCGGAGTAATAATACATGCCACTCTCTTCATCCAATTCCTTAGCATTGAATAAATAATCGGGTACCGTTCCATTTTGCCAGTGGTAGGCATTATAATCGGTAATCACTTCCCCAAAAGGAGCATACAGAACTCCCTGAACCACAGAACCGTTATTGTCCATAACAAGTTGGGTGCTGCTTAAATGGTTACCGTGGTAAAAGAACCGTTCCTGTTCAAAATCCCATGCCCTATAGTTATCTAAATTACAAAAATCTCCCTGGGCTATATCAATATGGGCAATTGTATTTCCATACATATTATTTGGGTCGGTTACCTGATTTAATTCTTCTTCCATAATAGTAATTTGCCGGCCTAATCTGTTATAAAGATAATTTGGATCAAAATCAGGAATCGCATAGGGTAAATCACAGGAATTATACCCGCTTTCATACATAAATCCCGTTCCTATTTTACTGGCTATGCGCTGATCCCCGGCGTAATAATGCTTGGTGTAATTACCGTCCTGGTTAATATTTATATAACCATTGGGATAGAAAGTTAGCTTATCCGCCACTAAATGTTTAGGATCTCCCATACTATTTACCCATGAAGCAAGATTATTAAACTGTATTTTATAGGTACGTTCACCACCGGCATCGTAGCCGTAATAGCCGTAGGTTTCGCCGTTATCGCTGTATGCTTTCAGTTGATTAAAGGAATTAAACAGGTAAAACTCACTTCTTGGATTGCCATACTGAGCCTGATGAGTATATTTCTCCCGCATACTGCCGTTTACACCATAAAAATATTCTTGCGGGGAACTAAAACCATAATGTCCTCCGACATCCAAATCCATATTTCCGTTCATAGGAGCAAATGAAGTGGAAGACCCCGGATTTTCGTATTGATAATCATTATACCTGTAGGAAGCCTGTCCTGTTTGAAAATCATACATGTTTAAAGAATAATTCTGTATTTTTCCATGCCATCCATAATCTACATACAGGTCATAGAGTGTTCCATGATTATAAGAATATCCCGAAGCCCATCCCAATTGGTTGGAAGCATCATAGGCAAATTGCTGTTCTATAGGAGCATAGCCCCATGGAGTCCAGGTATGATCGGAATATATTTTGGTAATATTGCCATTATTATCGTACGTATATTCGGTTTGGATATACATTCCGTATTGTCTCTGCAAACGCAAAGTTTGAGGATCGTATTCATAACTTGTTGATATTCCATTGCCATAATGAATATAAGTCTTTGCCCCGAATTTATCATATTGCATATCATCAATATAGAAATAATCATATCCTGCCTTATTTCCCCGCATGCTTCGAAGCGATCCACCCCTGTCGTAATGATAGTTTACGGTTTCCCCATCCGGATAGGTCATTTCCGTTATACGTCCCCAACTATCATACGTAAAACGTGTTTCAAAAGCAAAAGGGACTATCAACTCTGGAAGTGAATAGGCCCGTACCGTGCGGGTTACTTCGCCCATATCACCGTATTCGAAATGCTGCGAGCCGCTTTCGTCTTTTATGGTTACCAATCTTCCGGCCAGTGACCAATCGTTGTATTCATATTGGATGGCAGGTTCTCCTGTATGCTGGTAATCCGAACTCCAAACTTCGATTAATCGGTTCCGGTGATACAGGTAATCATTCCATTTCTGTTCATGGCTTCCCGTATAGTTATTATACCATTCCATTGTATGATTTTCAAGATTAGGCCCGTTATAGGTATACCGTTCAATGAGTTGCCCTTCTTGGTAAATTCTTTTCCTTCCCAGCATATCATATTCATAATAGCGTTCAAAATCCCAATGTTCATTGTATACACGTACGCATTCACCTACATTATTATACTCAAAATAAACCCAAGGCTGTACTCCTGTTTGTAGTCCGTGTTGTAACCCGTTCACATCTTTCATAACCATACTTTGATTCCCGTTAGGGTCTGTTATACGGGTAAGGAAAAGTGAATAGCCTCTATCATCACTTCCAAATTCATATTCATAATTTGTTTCGGTGTTATCAGGCGCTTTTTGTTTGAGAGGCCTGTCTAAGATATCATATTCCGTAGTATTGGGATCAACCCCATCAATTGCGGTAGAATAGGTTGTATTTCCTGTATAATCTTCGGTAGGATAATAACTTTTTACTACCCGTCCAAAAGCGTCGTAATATGCTTTTCCGCTTACTACCATTAGCTCTTCTCCATTGACTTCGGCATCTTTTTTCGTCTGTATAATCCGTCCCAAGCCATCCGAATAGGTATACACTTCAATATCGTTGCCCGGATTGGCCGGATCGTAATTATAGGTGCGGGTAGAGTAAGGCGCTTTAGGGTTAGCCCTAAGATTGCCGCGATGGTATTCATAGCGTATGGTATACGGTTGTCCGGAAGCTATTTCCTTGGGTCCCCTTACCGTATAAGTCCTTCCCCAGTTATCAACCGTGTATTCCATACGCGAACCATGCTTATCAATAACTACCTGCGGGATACCATACCGGTAATCGTAATCAAGTGATTGAGAATAATGGCCAAAAGCGTCTGTCACTTCCATGGGATAAAGATTTTCATATTCATACTGGTAACTGTACAATGAACCACCGGGATATTCTATATAATTACAATTACCGTATTGGTCATACGACATTTGAGTATATAAAACATTCCCCCTGCCATCATCATCCCTAATCTGAGTAATTTGTCCCTTATTGTTAATCGCTGTTTCCCTGGAGCGATATCCGGGTATTATTACCGTATAAGGGATGGAAACGCAATAATTGTTATTAAGTAGGTAATGATAATCTATATAGATTTCAACCTCCGGCGTGGAAGTAGAGTATTCCCTTTTATATGAAACATTTCCATAATTATCGTATTGCAGCCATTGTTCCTTTTCGACTCCAGCATATTGTTGCCCTTCAAAATAACAGGTTTTTGTATATACAAGAGCCGGGAATTTAGACAGGTTATGGGTGCAATTTTTCATCGAATATTCATTTTTAGTAAAGAGATAGGTCTTTCCTTGTGCATTTTGCAGAACCTCTGCCAGAAGCAATCCTTTCAAATAATAGCTATCATTATGGTGATAACGTGTAACAGTACGATAAATTGCGTTACCATTTTGTGTATCATGATGTTTTTCGGTTACTTTTGCAAAGCCGTAGAAAGCACGCTCTTTGCGGTCGTAATAGCCATAATCATATTGGTATGTGTTCATCGTTACATCTACCCCGTCGCCAGGGAAATTATCCTTAACAATTACCGTATCCATTACCCACCGGCGGCTATGGGAAACCGAAGCGTCTGTTCTATGGTATGTTATTTCATAACTTCCTCCCATAGGAGTGGTAACCGCTTTTAACAACCCGGAGCGCCCGATATTCGATTTCCGTACCCGCAGGTCATTCTCATTGGAGGAAATCAATACGTCTGCTATACCATCTGCATCTATATCCATCAATTGTACATTATCTTTACTTATACTCATACCGGCATCTATATTTATTGTTCCATTGATTTTCAACACAAAGAAGAAAATAGGGATAGAAACTCCGATGGTTCCCGAGCCATTTATCCCGGCAGTAATAACATTGTTCCATGCATAAGCGGGCATACTTTCGTGCCAGGTAAGCAAATGATTGTCAAATCCTGCCCCTGTATTAAGGCGTACTTTCAAGGGATTCATACTTACGATCATATCGGGAAGGCCGTCTCCATTGACATCGGCAAAAACTACTTTCGTGCGATTTTCCGCAGCGGAAATATTGATCCCTCCACCAATACTTGAACTCCATTTGTTAAATTCTTTTCCGACACTTCTGCCTAATTTATCTTTTAATTGCAACACTTCTCCAAAAGCCGCATTTCCTGATCCCCCCACTGAAGCAGCAAGCGATGTGCTGGTACGGCTTCCTATATCTTTTATATAATACCACGATTCTCCCTCTCCGTCTTCAAAACCATTACCAAGATTCAACCAGATTCTTCCGTTGTTATCAATCCTGTCGGGTAATCCGTCTCCGTTAATATCAATCAACGTAAATTTGGTTTCATCCGTGGCCTCAGAGACATTGCCTCCCGCAGTAGCACCTGTTTGGGAAATAAATGATTTTCCTTTTCCTGAATTGCTTAGTGTTTTCTCTATTCCTACAAACGCTCCATTGAAGTTGGCGCTATGGGATGTTGTTATTGATTGATGGTGCGCCCCTGCATCAAAGATCTTCCTGGAACCTTCTACACTCCCGTTATACGGTTTGCTATATTGCACATATCCCGATTTGATTACATCCGGATAACCATCTCCGTTCAGGTCCATGATATCTGTCAAAAGAGTAGTTGTTATATCTCCTCCCGTAGTGCCTGCTCCTATAATACCGGCAGATATGCCCCAACTCCATGACTTCGGTTTGGATTTTGCTATTTTCTCGATACCATACCCCCCGTAACCACGGCTACTTGAACTCATAGTAGTATTTGCCATAGAATTTCCTTGCGAACTATTTTGTGACGCAGATTGACTTTGGGTTTGTTCCTCCTCACAAGGGTCTTCCTCTTCTTCATCCTCATAACATGGAATTCCGCCTAAATTTATATATGCTCCCCGTATCCAGGTATTGGCGAATAATCCCATATGCCCCCTGTTTCCATTGTCGGGAAACATCGGAAATGCTTGTATGTTTTTCTCGAATTTTGACGTAAATGCACTACTTCCCTTATCCGCTAATGTATGTACCATATCTAATGATTCCATATGTAACTGGTTCGTATCCATTATACTCTCCATAGGTATCTTATCGGATTTGAGATTTTCCATATATTTAAATTTCTTAGCATCCATTTTTGCTAAATCATCATGTTGATACAGGAATTGCCCCCATCCTCCGTGTAGTGTTCCAAATACAACATGGGGTTCATCGGGAGCATAGACAACACAAGGCTGATACACATTATTAACCTTAAAATAACAATTCCTGATTTTCTTAATTTGACTTTTATCATAGATATAACATTCAAAATAAACAGGATCGATTGCATTACCTACTATTACTTGTGCGGGAACAGGCTCCAGGAAAACTTCCGATTGATTTTCGAAATGATACTGTTTGGAATAGAGTGTTGCGCCAGGCTTCTTAACAACAAATAATACATCTCCCGTAAATTTTTGTCCCGGCAGAAGCAGCATGGACGGTTGAACCATGAACCTTGGAGAAGCAACGTTATAGGCATGTTGCGATGGCCGTATCCAGGCTACATTGGGGAAAAACGTATAATGAACGCCGGGATAAAAAGTCAGGGGTGATTCTCCATCTTCCATGATAGGAATTTCCTGCGTTGTTTCGCTTGTTACAATCGGTCGTTCTATCGTAGCGGTTCCTTGGGTGAATGTAAATGGATCTGATACGGCAGAACGATCTCCTTCTATCACTTGTGCGAGATAAGCGCCGGGTTCTTTAACTTCGTAATAGGCTACCGGGCCGTCTTGTATGATTTGATCCCCTTTATACCAGACATAGCGTACTCCCGGGCCATAATCTCCGGTATTATCAACAGATACCTTACAGCTTTCCGTACATGATACTTCGGTAATATAAGGTACTCTAAACAAGACTGGACCTTCAAACAAATTATAATTCGCGTTAATATCTATGGATGTTGAAGATGCACTCCAGGATCCCTTCGTCACATGAACCTTATAAGAACCACTATTTCTTGCTACATAGATCGCTTGTGTTTCTCCCGGAATCATCACATTGTTTTTATACCATTGGAAGCCGGCATGGGTATATGAATCAGCATTTGTCAAACGTAGGACAAGCGCTCCCCTCTCTCCATGAATCTGATTGCTGTGTGGGAAAGATGTAATGACGGGCGTTTCCATAGTATTGGTATCATCCGGTATAATCTCTTCCTCCGGTTCGATATAATCATTATATTTACAAATATTTATAGGCGTAGAAAGCACATTGCAATTTCCCTCTTTCACCTCAATTTGATATATACCGCTATCAAGAGGGTTATATACCGGATCTGTTGCCCCCGAAATCATGGAACCATTCTTATACCATTGGAAATTGGCATTTGCGTATGAACTGGCATTACTCAAACGTAAGGTAGTCTCTCCGTTATCCAAGACACAACCTGTATTACTTTGTGGTGATGTTATATTGGAGGTACTGCCATAACTACTATGTAATATGGAGAGATAATATAATTGAGGCCTCCATTGGGCAGAGGCAAGGTCAACATTGGTTTTACATCTTACAACAAATTTTAAAACATCGCCCTCCTTAACATCAAATGTTTTGTTAGCCACCACTGCTGTTGTTTGATGTGACAATATCAAATTATTATTATGGTATACTTCATACGATACACTTCCTGATGGAGAAGGAAAATTCTGATTATAGGATAGTTGTACCGTTCCTGCAAAAGGACAATAAAAAGTAGAATCTCCTTGCCGTAATTGTACGCGGGATGCTTTTTCTGCATTGGCTACCCGCAGGTAATTCGGGTCGTATTTAACATATGGCCGCTGTTCTATAGTGTTGAAAATTTGTGGATCCCACTTTACTTTTGCCTTTACCCCATTTTTCAAAGGACGTACTCTGAAAAATAGCATGGCATTTTTCTTTAATGGCATCGAAAGGAATTGTAATCCACTATAAGCCATTTCGCTCGGGTTTTGCATACCGGAAAGATAAACATTATTATCCGAAGAATCTCCATAAAAACGCCAGGAAGAATCTTCGCAATGAATGCGGGTATCTCCTGCCCATAAAGTGTCTGCCCACAATAATACATGACCAAAAACGGGTGCTCCGTTTATATTTCCATTACGGGCATAGTCTCCATATAATTCAATAGAAACAATAACTGCATCTTCTTCTCCACAGAAATCAATTGCTGTTTCCGGGTCTTCCTCTAATTGTACCGGAGCAAAAATACGATGATATACCAAATCATATTTAACATCAAAAACAGATTTCCAGACACGAACAACATCATGACGCAGAATGTTTTCTATAGTGTCTTCTTCGGGAATACCAACATCATCCAAGCCTTCCATTACCTCTCCGCAACGGGTTGTTACTTCTCCTATTTGCTGATTGATTGTTGGAGGCATACAACCCGAAAAGCTAAAGGAAGGGGGAGAAATGGTTCTGCCTAAAATAGTCGTTCTGCCATTATTTACAATATCGGGAAAACCATCTCCATTAAGATCTGTCAAATAAACCGTTGTTGTCGATGTGTTTTTACTCCATTGTATACCACCATATATAAAGAAGGAACCTTGGGGGCCATGTGAAAACGAAGATGTCTTTTCCCGCAAGATATCCTGCACCCTGTTTAATATCTTGGCTTCTCCAAACTTGTTTTCACCTGCTATTTGAGGCTGATAATATACTTGCTTCCCTTTCGTATATACTTTATCCGGTAAACCATCCCCATCAACATCCAGTAACGTTGCACGTCCCTTGCTAAAGCTACCGCTACCGGAACCGGAATAACTAACGGCCAAATCTTTGGATACGGAGTTAAATCCTATTCCCAAATTAGCGCTGGCGCCTCCTCCAATAGATAATGTCTGGGATCCTCCTAATACGGTAGGTTTTTCAAATAATCCCCCTAGTTTTGAGGAAGACTTATTTTTCCATGAGGAATGGTTTATGTCCACCGACAAATCATTATCGGATAGATTCCAGGCCTCTTCATCTTTCAAGTATTTGTATCCGTTGGGACGCCCGTTGGGACGCACATCATCGTAATATTCCAACTTGTGTACGTATGCCGAATCCTGATAATCGGTTCCCCATTGTTCTATCTCTCGTAATTGAGCCCGTCCGAAAGCATCTGTAGCATAACAGAAACTATAACTACGAACAATATCCCCACGGTAATAAATAATAATTTTACGTAATTTTTCCTTGGATGATTGCCTGAATCCATAACGGGCATTAATAGTATTGTCGTAAGGATATATTGCCTGGCAGTCATCATAAGTAGGAGGGTATTTTTTGTCGGGGATATATGTTTCTTTTTTATTTGTCAATACATATATCCAGGATCCATCTAATAATTGCGCCGGAGAGATCGTTTGCGAAGAATTTAATACAATTAAATTTCCATTTGGATTTACATAAATATCAAGATATGTCTTTTCGTAAGTACTGTATCCGTCAGGAATACTATATTCTTCTATCCTGAATGTATCATTAACACTCAATGGTATGGAATGAGTTAATCCTTCTTCACTGGTACGGGATATACTGATTGGCTCAAGAAGGTCGGGATATTTATATACAACAAAACCGACATCTTCTATAGGAGTTCCGTTATCCTCATCAACTTTTCGAACCTTGACATAAGTAGTCTTTATCTCATTGTATATTATCAATTTATATGACATGCGCAGTTTTTTCACTAACCGGCACGAAGCCATAGTTGATACGATATTGATATTATAAGAGTTGTCAACATATAATACAACAGGCGTCGAATCTATCTGATAACCTGAAGGAGCAACCGCCTCTTTAATGATATATTGTGTACAGATACGTAAAGGTATTGATTCGGTAAATCCTTCCGGTGCTGAATAAGCAGTCCATAAATTTGTATGAGGATCGTATATCTTAAATTGGGATCCGTTCAAAGAAAAATTAGATTTATCTTCTTTATATATTTGAAAACTGCATGTCCTTGCAGGTACAGGTATCGTAATAAGCCATGTTTGTGGATTGCCATTTTCCATGGTTACCGTTCCCGAAGATGGAAGATTTACCACATTTACATTTTGGCTGGATTGGCTTACTGTCATATTGATCATATCAGGTAAAGATTCAGATAATAATTTATCAATCTCTTTTATATAATAATTGGTTCCTACACCCAGGATTACCGGTGATGTATAACCATCTTTATCAGTTTCATATAACCCCTGAAATCCACTACCTTCATAAATATGGAATGGAAATTGGGATATTCCACTTCCGGATGGATTCACAACGCGGACTCTTAATGATACAAAACCTGAATTATTCGGTGTAGAACCTCCCGGACTGTTTTTTACTATGATTAGCTTTGCAGTTTGATCTACTTCTACATGGCTACTGTGGGAAATACTATGTGCTTGGGGGCCTTCAAATCTGAGTGATACATTGGGTGTCCCCGATGTATAATATCCATCCGGAACTTTTGTTTGAACTAAATTATATGATTTACATCCTTCAAATGTATAATTTCGTATGTATCCCAAAGCATCGGTAGTATCTGTCCGGGTAAGGACATTATTTGTATAAGTTTCAAAAATAGCTCCCGCCAATTCCCAAGAACCTATTGTTGATATTACCTTTAAATCATAAACTTGGGGTTTGGGATTATAGGTTACGGTAATTGTCCTGGAATTTAATTGAATAGAATAATTAGGACTTGAAGGATTGTTTCCTAAAAACATAGCTGTAGTCCATAGATCAAATTTTATTATTGGACATTCAGTTAAATTCTCTTGGTATCCTTCTACACATGCCGTTTGTTCTATTTGATATTTTACCGGCGAGCTAGAATATACCCATGCATAAAATTGAAATTGTCCGTATTTGTTTGTTGTTCCGGTTAATGTATAATGTGTTGCATTCGAAGTAATTTTCAAAGGAATACCTTCCAAAGATGTTAAACCACATGTTTGAAGGTTAACCGTTATTAATGATTTTGGATGAAGATTAGTTCCTCCCGGCATGGTGGGTATTCCCGGGAGTGTACCTCCACCGGGATTTCCGTTAGGCACAACAGGCATTACTATTTCTCCGGATAAGTTTCCGGAATTATACTGGGTAATAATAGTATCCGTGGGCGCCCGGAGCAAACCTGTAACGTTACTAATATCTATATTCCCGGTAGCTGAGTTTATTTCAAAATCAAATTCAACAAAAGTTGATTGATAAGAAGAACCAAAATATTCTCCAATTGCACAATATTTCTGATCTTCCATTATTGAAATTGTAGATAAACCATTTGTTCCGGTAGTACAAGTTCGGACAAATTGCTTTATGCTGTTTACATCATATTCATAAATAGAAATACGGCAACTGGGTATCTTTTGTGTTTTATTATCAGAATTAACAGCTCCAATATTTATTGAAACTGAAGACCCGGATCCACTTTGCTGCGAAAGAAGGCTGTTTGCAGGTTGCATATCTACAGAATCTCCCAAAAGTGGGACTTGAGTTGAGTTCAATGCCTGTACTGGAGTAAGTGAATATCCTTGTAATGTATTATTGGCTCCTGTACCCAAATCACAATCATCACTACAAAATACCACTTTATAAGCTCCTTCATCATTATTATATCCTGTATATGTAATATCTTTCAGCCATAATTGTTGCCCTAAATATCTGGGTTTCCTGGGAACATCAGAATATTGCGTACTATCGTACTGTTTTCTTATTTCATAATTGTATTGTATATAATTTCCATTAAGGTCTATTACCTTACATAAGGGCCAATGGGCAATATTGCCATTCTTATCTTTAAGTAATTTTGTTGTAGCAGATGTTCCATCATAGGTTCCATAATAATATTTTGTCCCTTGTTTATCAGTAACAATCCAGAAAAAAGAAGCTGGAGAGGTACCTCCTTTCCGTTCAATTTTATCAAAACTACCTTCTACTAAAGGATAAAAACGTTTGATCCCACCGGAAGTATTCGTACTGCGGGATTCCCAGTTTACATTCATACGTGCGGACGGGAGCAATTCCTCACCATTCAAAGAATAACTTTCTGTTTCATTGGTGGGGTCATATCTCGGAGAGCCCCATTTGGTATCTACCGTAATAGCCGGTATCTGCATATCCCAACCCATACCCAGTAATCCATTAGCGGCTTCGCTACTGTATGTTACGGCTAAGTTGGGCTGCATCCCCTGCCTGCCCGCCGGAACATTGATCGGATAACTCAAAGAGGCTGTTCCCTGACTGTTGGCAGTGGGAGGCTGCATCATCTGGATACCCGAGGAAGGGTCTGCCGCCTGTAGCTCTTTCAACGAAGTGGGTGTGTATTCCTGGGTTTCCGGCATTTCCGGGGCTTTCACGATTGCATTAATCATATCGGTGAAGTGCGTACTGCGGGAACATACCAGATGACTTCCCTTATTCACCGAATCACGCGGTAAAGCCACCCAGTGGGTGCGGCTTTCATCATAATAATACGTGCGTATTTCCTGCGGATAATGTCCTCTTGGTAATTTTGTGCTATCATAGCCAAGGGTTATGTTCAACGGTTTCTCAAAATTGGAACCATGGGGTAAAAAACGATACCCGTCGTATTCCGCCGTCACGTTCACCATACCCGGATTCAACCGAGGTAAATCTATAGCCCGTAAGGCTGTAATGGACAGGGTTGTGTTCTTCTGTAAGCTTCCGGCTTCTCCCTGTAGGGTTGCAGAGCCTAAAGTCAACAGGAAAGCACCATCCTGTCTT
>JAVBLM010000018.1:0-46217 GCA_031553535.1 Bacteroidales bacterium | reverse complement strand
GATGGTACGCCTCGAAGACTGGGTCTCGCAGTTGGAAGCCGATAACAGTAATTTCGACAACCTGGTCAAGCTCCGCAACGAAGAAAATGCCGCCAAAACACAGCTCAAAATGAAGCAAACCCGTCTTGAACTCGACAAGGTATATGAATCCATCGTGGAGCGTATCAATGCCCTGATTGTGGTGGAAGGCGGGAGTGTATACGCCGGTTTTGTCAACCAACTCAATACCTGTATCGACAAGTACACTCAAATCGTACTGTCGCGGGAAGGACGCTACGCCGCACAAAAGGAAGAACAACAAGGAAGTGAACCGGTAAACGAGTGAACGTGGGGGTAGGTAAACCAGTTTTAAGACTCGAGAGGCAGGAATGCACCCTAACGCGAAGCATGCGAACTCAACGGAGTTAATCCCTGTCATTGGCAGCGTAAGGGCAATAAATAAATTGTAAGTCTTAAAACAAAGTAAATTAATATACTAAGTAAAGTAAAAGTGAATAACCGGTTTGATAATATCAACCATTGCTAATCCAGCAGCATGGATAAAGATATCCTTTTCCTGCGGGCATCCACTTCCAGCACTTTTACTTTTACTTTCTGATTTAGTTTTACTACTGCGTTGGGATCGTTGATATATTTTTTAGACATCTGGCTGATATGAACCAATCCGTCCTGGTGTACCCCAATATCCACAAAGCACCCGAAAGCGGCAATGTTTACTACTACACCGGATAAAATCATACCCACATGTAAATCGTTAATATCGTTTATATTCCGGTCATATTCAAACAGGTCGAATTCCTGGCGGGGATCCCGCCCCGGTTTGGAGAGTTCTTTCATAATGTCGGTCAGTGTAGGGATTCCGACAGTGGTTGTGATAAATTCCTTCAGATTGATTTGTTCACGAAGGCTTTCGTTTTCAATCAGATCATTGATGGAACAGTTTAATTTCTTTGCCATTTTCTCCACAATAGCATAGCTTTCGGGGTGTACGGCACTTTTGTCCAAAGGATTTTTTGCATCACGGATGCGAATAAATCCTGCAGATTGCTCGAATGCCTTATCTCCGAAACGAGGTACTTTCTTTAATGCCGATTTGCTTTGAAAACCACCATTGTCTTTGCGGTAATTCACAATATTTTTTGCCAGTGTAGGACCTATGCCCGATACATAAGCGAGCAATTCTTTGCTGGCGGTATTTACTTCCACACCAACCAAATTTACGCAACTTGATACGGTTTCTTCCAGGCTTTCCTGTAACTTTTTCTGGTTAACATCGTGCTGATACTGGCCGACACCTATCGACTTAGGGTCGATTTTTATTAATTCCGACAAAGGATCCATCAATCGTCTTCCGATAGATACCGATCCCCGCACGGTTACATCCTCATCCGGAAATTCTTCGCGGGCAACTTCCGAAGCAGAGTATACCGAAGCCCCGTTTTCGTTTACCATCACAATGATTGGCTTCTCTTCGAAGTCGACATGCTTGATGAAATTTTCGGTTTCCCGTCCTGCGGTTCCGTTTCCAATGGCAATGGCTTCAACTTTGTATTTCTTCGCCAGCTTCTTAACAGTGTCATTTGCCTGGTGAACTTCAATTTGCGGAGGATGGGGGTATATGGTTGTATTTTCCAACAGGTATCCGTGCTTATCCAAAATAACCACTTTGCATCCTGTCCGGAATCCCGGATCGATACCCATAACTGTTTTTTCTCCCAGTGGAGGTGCCAATAACAGTTGACGGGCATTGTCTGAAAAAATCCGGATAGCTTCATCATCTGCACGTGTTTTGGCTTGCTGGCGCATTTCCGTCTCAAGCTGAGGTTGTAACAACCGTTTATAGGAATCTTCTATTGCATCGGCAACCTGGTCTGTGGCGGCATTATTTGCTTTGAGGTGAATACGGTCGATAAGTTCCAGGGCTGTTACCTCATCCGGTTCAACCTTGAGACGAAGAAACCCTTCATTTTCTCCCCTGAACATGGCCAATATACGGTGGGAAGAAGCTTTTTTAAGCAATTCGGTATTATCAAAGTAGATTTTATACTTTTCTCCTTCCGATTCCTTGTCTTTGACAACTTTGGAAATAATCTCTCCCTTGTTTTCAAAAAGGGCACGTAATTTTGCACGTGTTATGTCATGTTCACATATACGTTCCGCCAGAATATCCCGGGCGCCTGCCAATGCTTCTTCTTCTGTTTCAACACCTAGTTCGGAATTGATAAATTTCGTTGCCCATTGTTGCGGATCCCCGTTTAGCTGTTTATACAACATGTCTGCCAGGGGTTCCAGTCCTTTCTCTTTGGCAATGCTGGCTCTTGTTTTCCGTTTTGGCTTATAGGGCAGATATAAATCTTCCAGTTCGTATAGCGTTTGAGCTTCCTCTATTTTTTTCTTTAGCTCAGGAGTTAATTTTTCTTGTTCATGGATAGATTTTAAAATAGTAGCCCTGCGGTCTTCGATCTCCAATAATTGCTTGAACCGGTCGCGGATGGCAGTAATGAAAACTTCATTCATAGATCCCGTGGCCTCTTTCCGGTAGCGTGCAATAAATGGAATGGTAGCTCCTTCGGCCAGTAAATCAATTACATTTTGTACATGTTCCTTTGATAGATTAAGTTCCTGTGCTATCTTTTGTGAAAAATCCATTATCTAAATTTGGTTTAATTTTTATGAAGGATAAATATAAAAATATACCCTTATACATTAAGGATACAAAGTTAACATAAAAAATAAAAGGAAAGAAAACGGTTAGAAATTAAGAACCTTTAGCTCGGCAAAGCCAAATTAGCGGAAAAAATAAAAAACGCAACAAGCAGAAAGGATAAAACAGATAAACTTTAAGCAACTAATCACTAATCACTATTCCTGTAACTTGTGTAACTTCCTGTAACTTGTGTAACTTCTATTTAACTATAATCGTTTTTTCGTCGAATAAAGGTTCTTCCTGTCCGATATCGATAAAAAGGGCTTTATTTTTATTGCTGTGATGTATTTCGAAATACCGTACGCCGCTATTGCCGGAGCCAAATTCACCGCAAGTAGAGCAAATAGGTTCCTGTGAACTTCTTGCTTCATATTCTTTTAGGGCTTTTCCGGTAGGCATGAGTATGTATCGGTCTACATCCGGCCTGCCGGATTCTATTTTTGAAAATGCGCATTTTTCTTCTTCGTTCCATTTTTCATAGCCTTTAAGATCATCAAGAACATCTTCTATCCGTTGATTTTTTAGTTCGAAGATTTGAATAACGAGGTCTGTTGCAACAGGTTTTCCATTTTCAATTCTTTCTACAAAAGCACCCGGCAGAGTTTCACTAATACCTATTTGAATATTTTTACTTTTTTGTGCCCAGAGTTCGATTCCTGCACCGGAAACTTTTTCCCATTCAAATCCTTCGTATGCTTGCCTCAATGGTTTTTCAGACAATTCCGGTGTCGGGGTTTGGGATTTGTCTTGTTTCTTGCTTTCGGAATTTGAACAGCTTAACGTAATGAATGTTAATCCCGTTATAATTAAAATGGATAAAATATTCTTGTTTTTCATATTAATATGTATTATTCTGTAAGGAAAAACAAAAGTATCTATTTTTATAATAGAGTTGTTTTAAAGTTGAAGGAAGTTGCAAAATTACTTTTCTCGCATACCTCGCAGATTTTATTCCGGCACGCAGATAACACAGATTAGACAGATATTCACAGATTTTTTCTTAAATCTCAAATCTTGAATTTATTTACTTATTCAATAACAGTAGCCATTTTCTTTATCCCTTTATCGGCTTTATCTATTTTATCGGTTTTATCCTTTCTGTCTGTTGCTTGTTGGATTCTGCATGTTATTAAAAAGTAAGTCCAAAAGTAAACCTGACACCTCCTTTCCATTTGGTACCATCTGTATAGGTTAAGCGGCGGAAGTAATCAATCCTTAGAATTTTAAATATGTTTTCTATTCCGAAACTCATTTCTATAAAAGGGGCTTTTCCTAAAGGGTTTGTTCCTTCGGGCAAGATAAATAAGCCGGAACTTTTTTGCGGATTATTTTTATCAGTCAGGGAACCTACTATTCCGTTAAAGGAAACGACTCCCCGCAGTTTTAAAAGATTGATATAAGGAATACGATTAAATATAAGTCCGTTAAGGTGATATGTCAGATTTAGTCCGATATATTGATCCACTACAAACTCCAATGCCCGCATGGTATGGAAAGCATCTGATTGAATAGTGATGGATTGGTTGGTATTAGGCATGATCAACAATGGAAACGGAACCTTTGTCCATATTTTTCCCATAGTAATTTTTGTGTCCAGATACCCGAAAGCTGATAAATTGACTCTTTTCTTTACAGAGAATTCTGTATGTTCATAATAATATTCACCACCCAATAAATCTTTGATTCCTACAAAATGGGATAAAATAAATTCGGTAGCATCTTTTGACAGGTTCATATTCGGGTTGCGGCCATTATAAGGTGTCCCGCCTATGGAATAACGCAGTTGAAAACCAAGTTCAGATGTTGTCAGTGATTTTATATTGCCGGGCACATCGCCGGAATTTGCCCGGTAGACAAGACTTCCTGTTGGTTTATCCACTTGATTTTTAATCCATATTCTGGAATTGAAGTTACGATTCCAATCCTTCTCATAACCTAACGATATAGTGCGAATATAGGACATTTTTGTAATAGGATCACCCACTTTCCAGGAAACCAAAAAATCATCTTTATACCCCTGATAATTTGCCCCCAAAGTATAGAGATCATATTCATACATGAAAGACAGATTATCTCGCGGAAACTCATTAACATGATATTTCTTTTTGTTAAAAGAATAGGTTAATGTTCCGTTATATTTAAATGTATTATCTCGTATTCCATAAGCAACATATCCACTTATAAACAGGTTATTGAACAGGTTGGCTGTTGTTGTTCCACCAAGTTTAAACCGGCTTCCTTCTATTTTATTGATGGAATAGATACTGGGTAATGGACCGATATCAAACATGCTTTTTTCTTTGCTCCCCCCTGTCAGGAAATATCCCGAGCCAAAAAAGTCCGTAGCTCTGACAACAATTTTATACAGGGGAATTTCCCGTAATTGTGCCAGCATTTTTTTTAATCCGGTTTCTTTTTCTTTTATCGGTATGTGACGATTGGCTGCCCAAAATGTATCTGATTTATTAACAATATTTTCGTTTTGAGCAATTTTAATCTCCGATGTTTCGAAAATAGAATTGTTCCAGACATTAAAATCATAATTACGGTATGAACGAAATTGATTTACCAATACTTCCGGTAATCCCTTAAACAAATATAGATTTATATACAGGTTTTCTTCCGATACTACCCATGTACTGTCTGGTAATTGCATGAATGTTTGGGTGAAATTAAGGTTTCTTGCAAAATTAAGGTTGATTTTTTCAGGGACTTTCAGTTCCGCTTTCTTTAGGGAATAGCTACCGTCGAGGGTAATATACAAGTTACCGATAAAGCCATAACTTTCATGATTATATGGAAAGAATGCCATATTAAGACATTGTATACCATCGATGTCTGTTGTATCGATGATATAATATTTATAAAAGGACAAAGCCATGGTAGACGAAAGAGGGCTGATGAAATAATACTGCAACAGTTTGATGCTGTTATCGTATAGGTCTATTCCTTGAAATAATTCCTGGATATTATGGTCGACACTTTCATCCAGATCTTTTCCGATTCCTTCTGCCCGTTTTGCACGGAGAACTTCTTTTTTAGTTTTAGGTAGTTTCCGGTAATATACTTCTCCAATGGTTTCTTTCATCGATAATGCCAGAATTGGCCTTCCGTCAAGTTCACAAGTGTCAATGCCGTTTTTCAAGAATCCATATTTTTTAAAGGCCTTTCCGGTGCTATCGAAATTATCTAAGAATGTCATGAACTTTTCATATTGTTCTACCTGATAATATGGTTTTGATTCTATCCTGTTATCGTTTTTATGGTCTATGACTTCTTTCATAAAATCAATGGCCGGGTTATCTTTTTTTGAATAGGAAACCCTTTTTTTTGCTTTAATCACTGTCTCCTCAAGGCTGATATCGTTGGTAGTTAAAAATACCGTCAGGTTGACCGTATTGTTTTTAGGAAGTTTTATAATCGTATCTCTATATCCTAATAAGGAAACTTTTAAATGCTTTATTCCTTGGTCATTCCGGATAGAAAAACGGCCGTCAATACGGGTACATTCTCCGATTCCGGAATTGGTAAATAGAACATTGGCAAATTCGACAGGTTCTTGTGTTTTGGCATCTTTTACCATTCCCGACACGGTAATAACATTTTGAGAAAATACGGATGTGCTTAATCCCAAAATCAAAAATGCAGTAAAGATATGTTTTTGTAGAGATAGTTTTCCGAAGTTAATCTTTTGTCGAATATTTCTCGTTATCATTTTTTGTGTTTTTACTCATTTTACCGTTTCCTTTTTCAAAGACAGAACATTTCAATCCTGTTTACAATCCATCAACTGCAAAAACAATTCTATTATCAAACCATGAAGATATACTTCCTAACCAATTGAACGTAATGTTTTTTAATTTGCAGTCATCTTGAATAATGGGTAAAAATACACGCGATACTTTATTACTTTTTAATTTGTTAAATGTATAAAATAGAAACACAAAATTATCATTCGCAAAATGAATGTCACCTCTGCAATCATTTTGGACATAAATTAAGATAAAATGTCCAAAGGATATTTCCTTAAACGTAAATTTCGACGATTGCGTATTTGAGGAAAAATATTTGCAGAAATAATATTGAAATTTATTGTTAATAAGCATTTATATTTCAAATTCTCTTGTTGATAATATGTTTTCTTGTTCTTTATACAGCAAAAGTATAAGCTATTAAGACGAAATGTATAATCAAGATTACTCAAATGTAGATATTAGTAACC
Organism: Bacteroidales bacterium; assembly: GCA_031553535.1. GTDB lineage: Bacteria > Bacteroidota > Bacteroidia > Bacteroidales > WCHB1-69 > JAIROC01. Next base: position 39,288 of record JAVBLM010000018.1, on the reverse strand, counting down.
GAAATTAGAAATATGCTTACTGGAATTTGAGGACTGGTTTATAATAAATGGAAGATTTTATATAAAGAGCTTGCCAAAAGTTAAGATAAAAGGAATAGAGAATAACTCCATTAAGCTCGTAAGCTCGGTTGGCTATGTAAAACCTGTTTGATTTTGTACCTGCCAATGACAGAGATTATGTTTTAATCACACTAGTTATTAGAGCCTAAGTTAATGCCTCATTAGATTCTAATCTAAAGCACCCTCAGCTTAGGCTCTAAAGATTTGCTTATCTATAATTATTGCCAAGAGGTAATCAAGGTCGCATTTTGAACATTATTAATTCTTTCGGATTTAATGTCTAAGTCAACTTTTGCAAGTTCATAGTTACTTAATGATGTATTGTTTATTGTCATGCTGATTCACAGCACTGATAAAATTCTTGAATTCTTCATATTCTGCAGGAAAAAGAACATCTTTCTTTTTCTTAAAGGTGCGTGTCACAGTAATTTTATTTTTAGTCTTCGTATCAAAAATTAATTGATAAGAGGCCACACTGCATTCTAATTTTACGTTTTCAGGTGTTTCTATAAACTGTTTCTTTTCAGGTAAAGTTAAAGTAATATGCTCACTTTCCTTATCTGCATAAACATATTCCCAGAATTCAAATGGATATTTTCGATCATCCTGAGCTACAATAGAAAGTGATGTAACAGCATCTGTCCAGGGTAATTTAAAGAGTTTCATGCCTGCTACATCCTGTAAAGCGTCCGTAGCATTATTCTTATAATTACAATATACACTGTCAGACAGATCATTTAAATTAAAAAATTCGAGCTGACTTACTTTGACGGGATTATTCCATTGTGAAGAAACAGTCATGTTTAATTCTTTTAAACGGTCTTCGGCACCCATATCTTCGAATTTGCTGCGATAATAAGAAGCCAACTCGCCTGTTGATATATTTTTGCATATAAGTTCCATATTATTGCCATCTATAGTTATATTTTTGTTGCGTATTATTTCATTGGTCTTTCGTAAAGGCATGTCCATTAGTAAGAGCTGACTGCCGATATTTTCATTTTTATACGGGATAGGGAGAATCTGCGATTGCAGATCAATTTCAATAGCTGCGCCAAAAGGCAACTTATTATTGGTTAATTCAAGGTAATAAATCTGGTCTTCGATATTGAGCCGGGCGATGCAATGGTTAAAACCGACAGTGGGTAGGCTAGTAATATTCTTACCGTTATCACGGGTTTGCATCAGTACCAAATTGGCATTGATCCCCACTTCACGGCATAGAGCTACAAAGAGAGTGGAGACATCTTTACAATCGCCTAAGCGGGAAGTAATAGTTCTGGATGCCTTTTGCGGGATGAAATTACTTTGCAGAAAAGAGACATTAGAATAAGTAATGTTTTTGAGAATATATTCGTAGAATAATTTTGCCTTTTCCATTTGGGAAGCATCTTCTTTTCCTTTAAGGATCTCTGCCAAAGTTTCCTTTAGAATATAATCCGAATGGGTCGCAATTTTGTTAGTAGTCAAATCTTTATACCAGTTGCTGATAAAGTTCCAGTCAGGAATACTGCTGATAATCAATATGGGGGCAATATCGGTAAATGTACTCATGTAGGGTTCGGATTTGATTCCCGGCTGAGGGGTATTAACAATCCACTGATATAGTTTCATATTTTCAATGTCACTGATTTCAGGAGTAATCTCTCCATTTTTCACCACATAGTCAAAGTCTTTATCTTGCGGGACAAGCAATGCGAAACGACTGTACATTACCGGAATGGAATATTGCATCAAAGACCAGGTATAGAAATGTTTGGCAAGGGAACCCGAATAATAATCCTGTAACCTGTAGTCGAGGTGTAAAACATCGCCTACTTCCAGGTTTGTGAACACTACGCGGTTTCTGTAATCTGTTTCCGACTTGATTTTTTGTCCGTTAGCTTTGATGACTTCGTATTTATCCAGAATCAATTTTTGATTATTGCTATTATATCCGATCCAGTATTCTTTCCATTCTTCTATTCCGGACTGATTCAGGATTTTGACGGCTATTTCGGTACGGTGTTCTTGCGCTCCTTCAGGATAGAATACCAGCTGATAGTCGTTGAGGATCACTACGGCATTGTCTTCGGGGTAATCGGCCGGCTTGGGAGCGTTAGCAATTAGTTTGTTCAGATCATTTTTCGGGAAAAGCTCAAAAAACTCCTTCTTGTTCTCCAATAAACGAAGCTGTCTTCTGGAATCATAAGATGTCGGTCCGTAATAAATCGACTTCCGGAAATTCTCTTTAGCTTTTTCCTGATCTTTAAGCTCTTTATAAATATAGCCTTTCGTATTGTAGATATCCGCTATATATGGCGCCAGTTTTCTGACTTCTTCCATGGTTTGTAATGCTTCATTATACCTTTGCATGCGTTGTAACATGGCAGCATAACTGAATAAAAATCCGGAAGCATAAGGTAAATAACTGTTTCTGCTTTTAAGAATAGTTAATCCTTTCTCTGTTTTTCCCATCTCCATGTACTTATTAGCCAGCTTTTCCATGGCTTTGGTATCGAAATACTTTTTGCAGTAACTTTCCAGGATTTTCATAGCCGCTTTGGGATTTCGATATATATTTTCCTCTACGGCAAAAGCAAGAGTCATGTATTCATATTCGTATGGATATTTGACATATAATTTTTTTGCAAGTGTTATCAAATCTTCTGTTTTCTTATGAACACTGGCAATATAAATATCCATAGCATCAGTTAGATGGCTTTCTCCGTAGATCTTTTTAATTTTATCGCAGATCTCTTCAGCTTCAGAGTATTTTTCAGAATTTGTGGCATCATCATACATATGTCTTAAAGCAATAAAAGAATTGGGGTCATTTTGTTTGATGTTTTCAATTTCCCGGCTATAGTCAATATTATTCTGTGCTCTTAGGTAAGTCTCGGATAGGCGATAACCGATAAATGAAGATTTCGGGGCTATTTTTTCGGCTTTTTTAAGGATATGTGTTCCTTCATAAGACTTGTCATTTCTTAGATATATCTCAGCTAAAGCAATATAATAAAGCAAATTATCGGATTCTTCTTTAATTTTCTTTTCAAAATACTCTTCGGGAAAAAAAGGTAGAATATTATTGGTGTTTTCCTGGGTCGATTTTTGATAATTTTGATATTCGCTTGATTGACGAAGCCCTTCGATGGGGTGTCCGTTTCCATCTGTAAGACGCAGCATGAAGTTGGCTTCCGTAATCTCGCTTTGCCCTATCTGAACTAAAATGCGATTGCTCCCCACATTGAGCTTTGCTTTATAAGAATAAACATCTAAATCACAGTTTCTTTCTTCCGGGATAGAAGAGATCAGAGCATCGTTCAGCCATATTTTTAAAGAGCCGGATGTACCCACCCTTATGTAAACTTCCTGTTCTTTTTCGCTGGTAACGAACGACTGAGCATACATAATAGCTCCGTCAAGGTTAAAATAATAAAAGAAATGAAACCATCCGTCAGGTTTATTAACTCCGGGAGTGTACCATTTAATGTCGGCATTGACTTTGTTTTTGAAATCATCACTTGTTTTGATTTTCTCCACAGCTCCCCAATCTTTGTCGAACCCACTTCCTGAAATATTGTCAAAAGTACCCAATACCTGCCACTCTTTGATGAACCCGATTTTATTATAGAATTCGGTTGCTTTTTTTATATTATTATGTTCTAAGTAATAATCTCCCAGTTTACCGTAAATCATCGATTTTAATGTTCCATTCATTTTAGGGTCTTTCACAATTTCCTCGTAAAATTGCAGTTGTTTGTCGGGTAAAGCCCTGATAGAATTGGTATATAATAATGAATACATCGCATAAAGATAAGGGTAGGGGTTCTCACTGCTTTCGTAAAATTGACGGAAATTTTCGAAAGCCTTTATTTCATTAAAGTCATTCCATTCCAGTAAAGCAAGGCTTAGAAAAGCCTCTGTTTTTGAATCCGGCTCTTTTGTAGCCAATTCAAAATATCTGCGGGCCTCTTCTCTGTCATTATTGTTAAATGCTTCCCAGCCTTTATAATAATTTTCTTTATTACCTGCAAAAGAATGAATGATTGATAAGATCAATATCGCCAATGTTGAAATGAAGACTTTCTTATTCATAAGATGGATTTTTGATATTAAATGAACCGAATATTTTAATTGCAAAGTTAATTAAAATAAACTTGATTTACAATAAGCAGAACGAGGGAATGCCGTTATCAGTAAAAATAGTAAATAAGAAAATAAGTAAATAGATATGAATTCAAGATTAACTCCATTGATATAAAAACGATATCACTTGCTTGTTCTTAATTAACTATAAGTTCCGGCAATTCGGATTTTTTTAGTTTCTCTGATTTATGCAGCCTGTATTCGGCTATTCTATATTTTTGCTGTCCGAAAGGATGAAAAATTATAAATGTCAGAAACCCTAATCCTGCAATAATAGTATAACCAAGCAATGTTTTATTTGCTGCTAACACTGCACCCAACTGAATGTCCCGTACAATACTGGTTCCTGTATTTTGAGTCATTGACATGGTATCAAAGTAAAATGCCAGGTTGCCAACACTTTGCCATTGAAGTACATATTGCAACCATCCGAATAAAGCGGTAAAAGAGGCAATCATCACAAAACTCCTGAAAACCATCACAGGGGCAACGGAAGGAAGCATTGTATTTTGTGGAACTTTATCAAAAGTGTAAATCCATATCGAGATAAACAAAGAACACATGCCATAACCTGCTAATATCTGGGGTAAATACAACATCTCTATATTAAGGTTGGGAACCATCATAAAATAAAGCATTACCGTGTAAAGAAAATAAGCTGCAAATCCTGAAAAAACATACATTTTGATAGGTATCTGATTTTTACACCAATGGAAAGCAACAAAACCTGCTGCTATCATTCCTGGTATCATCATCAAACTAATAGCGGAATTTGTCATCCAATTATAACCTAAAATTCCCTGCGTGTATATAGACATAATGGAACCGGCTCCCATATACATTCCCTGTCCGATCAATAAAAATATTCCTGTCAGAACCGAACCTTTACGATACAATTTGAAAGAAAGAAAAGGATGCTTTATTTTCAATTGTCGTATTATCAGTGCTACAATTGAAACTACTGTTATAATAGTAGCAGCCGTTATTCTCGGTGATACAAACCAATCCTGCTGTTTGCCGAACGAAAATATATAAGCCATACTCATCAATGCGGTTGCAAAAAAAAGAATGCCCGGCCAGTCGACATAATAAAACGGCATTTTTCTTGCAAAGCGCTGGTTATGCATGAATGTCACACAAACAAGGGCTCCCAGTAGTAAAGTTCCTGCAGAATAAAAATGTAATGCTTGCCAGCTGAGGTCAAGTGAAATCATGGAAGAAAGAAATCCCCCGAGTTGTCCTGAGATTATCGCGATGGGATAAAAGATGGCATAAAACCGTTTTTTATCGCCTGTCGGGCTAAGGATGAATTGCAGAGGAAGGATTACTTCTACCATGCCTAACATTTTTGCCGCCCCGAAAATGAGACAAGCTCCGACAACAACTCCGCCGGAAGACGTTGTCGCAATAACTAACGATAGCAACGCCATTACAACCAATGCCGTAATCATTAGTTCCTTGGAGCGAAAACGTGTCTTGATTCGCATAATCAACGGAAGAACCAATGCCATTCCGATAGTCTGTGCAAAATTACCCCACATAAAATATTCCGAGGTAATACCTGTACTGCTAACCATCAATCCGATATTACCCGCATAAATAGGATTGATTAGCAAAAACATGGTTTCCAGTACTACAATCAATGCCAGAACTCCGAGTCCGGGTACCCATTTGTGAAATAAACCTCTGTTATACATTATGATAATCTTTATTTTTCGATGAAAATATCCAAATTCATTCCGGCTCTTAAATCCCGTAAAGCTTCTTTGTTGTTTTCAGCAAATTCGATACGTACGGGAATACGTTGCTGTACTTTCACAAAATTACCGGAACTATTATCTACAGGAACGCTTGAATAACGGGCACCTGTTGCTGCTGAAATAGCCGTTACAATACCTTCAAATTCTTTTCCGCCCAAAGCATCGGCTTTCATGATTACTTTCTGTCCGATTTTAACATTCGGCATTTGGCTTTCCAGAAAGTTTGCCGTTACCCATTTGTTATCACTCGCTACAATGGTTACTATTTGCATTCCAGGTTGTTGCAACAGTTGTCCCTCCTGTATAAGCCTCCTTCCCATTACGCCGTCATAAGGAGCAGTAATGATAGTATAGGATAGATTTAATCTTGCCATTTCCAAGGCCGCTTCAGTACGTTTTATTTCGGCATCATTCAATGCTAAGCGGTTTTTTGCCTCTTGGGTGGATAAGTCGGCTGATTGTTTTTGATTGAGCAAAGCCTCATAAGAAGATTCGGCAACATCGTATTCGGTTTTTACCTGGTCGTATTGAAAACGTGTGACAGCCTCCGATTTCAACAGGTTTTCGTACCGTGCCAAATTTTTCCGGGCATTTTCCAGCCTTGCTTTAGACCCGGCAATGTTTGCCTGCGTCACATTAACATTATTTGCTACCGTATTTATAGATGATTGCATTACATTTTTCGAGGCAAGAGCATTCAAATAAGCGGCTTCGGCTTGTGCAACTTGTGTAAGTATTTCCCTGTCGTCTAAAATGATTAGTGTATCTCCTTTTTTTACTTCCTGATGTTCTATGAAGCGAATTTCTTTAATATGTCCGGAAACGCGGGCGTTAACCGGGTTTATAAATACTTCCACTTGTGCGGCATTGGTGAAATCATTGTTTCCAATATGGAAATATTGTCTTATCAACCAGAAAAAAGCTCCGGTGACAACTACAAAAACTAAAAGGTTTACAATCGTAACTTTCAGTTTATTGGTGTTCTTTTTTGATTTATTTCTTTCCATGGCATTCTTTGCTTTTTCGTTATTTTCTGAATTTACTTTTGATTCTGTTGACATATCTATATGTATTTAATTTGTTTAATGTTTAATTTGTCATTTCTAATTCAGCCAAGGGATTCATTTATTCTTGCTCTTTTGTTGGGGGGATTTCTCCCGATAGTTAAAATGACGGTATTTCTCATTCGTAGTTATTCATTCTTAATTATCAAAGCGTTCCTGTTGATTTGAGTAAATTATAATACTGGAACAATGCATTTATGACAGCATTAGCATATTGCAATTCGGCATTCAGTTTGGCATTACTTGCATCTGTCATTTCTGCCGTAATCGCCAATTGATTCAAATATTTAGACCTGACTATTTCATAGTTTTCGTTTGCTAATTTTTTAGATTCATCCATCAGCAGAATTTGCTGTTCGGCCTCCTGGTATTTCAGATACGCCACATTGATTCCGATTTCAACATTCTGTTGTGCATATAACAATGCTTCCTGTGAGGTAGATGCTTGTTTTTTGCTTAAATCCACCTGACGTTTTGATTTGTATAAATTATCAATGTTGTAATTTAAACTAAAACCCACTTGATAAGTATTGTTGTATAAATCCATAACAGGAGTAGAAGTTGTTAAAGGTCTTTGCATATTATATCCGGCAAAAGCAGATATACTGGGGAACCAGTTTGTTTTTGCAATATCGATATTTTTTTTGGCTATTTCCACATTCTTTTCTGCCGATTGTAATCCCGAATGTTGCTGGTAAGCCAAACTGGTATAATAATCTTTCGACCGTAATGTAAACTGAGTTTTCACATCTTCTGTTGGAATAATCAAAATATCAATAGGCAAGCCGAGAGCATAACTCAATTGGTTACTTAAAATAACATGATTATTTTTCATGGTAAGGATTGATTGATCCAGGTTCTTTATTTGTAATTCTGCCCTGATTAACTCATTGCGGGTTATCATATCTTCTTCGTATGATTTTTTAATATTGTCATACAGTTGTTCTGCAAGGATCTTATTCTGCTCAAGAACATGTGTTTGATTTATTAAGGTATAGATATCCAAATAATTGGAAATGATAAGGAATTTAATATCCTGTTCGTTACTAATCAAATCCAGCTCGGACAATTGCATTTGGAGTTCTGCCATTTCGACGGATTTTTTTATAACGCCGCCTTTATACAATAGTTGTGACGCTTGAACGGCAAAGCTGTTTCCGAAATGAGGCATGTCTACGGTTTGTAGTTTTGACCAATCCGTATTTAAAACCAAAGCATCTCCCAAATAGAAAGCGTTAGCAGAAAAAGTAATAGTTGGTAAATGCTGCGATTTTGATACTTTTACCTGTTGTTCACTTGTTGCAAGACTGGCTTTTGCAACTTTTAACCGCTGATGATTTTGCATGCCCATTTCGATTGCTTCATTGAGGGAAAGGTTATATGGCTTTAATTCCTGTGAATATCCTATAATCGAAAAGTTTAAAAGAGCAGCCCCTAAAAGAAAGCATTTTTTATTTTGCGATTTCATATTTTTATCGATAATATTTTTATTTTGAGGCAAAATTATCCGCTTATAAGGCGATATGAGTAAATTGGAATACCCAAACATCAATTATAATTACTTAAATTCAAATTTCTATTACCCAATTAGTGGGCATTTTAGTAGATTTTTTTGATGGAGGCTTTATTTACTCATAATAGGATCGAGACAGAAATATACAAACATCTTCCTGTCGGATAAATCGTCAAAAGTAAAAGGGGAAAGTAGATTAATTATTGAGCGGATAAGTAGTTTTTATGTCAAATAACCATATTCTTTCAATTTGTCTATATCGTTAATTCTGTAACTTGCAGAATCTTTGATAATATACAACTCATCGCTTATCTCTGTAATATATTTATATAAATGATCTGTTAAAATAATTCCTTTTTTTCCTTTTTTATTATCTGTATAAAAATGCTTATATTTTTAGGGGATAGATGAGAAAATGGTTCATCTAAAATACAAAACCTGGAATTACTTTTCAAAATTAAAAAGGTTTCGATAATTCTAATATCCCCTCCTGGAAGTTCTTTAATTTTTACATTAGAACATTCGTTGAATTCAGTAAATAAACTGCAAAATTCAGAGTAATCCAAATTGAAATGTTTGAATGCCTGATTAATTTTCATATACTTGGGCAGAAAATTGAATTGAGGCAGCATTCTTATGTCTTCCGGATTTCTATAATTCTCAAATAATATCTTTCCATTTATTCTGACAGATTTTTCTTTTGTTGGAATTTCTCCGAAAATCAATTTCAATAAACACGATTTCCCACAACCGTTCCGACCCAGAATTCCTGTGATTTTTCCTGTTTCCGATTTTATATATATGTTATTCAGAATAATTCTTTCTCCGAAACTTAATTGAACACTATCTATTTCAAGTAAATTTTTCATATAGGTTTAGTGCGATTATTGTAATAACAACGTAAATTATTAAATCAAAAGAAATAGAAAATACCCATAATGCTTTTTTACTAATACCAAGATTTTTATAAAAATAGAATCCATTTGCTTTGTATTTTCTTATACAAGAGAATATTAAAACAAGAGTTATGATTTTAAACCAAAATAGAATAGAAAAAACAGAGATTCCATATCTAAAAAAGAAGTAAGCACATACAATAGAAATTGATAACGGAGTAAAAAAGAATGATTTGTAAAATATAAAATATAATTTAATACTTTTCATTTCAATTCATTTTCATTATGAACTTGTCAAAGGTTGAAAGGAAAAGAGGATAATAAAATATTGGTAAATAATAAATTCGTATCATTCTTTTAAAAAAATAATGTCAACAAAAGTAATCAAAAAAACAGATATTCATATGCGGGATATGGATATGAGAAAAACATAAAAATAAAATTCTTTCAAGCAATTCTTGGTGGATAAAAAACAGAAAGCCAATAAAGAGGACTACTGAGCTATTGAAATCATTTATTTGTCATAATATCAAGGACTAATTTATCCGTTTCATCCATACCTTTTGTTCCGATCAATGTTAGATTTTTGATACAAAGATCTACATCTTCATCAATAATTCCCTCAAGAGAAGACACACATCTGTTTTCTATGGAAAGCATTGCGGAAAGAAAAGCTGTCGAAACACCTGTTGCTACTTTTAGGGAACAGCTTGGTTTTGCTCCGTCGCAAATCATTCCGGTGATATTGGCGATCATATTTTTTACCGCATATACAACATGTTCATAATTTCCACCCATTAAATAAGTGATTCCACAACTCGATCCTGTTGCGGCAACCACGCACCCGCACAAAGCAGAAAGCCTGCCCAGGTTTTGTTTGATATAAATGACAGTTAAATGGCTAAGCATTAATGCACGGATCAATTCTTCTTCGCTCTTTTGTTGTTGTTCTGCATAAATGACAATAGGTAATGTAGCCGAAATCCCTTGGTTTCCACTGCCGGAATTAGTCATAACCGGTATTTTTGCTCCTGCCATGCGGGCATCGCAAGCAGCAGAAGTATAGCATAATATGGAGGAATATACATTGTCGCCTATTATTTCTCTCTTTTTTTCGTCTTTTAGTAATTTACCTAATTGATGGCCGTATTGTTCCAAAAAAGATTGTTCTGCCGCAGCTTTGTTTAATTCGGCTGATTTAAGAATGAAACGAATTTCTTCTAAAGGAGCTGTCATTGCAAATTCATAAACTTTGGCTAAAGAGAGATCTATTGTTTCTTCTTTCTCCTTCTTATTCGAAGTGTATGATTTGTTTAAAAGAATCTGCTCTCCTTTTGCGATATATGTAAAATTGGTATGCTCTCCAACTATAATAACTATTGCAGTTTTGTTTCCGGATTCCCCTTTTATTTCTATATAAAGTTTTTCGGAAATATCATTCTTCAAGCCAATATTAATTTTATTTTCAGCGATAAATTGTTTCCCTTTTTTTACATCTTCTTCTGTAATATCTTTAAGCACCTCCAGTTGATATTCGGATTTTCCTGATATTAATCCTAAGGCAATAGCAATGGGGAGGCCTATCATCCCTGTTCCCGGAATGCCGACACCCATGGCATTTTTCAAAACATTTGCACTTAATAACACTGTTACTTTTTCAGGAATTTTGCCCAAAACTTCTCTGGTTTTTGCTGCCGCAAGTGATACTGCAATAGGTTCAGTACAACCAATGGCAGGAATAACTTCCCGGTTCACCAAGTCTATAATTTTTTTTCTTTCCGTTATTGTCATAAATTTTTCACACTAATATATTGCAAAGGTAATTAATATTTAGTGATTTTGTTAATAATCATGTGTAATTTATATTTTGATATTACTTAATTTATTTTCACTGAAGTGGAGCAACAAGCAATATGCAAAACGCAATAAGGAAAAACACTGTCAGTGGTGAAAATAGTAAATAAGCAAATTAGTGGGTGTACAATGAAGGAATATACAGAACATAATATACAAATTACTGTTCGGGCAAAATTACACATGTGTATATTCTCCACCTACGTATAGGTAGGTACTCCATCTGCCTATACGTAGGTATTCCATCTACCTATACGTAGATTCTATATCTACCTATGTATAGATTCTTTTCATACATAAATGTAAATTTTCCATATTGTGCTTGTTTAAAGTTGACCATTAGGTTTTACAATAAAATACTAATTTTCAAAGCATTTAATATTAAAGTTGTCAAAAGTTGATTTAAGGGATTGGCTCCGTTGAGCTCGCAAGCTCGGTTGCTTCGTTCCTCGCAAATGATAATGGTAATATATTAGTTAAGAGCATCATTGCGGACTTGATCCGCACCCGAACGAAGCATGTGAGAGCAGCGAGACTTTTAAGCCGAGCTAATCTCCTTAAAAACAGGGATGCTGAAACAAGTCCAGCATGGCGGCAATATGTTAGTTAAGAGCGAGGTATGATCTCTGTCAGGCAGGAATGAGGCACGAGCGACGTGGCAACCGAGCTTGCGAGCTCAACGGAGCCAATCCCTGACAAAAGATCAATTCTTGTGTCAACTTTTGACAAGTTCATTTTATATAATTACCAATAATATAAAACACACATTATATTTATTTGTAAATTATATGCTTATAATTAAAAAACGTTGGCAACTTTAAACAAGTTTACTCAATCTTTTTTATTGATTGGGAAAGTTAGTGATACATTAGTTTTTATGATAAAAAGTGTTACCTTTGCTAAAATTTTAATTTCATTGAATAAACAATATAAATATATTAGATATGAAAAGAGACAATCAAATTTTTGAACTGATTGAAAAAGAAAAGAATAGACAGACATTTGGCATTGAATTGATTGCTTCTGAGAATTTTGTGAGTCCACAGGTAATGGAAGCGATGGGCTCTGTTTTAACTAATAAATATGCAGAAGGTTATCCGGGGAAACGGTATTATGGTGGATGTCAAGTTGTGGATGTAGTAGAACAGATTGCGATTGATCGTGCAAAAGAACTGTTTGGCGCAGAATGGGCGAACGTTCAACCTCATTCCGGTGCACAGGCCAATATGGCAGTGTTGTTAACATGTCTGAACGCAGGTGATACATTCATGGGGCTTAATTTAAATCATGGTGGACACTTATCCCATGGTTCTCCTGTAAATTCTTCAGGAATATTATATAATGTAGTTGATTATTCTGTTGAAGAAAATACCGGGATGATCGATTATGATAAGATGGAAGCGGTTGCATTAGCAAAACGTCCGAAATTGATTATCGGAGGTGCCTCTGCATACAGCAGGGATTGGGATTGGAAGCGTATGCGTGAGATTGCCGATAAAATTGGTGCAATCCTGATGGGAGATATTGCTCATCCGGCAGGGCTAATTGCTAAGGGATTTCTGAATAATGCGGTTCAATATTGCCACATATGTACTTCTACTACGCATAAAACACTCCGTGGACCTCGTGGAGGGCTTATTCTCATGGGGAAAGATTTTGATAATCCGTGGGGAAAAACAACACCTAAGGGGGAGATCAAAAAAATGTCAGCACTGCTTGATTCGGCTGTTTTCCCGGGTGTTCAAGGTGGGCCGTTGGAACATGTAATCGCTGCGAAAGCTGTTGCTTTCGGAGAAGCATTGAGTGAAGACTACGCTGCTTACATCAAACAAGTGATGGCCAATGCACAAGCTATGGCAAAAGCATTTATTAGCAGAGGGTATAAAATTATTTCCAATGGAACCGATAACCATTTAATGCTGATAGACCTTCGTACAAAATTCCCGGATTTGACCGGAAAAGTAGCTGAAAACACATTGGTTAAGGCAGATATAACCATTAACAAAAACATGGTGCCGTTTGATTCAAGAACTCCGTTTACCACATCAGGAATCCGGATCGGAACTCCTGCTATTACAACCCGCGGGTTAAAAGAAAACGAAATGGATATTATTGTTGAGATGATAGATAGCATTTTGTGTGATATTAATAATGAATCTTTAATTGAGAAGACAGCTAAAAATATCCATGATATGATGAAGGGGCATCCTTTATTTGCATGGTAGTTTTGCCTGTTTTAGAGGAATTAACAATTATTTTCTTTATTTAGTAGAAAAATTATCTGTATTGAAAAATGTAATGGCATAAATTATGTTGGATATTTAAAGTATAGAAAATATCGAAGATAAGTATATAAAAAATCATTTAAAATAATTTTTATATTAAAAAAGAAAGTATCTTTGTAAATAAATAGTTTTAAATAAAAAAGAAAAAGTAGTATTAAATAAATTAAAGTAAACAAAATGAAAAAGTTATTGTTTTTTTCCGTTACGATGGGCTTGTTTTTGAGCGTTAATGCTCAAACCGAAGTTCATGAATCAGTACCTGTTCCTATGCAAAAGCAGTCTTCAGAAAAGAAAATGGAGATTCAGTTTGCACCTAAAAATGTAGGGATTTTAGATAATTCCAATGTATCTGCTAAACCTATACATAAAGCTAATTATACTTTTTACGGTACGGTATCTAATGCTGACTTTGCTGCAACAAATATAACAAACATACATTTTTTCCCTGTAGATAATGAGAGAGCAGAGATTACTTATGTGTTTCCTGATACTTTAGCAGGTAGATATCAGATTGATATAGGAAAACCGGGAGATCCTACAACTAATTTTAGATATACTAATTATAATTCTACCGGTTTTATATTTGATCCCTATTCTTATGATTTTGATGTATTTGGGAAGACATCCTTATTTATGGATGCAAACGGAGTAGGCAATGGTTATAGGCTGGATACAATTTGGACGAGAGTAGATTATCATTTACCTCAGGGAGTGTTACCAAATCCTGATACCTTGCGTTTTCACATCGCTTATTTTGATACTAGGATAAATAATGGTGGAAGCACTGAATATAATAATCTAATATGGAGAGAAAGTCAGGGGGCGCGTCGATTATTAGGATATTCATTAAATCCGAATGTTGACTATCCGAATCCGATACCTCAAAAGGGAGTTGGCCCTATCATGAGAGCAGAAAATAAAATTACGGTAGATTATATTTTAAGTGACAAGGATAGCGTTTACTCAGACAAATCAATAGGTTATAAACCCCTGTTTGTTCGGGTTCCTGGCGGATATACTGTTCCTCCCGGATCTGTTCTAGGTGTAGTTGCCCAGTATATTCCCGGGTTTGATTATAATCTTAATGATACTATAGTCGTAAGTGTATTTAATTCTACCAGGCCGACAGGTGATCAATATATAGGAGGATCAATACAACATAATGCATTTGGTATTGCAGAATGGATAGTTGATACAGCTTTTGATGTTCGGAAATATATGTACAGCCAAGATCAAGGTGGATATAATTCATTTTTATATGAGGACTATAGAGTTAGGTATGCGATGGATACAACTGATTATGGAAAGGGAGCTTATTATGAATCAGGGATAAACTCAGTGTTTTGGATGTCTCTTTCTGTAGGAGATGATACGGCTACTGTTCGTATTCCAACATCTATTCCTAGTCATGAAAATATCGTTTCCAATATTTATCCCAATCCTGCAACGACACAAATTACCATTGATTTGAAAGAGGCGGGAAATGCGAATGTCATTGTCTATGACATGTTGGGACAAGCTGTATTGGAGCAAACATTGAGTGATATAAGTAACAGTATAAATATCGCAAGATTAGCGCCAGGTATGTATATTGTGAAAGTAAATCAAAATGGACAAAGCCATACGGTCAAAATCTCGAAGAGATAGATATAGGGGATTGTTTTAATTTTATAAAAAAAGATTGCCAAAAGGCAATCTTTTTTTATTGTCTATTATGAGATTTATCATATAAAAATGGTATTTTTGCTTTTAAAATAAGATAAGAATATATTAATTTAATAAGAAGATATGAAGCGCAGGTTACTGTTTTTAGGCTCGGTTTTGTTAATAAATACTATGTGGAATATGTCAGCTCAGGAAAAACAGGTATACACACCGGAATTATTGTGGAAGTTGGGGAGGGTAAGTGAGGCAACTGTCCCTCCGGATGGGAAACAAATTTTATTTGGGATTACTTATTATGATATAAATAAGAATTCAGGGAATAGAGATTTATATGTAATGCCTGTTACAGGAGGGGCATATAAAAAAATTACCGATACGGAAACCAGTGAATCGAATGCAATATGGCGTCCTGACGGTAAAAAGATAGGGTATTTGGCTCCTGCAAATGGTCAAATGCAGATTTGGGAAATGAATCCCGATGGGTCGGAGAAGAAGCAAATATCCCATGTGGAAGGGGGAATTGACGGATTTAAATATTCTCCCAAACAAGACAGGATATTATTTACCAAGACTGTAAAGCTGGATAAGGACGTACATGATATGTATCCTGACCTTCCCGAAGCGAATGCTTTGATTACGGAAAATTTAATGTACCGGCATTGGAATGCATGGACAGATTATTCATATAGTCATGTATTCGTAATGGATTATCCGGGTTTATCTAATATGGTGGATATCATGGAAGGGGAACATTTTGCCAGTCCGATTCCCAATTATGGGGGAATGGAAGAAATTAATTTTAGTCCGGATGGAAATTTTATAGCATATACAAGTAAAAAGAAAGTTGGAAAAGATTTTGCCCAAAGTACAAATGCGGATATTTATCTATATGATATTAATGCAAAGACAACGAAAAATGTATCTTCCCCGAATTCAGGGTATGATGTTGCGCCTGTATTTTCTCCTGACGGAACTCTATTAGCATGGGGAAGTATGGTTGCTGATGGGTTTGAATCGGATAAAAAACGTATCTTTATCCATGATTTCAAAACAGGCGAAACAATGGACTATTCATTAAATTTTGATGAGAGTGCGGATGATTTTATATTCAGTGGAGATAGCAAGACGTTGTATTTTATAAGTGGGACTAAAGCAACTTATCAAATTTATGCATTGGATATTGCTAAAAAACAAATACGACAAGTCACACAAGGTCGACACGATTACAGATCTTTTTGTTTGGCTGATGCCAAAACATTAATCGGAATTCGTGAATCAATGGAAAATCCTGCCGACATTTACAGCATAGATATCAAAAAAGGGACGCAAACACAATTAACAACTATCAATAAAGATTTATTAAAAGATGTTGCTTCCATTACGGTGGAAGAGCGCTGGGTGGAAACCACAGATGGCAAACAAATGTTGGTTTGGGTAATATTGCCTCCTAATTTTGATAAAAATAAAAAGTATCCTGCCGTATTGTTTTGTCAAGGAGGGCCGCAGTCTGCCGTAAGTCAGTTTTTCTCATACCGTTGGAACTGGCAAATGATGGCGTCCCGGGGATATGTAGTTGTTGCACCCAATCGCAGAGGATTGCCCACCTTCGGAAAGGAATGGAATGATCAGATCAGCCTGGATTATGGCGGGCAGAATATGAAAGATTATCTTTCTGCCGTTGACGCAATCGCTAAAGAACCTTATGTTGATGCTACGAAGTTAGGATGTGTTGGTGCCAGTTATGGAGGGTTCTCGGTATATTGGCTTGCAGGAAATCATAATAAGCGATTCAAAGCATTTATTGCACATTGCGGTATGTTTAACCTTGAAAGTTGGTATGGCACAACAGAAGAATTGTTTTTTGCCAATCATGATATAGGCGGGTCTTATTGGCAGAAGCCAAAACCTGAAAGCTATTCTTTCTCTCCTCACAATTTTGTAGGGAACTGGGATACTCCGATTTTGGTGATTCATGGTGGAAACGATTTCCGTATTCCATACGGAGAAGGAATGCAGGCATATAATGCAGCACAAATACAAGGAATACCCAGCCGCTTTCTGTTTTTTCCGGAAGAAACTCATTTTGTTTTAAAGCCGCAAAATTCCATTTTATGGCACAGGGAATTTATGAACTGGCTGGACAGATGGCTGAAATAGGGGAAGAATACAATTTTAATGGTTGTCTACCGGTTTAAAACGTATTAAGCGGAGGGCATTTAATACTACTGTTATTGAGCTTAGCCCCATAGCTGCTGCTGCAAACATGGGATTTAGGGTCCATCCTAAAAAGATATAAAATACACCTGCGGCTAAAGGAATACCCAGACTATTATAAAAGAACGCCCAAAACAGATTCTGTTTGATGTTTCGCATTACGGCTTTACTCAACCGGAATAGTGTGGCAGCATCCAGTAAATTATTTCGCATTAATACTACATCTGCGGATTCTATGGCAATATCGGTTCCGGCGCCAATAGCAATTCCCAGGTTAGCTCTTACTAATGCCGGCGCATCGTTGATTCCATCACCAATCATGGCTACTGTTTTCTCTTCTTCCTGCAACCGGATTATTTCTTTCTCTTTATCTTGAGGGAGGACTTCTGCAATTAGTGTCGGGATATTTAACTGTGATTGAATCGCAGCGGCTGTTTTGTAATGATCTCCGGTGAGTAATACGATCTCCATTTTCATATTTTTCAGCTGTTCGATTGCTCTCTTACTCGTTGATTTTAAAACATCAGCTACTGCAATAATTCCCAGGATATTTCTGTCATTAGCAATAAACAGGGGTGTTTTCCCTTCTTGTGCAAGATTATCGCTAATAGTTTCCCATTTGTTGGCTACAAGACCTATTTGTTGTATTAGCTTTATATTGCCGGCATAAAAATGTTCCCCTTTTATTTGAGCACTGATTCCTTGTCCCGGTATGGAATGGAAATTCTCTGTTCCGATAATTTGAATTTCTTTTTCTTGGGATTTTTTTAGAATGGCTTCCGATAGGGGATGCTCGGATTGTTTTTCGAGTGCCGCGGCAATTCCCAATAATTGATTTTCGGAAATGGAGCTTTCGCAAATTATATCTGTAACTTCAGGTTTCCCTTCTGTAACAGTTCCTGTTTTGTCCAATACAACAGTATTGATTTTATGGGCAATTTCCAGTGCTTCGGCAGATTTAATAAGTATTCCGTGCTGAGCTCCTTTTCCGGTTCCCACCATTATCGCGACAGGAGTTGCTAATCCCAGGGCACAAGGACAGGAAATAACCAGTACGGAAATCCCAATAGATAAAGCGAATTCGAATGAATATCCTGCTATTAGCCATATTATTGACGAGATAACGGAAATACAGATAACTATGGGAACAAAATAACGGCTGATCTTGTCAGCTAATTTGGAAATAGGGGCTTTGGAATTGGCAGCTTCTTCAACAAGTGTAATAATCTGTGATAAAGTTGTATCTTCTCCAACTTTAGTTGCTGCAATTTCGAGATATCCCGATTTATTGATGCTTCCCGAAAGAACAATATCTCCTTTTTGACGAAATACAGGAATACTTTCACCCGTCAAGGCAGATTCATCTATAGAGGCAGATCCGTTTTCTATTTTTCCATCTACCGGAATTTGTTGGCCGGGTTTTACAATTACCATCTCCCCAAGTTGTACGTCATCAATATTTATTTCTTCTTCATTACCATTTCGGATAACAATAGCTGTTTTAGGCTTTAGATCCATTAATTTGGTAATGGATTGTGACGTTCTGTTTTTCGATTTTGCCTCAAGGTATTTCCCCAGCGTGACAAGTGTAAGAATGGTAGCGGCAGATTCAAAATATAGACTGTGGGCAAAAGTATGTACAATTTCTATTTCTCCATGCCCTAACCCGTATCCGATACGGAAAATGGCATAAATACCATAGACAATTGCAGCAAAGGACCCAATTGCAATTAGGGAATTCATATTCGGATTACCGTTGAGAAGTGTTTTAAATCCATTCTCAAAATAAATCCTATTTACATAAACAATAGGTAATGTTAATAAGAATTGAGAAAGGGCAAAAATAAGGGCATTTTCAGTTCCTTTGAAAACCGGAATCATTGGTAATCCAATCATGTCACCCATGGAGATATATAGCAGTGGAATTAGAAAAGCAAACGAAATCCACCAACGTTTTCTCATTTCCTTTTGTTCTTGCTTTACATGATCCACCGATATGTCTTTCTTTTCGGTATTGTGCAAGAATGCAGTGTATCCCGACTTTGTTACGGTTTCTATGATAGCTTCTGCAGAAGTTATGTTTTCTTCAAAAGAAACAGACATATTTTTAGTAAGCAGGTTTACACTTACTGATTTAACTCCTTTTAAATTCTTGACATTTTTTTCTATGTGTGCCGCACAAGCGGAGCATGTCATTCCTATGATGTCGAATTTCTGTGTTTGCATATGAATGAAAACGTTATATTAAAACAAAAAGTTTAATACAAAATAGATGAAGATATTAAAATCGTTCAATCGATATTATTTTCTAAGCCGGGCTACCGGAATCCCTAATTGTTCACGGTACTTGGCTACTGTACGACGGGCAATATTATATCCCTTTTCGTTCAGAATGCTGCAAAGAGTTAAGTCGGTAAGAGGATTATTTTTATCTTCTCCTTGTACGGTATCGGATATTATTTTCTTAATCTCATGGGAAGATACTTCTTCACCATCTTCTTTGGTCATAGATTCCGAAAAGAAAAATTTCAAAGGATATACTCCATAAGGGGTAAGTACATGTTTGAGTCGTACTACACGTGATACGGTAGAAATGTCCATTCCTATTTCAGCGGCAATATCCTTAGATACCATTGGTTTCAACATCATTTCATCCCCTGTATAGAAAAAATCTTTTTGGTAGTTCATGATAGCTTCCATTGTTTTATACAGGGTTTGTTCCCGTTGAGATAAAGCCTCAATAAACCACCGGGCCGCATTTACTTTTTGTTTTACAAAATCCATTGCCTCTTTCCGCTCAGTATTGCTGATTGCTTTTTTATTTTGCAATTCCTTATACAGTCCCTGATACATTTTCCCTACGCGTAATTCCGGCATATTAACTCCTTGTAAAGAAAGCTCCAACTGTTGAGTTTTGTCATTAACCGATACAGTGAAATCAGGAACAATATAATTAATATCTTCCGCAGAAGAAAAACCCGTTCCCGGTTTGGGGTTTAATCTTAATAAACAGGCAATTGCCTTCTCGAATTCCTGATTCGAACAGGATAACCCTTTCTTTATCCGGTCAAAATGTTTTTTGGTAAATTCAACAAAGTATTTTTCAATTATCCTCTTTGCGAGAATAATATCCGGTTCAGTTTTATCTATTCGTTCCAACTGGATTAAAAGACATTCCCTTAGGTCTCTTGCTCCGATACCGGGAGGATCGAATTTATGGATAACTTCAGTTATTAATTTGTCTAAATGGTCAACTGTTGTTGTAATATTCATATTGAACAGTAGATCGTTGACCATATTTGACTCCGAACGGGATAAATACCCGCTTTCATCTATATTTCCTAACAGAAAAGTTGTTATTTTTACATCTTCTTCCGACAGATCGAACATCCCCAGTTGTGCGAGCAGGCTTTCCTGAAAACTTTCATTGGAAGTATACATGCTGTCTCTATTCATGTATTCTTCATCTTTATTTGTATTCGATGATGGAGTATAATCATTCCCTGCATAATCTTCTGCAAAATAATCATCGATGTCAATATCGGATTCTTTATTATACTCTTCTTCATAGGAATCATTTTCATTAGTAACGTTTTCAGATTCTAATGAATAGTCATTTTCTTCGTTGTCATCAAATGTAGTATCTTCGCTCCCATTTTCTTCTTCAGCCAATTCAAGCGCGGGATTTTCTTCCAATTCTTGTTCTATTCGTTGTTCTAAAGAAATAATGGGTATTTGCAACAAGCGCATCAACAAAATTTGCCGGGGTGACAATTTTTGTTGTAATTGCAATTCTTGTTTTTGAGAAATCATAATTTTGTTATTCTATATTATATGTAATTATTAACGATCTATTTATTCTTAACGTCTAATTCATTGGTTTCTTATATTTCAGGTTTTACATATATGACAATAGATTTATAATGATATTATTTCATTTAAGCTAATGTAGTAACGGTTCTTAATTATGAATGTTCAATAATTTTATTTGATTAATAATCATTGTAACATTATTAAGTTTTTATCCAATTAATATGTAGAACCCATTTTTACTTTCATAATATATATTTTTCTATTCTTTTTGTTTGTTTAGTTCATTTTTATATTTAGACGTTGTCGAAAGCTGACATCAGAGATTAACTCCGTTGAGCTCGCAAATTCGGTTGCTTCGTTTCTACCAATGACGCTTCCAAGCAACATATTACCGTCATTGCGATGACGAGGAACGAGGAAGAAGCAATCCCTAACAAAAGAGCGATCTTTGCGTCAATTTTTGACAACTTCTTATTGATATTCCAAATGAAGAATTAATATAATTATTTATTTAGCAAAGGTAATAATTTTCGATGGAAAAATTATGAGTTGCGTATTTTTTATCGAACTTATTTAAAGTTGTCATAATAAAAGTAATGAAATTAAAAAATATTTCAACCAAGTCTTTGAAAAAGTAAATATATGCATAGATGTCACCCGTCTGCATGATAAGTGTCCATATACGAACTTGAACAAAAGATGCTTTCAGAAAAGTCTGAAAGTTCCAAGCGAAATAGCGAGATACTTTCAGACTTCTCTGAAAGTGCCAAACCAAATGGGAAAGTACTTTCAGACTTCTCTGAAAAAGGCAAACCAAATGTAAAAATGCTTTCAGACCTTTCTGAAAATCCCAAACGAAAGTGTAAAATACTTTCAGACCTTTCTGAAAGAGGCAAACCAAATGTAAAAATGCTTTCAGACTTTTCTGAAATTTCCAAACGAAAGGGTTACATAAGAGGATCCAAAGCTATGGAAGGTTCATGCACGCCTTGCAGGGGAAATAACAATGATTATAGAAGTTACGCAAATTACACGAAGTTATGATTCACTACCATCTTCATATAGCTTTCGTAGTTTATTTTGATTCGAACCTTGAATCTTGAGCCTTAAATTCATTTTCAACTTAAAAAACAAATATTCTTTGTTATTTACTTTTTAAGTATCTTGAATTCTGTTCTCCTGTTCTGAGCCCGTCCGCTTTCGGTATTGTTTGGCGCTACAGGTTTATCAAAACCATATCCTACGCTTTTCATTCTTCCCGGATCAATGCCTTTTTCTTTAAGTGCATTTACAACGGCCAGAGCTCGTCCCTGTGATAATTTTTTATTATAAGCGGCACTCCCGACATTATCCGTATGGCCGGAAATTTCAATTTCTATGGTTGGATTATCTACCATTAACCGGTATGCATTTTCAATTTCCATGGCAGATTCTGACTTTAATGTTGTTTTATTTACGTCAAAGAAGATATTTTTTAGCACGATGGTTTGATTCACTTCGATCTTGTTTAACGAAATTACTTGATTGATGGTTTGGGATTCTTCCGAATGCAAAACATTGAAGTTTTCAGAATAGTATAAGTAACCTTCTTTTTTCACGCTTACGCCGTAGTTTACCCCCGATGGTAATAATAATGTATATTTTCCGGTCATGCTGTCGGAAGTAAAGCTTGTAAGCAGGTGACTTTGTTCTATATCAAATAATTCTATCGTAGCGAATAAAGGAATTTTTGTTTTCGCATCAATAATAATTCCTTGAACGATGGTTGTTTTCTCTTCTTTTATATCTATAGATTGAACGTCATACCGGGTTAAAATAGAATGGTCGGAAAGATATTTATTTTCTGTTTCGTAGATAAATAATTTAGGTTCTCCAAGAAACGTGATTTTGTATATATCCTGTCCTCCATAACCATCCCCTCTATTGGATGAAAAATAAGCGGATTTCTCGTCGCCGGAAATTGAGAAGCATACATCATCAAAAGAAGAATTGATCGGATACCCGATATTTTTGGGGTTTGTCCATGAACCATTTTCAAAAGAGGTTCTGAAGATATCAAAGCCTCCCATACTCTGATGGCCTTGAGAGCTGAAATATAAATATTTTCCTTGGGGATCGATAAATACGGAGATTTCATCCATTGGTGTATTAATTACGTCTCCGAGATTTTGAGGACGGGACCATTTTCCTTTTTTGTTCCGTGCACTCATGTAAATATCATGTTCGCCAAAACTGGTATTTCGGTCAGAGCAGAAATATAAAGTATCTCCATTTGAACTCAATGAAGCCGATGTTTCATGATATGGAGAGTTAACTGATTTTATTGGTTTGGCTTTAGACCATTTCTTTCCATCCATTTTAATTTCATATAGATCCCCTCCATTTTTGGAATTATATAAGATCATATATTTATTGTTTTTTGAAACTGATTGTATAGATTCGAAGTCCTTGGATAATTTTTCAAATATCTCAGCCGGCGAAAAATCATCTTCATTTTGTTTATAGGATATGTAAATATTTTCTTTCAGCTTCCCATCATTGGCATAAATTCCTTTTCCCTGTTGTCTTCTTGAAGTAAAATATAGAATAGAATCATTCGCAATGACAGCAAGGTAATCATCGGATGAACTATTAATCTTTGTTCCCATATTATCGATAAAACAATTATTTTCCGTTTTTATCAGAATCTTGCCGGCTTCGCATTCCTTGATTTTTTGTTTTGCATCCGATTTATCTTTTAATGTTGTTGTAGATGCTGACTCAAAGGCTTTGTAATATTGTATGGCTTCATCAAATTGATTTTCCTGCTGTAGTGCATAGCCCTTGAAAAATAAGATTTTATGGGAAACAGCAGAATCCAGTTCATATGCTTTCAATCCATATTTCACCGCTAATACAGGCTCGTATATTTTATAATAACAATCTGCTATTTTCAAATTTAATATAGCATTATTACTATTAAATGATTGTGCCTTGTTATAGTAGTCTAGAGCTTGCCGGTATTTAATAATATTATTCCCTCCTTTATGGAAATAGTTTTGATCACCTGAACGGATGTTTTTTAGTGCTGCTTTAATCTCCTTTGACTGATTTGGAAAATTCTCTTCAATAAATTCAATATTTTGAGATAATCCGTTTAGTACTAAAGCTATATTGATGAAAAGAATAAAAAAATGACGTTTCATACTATTCTTATTTACATTGATTGTTTGCATACTCTTTCCCCTTTGTAATACCCAACTTGGCTGCATTGAGCCAATCTTCACATGCCATCTGAGGCTCTCTTAGCATTTCTTTTGTATTGCCCCGGTGTAAATAAGCTTCTCCATATTTAGGATTTAAGATTATTGCTTTATCGAAGTCGTTAATAGCTTCCTGGTACTTTTTTAATTTGAAATAGGCGATTCCTCTATAATTAAACCCCACTGAGGACTTATTATCGAGTTGAATACATTTATTAAAGTCTTCAACAGCTTCGTAAAAATCAGACGAAGCTAATTTTACGATACCCCTGTTGATATATGCCTGGTAATTGGTATCTTCCAATTGAATTGCTGTTGAGAAATCATCGATCGCCTGGTCGAAATTTCCTAATGTATATTCGGCATTACCCCTGTTGTTATAATAAAGTGAAATACCATTAATTCGAATAGCTTCATTATAATCTGCAATAGCATCTTGATATTTTCCTAATTTGTATTGTGCGCTTGCCCGATCGTTGTATAATTCTGCGGATGTTTCTTTAAGGGTAATGGCATCTGTAAAATCTTCTATTGCCTTTTCGTATTGCTGTAAATTGAAATTACTCAATCCTTTTAAATAGTGTGTTTTATAATTAGAAGAATCAATATCAATTGCCATTTGTGCATACTCCAGGGCGGATGTATAGTTTCCCAAGTCATAATATATTTTTGAGACCATATAATAGGCACTGTCTTTATATTGCATTTTACCGGCTAAATTTATCCAGGTTTTGATTGCTTCCTGCGGCTCTCCTTTATCTTGCTGTATATTCGCTAATAGGATGTATGCATTTTTAAGATTGCTATTAACCTTTAAAGCACTGTTTAAATAGCTGACAGCAGCATCGTATTTTTTCTGATTATATAGGGTTAATGCTTCATTATATAGATGTTCTGCTTGTTGAGTTTGTTTCGAGACAACAATTATTTTCGAGTTCTGAGCAAAAGAGACAGATGTAATAAGTGAAAAGAGTGTTATAAAAAAATATTTCTTCATACGTTTAACAATGTTGATTCTTTTTTAGTTTTATTCTAAATGTGCTTCCTTTATTCACAGCGGAATATTTTATTTCTATTTTTCCGTTATGATATTCCTTGATAATTCTACGGGCTAGTGTTAACCCTAATCCCCAACCCCTGCTTTTAGTTGTAAATCCCGGCTCAAATATCGTTTTCTGACGTTTAACCTCAATTCCTTTACCTGTATCTGAAATATCGATGTAAACAAATTGCTTATCATCCTGAATCTTTACAGTAATTGTGCCAACACCGTCCATTGCATCCACCGCATTTTTACATAAATTTTCCAGGACCCATTCAAATAAATGCTTGCTGATACATGCGTATATCGGATAATCGGGTATTTCTGTTTTAAATACAATACTTGATGATACCCTACTCTGGAAATAGGTGATAAATTCACTCGTAATTAAATTGATATTTTCTGTTTCCAGTTTAGGAATGGAACCTATTTTTGAGAATCTTTGAGCAATATTTTCCAACCGTGTAATATCTTTATTAATCTCCCGGATAATATCGGGATTTACATTTTCGCTTTCCAATATCTCAGACCACGCCATAAGTGATGACAAAGGCGTTCCTAATTGATGGGCCGTTTCTTTTGACATTCCAACCCATATTTGATCCTGTTCCGAACGACGCGCAAAACTGAATAAAAGGTAAGCAACAAGAATAAAAATAGCCACTAATAATAATTGAATCACAGGGAAAAACCGCAATGTTCTCAAAATAGCAGACTCTTCATAGAATACGTATGCATGAGAATTTCTATCAAATGAAATCCGTATCGGTTCATTTTTAGAACGCATAGTCTTTATAAGGTTTTCTATATAAAAAGGTTCTTGCAGACGGGAAGAATCAATAATATTAGACGCTAGAATATTTTGTTGAGACGGATCTGTTACTATAACCGGTATAGAAGGAGTATTGTTGGTTATTTCGGAAAGGAAATTATGAATTATATCGCGGAACACTTCACGTAATTGAGTATATACAATGGACTCTTTATAATACAAATAGACATATTTATTTGCGTAGTAATTAATGGCTATTTTATTATATTTTTCATCGATAATTACTTTCTGCAGTTTTTCGGGCGTATTGATTCGCTCCAGGTAATTGTCATCCAAGTTTCTTATTGATGTTATTTCATTCCGTTCATTTACTAATATGCAGGGAATGGTTTTATTGTCCGTAATGAAATCTAAGTAGAAGGAAATGTCTTCGTCAGGGTCGGCGGTAGTTAACTTTATAATTGCTTTAGCAATATGGCTTGCATGCATTTCTTCTTCTATGGCAATTTCTTTAAAAAATTCATTTGTGAAGGTAACCACCTCTGACCTGCGTTGAATAGCATCCGCCCAAATAGCGATTTTGTTCCGTTCATCATCGGCAATTTTATCCATTAAGGAATTAGAATACCATATCATAAGAGGAAAGGTGATAATTGCAATAACAATTAAAACCAACTTCCACCTTCGTTTTTTAAAATATATATTCATTCTGTGTAAACTACAATTATTTTAATGGAATATAATTAACGTTAATATGTTCCTCTTTTGTATTACTTTGAATAATTATTTTTGTATTTTTCAGGGTTTTAAAAATTTCAGAAGGGAATTCGATAGATATAAATGCCTTTTCTTCGGGTAATAGTGCTGATTGCGTTATAGTTGTTTTTATCAATTCGTTATCAGGCACGGGATTTTTAATTTCCAGTTCCGAGTTTCCGATATTTTTTAGTTGAACATATATTTCATATTTATCCATATTGGGAAGTTGTTCGATTGTTATGTCTTTTGTTGATAAAAGCAGCTCCGGTTTTTTTATGCCTGTATCTTTTTCCGATTTGTACAAGGTTATTTGTATCCTTCGTTCCAGTCCGGCCGCAATACTGTATATCGAATTCCGGATATCATTTGGGTTATCACTGACATAATCGGCCGCAAAACGTTTCCCTCTCGGGTCTTCAATAAAACGTAATTTATTGCCGGCGGTAGTTGTATCTAAGTATTTTTCGAATATTTGTTGGTTTTGAATATAATTCTTTAAACTTGAGATTCTCCGTGATGATAATCTTGCATTGTAGTCGTCCGAATGTAGTGGGCTTGCAAACCCGATAATAGTAATATCTACATTATTTCCCTGTTCCAGATCTTCCAGCAACCATTGCGTGAATTGTTCCAGATGAGTAAATCCGGTTCCGACTGTTTTCAGGAAAAAAGTGTCGATATCTGCAATGGCTTTTTCTTTTTCCTTTCCTTGTAATCCACGCGAATATTCTGTTTTATATATATCCTTCATGGCTACATACTCTTCCAATGTTTTTTTATAGTCCTTATCCGTTGTTGCGGACATACTTCTGGGGTCAGGTTCGTCATTATGAAAATAAAGGGTTATGGGAAGTATATCATTGATGGATTTGGAAATATGAGCTATATCTTTTATCAAAAAGGTATCCCTGTGAATATGAACCGGACTTCCCAGCCACCGGTATTCATAGATATCATTGCAACACGTTTCATCTGTTGTATAATAAGAGCCAATCCGGTTGGATGTTAAAAATCCGTCGTTGTCAACCTCATTAATTGTAAAGTACATGTCATTGGCGGAAGAGTTGATGGGATATCCCATGTTGGCAGGCTTTTCCCAGGCGCTTAATGTTCCTTTTGACTTGAAAATATCAAATCCTCCCAATCCCTCATGCCAATCGGAGCTAAAATACAATGTTTGTGTTTCCGCATGATAAAAAGGGGTTATTTCGTCTCCGGGGGTATTTATGATAGTTCCCAGGTTAGTGGGTTCGGCAAAATGGTTATCTTTGAGCAAGCTAAACCAGATATCCGTTCCTCCAATCCCATTTTCTCTGTCGGAGACAAAAAAAAGTATTTCATAATCATTCATTTGTGCAAGATGAGGTTGTGTGTTATTGGAACCGGGGCGGTTTATTCCTTTATCCAGTCTTTGAGGTTTACCCCATTTGTTATGTATGAATTCGGCAACCCAAATTGCACAGTTCGTGTCTTTTTTTGAAAAGATAGGACAGCGTGTGAAATATAATTTTGTTTTATCTCTGTTAAAACAGAAATTTCCATTATTATATTTAGGATTATTGATTATTGGCGGAAGAGGAGTTGTTTTAATTATTCCATTAACCGTGTATGGAGCGACAAGTATCATGGACATGTAAAAATCCTCCAGAATACTATTGGCTTCGGCACTGGATATCTGGCGGATACTGGAAAAATACAATGCTTCATCCTTAAATTGTATTCCATTGAATTCGGAGTATTCCGTATTGACAGGGTCAGGTACTTTTTTTATCTCTATGGGTAATGTGTCGGATAGTATTTTCGGGATCAAGTCGAAAGATTTTAACTCGGTAACTACCCGTTTTTGTAGTGTTGGATTTTTAGTTGAAGCATATTCTGTTTGATACCGTTGATATGACTTTTTTGCTTCTTCGTATTTGCTTTTATTTTTTTGTGCCATTCCCAGCCAGAATAATGCATCCGGATATGCATCCAAGCTGTCGGAGTGTACTACTTTTTTCAGATAAAATTCGGCATCGCTGTAATGGGAAATCTCTTTCATCAAGATACCGCATTTATAATAAGCGGCAATTTCAGCGGACGGGCTTGATGCAATGTATTCCCTGTAAAAGTAGGCAGCCGATTGTATATTCCCTTCTTTTTCCCAGTATTGTGCTGCATCCAAAAGGGTATTGGGAGGTTGTTGTGAATAGATAAAAAACGGATGCAATACCAATATAATTGATATTATATATTTACGGATAGGTACAAACATTTTTTTTCTATTCATTACTTTGCTTAAAAAATAGGGCAGGGGATTGCCTTTTGTTTCAAATATCTTTTTTTCTTTATGATATAAGAAACCACGATTTCGATTCCTCCCCGGGCATTGCTCGCCCTGCTTAATTTAGACACATTGAAATCGTAACTTATACTGAACGTTAAGCGTCTCCATTCCATACCTGCTGCGAGATAGATGGCATCATTCCACCGGTAGAACAATCCGATATTGGCTTTATTTCTAAAACCTTTTACATCGATGGGTAATGTATGGGAATAGGAAGCTCCTAACAGGAGTTCCCTGTATTTATCTTGAAATGCCAGATAACCTACGGGAATGATGGCAATATCGGGATGTACTTCAATGCTTGTGACGGCATGTATTGCCCATTTTACCGGCAAACGGATATCTTCATCTTTGAGCATGGATATTTTTGGCCTGTTGAGATGATAAACACTGAATCCGACTTGATAAAAACTTAAAAACCCCGGTTGATAAAACCATTGCACCCCTAAACCTATATCGCCCATCCAGTAATTGTTACCATAAAATGTTTCACTGTTGCCGGCATTCGGGTCAAAGATTCCGTTTTGCCACTGTTCATCAAACTGAAGTTCGGAATATGACCATGATCGCTGGGCGCCGCCTAAAGTAATACCACCCATCAAAAAATTATTATTACGGGCAGTCAGGGCATGTGCGTACGATAACATCAGGTTTCCCTGTATCGTAGTATATTTGGAATCGCCGGCTTGGTCGTAATCCAGGGTAACCCCTACACCGAATAAATCTTGTTTGCCCGGACGCTTTATCAGGGGAAGATCTGCGGATACTCCCATGGTTTGGTATGCTTTGGAAATGGCTCTCCACTGCGTCCTGTTGTAAGCTCCTATGCGGACATTTCCGTCAAAAAAGCCGGCGGCCGCAGGATTTATGGCAATGGGAGATATCCAAAACTGCGAAATATGAATATCCTGGGATACCAATGTTAACGGCACCCAACAAAATATTACTACTAATATTTTGTTTATTGTTTTGATATTCAATATTATTTTCATTTTATACAGAGTTTACCAACAATTTTTCTTTTGTTTTGCTTCTAAAATTCTGATAAAGTCCAAAGATACAGAAAAAAAAGAGACCTTAATATTTCTTAATAAACAAAAAAGATTTTTTTTTGTTGCCTTGTGTTTTTCCTTTTGAGGCCTATGAATTTCTACAAAAAAAGTATTCCCGATTAAGCGGTTTAAATAAGATATTTTTTACCTTCCTGATTATTAGAAGATAGTTTTTTTTCGGAAAATGTTGTTTACAATGTATTTTTTTTTACTTTTGCAGCGGAGAGCTGGCAGAGTGGTCGATCGCGGCGGTCTTGAAAACCGTTGACTGTAACAGGTCCGGGGGTTCGAATCCCTCGCTCTCCGCTGGAAGGCTAAAACAAAAGCAGCCAAAAGTGAGACAAACCCTGTAAATTCATTGAATTTGCAGGGTTTTTTGTTTTTATTCTGTCGGATGGGAATGCCAAAAGCAGACAAAGGTGTACTTCTTTACTGTACCCCCTAATCGAATTTCGATCAAAGGATAGAGGCAATCATGGATTTGAAAATTCTTTTTTTGCTTCTTCGACCTAGATGCTTTTTATAAATAGTTGAATTTTATTTGACTATCTATTTATTTTTAACTATCTTTGCACTCGAAATTCATAGATGCTATGTAAAAAAAGAGTTTAGAACAATTTGGAATAACATCCATTGATTTTACAACATTAACAATAATTTTAAGCGATTATAAGTCGCCTAAGAACAAATCTTCCCCGTCGATCCTTTCCGCGGGGCTTTTTGCTAATAATCCCATTCAGAATGACTAATGGGCATTTTATTCAATTCTATTCGATATTGTTTCCATTCCGGTAAAAAACGATTCATTAAAATAAGAAAATTATCATTATGTTTTTTCTCCAAAAGATGCACCATTTCATGAACGACAATGTATTCAATACATTCCATATCTTTCTTTGCTAATTCCAGATTTATCCAAATGCGTTTTGCGTCAGAATTACAAGTTCCCCATTTGGTTTTCATCTTTTTTATTGCCAATTCATTTACTCTAATGCCCATTAACTTTTCCCATTTGGCTACCATCTCAGGCAGTAATGATTTCAAATTAGTCCGATACCAATTCTCTAATATCTCTTGCCGTTTTTCTTTATTAGAACCTGGACGAACGTATAGGTCAATTGTCCGATATTTCAAAATAACACGAGGCGTTTCGTCAACTTCAATAACATTCAGTAAGTATCGCTTACCTAAATAGTAATGACTTTCTCTATTAATGTAATCCCTTGGACTTTCTCGTTTTTGGTTGATGAATTTTTGCTGCTGCTTTCTTATCCAAGATAACTTTGAAAGAGCATAAATGCGGATGCTATCTTCGCTCATCCTTAATGGCGCGGCAATACGCACTTTTCCTGTTGGGGGATAAACGCTAAGATGCAGGTTTTTTATATCTTTCTGCACTACATCTATGAATATTTTACCTAATTTAATTTCCATGAACGTATTCTTCCTGCTCTTTGATAATCAAGAATAATCTTTCAACTTCGGATTCATCTTTTAATATTCCGTACAATGCGGCTTTGATGGTATTTTCTTTGGCATCATTTCCTTTCCACCCATCAGGACGAACCTCTAATATCTTGTGATGAATAGTCTGAGCTAATTTTTCATCTTTATTTAAATTGTTATATAAGGTGATTTGTCCACGAGTTTTTAAGGTTTGCGGGACATCTCCGTTTTTTCCTGCATTTACATCAAATGCCAATTCTGCTATTTTTTTCAGATATGCTTCATATTCTATCGCTTTCGCTTTACGCTCTTTAATGATTTCATCAAGTAATTTACTCATGTTTTCAAAGAAAACAGGGTCAATTAAATGGTCACGCATTATTTTTTGACGCACATTATTTTCAATAGTTTCTGCCACAGCATCATTGTTTCTATGGATGTTTTGCGGCAAACTATTGATAGCATCTGCAATCCCTGATTTTTCAATAATATCTAATAATGGTACATTATCAAATGGAGAAATTTTCTGTGGGTCAAATGCTTGTATATAGTTATCTATTAAATGGCGCATGTCTGCTTCATACGTTTTAAGGTCAAGCACTTCATTACTTGCACGCCTGATTTCTTCTCTTAATTTTAAGTAAAAATCAACATCTTTTTCTATCTCTTTAATTTCGTCGTTCGTATAACCAGCCTCTTCCAAGTCAGCGGAAATATTTGCGTATGCCCGTATTAATGCGACAGTCGCTTTATATAAAGCCGTTCTGCGAACTTCTGTTGCTTTGAGTTCTTCCGGAATTTCCGAATTACCACAAAAATAATGTTGATAGTCTATAGGCTCTTTGGGTAAAGCAACGTGCTCACATAAAATTGATAATTCTTCAAGCGCATTATCTAACCGTTCTCGTCCTATCTTCAATCGGTCTTGTAAGAGGATATCACAGTCTTCTTTATTGAAATTGTCATAGTCCAATTCAGAGGTATAGACTTGAATTGCTCCTGTTCCATCTTCATTGACCAATTTATTGAATAAATCTTTATAGTCCACGATGTAACCAAAAGATTTATCCTCTCCGTCCAAACGATTTACACGGCAAATAGCTTGAAACAGGCCGTGGTCTTGCATACTTTTATCAATGAATAGATAAGTGCATGAAGGGGCATCAAACCCGGTTAAAAGTTTATCAACCACAATAAGCAAACGCATATTTGCAGGCTCTTTGACAAACTTATTTTTAGCATCATCTTCGTATTTTTCAGTACTTTTTGTCCCTAATAATTTTTTATAGGTATTGTAAATATATTCTCTATCGGTATCTGTATTTGCTCCGGTATCTTCTGTCGTAATATCGCTTACATTTGGGGTATAGGATGTGATGATAGCACATTTATCTCGCAATTCTGTCTGCTGAAACAGTTCATAATATCTGCAAGCCTCATAGATGCTGCCTGCGACGAGCATCGCATTTCCTGCCTGTGAGTTTAAGCGGGGCTTGACGTTGAAATCAAAAATCACATCGTTTACCAATTTTTCCATGCGGGAACGAGAACTTAGTACTTTCTGCATGGTTCCCCATTTCTTTTTTAATTCGGATTTCTGAAAGTCATTTAACCCTTTTGTTTTTGCTTCAAACCAACTATCTACCTTATCTGACGATGATAATTTCTGGTCTATATCACGCGCTTCATACACTAAATCAAGTACGACTTCGTCCGTAACAGCTTCATTGAATTTATAGGTATGAATGTATTGTCCAAATACTTCGAGGCTTGTTTGCTTGTCTTTTTTCAATAATGGTGTTCCCGTGAATCCAAAGAATACCGCATGTTGAAGAACCGCCCGCATGAGTTTATGCAATTTCCCTGATTGCGTGCGATGACATTCATCTACAAAAACAAATAAATCGCCTACAACTTTAGGGGGATTGTTTTGCAGTTCTTCCAAATACTCATCAAAGTTTTCTATATCTTTTTTCCCAAATTTATGAATCAGGGAACATAGTAAACGTGGTTTCGCTAAACAGAGTTGCGTCATTAAATCACGGCTACTTGAAGAACGATATATTTCTTCTCCGGAATCTTCAAATACGCGCTTGATTTGCTTGTCTAACTCATCTCTATCTGTTAGTATAACAATTCGGGCATTGGGGATATTCTCTAATATCCATTTGGCCAGCAACACCATTACGATACTCTTACCGCTTCCTTGTGTATGCCAAATAATACCGCCTTCTCTTCGGCGTGCATATTCTTGTACGGCTTTAATCCCAAAGTACTGATGATGTCGTGGAAGTTTTTTTACTCCTCCATCGAATAAGACAAAATTGAATAGTAGTTCAATGATTCGGTCTTTATTACACATCTTCAATAAGTACTTATCCAACTGTAAGCGAGAGCTGTCTTCCAAGTCCTCTTTCCATTTCAAATAGAATTTTTCAGGTGTTCCAATGGTTCCATAGCGTAAGCCTTCGGTATCATTACCTGCAAATAAAATTTGAACGGTAGTGAAAAACGGTTGAATAAATTCGGGTTGTTGATTGACTATGTTTTGCCGAATGCCGTCACCTATAGAAATAATACTTCTTTTGAGTTCTATTATCCCAAAGGCAATTCCATTGATATATAAAACGAGGTCAGGACGTTTGTCATGAATGCCACGGATGGTAACTTCTTCGGCAACATAAAAATCGTTTTTATGAGGGTGTTCCCAATTTATTACATGAACCGTTTGATTCTTTTCGCCTATATCTGCTTTTACTTTAATTCCGTATCGTAACAACTTATAGACTTCCATATTGGTATGATACAATCCTCGCCCATCATCTTTTGATGTGGCAATTAGTTTGTCAATTGCTTTCCCGATCAGTGCGGCACCATACTTTTTAGATTCAAGGTATTTCATCAGCAAACCTTCTTCAATATTACTGTTTGTTGACCTGTCTGCCCAATTCCCTAAATAAGAATATTGTAACTCATCCGTGAATAATTTAAGGATTCGCTGTTGGGTGTATTTTTCTTGCTGGCCTACGTCGTTCATGGCTGTATGTATAATAATTCAAATTATATTAATCTTGTTTTTCCTGTCAATAACTCCTGCATCATTCCTGTTTTTATCTCTTTGTATTTTGCAAGTTGGGTTTCGAGAGAGTCTATTTCGGTATCCATATCCGAAAGGGTTGATGCTATGTGGATTTGCTCTTCAATTTTTGGGACAAGAATTTCAGTATTGAGAAAATTTCTTTTTGATAGATTATGCCTCGTTGCTCCTTGAGATAAGGAACATAATACTTTCCTCCCATAATTACTTCTAAAAAAATATGCAAAATAATGTCCGTTTGTAGTAATATTTTTATGAAATCTGAATCCAAAGCAAAAACTGTTTAAATATAGATTGGGAATATTTGTAAGAAGAACGGAACACATACCTAATTCCTCAGGGGTTTCTGATGACCCATTAAAGAATAAATCCCCTTGTAGTGCTTTATTCTGATTCTCATAGGGGGCAATATGGACAAAATCAAAATGATTAATATTAATGATTGGGCTTGACATAATATTCATAAATGGAATGTATGGATAATTTCCATTTATGAAATCTTGCTTGGATTTCCCTGAAAGCCCACCATAGGTATTTCCTAGTTCTTTTATTTTTATTTCTTGCCAATTTTTTTTCGGCCTCAATAACTTTTGCATTGCCCCTTGCTTAATATTCCGTTTTTTCTCAATCAACCTTTCTAATTCATTGATTAACTCATCCATATCAGATAATGCAGTAGCAATGGCTTGTTGTTCCTTTAATGAATAGGGTAAAGGGAAGTTGAATGTTACAAAATCCTTCTGGTAAAGGTGGTTTATGGTAGAACCTGCAACAAGTTTCCGTAGAAAGTCAGCAAAATAATCAGAACAAAATATATAAAACAGATACAATGGATAAAATGCCCCTTCTTCAATTGGGCGAATAACGAATACTCCACTATTCAATGTTGCCATAGATGGTAGTTTATCTATGAAGGCAACTTTCCCAATAGTACCATCTTTTGTGATTAAAATATCATTCTCCTTTAATTGAATATTTTTATCCTGTATATATCGGTAGCAGTCAACATAGTGGCATGTTTCCCACTTTATCTGGCCATCAAAAAAATCTGTGCCCGTAACAAGATAATATTCTCCATCTGACAAGTATTCTTTTGTGGTAAGACCTTGCCAACCAATTCTTGCTTTAAGAGTAGATTTGTCAATGATATTTACAATATTCCAATCTTTTGGAATTATCCCGACCTCTGTATGTTTATATTCTTTTTTTACTCCCATACAAAACCCATTTTTTTGAGGTGAGCATTTACTTTCTTTTCCAACAACCGTACATTGGCAATTAGTGAAGGCATCGGGAATTCATACCGTTCAGTCAATTCTTTGATGCGTTGAGTCAATCGTTGGCTGATTCGTTGCATTTCGGTTTCTAAATCGGATTCCAGTGTGGTTATCCATTTCCTGTCTACCACCAACATTTTTATCTGAACCTCTGTAAGTTTTTTATATTTATTCCAAACCTTGACTTCCAATTCATATTTAGCCGCTTTAACCTTATCGTTCTGTTTCTTTAGTTTTGTCAGAAGTTTAAGATAATCTTTCAGCACCTTCACTTCATCTTCATATCCGGAAAAAGGTTGTACCTCTTTCAAGCGGGCTTTTACGCTTGCTTCGGTAAATTTATTTTTACTATTTTTGGCTTCAGCCAGTAGCCCTTCTTCACAATCGTGTTCTTCCTCCATTTCGTCAATAGAAATCAAGGTTTGGTCTCGTTCTTCTTCCAATGCTTCTATTGCTTTCTTCTCCGGTAAGAAATACTCATTAATCAACAAGTATGGCTTAATCAATTTACTCTCTATACCATCAATTCCGGCAACTTCTGCTTCTTTTATTTTACCGGTTTTGGTATCTTTGGTTTTCTTTATCAACCGATAGGCTTTTCCGCCACCAATTTGCCAGCCTTCTTCCGAAATAACATAAGCATCATCTTGCATTGTTTCGTTCCAATATTCCATCAAGTGTTGGTACATGCTGTATTTGTCTATCAGTTGCAAATTGGCAAAAGTTTGCAGCAAGTCTTCCGATAATTTATGAATCAAAACCTTAGGCCGAAAACCTTTATCCAAGCTTTTAAGTATGGGAATATTCTTCTTTTTCCATTTTTCTAACACTTGGATTACTTTCTTGCCATAGTCAATAAATTCGGAATAAGAGAATATTGTATTCTTTATTTCTTCTTTATCAATTTTCAATTGACTGTACCCTTTTCGTTTCAGCGTTGCAAACAACTCGTCTTTAAGAGTAGGATATACATCCCAATACGGTTGAAGTGCTTCAATATCGAAATTGGGAATACCGCCCTTTAAATGAGCTTCAATATCCTGAATATCTTCCTTTTCTTGATTGTCAATATAGCGAGGAATGTTCAGGTTATATTCCTTCTCTTCGATTTCAGATGTCGGCACAATTCGGCTAAATCCCGCTATTTCGGTATGCTTATTAAATACATCTACTATTTTATGAATGTCCCGCTCAAGCAATCGGTTTTTATTTCCATCTTTTATGAACCCTTTGCTTGCATCAACCATAAAAACACTTTTACGATTATTAGCATTTTCTTTATCAAGCACAATAATGCAGGCGGGTATTCCTGTTCCGTAAAAGAGGTTGGCAGGTAAGCCGATAATGCCTTTTATGTATCCTTTTAAAATCAAGTTTCTCCGAATATCCGCTTCCGAATTTCCTCTGAAAAGAACTCCATGAGGTAAAATTACGGCTCCTTTACCTGTTTTGGACTTTAACGAACGAACAATGAATAACAGAAATGCATAATCTCCATTTTTGGAAGGCGGAATACCGTAATCGTCAAATATTTCATATTTACTGGTGTTAACCCCATTACTCCATGCTTTGTACGAAAATGGTGGATTGGCAACTACAAAATCGAACGTTCTGAATTTTTCATCTTTAATCATTGGGTCGGCCAAGGTACTATTCCCATTGCATTGGATAAATGCAGTCGGACAATTATGCAGCACCATGTTCATACGAGCTAATGCAGCTGTTGATATATCTTTTTCCTGGCCATAAATGCTTACTATTTTTTCTGCTTCGTCAGCGACTTTTAAAAGTAATGAACCCGAACCGCAGGTCGGGTCATAAATAGTGGTTGAAGCGGTTGTATTTTTATTGTTGATTCCAATAATTTTTGCCATTACACGGCTTACTTCGGCAGGAGTATAAAATTGACCTTTGCTCTTTCCACTTTCAGTAGCAAAATGCCTCATCAGATATTCGTAGGCATCACCGAGAATATCATCCCCTTCTGCTTTATTCTTGCTGAAATCAAGATTAGGGTCTTCAAAAATGGCAATAAGGTTGCTAAGCCTTTTTACCATTTCATCCCCATTGCCTAATTTTTCCGCATCGTTGAAATCTACATTAATCTTTTTTAATGATTTATTGGCTTTTTCGATAGGGCCGATAATCTTTTTATTGATATGGTCGCCAATATCCTTATTGCCTTTAAGTTTTACCATATCCTTGAAACTAGCACCCTTAGGTACAGTTATAGGTGCATATGGTACACCTGCATACTTGTCGCTGATATACTTAATAAACAACATAACCAATACATAATCTTTGTATTGGCTTGCGTCCATTCCTCCACGAAGTTCGTCACAACTCGCCCAGAGCGAGCTGTATAGTTCTGATTTTTTTATTGCCATTTGCTAGAATACAATTTTCCTTAACATAGTGCAAAAATACAGTTATTTTTGAGAACTATTGACATAAGACTTTGAAATAATTAAGAATCAATCAATTTTTTTTCCTCATTTCCCCATTATCACAACCACCACCAAAACAATCAAAATAATATTGAATTAATATTTTTATTCCCAACAATCAAACCATCCCTTATTGTCTTTTTATTTAAATATGTCTTTTTATATAAAAGTGACCGGTTTATCAGGTATTACGAATGAATAATATTCCTTTATCATATATTATCTTTCTTTTTTAATTATTGAAAAAATATTTTGTGTTTTGTTATTTTGTATTAAAAATTGTTTATCTTTGCAGCGTGAAATTAAAACGAAAAACCGGTATGAATTATAAAATAGCATTTCCTTTCTCTCTTATCTCCTTAAACTATAGAGGAATGGTTATTTCTTTTCATACTATGTGTGATTTCTCACGTGTTGTATGCGAGGTGCAAAATGTGCTTTCCCTCTTTAAGGTATTTTTCCAACAATTTATGTTTGAAAAGAGCGTAAAAAACAGTGTGGATTATTTGTTTTCTTCAAATAAAAGTGTAACACACACACACACACACACACACACACACACACACACACACA
>JAVBLM010000027.1:0-37096 GCA_031553535.1 Bacteroidales bacterium | reverse complement strand
ACCAATGAAAGTAAACCCGTATTAAGTAAACGCTTTCCGTTCTTCTCCGAATACCAGATACCCCATACTAATAATCCGGCTATCAACAGAAAATAAAATATCGTTCCTATATAAAAGCCCGTATGCAACGAATTGGTAAAGAAGCGCTCAAATAAACTCGAAAAACTAACGATACCCGGAACTATACCCCATAGGATTACTCCTACCAGTACAAATGATATAAGAAGCGACCAGATAATCCCCTTGGTAGAAGGTTTATACTTGCGGAAATATACAACCAACACCATTGCCGGTAAGGTCAACAAGTTCAGTAAGTGAACCCCAATGGATAATCCTATTATATATCCAATCAAAATAATCCAGCGATAAGAATAATTCTCATCCGCTACCTGATCCCATTTTAATATCGCCCAGAATACTACAGCTGTACATAATGAAGACATTGCATATACCTCACCTTCTACGGCTGAAAACCAAAATGTATCGGTAAACGTATAGGCCAATGCTCCCACTACTCCACTTCCAAATATAGCTAATACCTTTGAGTTGGTAAGTTCACTACCTGATTTCGCTAATGCCAGTTTTCTGCCCAACATTGTAATCGACCAAAATAAAAACAAAATAGTAAAACCACTGCACAAGGCGGACATGCAATTAATACAAAATGCCACTTTGGTAACATCACCTCCTGCAAAAAGACTAAAAATATTACCTAATAACTGAAAGGTGGGCGCTCCTGGAGGATGGCCTACCTGCAACTTATACGCAGTAGCTATATATTCCCCACAATCCCAAAAACTTACTGAGGGTTCTGCCGTTAAAATAAAAACAGCCGACGCAATTAAAAATATTACCCAGCCTAATACATTGTTGATGATTTTATAATTTTTCAACATAATAAAGATGATTGATTTTTTACATTACAAAAATATAATTTTTTATTATAAAAGCAACATAAAAAATTCTTGCTTAATTTTGAATTTCATTTCATTAAAAACAAAGATAAATTCCTAAGGATTACTATTGATATTATTGAAAGCTGATATGGATTGCCTTTGCCTTTCTTTTCCGTGCTCCGGCAATCCGGGCAAATCCGGTTGCTTCTTTCTCACTCCCTTTTATCGTAATGACAGTAAAGAGGGATACCATTGCCATAAAAACCATTTTAAATTTGTTGTTCATCGCATAATTATTCTGTTCATCTGTAATTCAACAGGTGAAACGGGCATAGGAAAACCGGATTACAAATCCGAATTAACTTAGTCGGGAACCTGAGATAAAGCGACATGAAAACAAAAACAATAACGGAAATATACCCTATCTGGTACAGAGTAAGATCATTGAAAAATCAAGGCCTATTGCCGGATGGAGAGAAATTATGTTGCAATTTATGATTATCTTTGGAGATCGATGGAAAAATATACCTTGACACACTTTATTGAATAGACCCTTTTCTTTTCTCGCGAAATGGCAGGTATAAATATTATTTTGCAATCAATATTTTTATCACACACAGCGAGGCATGGTTATGCCGGGATTACTGTATTGTTATCTTGTATTACATTAGACTTCCAGTATCTAGATCACGGTCATTATTCGGAACAACAGGCATTAAGCCCGATCCATTATGAAATAAAATCCACTTATCAGAGCGCTTTTATTATCATTGTTTCCATTGCATTTTATCAGATCACGTTAGACAAAGTCATTATTATTTTTTTGTTTTTGAAATCTAATCCGGAAATATATATCTTTGTATTAAAAACTTATTTATGCTTGAATTAATTTTAGGAGATATAACTACCATCCAGGCAGATGCTATCGTAAATGCAGCCAATAATTCCTTGCTGGGAGGAGGAGGCGTGGATGGTGCAATACATAAAGCAGGAGGAATTGCCATACTCGAAGAGTGTAAAATAATAAAAGATAAACAAGGCGGATGCAAAACAGGTGAAGCCGTAATAACAACAGCCGGAAAGTTACCTGCTAAATTTGTCATTCATACGGTCGGGCCAATCTGGCGCGACGGAAAACGGAATGAAGAGCAATTATTATTTCTTGCCTATACAAACTCTCTCCTGCTTGCCGGGAAACATAAAATACATACCATCGCATTCCCTAATATCAGCACAGGCGTTTATCATTTTCCTAAAAAACTTGCCGCTTCAATTGCCATTAAGGCTGTAACCGATTTTCTAAAAACAACAAATACAATTGAAAAAGTAATTTTTGTATGCCATGATTTGGAAAACCATGCTATTTATAAAGAATTACTGGAAGATTATTTATCCTAAAATAGAATATTGTTTTCAATAGATGAAAACATCCGGCAATAAGCCTTATTCCGGGATATATATGATTTCACCATTCTCCAGTTCATAGGCAACGCCTACCTTACGCCCTTTCTGCCCTGCAGATTCCTGCTCATCATTAGCGGAATACTTGGTGATCTTCTCCCCTTTTTTGGTAATGATTTCCATTTTATCGGTTCCGGGATTTTTAACAATGGTATAATCTTCCTGCGAAAAGACCTCCGTCATATTAAATTTTGTAACCAAAGCAACCATCAATGCGACAGCAAATACCATTGCCACATCAAATAAATTTGATACCAATGCCATCGGATCATTGTCTTCATCGGTCTTGATTATTCTCCTTCGTTGCATTATTCTCCATTTTTGTGTTGTGATATCAATCCGGAAATAAAGTCAAGATTTGTCAGATCGGTAGCGATCCATCGTTGACGGATTTGAACTAATATGAATCCGACAGCCCCTATAAAAAGGCCTAACACCGTAGTAGCAAAAGCAACCTGCATGTTATACGCCATTGAACCGATATCCCCTGTGGAAAGTCCGACTAAGGCAGGCCCCATGGGAATCAAGGTGCCCATTAGCCCTAAAATGGGCCCGAACTTAATCAATACTTTCGATTTTCCAAGTTCTTTATCTGCCTGAATTTCAAATTCGGAAATTTGATAGTTACGATGAATCTCGCTATTTTGTTCTTTGTAAAGCTGTAAGGCTGCTTCCGTAAACTTTGTTTGAGGAGCATGGCCCAACATAGATTCAAATTCAGGGATATTGCCTTTATCTAATCCGTGTAAACTTTCTTCCAGTGTTTTATCTTGTTTATTTCGTAAAAGATATTGATTGAAAAGTCCGCCGAGCATAAAAATCGCCTTGAAAAAGAAAAAAAGCAATCCCACTATTACCGGGACTAATAATCCGTTAGAAATCCAAAACATTAAATTTGATACATATTCCATAATTGTTATTTTTTGAAATGTTTATATATCCTGGGTGCAAAAACACCTAAAATAAATAGTATTGTTATTGTGAAAAATGAGAAAAATAATTCTTTTATGTCAATGGACGATGATTGGGAAGAAATTCTCGCCGACGGATGGAAGACCGTGCAACAAATTATCAAAGCAAATAATAAACTTGATAAGATAATGATCAGCTCCAATCTCAATTCCGTTTCAGGAAATAACCTGCCGATAAGACAGGCTCCCCCAAAGATGAGGAGAAATACAAATGCAGAATACAGAACCGTCAATAACAGAAATGATACTCCGACAAAAAGAAACGAGAGGTTTATCTGAAGATAAAAAATAACCGGAAAAACAAGCAAGGAAGGGATGTATGCCAATATCATGGTATACTTTTTCATTTTTTGCTTGTTCCATCTTGCGAAAACAACCCAACAGAAACCGATGGATAATAATAAATCAAGCACGAAGAATAACGTCATATCCGACATCCTATCCTGTTGCATAAGAGTAGCCTCGAAATTAATTTTGTTTGTTTCAATGGCATAAGGATAGCCTATCCATACTGCACATACACACAGCAAGGCAAAGACCAGCCTGTGCCACATGCGCGGCAACAGGCTGGTCATAATAACACTCTTCCCTAAACATAGAATAGAAATGAGGATGAGTATATTATCCATTCTTCCGACGCTTTCTAATTACAAATAATACGATTATTATAGCAGCGATTACTCCGAATGCAATTAAAGCCGTGTGCAAAGTATTGAATGTCTTGGAGTCAGGGTCTTCTTGTATTATTTCTTTTTCCAGAACGATTCCCTTATCACCGGAAACCTGGACCTCACGGGCTTGTGAGATTTTTGCATTATATTTGTTTTGCTGTTCTTGTGGCAACTGTTGGGCAATTACCGCTTTGAGCTTTACGTTATCGCACACAAAACCACTGCACCCGGCATCATATTTATCAACCAATTCAGCATGCAAATTTGCCAACGCATTGATTTGCTCGGAAGAAGCATTCCAATAACCTTTCCGGTATGTCTCTATCATTACTGCTGTTATTTCCTGTAAAGCTGCCGGATTTTCTCTTTCAAAAAACTGCTGAACATCCAAATTATATTTATCTTCAATATAAGTATCATATATTTCGTCCCAGATTTCGTTATCTATTGCATCCGGCTTCATCACATTCCAACCATATGTATTGCGGATAATATCAGTGAAACCATTCGCGGAGCTTGCCCCCGTCATTTGCTCTTTGATATACGTGGGATTAAAAATTGTAGTTCGTGCTTCTACCCCGATAGCAGACTTCAAATCCTGAAGACGGACATTATAATGATTCCTCAAATCATTGAAATAATTATCCGGGTCTTTTCCGGTTACATTACGTACGGTCAATGTAATTCCTCCCATGAACTCATATACATGATCCAGGCTTAAGGCTCCCCATGTATTGCTTTGGCGGGGTTGAATAACAACATCCGTATTTTGCAAAGCCGCTTCAAAAACCCCTGCCTTAAAACTGCCCCAACTTTGTTCGCTCCCATAGGTAGCTCCCATGTTATTAAGATAGGTCTGTGCTATTTCCGATTCTTCTTCCCAACGGTCTCCGCTTTCTACCATGGATGTAATACCGGTTCCCGACATTCCATTTAATCCACCAAAGATACGTGTCGTGGAAAGCTCGCGAGCCTCTTTCGGAGAAAATCCTTTTTCAAGCATTACCCGCTCGGCATTTTCTTTTCCTTTCGTTACATAA
Organism: Bacteroidales bacterium; assembly: GCA_031553535.1. Taxonomy (GTDB): domain Bacteria; phylum Bacteroidota; class Bacteroidia; order Bacteroidales; family WCHB1-69; genus JAIROC01. The sequence continues at coordinate 32,057 of JAVBLM010000027.1, read as the reverse complement.
TTCTGCCCTTTATCTCCGGCGTTAGAAGCCATATCGACAGCCTTTTGTATTAATGACAAACGCGATGCCGCCAAATCACGGAATTGTCCGGAAGTTTGCACAACCACATCTACACGCGGCCTTCCCAACTCATTTTCAGGAATAAGACGGATATCCAAAACCCTGTTAAACTGATCACGAACGGGCTCAACACCCAATAAATATAATATCTGTGCAATGGTTGCTCCTTCGCTTTCGATAAAACTCCCTGACCAAAGAGTAAAACTCACTTTCTCAGGATATTTATTGTCATGATTTTTCCGGTAATCTTCCAACAGTGCCTTTGCCAGAAAAACACCCTTTTCCCATGCCTGCGGCGTAGGTGTTGCCTCCGCATTAATGGAATATAAGTTTCTTCCTGTTGGTATTGTATTGGGATTGGCAACAAAATCTCCTCCGGGCGTGGGTTCAATATATCCTCCATTGAGAGCATCTACCATAGAGGCAAGTTCTACGGCAGGACTTTCTTTCAATGCATTTCTATAGTTGTTTATATTATGTATGGTTGTTTCAATAGCCAAAACAGCTTGGGCAAAGTCACGGTCTTCTTTAGGAACAGTATTCTTTTCGGATTCCTTTTTCATGGCATCCACACGCTTGGACTCTTCATCCTGTTCTTTTGCGTTGCGTTCTTCTACCCGCTTCTTGACAAAATCGGGCATTTCACCATCTTTGGCTATGCCTGCAGGATGCTGCATTTTGCCTTTTTGTTTTTTTGCCTGCTCCATCATGGCTTCCATCATACGATTCATCTTAGGCTGCATCTGTTCGTTGATTTCTTTCGCCTTTGTGATATCGGCTTGTGAAAGGCCTAACGAAACAAGTATATTGTCTGTAGGTAATGCAGGATTGGCTAATAGCTTTTTAACAACATTCAAAGCAGGAATATAATATCGTTTATGAAAAAAGGCTTTATTTTCCAATTGCTTTTGTGTTACTTTCCCCTTCAATTTATCTAAAGCCGCCACACTATATGCGATAGGATCCGTAGCCATTAATTCGACAGAGGATTGGATCTTCCGTTCCTCGAAAGAAACACCCAGAATATGCTGACCGCCAATTATCTTTTCATTGCAAAGTTCTTCGGCAAAATTATCGATCTTGATAATATCTTCTTCCCTATAGGGGAGATTCAGGGTACTGTCCAATCTCAAATCGCGATGCAATCCCATCTTTACAGCCAGTGCTTTTATTTTCAAATTTAAAGATTCATTCTTGGCATCCGATTCCAGATATTTACGAATATCCTGTTGCAGGTTATTGACATTATCCCTTAAATCCGTTTCAATAAAGGGAGGTGAAAGATGGGTAACAGTCGTGGCATAACTACGACGTTTGGCAATAATCGCTTCCCCAACATCCGCTATGGTATAATAATAGAAATGAGGTGTCTCTCCTACCAAAACATCCGTCCAATCAGCCGAAGAAAGAGCCACTTGCTTTCCGGGGATAAATTCCAACGAGCCGTGTGTTCCAAAGTGGATCATCGCATCGGCGCCAAAACCATTCTGAGACCAGAAATACGAAGCGATATAATGATGCGGAGGAACAGGATTATCACCGTGTACGGCAGCAAACGAATTTTCCCCTACTCCCTGTATAGGTTGCGGTAATAATACAATATTCCCCAAATCAATGCGGGTAACGGCAATGCAGTTTTTATCATTATGAACGGTAGTATAATAACTTCCCGGTGCTTTTCCGTATTTGTCCGTCAATTCCTTGTATTGAACGGGTAAAAGCCTTGCCTTGAGCCAAGAGTCATATTCATCTCCCGGTACCAAAACAGGATAACCGGACTGTAGATAACGATGAATATTCCCTTCGGCATAACTGTTGAAAACAGGACCTTTTTCCATAATCATCTTTTCAAATTCCTTAACCGTAGATGGAAGGTTTTTTACCGTATATCCTTCTTTTTGTAAAGTCTTGATGAAATTATACAACGAAGGAACTACCTCCAAGCCGAAAGCACTCATGGCATTATTACCGGGCCCTTTGTAATAATAGATAGCCACTTTCTTATCTTTATTACTTTTCCGTTTCAAGTCTAAATAATTGGCTACCGTATTAGTAAACTGCTGCATACGGCGAACTATAGGCTGGAACGAATACAAACCGTCCTTATCTATTTCCTGTGCAAAAAGAGCAAAAGGCAATATTCCGCCATCCAGTTCGGGCATGACGACACTCTGACTTAAAAATCCTCCTATCATTCCCTGTTTGCTTTCCATCCATTCATCGGAAGTAACATGGAGAGTAAGTGGACAGAACAAAGGAATATCACGCTCTTTCAACCATTGAACACCTTTCTCTGCCTGTCCCATCAATAAACGCCCGTGGGGTAAATATACTACGGCATCGGGAGCGATTTCTTCGAGAAACTCAAAACGATTCACTACACTTGATATCGGATAAACATTCAGATTATGTCTTTCCAGTGAAATAATCAAGGAATCCAGATATCCTTTCTCCGTATCGAAAGGGCCTGTCATACCACATATAATAGCCACTTTAGAAGCACCTTCTTTATAGTATCCTTTTGTTCGATAATAGGCTTCAAACTCCTCAACCGTATTGTAACCGGTTTCTTCTTCCAGGTGAAACAGGATATTGGAACTCAACTCCACAGGTTCTTCTACCGGTTGATTGAAGAATTTCTTTTGCAATATATCTTTACGTATATAATTGAACAGATTCCGGTAATTCTTTCCTCCGCCATTTCCGAGATAGGCTGCAACCTTTTTCTCCTGTATGGAATCCAGTGATGATATCTTATTAACAGGATCTGTCACGGCAGTAGAATAAACAGCAACTCCCCTATTCTTTAACTGCTCCAAGACTTCACGATGTTCATCCGTCATACGGATCCCCATACCGAAAATAAGTATGGCATCATAACGCTTGAGCTTACCGAAATCATCAATAGTTAATTGCTTTAACCGGATAAAATCGTTATCATTCGATTTTACCATCTTCGCATATTGGAAATTAGGAAAGTTCACCATGGCAATTTTTGTTTTGTTTGCATGGATTATTCCAAAGACTACTAAAACCGCTGCTATAACAGTTATTAATACGATAATACTGCGTTTGATTTTTTTCTTCACCATTGTTTTGCCTTACACATTTATGAAAAGCAAAGGTAAAAGAATGCCGAAAAACAAATCATCCCCATTGGTAGGGATAATATGTAATTCATACTCACTATTTGTGGGGAGGAGACTTCGTTAAGTATTTTAAAGGTTGAGCGTTTTTCTAATACGTAGATATTGTTTTAAGATAAACAAATAAGTGTGGTTTTGAAAGCATCCGGGCATCATTGGTTCTTTCACTTCCGTATGAATATCTCGGATTAGACTGTGTCCAAATTGGATTTATTAAAGCAGGTTTTACCTGCGAACAAAAATGGGATTCGATAGTTTACAAATGAAACCTGTAAAAATAGAACGGACGATGACTCATCATCATCCGAACATCAGCATTCACTTTCGGAGTTGCATCAATAGAACAGGGAAATAAAAAAGCCCCTGAAAACAGGGGCTTTTGATTAAGGTTATTTTTAAAATCCAATACTTTTTGCATAATCTGAGACTTCTACTTCACTCCATACCTTTCCTTCGAAAATAAATTCGGAAAGAATCAAGTCGGAATAATAAATGGTACTGTCATAGGCTCCCCTTCCTAAAAAGGAATTATTATTTAGCAAATTTACAGCTCTTTGATTAATATGAACTTGATTTAGTATCCTACCATCCAAATAAGTTCTTAACGTACCTCCTACATCTTCTTCCTCAGCAGTAATGGTATGTGTAAATAATACAGGTACATTTGGCTTCATATATACTTGCGTAGAATATTCCCCAGCTGAAGCCCTAACATTAACACTAATGCATGGCTTTAAAGGAGTGATTCCGTCATAACTTGTATGTATTCTATTAAACAGGACATGGCACGATTGCCAATAACTTCCTCCTAACCCGAAATTTACTATGGCTTGTATATCCGTATAAATATCTTTTGCCAATAAAATATAAGATATGGTTCTGTCATACAAATTATTCAAGAAGTTCACTCTTGGCGGCAATGTTAAATATTTTTGATTTACCTTGTCAAATTTTATCATCTTTCCTACCTTCCCATCCATTACAAATTCACACCCGTTGTCTGTCAGGTCAGGAAGATTGTTAAGGGAATGGTCTTCGTAGTCGCCATTTAATGGGTAATAATACACCGTATCCGATGTTGGGGTAAATGATTCCCTAATAATTTTACCAATTGTTTTCATAGCTAATTAATTTTTTATAATTTAAAACCTGATTTAATTTGTGTATCCTAGCGTTTTCATTACTCCGTGAGCATATATATTGATGCTCCTAGCATACGCTTTCTACACTATGTCTATTTATGTAGTTGTTTACAACCATTAACTATTTAAAAGGGATTAATTTCGCGGGCTAGCCCCGCTTGACTTTGTCAAGGATGGCAAATAAGAATGTTACATTTATTTGTAAGGTCCTCATGGTTCTTTCAAATTACATGGCAAAGTAAATCATTTTTTCAATACAAAATAATATTTTTATGTTTTTTTAATCGAACTTGTCAAAAGTTGATATAAAATGAATAGAAACTAACTCCGTTGAGCTCGCAACGGTTGCCTCATCGTTCCTCCTCGCAATAACAGTAATTCGTTAGCCAAGAGTTCATTGCTAAGCACGAAGCACCTGAGCCACGAAGTGTAGCGAAAGCATCGAAACGCAGTGAGATAACCGAGCTTGCGAGCTCAACGGAGTTAATCTCTGTCATCCGAGCCTGTCTGATTGTTCCTCATTAAACCTTTGCAATGAAGTTCTACGGAAATACAACATATGATTTTACCGGCAAAAACAATAAAATAAAATTACAGACAGACTCAGTAAAAATAGAACGGACGATGGCACCCCATCGTCCGAACCTTTCGAAATAGCCTCAAGTGAACAGGAGGTCTGTTTCTGAAACTTACTTCTCTATTCCAGGAACTGGGGTTTCAGGAGTAGCGATTCGTACATATCCTGACATGTCAATTTTTGTCCCTGAAGATGTTGATCCCTGATAATTTGACGTATATACATATAAAGGAACTGTAAATGGTATTAATGATGGCAGACCTAATACTACTGATACTTTAACATACGGACTCAATCCCAAGGATTAAGCCTTCCATTCTCTTAATTTTCTAAAGCCTGATCATATTGCAATGGAGTTTCTCCCATGTAGAAACAATCATAAAAATCAATCATCTTATTTCTTCCTTGATTATACTTTGTCTTATTTTGATCTTCCAGGCCACTCATCATTAGATCAGCGGCTTCATTGTAATAGTCTGCCTCTTTTCCTGTCATGCGATCACATTTATTCTCCTTACTGCATGATTGAAGAACTATAACAAATATAATTATTATTAATGTTTTTATTGCTTTCATATCAATGTCTTTTAATTAAAATTTAAGCCTCTTTTTCGGGTTTGAATCCGATCCTTTTTCGAGGCTTCTCTTTGATGGTATTTTGTTCTGCCATCTCAGTAAGAGCCTGATAAATGTCACTGAATTGCAGGTTTGTTGCAATCATAAAATCTTCCAGCTTTCGATTCAACTCGGCATATCCTAAGACGTATTGACGCAATATGATAAAAGCACGTATGATTTTTAAATTAACATCTATTGCTTTGTCGCTTCGTAATACACCCGAAAGCATCGCAACTCTATGCTCGGTGAATGCAAATGTTAATTTTCTTGTTCCTCCCCAACTTGATGTCACAATTTGTGATTTCAAGTTTCTAAATTCTTCATCGGTGAGTTGAAACATGAAATCAGTCGGGAATCTTTTTATATTTCTGGACACTGCCTGATTCAGCGCTCTTGTTCCAACATCATATAGTTGTGCCAAATCAAAATCAATCATCACTTTAAATCTTCTGATTCCAAATATTTTATTTTTGATAATTTCTAATTCCATAATTATTAGCTATTAATATCTTTTAATTTCTGCAAAAATAATAAATCTTCTCTTTCATATCAAAAAAGATGATATCTGAATATGTTAACAATCCGATAAATTAAAGCGGAAATTCAGTAAAAAAGGGATGTCTAAAACATCCCTTTCTGAATTAGTCTTCTATGATTTTAGGCCACTGGCTCCAATACCAGTCGAGATACTCCTCGGTGGTCATGTCTCCTGTTCTCCAAGCCATTTCCATATGATAATAATACCAATGGCGACCACAATAAACAGAACAAAGCCATTTCCCACCGGTACAACCACCAGCCGCATATGATGAAATTTCTATTAATCTAGCCTGAGCTATACGTAACCCATCATCTTTAAGTGCATATTCAAAATTTTTATAATTTTGTTCCATTTGATTTATAAGAACCGAAGTTCTATCATTAATAATTTCAAGCAAATATCTGTTGCTATCCAAAATTTCGACAGCTAACTCCTTTTCTTCGTTTAGTAAGAGATCAAGTCTTTCAATTATAGGATGAGTTTCGTGTACATATTCGATAAAGAAATGCTGTTTAGCTAATTCATAAGCATTGATTCCTGTAACCTCCTCTAAATTGTAAATTTCTTCAGGATTAATATCAGGTGGCAAATTTTTGTTGCTATTTTCTGAAGAAATTGAATTAGGATTAATTTGCGTAGGGGCGTCTTCTTTATTGCAAGAAGTTAAAGATACGATACTAAATCCGGCAAAAATTAATGCCATTGCAAAACAATTGATTCTTTTCATGACAATTTTTTTTAAATTAATACTATTTTAGATTGCAAGTCTATAATTTACTTAATAGATTTATTTACAATAGATAAATCTACTACTACCGTACCATAACTTATCAAATCAGTACCATCATATTTGACCTTACTTTCATTTGGATAAAACGTATACAAGCCGTCCTTGATAGTTACAGATGTAAAATTAGTATTTTCCAAAGCTTTTTCAGGGATATCTAAAGAAGAATCAATTCCGAATTCGGACTCAAAATAATCTTTCTTTTCCAGTATGTATAATGTTGCTTGATTCCTGGCTGTATCAAATTCTATTAATACAGGAGCTTGGTGTTCATCAGTTTTAAAAGCTTCAGCTATACTTTCTTTAAAAGCAGGAAACCACACAAAGTCGCAAAGCCCAAAACATTCTCGACAACCACATGGCTTTTTATCTCTTGGCCTTTCATCTATTTCCCTTCGCAACGTGACTTTAAATATGATAACATTAACTTCTCCCGGCTTTGCTTTTTGTATTTCTACCCTTTCTAATTCATTGACTAATAATTCGCTTGAATTTTTCTGGCAAGCAAAGAATATACCCGCACCGATAAATAAAGCAAATACACATGCTATTAAAATTCTTATTCTTTTCATATCTGTAATTTTTATAATTTAACATTTTATTTAATTCGTGTATCCTAGCGTTTTCATTACTCCGTGAGCATATACATTGATGCTCCTGTTATACGCTTGCTGCACTATGTCTGTTTATGTAGTTGTTTACAACCATTTTTTAAATTTGGAAGGATTATTTTGCGGGTTAGCCCCGCCGGACTTTGTCAAGGATGGCAAATAAGAATGTTACATTTATTTGTAAGGTCCTCATGGTTCTTTCAAATTACATGGCAAAGTAAATCATTTTTTCAATACAAAATAATATTTTTATGTTTTTTTCATCGAACTTGTCAAAAGTTGATATAAAATGAATAGAAACTAACTCCGTTGAGCTCGCAACGGTTGCCTCGTCGTTCCTCCTCGCAATAACAGTAATTCGTTAGCCAAGAGTTCATTGCTAAGCACGAAGCACCTGAGCCACGAAGTGTAGCGAAAACATCGAAACGCAGTGAGATAACCGAGTTTGCGAGCTCAACGGAGTTAATCTCTGTCATCCGATCCTGTTTGATTGTTCATCATTAAACCTTTGCAATGAAGTTCTACGGAAAGAAAGACATAAAAAAGAGCAGTCACTAAAAGCGACTGCCCAAGAAAAAACACAATAGCTCGGTCAGAGCCCTTAGTCTTAATAGGGTAGTATCCGTAATCTGTTATAAAGTAAATCCCGCATCTACCATATCCGGAGGAGTGTCTGCACCTATCATATAGCTTTGCACATGCATTTCCAATGGTATTGCAGTTAAATCAGGGCGTGAATATTCATAACAGAAAACTTCTGTTTGGGGGAGTTGCGCAAGTTGGTTTACCATATCAATTTCAATTTCCGCATCACCGGTCATAATGCTTCCATTTGTTTTTTGAAACCGGTATTGGCTTCTTCCTATCATTTTACCGGCTCCTGCATTTGTAAAGGTAATATCGTTGGGTAATATTTTAGTAATATCCTGTGATATTGAAGAAGGATAACGATGGAATGTTTCAACTACTGCTTCATAATATGTATCCGTCACTTTTCGTACAGATGTATGCTGCATTGCATAACCACTCTCGAAATTCATACGCATGGATGCATCATATTCCCCGTCACTTAAATCTAATAAATTCTTTAAAGGAGCTAAACTATGTTGTTCTCGTTTGGTGGCTTCGCCTGCTTTCTGTTTAGGTTCTATTAAAATATCCAATAAAATTGCTATTAAACAGCCAAAACCAGATATTTGAGAAAATGAAACATTATTCTCCGTTTCCAGAACAATGTAATAATCACCTGTATTAGGCAAAACTTGAACCTGCCCACTTACTCCTAGTATTGAATGTAGAGCAGGCGCTTTGTCGGTGTGTTCCAAGTGTAACAATGCCTGTACATTAATTGTAATTTCTTGTGGATAAATTGCGTTACTCATGTGTTTTTGTGTTTTTAGTTAATATAAATAGCTTAATTTAAAAATATTTAAACTTCTAGTTCATTTAAATATTTTTGCATTTCTTTGATTATTCGATAATTTTTCCAGTAATATAATAATCCTCCAATGACAGATAAAACTGCAATTAATAACATCTTTGGCAAGTATAAATTCATGTTAGTATAAAAATCAATACGATTAAGCATAAGTGAAGTAAGAGGAGGAAGACATATAAGCATCAATGGAACTGCCACTATTAATGAAATCAGCATTTCCCATTTCTCTGCCAATCGTATTTTGCCTATTGCTTTAGCATATAAGACGAGTGTGTTCGTATTAATGTTAATTTTTAACATCAATATTACCCAATATACATAGAACACAAAACTAACCAGCAAAATAATGGAAACTATTATAAATGGAATTGTATACTTATAATCATTTATATATAAGTAATAATAAGAAGCAAAATAAAAAAAAGAAATGCCCATGCTTATTGCTAAGAAAGCTTTAATAAAAATTAAATAATTGACCCTATTCATAACTTTTTTATGAATGGCTATTTTAATTGCTTCTTCCTGAGTAAGCGGCTCCATAGGCAACTTTTCAGTGTATTTCTTCCATACTGATTTTAATTTCTCCAGGTCCATGTTCTTCTTATGTTTTTTTTCATCTTTGTTTTAAACAATATATTATATTCCTATCCGGTTAATCCATTTACAAGTTCTTCTGTATAAAAAGAACGCGGGTATAATTGATACAACGGCAGAAAATATTATTCCGGGGATATAACTATCTATGTTTTCATAAAAATTAATATCATTTTGCACTTTTGAAATAACAATAGGAGCGCATATCAGCAACAAAGGACAACATATGCCAAGTGTAATTACCCATTCCCATTTTTCAAACAATTGCAAGGTTGTAATAATTTTAATAAAATCTTTTTTATCGTATGTATTTCTGTTCTTTTTAATCTTATATATCGCATGCACCCGGTAAAAATAAAAAGCAGAACTGCCAAAGTAAATAATAAACAAAATAATAAAAGGTAGCAGGTACCTGTAATCATATATAAAAAGTTTATAATCTACCATAAGCCAAATACCAATATATCCAAGACTAAGTGCAAAAAACAATTTATACAAGATCAATACATTTAATTTAAAAGCGGTCTTCGAGTTTAATACACGCCTGATTTGTTCTTCTTCCAGTATTGGAAGCTTGGACAAATTCTCGTTGTATTTTTCCCATTCCTTTCTAAGCTCTTCCCAACTCATGTTATCTCTGTTTTTAACTTAACTCTAATAATGTATTATCTTACTATCGTCTGGTTAATCCATTTGCATGTTTTCCTATATAAATAAAAACCGGGTATAATTGATATAAGCACAGGGATAGAAAATACTATCAACATATAACTGTCTACATTGTCATAAAAGTCAGGGCGATCCAATATTTTTGAAAAAACAATAGGAGCACATACTATCAACAAAGGACAAGCTGCACTAAGTACAATTATCCATTCCCACTTTTCAAATAACTGCAAGGTTGTAATACTTTTAATATAATCTTCTTTATTGTATGTATTTCTGTTCTTTTTAACCTTATACAGAGCCTGCACCCGGTGAAAATAAAAAACCGAACTGCCCAAATAAATAAGAAACAGAAGAATAAAAGGGATCAGATACCTGTAATCATCCGTATATAGCGTATAATTCGTCATAAGCCAAACAGCAAAATATCCAAAACTAAGAGCAAAAACCAGTTTATACAAAATCACTATATTTAATTTAGTAGCTGTCTTTGATTGCAACATATTCCTGACTTGTTCCTCTTCCAATATCGGAATCCCGGACAAGTTCTCGTTGTATTTTTCCCATTCTTTTCTCAGTTCTTCCCAACTCATAATCTTATTCTATTCATTGTATTGCATTTTCCCTGGCAACTACTTATTTAAATTATCATTCATATCTACCATTTTCTTTTTAATCCGTTGGATCTTTGTTCCGATATTGGTTACGGAAAGCCCGGTTATCTCGGCAATGTCATAATGGCTTTTCCCTTCCAGATACAGGAATATAATCGAACGTTCAATTTTAGTCAACTTGTCTATGATGTGATACAGGCGTTCAACCATATCATCATGTTCTACTTCTGCCAAGCCGTCTTTTATGTGTTGAGAAAATTCTATACTTGCAGGTTTCCTTTTCTCCTTTTGCACGTAGGTGATCGCGGTGTTTAAGGCAACACGATACAACCAGGTACTGATCAGGCTTTCTTTACGGAATTTCCGGTAACCTCTCCACAGGTTGATGACTATTTCCTGATACAGGTCTTTAATATCCTCTATGTCACTATAATAAATCCGGCAGATTTTATAAATAATACCTTCGTTGGCAATGACCATTTTAACAAATTCGTTTTCAATACTCTTTGTGTCATTGTACACTCCAGCGCCTTCCATAGATAGTTGTTTATACAGAATTAGACTGGAGATAATGTCAAAATTCACATCAGCCACAAAATTTTTTTTGTGCATGAATGTGCAATCAGGAAAAATAAAACTTAGAAATCTGGAGAGCAAAGAAATAACACTATTATTTCTTTTGGTTTTTCCGGGTATAACTATTTCGATATGCATAGGGGTTAACAAGGTTAATATTCCCAATTTAATAAAAAGACACTTTTATCCTTCTATAAAGTACAACGCATGTTTTTTATTTTTCGCATTGCTATAAATAAAAAATGAACAAATATAATAAGAAATACGTTGGCTTTTATAAAAATACAAATTTATAATTATAAAAAGATGAAAAGAAAAAGCCATACGGAACACCCGGATAGATTAGATGCAGCAGAAAGGCGTGAACTCAATGATTCGGATTTCGGATTACCCGAAACCCGTGAATTTCCTATGCCTGATGCAATCCATGTACATGCGGCAGAAGCTTATTTCAGGTATGCCCCTGAAGATAAAAAGCCACTGCTTGCCCACCGGATACTGCTCAAAGCAAAAAAATTCGGCGTAGATGTAGAAAGTGAAACCATTTTAGAATGGGCAGGAAAATATAAACAGTGAAAAGTCAAAAGGAGGAACAGAAGGTACGCAAGTTAGATGAAGTTCTGAAATAATAGTTAGATTAACTGTTAGTGGTTAATGAATTAATTTTTCTGCATTTTATCATTTTTATTGATGAAGTTGCCAAAAGTTGAGATAAACTGAATAGAGATTATCTCCTTAAAAACGGGGATGCTGAAACAAGTTCAGCATGACGGCAATATGTTAGTTAAGAGCTAGGTATGATCCCTGTTATTGGTAGCTTGTTTCAGTATCCCTTTTCTTTTGAGGGGATTGCTTCGTACCTCGCAATGACGGTAATCCGTTAGTTAAGAGCGTTATTGCGAGGCACGAAGCAATCTCTTGTATCAACTTTAGACAACTTCATGCTTAATTTCCTTTTATTGTACCCTTTGTTGCATGTTTCTTTCCGGTTTGAGAACCGTCCGACTATTCGGAAAGTATCCCGCACTTTTGTTTGAAAATTTCCGAAGCTTCGGAAAGGTATTTTCACTCTTGTTTGAGGGTTTCCGAAGAGTCGGAAACGTATATTCATTGCTGTTTAATGGTTTCCGGAAAGCCGGAAAGATATATTCATTCCTGTTTGAGGGCTTCCGAAGCTTCGGAAAGGTATTTTCACTCTTGTTTGAGGATTTCCGAAGTGTCGGAAACGCATATTCATTGCTGTTTGATGGTTTCCGGAAAGTCGGAAAGATATATTCATTCCTGTTTGAGTGTTTCCGAAGTGTCGGAAAGGTATTTTTACTCTTGTTTGAAGGTTTCCGAGTGTCCGGACAGGCTTTCTAACGTAATGGAAGGATCAAAAGAAAAAATGACAACCGGATTACCGGTTAAATCTTATCTTGAGATGCTGAAATCGCAGGCATTCAACTTAAATAACAGAAGTTACACAAGTTAAATGAAGTTACAGGAAGTTATCATTCGCGAAGCAACCTATTCTCTTGTTGGTTTGGTTATTCCTTGATACTTTCTATATGTTGAATTTTACCCTTTTATCGGCTTTATCTACTTTATCGGTTTTATCCTTTCTGCTTGTTGCCTTCTGCCTGTTGCGTTACTATAACGTTTCCACTTGCGTAACTTCTGTTAAATAATTACTACAAGTATAGTAGTAGTATTTATCTCCAAGACCCATTAGGGCCGAACATGCAATACACGATGGAATGTAACGATTGGAAGGTTAGGCAAAACGTTTTTTTCTTTTCTCCATATTTAAACAAAATCCGTATAATTCTGTTTTTAAACAAAGATTAATCTCAAATCTTTGAATATATAATCCTAAATATAAAAAAATATGAAATCAATTGGAAATCTTAAGACCGGCGTATTGCTATTGTCAATTGCCTTGTTGCTGGCATCATGCAACAATCAACAAAAACAACAAACAAAAACATCCGATTACGAATTTGTAAACGGCTATCCAACCGAAGCAACCATTCAAAAAGCGTATGACGATGCCGACTTAGCACGAGCCATACAAGCCTATAAATTTTTCTACCCTACTGTTTCGGGCGAAGCTATTTTAGAAGGAACCCAAGCAATCGGAATTAATCCCAATGTTGTATCGGGGACATTGGATACAAAACCATTGCAGATAGGTTTTACACTTAATTCCGATACTCCTTATGGCCCTCTAATGTTAGACCTCTCCGAAGGGCCTTTGGTGGTTGAATTACCTGCCGCTCCGCTTATTGTTGTGGCAATGGATGTAAACCAACGCTGGGTTGCCGATATGGGCATCCCGGGACCTGATGAAGGCAAAGGAGGAAAACACCTGATACTTCCTCCCGGATACAGCGGGAAAATTCCGGCATCGGGCTACCATGTTTGGAAATCATCCTCCAATAATTTAACGGTAGGCATTCGTTCACTTCCTGTAGGCGGTGATGTGCCTGCGGCGATAGAACGCATGAAAACCGTAAAGGTATATCCGTTTGGAACAGACGGTAAGGCTTCGTCCATTCAATGGCTCGAACTTACCGGAAAACCTCAAAATACAACCCCGCTTGATTGGGAAACCAATATAAAATTCTGGGAAGTATTGGCAAAAGTAATCGACCGCGAACCGGTTGTTGACCTTTATCGCGCTTATTACGGTGATTTGGCAGTGTTGGGAATTATAAAAGGGAATCCCTTTAATCCCGATGCCCGGATGAAAAACATATTGGAAAAAGCAGCCAAAACAGCAAATGCCCAAATGCGTGTACAATCCTTTGCCGACCGTCGTCCGGACCGTGTCGTATGGAACGACCGCCAATGGGAATGGGTAGGCCTTCGCCCTGAAAACGGGGATTTCAATGCACCTTCATACATTGACAACGATGCCCGCGAAGTATGGTTCTACCAAGCCATCGGTGCATCGCCTGCCATGTTCCGCCGCGCAGCCGGACAAGGGTCGTTGTATTGGTTAGGATTGAAGGATAAAGACGGTAAATATGTAGATGGAGCTAAAACGTATAAATTGACGATTCCACAACCCGTTCCTGCCGGATTATTCTGGTCGGTGACAGTTTACGATGCCGATACCCGCAGCCAGGTTAATACAGACCAAGGCTACGCAGCCCTTCGTTCAATGTTCGAATTAAAGGACGTGGATAAAACCAAACCTGTTGATTTATATTTCGGACCCAACGCTCCCGCCGGAAAAGAAAAGCAATGGATTAAAACCATTCCGGGCAAAGGCTGGTTTGTATATATCCGTATTTATGGCCCTCAAGCAGCCGCTTTCGACGGTAGTTGGAAACCGGGCGATTTTGAAGAAGTGAAGTGAAAATAGTAAACAAGTGAACGAGTATACAAGTGAACAGGCTTTTGTTAACTTGTATACTTGTCTACCCATAAAATAAAATAAAGATGAAAACATTTTTTAAAACAGGAATGCTGCTTTTAGCAATTCCTTTGTTCTTCGCATCGTGCACTCAAAAAGGCAACAAAACAGCCGCACTGACTGACCAGGACATTTCCGATGCTTATATCTATATGTTGGGCAGGGAATTCGTTTTAAGACAAGAACGCTTGGACTTTGAAAAAGAGGGTTTCAAGTGGAATCAAATCATCTACCGCGAACCCGGAGGTGTGGCATGGGCAAACCCGAACCTGGATGTAGCCTATAGCGAAGCATGGGTAGCTGTAGACGAAAATACCTGCGTGGTATTGGAAATACCCGAAATAAAAGGACGCTATTATACATGGCAAATGCTCAACGGCTGGGGCGAAACATTACTCAATATCAATGAACGGACATTCCCCGAACATCCGTTTGGCAAGTTTGCCTTATGCCTCAAAGGAAGTAATCCTAAAATTCCGGAAGGATGCCTACGGGTTGACCTACCAACTAAAACTTCGCGTGTGCTTGCCCGTATTGAATTGGGTAGCGATGCGAAAGAAGCCATTCGCCTGCAACACTTATTCAAACTTACGCCGC
Organism: Bacteroidales bacterium; assembly: GCA_031553535.1. Taxonomy (GTDB): domain Bacteria; phylum Bacteroidota; class Bacteroidia; order Bacteroidales; family WCHB1-69; genus JAIROC01. Next base: position 16,687 of record JAVBLM010000027.1, on the reverse strand, counting down.
AAGGTGAACCGAAGGTGGAAGCACCTATATCTGTCCCTTTGTTTGAAGGTAGAAACTTTCCCGGTGCAGACATGTTCCATAATGCTACCGCTAAAATGCAAAGCGAACCCGATATCAATGAAGGCATGAGCGCATTGCAAGAAAAAGCCAAAGCCGTAGAAGCATTGGTTAATTCGGGAACCGAAGGAAAAGCAAGGGTCGATAGCATTATCAAAACCCAAGGCATTCCGGCACTGTTTAAGATATTGGACAACTTGGGAGTATCGCAAAACGGATGGAGTCGTCCGAAATCTATAGGAAACTACAAAGACGACTATAAAATGCGTACCGCTGTTAATTATGGTGGAATATGGGCAAACAACATGGGAGAAGTAACATATTTCGTCATGAATGACAACGATGGCGAAACAACCTATACACTCACATTCCCGAAAGAAGCATTGCCGGCAATGAAGGCTCACTATTTCTGGTCAATCATAGCAATAGATGCTGTGAAATTCCATGTATTGCCTAACCCATTGAAACGCTACTTACTCAACAAAGAATCGGGCTTAAAAACAAATGCTGACGGCTCATTAACCTTGGTATTCGGGCCTAAACCTTTGGCAAAATATCCGGAATCAAATTGGCTTCCAACCATTGCCGGGGAAAAATACAATATGACATTCCGCTTCTATGGTCCTACCGAAGATGTAACTTCAGGCAAATATTTCCCACCGCAATTGGTGAAGGAATAAATAATGTTTTATTAAAATAATTCACACAATGAAAAAAGTATTTTTAATCGCAATCGCACTAACCCTATTATTGGCATCATGCAACAATCAACAAAAACAACAAACAGCAAAAACATCCAATTATGAATTTGTAAACGGCTATCCAACCCAAGCAACCATTCAAAAAGCGTATGACGATGCCGACCTCAATCGTGCCATTCAACTCTACCGTTTTTTCTACCCTACTGTGTCGATATTGGCGACATGGGATGGAAATATAAATGCCGGGTGCATACCTAACCAAACATTTGCTATTATGGATGGTGCACCCAAACAAGTGGCTTTTACACCAAATTCCGACACCCGTTACGCAGGACTCCCACTCGATTTGAGCAATGGCCCGATCGTGATGGAAGTTCCCGCAGGCCCAATTATGTCCGCCGTAAACGATATGAACCAATTGTGGGTAATGGATATTGGGCTGCCCGGCCCCGACAAAGGAAAAGGTGGCAAGCATATTATTCTTCCGCCCAACTATACAGGTAAAGTTCCTACAGGATATTATATAGGAAAATCGACGACCAACCACGTATTGGTATTATTGCGAGCCATTCCGTCAGACAACAATCCTGAAACAGGCGAAAAGTTAATGCGTTCGGTGAAAGTATATCCGTTAGGAAAGCCTGCAACTGAAATCAATTGGGTACGCTTGAACGACAAACCGGGCAATTTTACACCTCAGCCTTTTGAACAAAATATCGGTTATTGGGAGCGTTTGGCTAAGTTCATCAACGAAGAACCTGCCAATCCTGAATACCGTACATGGTACGGCGAATTAGCCGAATTGGGTATTGAAAAAGGAAAAGAATTTAAACCTGACACCCGTATGAAAGCCATTCTGGAAAAAGCTGCCATAACAGGTAATGCCATTATGCGTGTACAATCCTTTGCCGATCGTCGTCCCGACCGCGCTGTTTGGGAAGACCGCCAATGGGAATGGGCTGTGCTCCGCTATGCTGGCGATGGAAAATTCAATACCGAAAACTACGTGGATTTATATGCCCGCGAAAAATGGTTTTACCAAGCGCAAATTGAATCTCCTGCCATGTTTAACCGTGCTGAAGGTGCAGGTTCGTTATACTGGCTAGGATTGAAAGATAATACCGGAAAATACCTTGATGGAAGCAAAACCTATAAGTTGACTGTTCCGCAACCTGTTCCGGGCAAACTATTCTGGTCGGTAACCATTTATGACAACGAAACCCGCAGCGAAATAGCCACAGCGCAAAACAAAGCCGCTTTGCGCTCGATGTTTGAGTTGAAAGACCAAAAAAGCGCAACCATTGATTTGTATTTCGGACCGAAAGCACCAGAAGGTAAAGAAGGCGTTTGGATAAAAACTCTTCCAAGCAAAGGCTGGTTCTCCTACTTCCGCATCTACGGACCCGAAACTCCTGCTTTTGACGGTAGTTGGAAACCGGGCGATTTTGAAGAAGTGAAGTAAGGTGTAAGTATCTTAAAATTCTAGATTGATAAATCACTATTTTTTTATATAGGAAATCTTGAGATGATTCATGATATAAAACAAAACGGGAAAAGAAAACAAAAAAGAGCAGGATTATGGATACTCTGTTGTGTAGTATTGCTTATAGCGTCGGGTATTGTTTATTTTATATCAAGCCCCAAACCCGGTTCATGGATAATCCGCCGGGTTTTTGAAAAGGATGCGGTAAAAGTAAACCAGGCTTTGGAAAAGCATATTACGATTCCTGTTTCTTCTGTATTGGATCTGTTGTATGCCGAAGGCGATCCTGATGCTTATCTGAATGTCTATTATCCTGAAACGATCGGGGAAAATGAACTGCTTCCTGTCATAGTATGGATACATGGCGGCGGATGGGTAGCAGGAAATAAAGAACAGACAGCCAACTACAATAAAATTTTAGCGGGTAAAGGTTTTGCGGTAGCAGTGATTGATTATACACTTGCTCCAAATAAACATTATCCGTATCAGATCGGGCAACTCAACAAGGCATTGGCTTATTTGGCAGCCAATGCCAAACACCTGCACATGGACATACGATGGTTGTTTCTAGCCGGAGATTCGGGTGGAGCCAGCATTGCAGCGCAGTATGCCAACATGTTGACCTCGCCACCGTATGCCGGACTTATCGGAATTGAACCACTAATTGAGCCTGCTCAGTTGGCAGGGGTACTTCTCTATTGCGGCCCTTATGATATCGGCATGGTTAATTGGAAAGGTGGCTTTGGATGGTTTGTCAAAACCATTAGTTGGGCATATAGCGGGAAAAAGGATTTTATGTCAGTTCCGGGATTTGAAGGCCTTTCGGTATCGAATTATGTAACGAAAAATTTCCCTCCCGCTTATATTTCCGCAGGAAATAAGGATCCGTTGCTTAACCAATCGGGCGCTTTGGCAAATAAATTATCTGGAATGGGTGTACCTGTTGACACACTTTTCTTTCCGGCAAATTATGTCCCCGGCTTACCGCACGAATACCAATTCAACCTTGACAATGATGCAGGTAAAATAGCGTTGGAACGCTCGGTTGAGTTTTTGAAAAAAATATACTTCGCTCAATAAGCTCAAGAGAATAAAAATAAGCACGTTGATATTTTTACCAATGACAGAGATTAACTCCGTTGAGTTCGCAAGCTCGGTTATCTCACTGCGTTTCGATGCTTTCGCTGCACTTCGTGGCTCAGGTGGTTGGCTACGCCGAATCCTCGGGTTTCGTCGTTCCTCCTCACAGAAACGGAAGTGCGTCATTGCAAGTTCCGTCGTTGCGGGCTTGACCCGCACCCGAAGGCCAAGCATGTGAGAGCAGCGAGGCTTTTAAGTCGAGCTAACCCCCTTGTTTATTGCTTTTATACAGGGGATGCTGAAACAAGTTCAGCATGACGGCAATATGTTGGTTAATAGCTTCATCGAGGAGTGAGGCACGAGCGACGTGGCAACCGGGCTTGCGAGCTCGGCGTAGCCAATCCCTAACAATAGAGCGATTTTTCTTTTCAGTTACTATCATTTCCCCGCTGTTTGATTGTTTATTATTGACCATTCAGTAAGACATCAATATCCCAATCAGAGTGTAAGATAAACCATCCATGTTGAGGACTTCGCCGCTCGTAATCAGGCTTCTCCGAAAGATAGCAGAATATCCACTAAATGAATTCCAATTGCCATTTCAGGCGTATTTTCCAAAGATATCTATTAACCCGAAAACAACAAACTATCTATTCAATACCTCAACAAAAGAGGCAATATCTTTTTCTTTAATTGCAGAGACACTTTCATCTGTTTTTGCTATACGTTTGATGATAGTTCTTTCCATAAAATTCATCTTCTCGAATAAAAATTCCCCACCCAAAAAAGCTTTCGCATCCGCATGTTGTAATAACTGTACCGGATAGGCACTCAATATCTGTTGCTGTTGCTTTTCAGGATTAACTTCCATACCACAAATAAAAAGTCCTGTTTTCTTCGACAAGATGGTATTTAAATTCTTCTTACAAAAATCCTGAAAAGATTTAGACGCCTTTCCCGCATAGATACCGCAACCTAAAATAATCAGATCATAAGGTTCAAGGTCTGGATCTTTTTTTATTTTCAGATTGATCAGTTCGGTTTGCTTATCATCCAGCTTTTGAGCAATTAACCGGGCTACTTTTTCGGTACTCCCGTATTTCGAAACATATAAGATTGCCGTATTCATACCTATTTGTTTATTATTTTCTAAATCCTATAATCTCTCTAACTTCAGAAAGCGTTTTGCCTCCACTTGCACGTGCCTTTTCTGCCCCATTACGCATTACTTTCTGCAAATAAGCATCATCATTCGATAATTCCTTTATACGTTCCTGGATGGGCCCACAAAACAGAATAATATCTTCTGCAAGCTGCTTTTTCATATCCCCATATCGAATAGAACAATCATTATACGTGTTTTCAAAATGCATCAACGTTTCAGGAGAAGAAACATATTTCATCAAGGTAAACAGATTTATTATTTCCTGTGATCTGGGTTGGTTTTGTTCGGTTGGGCCAGCATCTGTTTTCGCCCGCATAATTTTTTTCCGGATCACCTCCGGCGAATCGATAAGATAGATTGCATTCCCTTCGGATTTACCCATCTTTGTACTGCCATCCAATCCCGGAATTTTCACCAATTCTTCATTAAAGTTATAAGCTTGCGGCTCTTTGAAATACTCTACATTATACAATCTGTTGAAACGGGAAGCAAATACGCGAGTAAGTTCCAGATGAGTCTCCTGATCTTTTCCCACAGGCACCTTATCTGCTTTATGTATTAAAATATCCGCTGCCATTAATGTAGGATAAGTCAATAAACCCGCATTTACATTATCCGGATGCTGGCGTACTTTATCTTTAAAGGTAGTGCATCTTTCCAGTTCTCCCAGATAAGCGTACATATTTAAAAATAAATATAACTCCGCAGTCTCAGGAAGATCGCTTTGCACATACAATGTTGCTACTTCCGGATCTATCCCGGAAGCCAAATACTCAATAAGAACCTGTCTCACATTATGCTGTAAATTCTGCGGATTGGGATGTGTTGTTAATGAATGATAATCTGCAATAAAGAAAAAGCAGTTATTCTCATATTGCATTTTTACAAAGTTCCTGACAGCGCCAAAGTAATTACCTAAATGTAAATTTCCTGTAGGCCTGATCCCACTCAAAACAGTTTCCATATGTTCTTATTATTTTATTGATTCGTATTTATTTCAGTTTTTCATACCAGTTTTCTATATCGCAAGTAGCCAGGTCCATATACTTTATTTCACTATCTTCGATATAAAACAGATTCCTAATTCTTGCTTGAGTAACACCTGACATACACATCGGACAGGGCTTTTCACTCAAAACAATATAACAATCCCGGTTTGCCTTTTTTATTTCCCTTCGTTTTAAACGTGTTGCAACAATCGAAGCGTGTGCAGTAGGGTCATCCTGCTCTAACATTGCATTCGAACAACATATTACCGGCTCATTTGTACAAAACAACATCACCGAAGAATCCGCACAAGAACCTTCTCCTGTCGCCGTTTTTCTAAGTTTTTCAATATCTATCCGTACCGGCAATTTCATGTTTACAAATATATAAAACTTTCAGCAATATATACCTCATTTATTTATATCCAAATAGGTATAAATGGGGTAATGGTCGGAAGCTTCTAATTTGTTTGTTGTATAACCATAGCTCCTGAAAGACTTATCATGGAAAATATAATCTATTCGAAATGAAAACAATTTATTAATAACCATGGTATTGCCAAATCCTTTTCCGCTGTTGACAAAAGAATCGTCTAATAAATTACGAATTTGTTTGTATGCATACGACCAGGGTGTATCATTAAAGTCGCCACAAACAATTACTTTGTAAGGAGACAATTGTATATGGTTGACAATTGTATCTACTTGACTAGAACGCTTAGCAAAACCTTTTTTGATTTTTCTCAATATCCGCATGCCATTCTTTTTCCATTCCTCATTACTCAAATCAGTATTGGATGTTGCTTGCTGGGCAAATAAATAGTCCTCCGCCCCAAAGTGAATAGACTGAAAATGGACATTATACACCCTGACTGTATCATCATTGATTTTTATATCTGCAAACATCGCATGGTTTGTCCGGGCATCCTTAAAAGAAATGGCACCTCTGTTTACAATAGGAAACTTGGAAAAAATCACCATTCCAAACTGGTATTTATCTCGCGAAAGAGGTGTATATAAATAATAATCTTTCGCATTAAGGGCATCCTTGATACCTGTAGCGGTAACCAGATTCGGTTTTTGTGAAATATCCTGACAATATTCCTGTAAGCAAGTGATATCAGGCATTTCCTCTTTCAAGAAATGAATAATATCATTCTTGTAATTATTATTCTCATACAGCCCAAATATCTGCACATTATAACTCAACACTTTTACCAACTGTTCGTTGTCTGAAGGAACTTTATCCCCCCGGAACTGACAAAGCCTTTGTACTGAATTAAACCCCAATAGAATTGTAATCAACGACAAAAAGCAATATTTACGTATCCGAAATAACCAGATAATAACAAACAAAATATTAACAAACAAAATATATGGATAAAAAAGACCGCTTAACGCCGTAAGAAAATAAAGTTTCGGATTCAGATAATTTGCCAGATACGCCATCAACAAAGCTATTACAGCTATAACATTGCAAATTAAAAGAACAATATTTAAAATAGAAAGATTCTTTTTCGCCATTAACTACCTACCAATTTGTCTTATTGCTTGTCTTGAACAAAAATTCTTTTTCTTCTTTACTTAAACTCTCGTATCCCGACTGTGCAACCTTGTCCAATATATGATCCACTTTTTTACGATATGCTGCACGTTCCGCATTATATTGTTCATCTGTTTTAGGACGAGATGCTTTTGGAGCTTTTTTCGACTTTGGTTTCCGTACTCTTCGAGCACTAATAGACGAAGTTAATTTGGGAATATAAATATACAAAAAACCAAATAAAGCCCCTCCCAAGTGAGCAAAATGTCCACCCGAGTTTCCACTGGGAATGCTGATTACATCTATAATAACAAATAATAAGGCTATCCATTTCAATGAAATATTGCCAATCAACAATAAACGCAATTGGTAATTAGGTGCTTTTGCTGCAGCGGCTATCAAAACAGCTAATACCCCACCCGAGGCACCTACGGCTACCGCATGTTGGGCAACATCGGCAAAAACAGGAAATAAATTATAGGATAAGATAAAGAAAATATTACCGACTATCCCGCCCCAGATATAAACCGTATAAATTCTTTTAGGTGGAAAGACTGAAAGAAATATCTTTCCTCCAACCCATAACATAAGCATGTTGAAGAAAATATGAAAGAAATCCAGATGCAGGAAGATGCTGGTAATGATTGTCCACGGACGAGTTAGCAACAACATTATACCGGAATGTACCCCAAACCAGTCAAGAGCCCATTGTTCGAATCCCCCTCCTTCTTTTGCCTGTAGAAAATGTGCCAAGTTGGCAAAAATTCCCAGCAATAAAAACACAAGATATACACCGATATTGATAATAATCAACCGGTTTAATGGGTTATTGCTCCGGAAGAAATTCGATATCCGGGTTCCGAGATTGAGGTTTAAGTTTGGCCTGTTGTATCTAAATCCATTCATGATCTAATATTGATGATAATTATTCCGGTTTTTTTTCCTCCATAATACTATGAGAATTAACCCAAAAATCATACCACCCAAGTGGGCAAAGTGTGCGACTCCATCACTAGCCCCGGAAAAACCATAAAATAATTCTATTGCACCATATATTAAGACAAACCATTTTGCTTTAATCGGAAATAAAAAATAAATATAGATCAACGCATTGGGGAAAGTCATCCCAAAAGCAAGCAATATCCCATACACACTACCCGAAGCACCTACCGTAACCGAATTAATCAGTAAATTAAGATTCGCCATCAATTGATTAGAGTAATTCTTGCTTTGCCTCAAGACATCCAATCCTTCATTCATTACCATATCTACCATTTCGGGAGACAACTGGGATGCGATTTGATGGATCCGGATTCCGCATACCAACTCTTGCGTTAAGCCTGCCCCTATCCCTGTAATAAGATAATACAATAAAAATTTCTTCCCTCCCCAATAGTTTTCGATAGCATTTCCAAACATCCATAATGCAAACATATTGAAAAATATATGTCCGAAATTCCCATGCATGAACATGTATGTAATAAGCTGATGAGGATAGAATAATTCGGATCGAAAATAATGTAATCCAAGATAATCATACAGATCAACCTTTAAGAGGTTATTAAACCCAAGGGTTGCCAGGAAAAACAACCCATTAATTATTAATAAGTTCTTTACAACCGGCGGTAATATTGAAAACCTTTGTGGGGAATAATATTGTTCGTTCATTCGTGTTGATAATTTTAAGATGCAAAGATACACCGTTTTTTTAATATTATCTTGTCATAAAAACAAAGATTAATAACAAAAAAAGCCGTTCTAAGTTCGAACAGCTTTTTTTCTCGTATAAACGTATTAATTCTTTTGCGCTAATAATATCTCGAGCATTTTAATAGCGGCTTCACTGATTACTGTTCCCGGCCCAAAAATAGCCACCGCACCTGCCTTGTATAGGAAATCATAATCCTGGGCAGGTATCACTCCTCCTACAATTACAAGAATATCCGGCCGGCCTATTTTTTTCAGTTCTTCAATAATCTGTGGAACCAGCGTTTTGTGTCCGGCTGCCAAAGAAGAAACCCCTATAATATGAACATCATTCTCTACTGCCTGCTTTGCTGCTTCTGCTGGAGTTTGGAACAAAGGCCCCATATCTACATCGAAACCGATATCTGCATACCCGGTTGCAACCACTTTCGCACCTCTGTCATGCCCGTCCTGTCCCATTTTTGCAATCATAATACGTGGGCGGCGACCTTCTTTTTCTGCAAACTTATCAGCTAATTCACGTGCTTTATTAAAGCTTTTATTATCATTTGTCACTGAACTATATACTCCTGAAATTAAATTTATCTTTGCCTTATAACGGCCAAATACGTTCTCCATTGCCATGGATATCTCACCTAATGAAGCTCTTTTACGCGCCGCATCAATCGATAATGCCAGTAAATTACCTTCTCCCGTACGGGAACATTCCGTAATTGCATCCAATGATTTTTGTACCTCATCATTATTGCGTTCCGCTTTCAATTTTGCCAAACGGGCTATTTGCGCTTCACGAACCACCGTATTATCAACTTCCAATGTTTCAAGCGGAGCTTCCTTATCCAGACGATATTTATTTACCCCTACAATCGTATCAATTCCGGCATCGATTTTTGCCTGCTTTCTCGCAGCAGCTTCTTCTATGCGCATTTTAGGAATGCCCGTTTCTATCGCCTTAGCCATTCCTCCCAGTTTTTCTACTTCCTGTATATGTTCCCATGCCCGATGCGCTATTGCATGGGTAAGGCTTTCAACATAATAGGAACCTGCCCATGGATCTACCACACGGCAAATATTGGTTTCTTCCTGAAGATAAATTTGTGTATTGCGTGCAATACGTGCGGAAAAATCAGTCGGCAGTGCAATTGCTTCATCCAAGGCATTCGTATGTAGCGATTGTGTATGTCCCAAAGCGGCTCCCATTGCTTCAATACATGTACGGGCAACATTATTAAAAGGATCTTGCTCTGTAAGAGACCAGCCTGATGTTTGACTATGCGTACGTAATGCCAAAGATTTAGGGTTTTTCGGATTAAATTGCTTCACTATCTTCGCCCAAAGCATCCGTGCTGCACGCATCTTGGCTATTTCCATAAAATGGTTCATGCCTATCGCCCAGAAGAAAGACAAACGGGGAGCAAAAGAATCGATATCCATTCCTGCATTTACCCCGGCCCGCAAATATTCCAAACCATCTGCCAATGTATATGCCAATTCTATATCACAGGTTGCACCTGCCTCCTGCATATGATATCCGGAGATACTGATCGAATTAAACTTAGGCATATTCTTCGATGTAAACTCAAAAATATCGGCAATGATCTTCATCGAAGGGATGGGAGGATATATATACGTGTTACGAACCATGAATTCCTTCAATATATCATTTTGAATCGTTCCCGACAATTTTTCCATCGGGACACCCTGTTCTTCCGCAGCTACAATATAAAAAGCCAGAATAGGCATAACCGCACCATTCATTGTCATAGATACCGACATCTGATCCAATGGAATCTGATCGAAAAGGATTTTCATATCCAGGATGGAATCCACAGCAACTCCCGCCTTCCCAACATCTCCAATAACACGTTCATGATCACTATCATAACCACGATGTGTCGCTAAGTCGAATGCAATAGACAATCCCTTTTGCCCGGCTGCCAAATTCCTACGATAGAAAGCATTTGATTCCTCCGCTGTGGAAAAACCAGCATATTGACGTATTGTCCAAGGCTTCATTACATACATCGTTGAATAAGGGCCACGCAAAAAAGGAGGTATCCCTGCTGCATAGTTAAGATGCTCCATGTTTTCCAGATCCTTTTCCGTATAAACCGGTTTAATGGGTATCTGTTCGGAAGTTAACCACTGATCATTTGTAACAGGATCTTTTACCTCTTTTTTATCAGCTCCCTGTTGTGATTGTGAAACACTTTTGTATGATATATTACTAAAGTCTGGTCTCATATATTATTTTTTTATCATTATCGCAAAAAACGATGCAAAGGTATAACAAATTCATAAACAAAGGAACAAATAAGGGAAAGAAATCTAATACTTTTTACTCTCTTAAGGAGCTTTATTTCGTAGTGGAAGTTTTAATTTTAGAATAGAAGTTACACAAGGTAAAAGAAGTTGCAGGAAGTTATAATTCACGAACATTTTTTATCGTTCCCTTCAATACCAATAACAAAAATTATCTTACCACATTTCGATGCCCTCCCTACATTTTTGGGTTCGGGTAGTTGATTAGAGCAAACACTTTGGGTTTCGTTCATCGCAATAGCACTTTCAATCAACACATTACTGTCAACTACAAGAACAAGAAACAGGATTCTAGCATAAGACACCGTTTGAGCCTAATCAAAAGCAGCTTGTGAGCCGAAAGCGAGACATTCATCGTACCTAAAGCAAGGATATCTATATTATTGCTCATGGGTAATCAAATACAGAAGTCCCCAGTTCTTTAAGATTATCGTTTGTCGGAATGAAAGTCTACCAATGACAGAGATTAACTCCGTTGAGCTCGCAAGTTCGGTTATCTTACTGCGTTTCGATGCTTTCGCTATATTTAGTGGCTCAGGTAGCTGGCTACGCCGAACCCTTCGGATTTCGTTCCTTTCGGTGAAACTTTTAACAAACATATTACCTGTAATGGCAGGTAACTTGCGTAACTTCTTTTACCTTGTGTAACTTCTATCAATAATACAACAATAACCGAATTTTCAATTTGTCGGGCTTCATTACAATCTTTAGCAATTTTTTATGTACTTTTGCGTTCCAAAAGCGGAGAAGAGAATAAGTAAAATGACTGATACATACAGAACAAAAGGGCTACGAAAACATTTAATGGAGGAGCTGAAAAGCAAAGGCATAACAGATATAAATGTATTAGAAGCCATAGCAGCTGTTCCCCGTCATTACTTTGTTCCGGTATCTTTATTTGAACATGCTTATTCAGATACGGCTCTGCCCATTTCCTGCAAACAAACTATTTCCCAGCCTTATACAGTAGCAAAGCAATCGGAACTATTAGAAGTAGAGAAACAACTCCGTATCTTGGAAATCGGAACCGGAAGCGGTTACCAGGCTGCTATCTTACGTTATATGGGAGCCTTTGTCTATAGCATAGAACGTCAAAGGGATTTATATGAAACAGCAAAGAAACTATTTCATTCATTATCTATTTCCATCGCATCCAAACATGGCGACGGATATAAAGGATGGGTGGAGTTTGCGCCCTTTGATCGTATTCTGATTACTTGCGGAGCAACCGAACTGCCTCAAACACTATTAAGTCAACTGAAAATAAACGGTATTTTGGTCGCCCCTATCGGAGAACAGGAGCAAATAATGACCAAGGTAGTCCGGATATCCGAAACTGAGTTTGAAACAACCACTCATGGAAGTTTCCGTTTCGTCCCGATGGTAAAAAATGCAGAATAATATAAACCCTTATGGAAAGAATAAATGATATCTTATTAAGCAAGTGTGCTAAATTACTTAGCGGCATATTCTTTTTAGTATCACTATGTCCCATAACAATATCCGCACAAAGAGGAAGCGCCATATTATCCGAGGCCCAAAAACGGGTGACTGATAAAACAGGTGTTATCGTATGCAGTGTAACGGATGAAAACAGTCAGCCTTTGGAATACAGTACCATTGCTGTATTAAATACCAAAGACTCTTCGCTGGTGTCAGGATCTGTTACCAATCAATCAGGACTTGCTATTATTGATGCTGTCCCCTGGGGAACATACCTTGTCCGGATCAGTTATATTGGATACAACTCTCTATATCTCTCTGATATCACAGTTACAAAAGAGAAACCGGTAATAAGTACCGGAAAACAACAGGTAAGAACATCAGCAAGTCAACTGGAAGGAGTCACCATATCTGCTCAAAAAGAAATGATTGAAAACAACCTGGATAAACGTGTTTTCAATGTTGATAAAAGTATTGTTACGGAAGGATCTACAGGTGCGGATGTATTGGAAAATATTCCGTCGGTAACTGTTGACCTGGATGGCAATGTGAGTTTACGCGGAAGTCAGAGTGTTACAATATTAATCAATGGCCGCCCTACCGACCTGACCATGGACGAGATACCTGCCAGCACCATTGAAAGTATTGAAGTGGTTACCAATCCATCCGCTCGTTACGAACCAAACGGAACATCAGGCATCATCAATATCATCTTAAAAAAGGAACGGAAACTGGGATTTAATGCATCGTTGAGCTTAGGTGCAGGCATGGCAAATAAAAAGAATGACATTTACTTCGGTAGATATAGCGCCAATCTTAATTTGAATTTCCGGTACAATAAGTTCAATTTCTTCTTAAGCTATAATTTCCGGTCATTTTCATCCAATTCGGAAACTTACCTGGAAAGAGAAAATACATTCCAGGATAATACTTCATTCTTATCTCAACATTCTACCAACTCATGGCAAGGGATTCCTCAAGGAGTGCGTGGCGGATTTGATTATTTTATTAATGACTATAATACCATTTCCATAGAAGGAGGTTATCGACGCAGAAGCAATCAGGGAGAAACATACATATATAGCTTAACTCAGGATCTCCTCCTCGACACAACTTCTTTATATTACCAGGAATCATCTTCTCCACCGATAGTAACAAACAATTGGGATGCCGCTATTAGTTATGCACTTACAACAAAAACAAAAGGACAGGGCTTGAATATTGACATTTCCATGTCCGAATGGAATCGAGATAACGAAAGTGTAATGGCACAATTTTATCAATCTCCATCTTTGTACGAATATCATCAAACGTCTAATACGACAGCAAAAAGTTACCGGACTACGGCCAAAGTGGATTTTGTCACACCCATAGGTAACGGAGGACGGTTAGAAGCCGGTTATAAATTTGACTGGAACCGTACGAATGAGAATTATCGATTCTTTTCGGGAAATGCAATAGGCGAATTAACAGAAAATATAAGTCGTAATGATGCCTCAACATATATTGACTACGTAAACGCTCTGTATGCGGTATATGCAAATTCTATAAAAACCAAATTCAAATATCAATTAGGGTTACGCGGAGAATTGGCAAAAACAACTTCCCAACTAAAGTCTGATCCGGAATTGTTCTCTCCAAAACCTTATTTCGATTTATTCCCAACCATACATCTCCGGTATGATTTTAATGAAATCCATTCCTTACAGTTAGGGTACAGCATCCGTATCCGCCGCCCGAGAGGAAGAGAACTGAATCCGTTTATCGATGATACCGATAAGCAAAATTTAAGCCAGGGAAACAGGAAATTAAAACCCGAGTATACGCATTCGATAGATTTGGGATACTTATTTATATACAAAAAAACTTCCGTATCCGCCAATATATTCTATAAATACAGATACGATATCATATCCCGGTATACGATCTTAATTGATGATTCTACCACACTTACCACCTATGAAAACCTGGATAACAGCCATTCATACGGGTTAGAACTTTCCTATCAACAGGATATATTTAAGTTTTGGAAATTAAGCCTTAATTCCAGTTTATTCCAAACAATTATCAATTCCGACAGCCTGTATGATCCATCCTTATCCAATGATTTCTCATGGCAAGTACGGTTGAACAATAACTTCAATCTTCCTAAGGATTTTCAAATACAGCTGAGTGCAAACTACCGTTCCCCCACTCTCACATTAAACAGTATGGGGCACGAATCAGGAGGTGCAGGGCAAGGCAGAATGAGCGCCAACTGGGGAGTTGACATCGGAATTAAAAAGAGCTTCTTTAAAAAAGCTTTATCTATATCATTAAGGGCTTCGGATATTTTTTACACAAAACAAACGCATGTAACCTCAGAAGGAAGTACGAGCTTTTCCAGTTATCGCAGTACAATGGATCGTTACCGTGATTCCCGTCAACTATGGTTAACTATTACATACAGCATTGTTAACTACAAAACCAAACGTCAGCAACAACGGGAATTCGAAAGCGATTTCGATGATATGTAATAATAGTTGTTAGTGATTAATAATGTCTATCTGTGGTTTGGGCAATGGCGACCAACAATAGAGGTTGCTTCGTTCCTCGCAATGAAGCTCCTAATCAACATATTGGTCATTGTGATTATGAGGGATGAAGAAACCCAAACCAACCTGATCCGGTCGGTCTTCGAAAAGCTCAAAATAAATATTCTTTAAACAAAAACGATAATTAATGGTTTTATTATCAAATGTATATAATGTATATGCATAATTTATTTATAACGCTATTGATCTTGAATATTTTATATCTTTACTCTTTATTAATTAACTCCCTAAAAGTCATGAAGAAGTTTGTTTTTATTTATCTACTTGTATCTATTCCTGCATTTATATTTTCCCAAAATGTTTCCATGATGAAAAATCTTTCCTTCGAAGAGACCTGGACGGAAGATATTCCAATGGAATTACAACCGGACGGTTGGAAAGTAATCTCTGGTAATGTAGAAAAAATAAAAAGCGACGATGCCCAACATGGCAATTATGCCGTATATATAGAACCTGTGAATGATCTAGGAACACAGTTTGGAATGCTTATAGGGGAAGATACAATGACAAGGTATCCGGTTTCGATAAGTTATTATATGAAAGGATCTCTAACAGGTAGTGATTTTATTACCTCCACCGTTTCAATAATCTCAAACGGGAAAGTGATCGGAAACGGAATATTATCTTTAGCATCAGGAGACATAGATACGACCTATCAACAATTTACTATCGATATTAACTATACCCAAAGTCATCAACCGGATTCTATCACGTTGGTTATATCTTGCATAGGTGAAACATCCAATGGTGGTGCCAGCAATATGTATATTGACAATATAACATTCACATATGGCAATGTTAACATTATAAAGCACGATAAGAATATAGAGAATATCAGGATTTATCCTAACCCATCCAACGGACAAATTCATATAGAAACTGCTGATAATACAAACATCCGTATCTTCAATATAGAGGGAAGATTGGTTGAGAACCATATAAATATCAATCCGTATTCGGTGTTGAATTTAAACGTATCCGCCGGCATCTACTTTATGCACATTCAAACCGGTAAAACAACAACTGTACATAAATTGATTGTTCGATAAATAAGTTTCATTAATGTGAGTTCGGGGTATAAATTGAGACTTTTTCAAGTACGGATAATATCTCCCTTCGTGTGTCTCTCATAGATATCCGCATAGATGCTGCTTTCTGGTCTTCCCGAAGTGTCCAAACCAAATGGTTTGTTACTTTCTGGTCTTCCAGAAACGTTCAAGACAAATGGTTTGTTACTTTCTGGTCTTTCAGAAACGTTCAAACCAAATGGTTTGTTACTTTCTGGTCTTTCAGAAACGTTCAAACCAAATGGTTTATTGCTTTCTGGTCTTCCAGAAACGTTCAAGACAAATGGTTTATTGCTTTCGGTTTTCCCGAAATGTCCAAACTAAATGGTTTATTGCCTTCGGATCTTCTGAAAATATCCAAACTAAATGGTAAAATGTTTTCAGATTCCCCCAAAATGTCTATCCCAAATAGTAAAATATTTTCTTTTTCCTGCGAAACCGGTAAAGTTTTCAGGATAATAAGAAAATGGAAGGAGAAATAAGAAGGAGAAAAATAGTATTCTTGCAATCTGTATATCAAATAGTCCGAAAAATAAATT
>JAVBLM010000007.1:0-92796 GCA_031553535.1 Bacteroidales bacterium | reverse complement strand
ACCGTCTCCGATACGTCAGACATACTTTCACAAATGCTTTCTATGGGTATTGTTATCTTCATATTACCTTATCCTTTTTATTTTGCAAATATATTCCGAATTTTTAACATCCGGATATTATTTTTGAGAAATTTTTAAATGAAAGACATGAAAAATGACAAAAAAGCGTCCTTGCAACCCAGTCAAAGCAACATGCAATACAAAAATAGTGGTTAATGGTTAGTTGTCAATAAGGAGCATCATTTGCGGGAAGGAGGAACAACAACGAAGCACCCAGGCATGGAATGCAGCAGCATCGAAGCGAAGCGGGATAATATAGAAAAAGAAAAGCCGGATTATCTCCCAAGTCAATTTTGACAAGTACTTTTATACCTAAACCGAACCATTCAAATTGTCTTTTATTTGTCCTTTACAATAGAAGAAAAATAATGATATAGTTTTTGCTTTATTTCCCCTGTATCTATTGGCTTTTGTAACTCTTTAGATAGAGAAGTTACTCCTTTATCCACAAAGCCGCAAGGGTTTATATAGGAAAAATACGATAAATCGGTATTGATGTTAAGGGCAAACCCATGCATCGTGATATATCTGCTGGCACGGACACCGATAGCACATATCTTACGTGGATTTTGTCCGCTTGCATCCAACCAGATGCCTGTTGCTCCCTGTAGCCGTGAAGCTTTAATCGCATAATCTTTCAACGTCAGGATAACCATTTCTTCAATACAGTTTATGTACTCTTTCAGCGATAGATGCAGTTGTTCCAAATCCAGGATCGGGTAGCCTACAATTTGTCCCGGCCCATGATAGGTGATATCTCCTCCCCGGTCAATATGATAATAGGAAGCATCGATTCTTTGTAAGAATTCATTGTTTATTAACATATTATTTGCCTGTCCGTTTTTCCCCAATGTATATACATGCGGATGTTCACAAACAATAAATCGTTGCATGCCGGACTCTTTTTGTGGTTTCTCGAAATGGGATTTTAGTTGTATTAATTCATCAAATAATATTTTTTGTTTCTCCCAGGCCTCTTTATAGTCGATCAATCCCCAGTCTATATACTGTATCCCCTGATTCATCCCTGCCGGTTATTTTTGGATTTTAGAAGAAATAAAACTGCGTTCCGCCATGAAAGACGAACGTACCAAAGGGGCACTTTCCACGCTACTGAAACCAAGTGTCAGCCCAAGTTGCCGGTATTTTTCAAATTGTCCGGGAGTTACATATTCATTTACGGGCAAATTGTTTTTTGTGGGTTGTAAATACTGGCCTATGGTAATCATCTGGCATCCTATGTTTCTCAGATCTGCCAGAACCTCTTCCACTTCTTTTTCCGTTTCTCCAAGTCCGACCATAATGCCTGATTTAGTGATTAATCCTTTTAAAGAAGCTTTCCGTAAAACCTCCAAGCTATCACCGTATTTTGCCCGGCTCCTTACCTGGGAGGATAATCGTTTAACGGTCTCCATATTATGTCCGAAGATATCCGGTTTCGCATCGAAAACAATAGTTAAATGTTCATCTAAATTGTCAAAATCAGGAACCAACACTTCGATAAGCGTGTGTGGATTTTTTTCCCGGATAGCATAAATCGTCTTTGACCAGAAACCGGCGCCTTTGTCCGGTAAATCATCGCGGTCGACAGATGTGATTACACAGTGTTTTAATTGCATGATACGGATGCTTTCCGCTACTTTCTCCGGTTCATTTGTATCGGGAGGGAGTGGTTTTCCTGTTTTAGTAGCACAGAACTTGCAAGAACGGGTACAAATGTCTCCCAAAATCATGAAAGTGGCGGTCCCCATATTCCAGCATTTTCCGATATTAGGACATTTTCCGCTACTGCATATTGTATGCAGATTATTCCGTTCTACAATTTTCTTGATTTTCGGATACTCTCCTTCTGTCTCTAATTTGGTTTTTAGCCAATCGGGTTTACGTTCTATCATCGTCGGAAAAAAAATTATTTTACAAAGATATATTTAAAAGAAAAATGAACGGATATTATCCGGATAAATCTTATTTTTAGATGTTGAACTTGCAAGAATTCAACGTAAATAATTACGATAAGCGTTGTTTATTCCAATGATCAGTCAGGGTCGAACGTGCATAACTCCCAATAAGTGTAACGCTTGGGGGGTAGAAAAATCTTACTGCACCTCCACAATGCCTCCGAATGAGATCTAACCGGGAAGTTGGTATTCTTTGCATTCCGGCAATACAGAATTCTTTTTGCTTATAATCCATAAAAAGAAAAACATTATTAATCCGTTGACAAGCAAAAGTTCAAAACCGAACTCGTAGCCCCAGAATAATTCTTTGGAGTATTTATTCAAAAAGAAACAAATCAAGGGGGACAAGCAGGCGAATACGGGAACGAGATAGTCTGCAGTTATCTTTCTTTTGGTAAAAAGACCAAACGTATAGAGTCCCAGTAAAGGTCCGTAAGTATAACTGGCTACTTGAAAGATAATACGAATAAGGGCATCATTATGATAATGGGAAAAAATGAGGATCACCAATAAAAAAAGCAATCCGATTAAAAGGTGCATCGCTCTCCGGATTTTTATTTTTTCTTTCTCCGATTTATTTATCTTCTCCAATCCGATAAAATCGACACACAATACGGTGGTAAGTGCAGTTAACGTTCCGTCGGCACTGGAATAACCTGCGGCTATCAATCCCAGCACAAAAACAATTCCTGCAACCGGAGGTAAATAATCAAAGGCAATAGTTGGAAAAATACGATCGGTTTTCATACTTGCCAGATCTATACCATTATGGATTGAATAAATAATGAGCATTCCTCCCAGCAACAAGAACAATGCATTTGCAAAAACTAAAATCCCTGTAAAAGTAAACATGTTTTTCTGGGCATCTTTAAGATTTTTGCAGGTTAGATTTTTTTGCATCATATCCTGGTCCAGTCCTGTCATGGTAATGGTAATAAAAGCACCACTGATAATTTGTTTAAGAAAGAAATTATGATCTTTCCAATTAAGATTAAATACTTTTGTATAACCATCCAGTTGCATTTCGTTAAATATCTGCCCAAAAGATAAATTCATTTCTTTTGGAATAAATATAATGGTAAACAGTAACGTTCCCAACAGAAAGGTTGTTTGTAACATATCTGTCCATACAATTGTCTTAATACCACCTTTAAACGTATAGGCTAATATAATAAACACAAATAAAGATGCGGTCACTGCAATGGGAATATGCCAGTATTGAAAAACAAATTCCTGTAATACATAGATCATTAAATACATCCGCAAGGCTGAACCGAGTAATCGCGATAATATAAAAAAGAATGATCCTGTTTTGTAAGATGCAGGCCCAAATCGTTGTTCCAGGTAAGTATAAATAGATGTCAGATTCAATTTGTAGTATAGCGGCAACAAAACTTTTGCGATAACTACATATCCGATTACATATCCGATTACAATTCCGAAATAAGTAAATTGAGTATTATATACATCTCCGGGAACCGATAACAATGTTACTCCGGAGAGGGAAGCCCCAATCATTCCATATGCGACAACAAACCACGGTGAACGTCTGTTCCCGATAAAGTAGCTTTCATTGTTGGCTTTACGGGACGTCAGCCACATGATTAAGAATAGCATCAGGGTATATACAACAAAACAGATAAATATTATAACTTGCATATTGAAAAATTTGGGCAAAAGTACATCTTTTATATACTTACTTCTGTTGAATACATAATATAAAAATCAACAAACAGTTGTTTGTTTTGAGAGAAGTTTACACGTTGTTGCGGGTTACTTTGCTTTGTTATCAACGTTATCAACTGTCCATTCACTATTTTCTTATTTCCCGTTTTTGGTCCATTCCTTAATATCTTAACGGCTTAATTAGTATCTTTCTGCTTGTTGCGCTTTAAAACTCTTTTCACTATTAAGCATCCGCTTATTTATAGTTTGTTTCTATCCACTCTTCCGTTATTCCCTTGTATGTAATATATATTCCGAATTGCGAACTTGTCAGTTGGGAAAAAGAGGCATCCGTTTTTACTTCCTCCCCACTGCTCGAACCTGTCGCATTGAGCGAAACTTTTCCTCCCGACCAGTAAAATGTCTTTTTCGGATAGGTATAATAATTTTCATCCTGATTACCTACAGGCTTGCTTTGATGACGAAAAACAATATCTTCCGTCGTTTCAAAATCAATATATGTGATATCATAACCATAATTTGCTAAATAAGCAAAGCTGCCTTCTCCACTCCAAACAAACGAACTTTCGAATAAGGATGCAGGCGCAATACTATCTATTGACTTGAGGTGAATATCCATTTGAACATTTGGAAATGCATAGCCGACTTGTATATCCCATTCATTTGTCCCGGTAGTATGAAGGACAATTGTTGTTTTATCATCATTCAAAAAAGTAACAAATTCATACCTATCATTCTGATAATAATCTTGGGTATTATTATTTGCCATGTTTAGCGTTGCATTTGTCGCTTCGACAATCCAAACGGCATTGGATTCCGATAATGATTTATTATGTCTGGATATACGATAAGCTAATTCAGCGCCAGAATAAAGGCCCCACTGATCATTTCCCAAGTCCCGGATTTTGAATAAAGAGAGATATCTGTCTTCAATGTTGTTCTTTTGGGAATCCGCAGCCTCGTACCACGTATTGAATACAAAAGCTATATCTATATAACGGGAAAGTACAGTATCTACTCCTTTATGCCATGAATTGTAAACGGCTTTCCCTTTTTCGGTTCTAGACGGAATATCATAATGTTCAACGCATCCCGATAGGATAAACGAAATAAAAAAGAATCCTGCAATAATTTTTACTGTTTTCATAATCGTATATTTATTTAGAGTTAAACCTGTATCCGAAACCTGCGGTAACAATACCTTTGTTACCATAACCCAACTCCGTGAAACCAAACCATTTTTGCCCAACAGAAACACCAATGCCCGTAAGTTGCCCTCTCACATAAGTCCACGGCTTCATACCGGCGTCATCCACGGAAAATTGCCATGTCATACTTACCGCTAACCCGGAATATAATGTTACATATTTTCTATTCAAATAGGTAAACCGTATCGATGGAGCTATCGCAATAAAATGGTCTTTACAGGAAATATTTTCCTCCGTAATAATATTTTCCTTTGTAGCAAAAGCACCGGCATAGGAAAAAAATCCGCCGATAGACAGCCATTTTAACAGACGATAATGATACGTAGCAGAAAAAGCCGGAGTATACATTCTGGTTTTTGTATATACATCCGAATCGAACCAGTTAACATCTCGTTCATGATAATAATAATAGTAGTTATCATAAACTTCATTCATATACATTACATGGTCACCTATGCCAAATTGCAATTCATGTCTCGGGCGTTGGATTTTCCATGATGAGTCTTTAATTTTCTGAGGGTTGGGGTAAAGCTCCGGTTGTGGTTCCTGGGAAAAAATCGTACCGCAAAAAAACATAAGGAATGCGACTACCAAATAGAATTGTCTCATATTGTTTTTATTTAAAGATTCAAATACAAAAATAAACTTTTTTGTATCCACATCAGTTTTACAAATAACTTTTATTGAAAAGCCAAAGCCTTATCCTTACAAATAATCATTAAAAGGCTTTTAGATTAGCCCTGGTTGTATTTTGGCTTTATAAAGCAATTATAAGTTCCCTTGAGCAGGAATACATAGTAGTTTTTTCATGGTAAACCCATACGAAAACTGCAATCCGATAAAAGTATTCCGAAGAAAGGTATAGCCGCTTTCTATTTCCCTGTCATTTAGAACAACATAATATTTGCCTTCTGCATACGGTTTGCCGGCATAGCTTCCAACAATAGCCACCCCAATTGTATTCTTATTTTTAAACAGGAAATTGTATCCTATTTTTCCGTATAAACTGAAATTAAAAGGGGTGTCATAATCTAATCTATATTCACAATAATTTCCGTCTTCCCTGCCACCAAGCCCAACACTATATCCTTGCTCGCCTGCAAAAAGTATAAACGGTGCACCACCTAAAGAAATATCGATACCATGTTTTTCATTAAAATAATAAGAAGCATTAAAGAGTATCGGAAAAGTAAATGCTCCAAGTGAATAATAATCCATACTTATTGAATTATCATCACCAAGTTTTGCGGTACCGTCACACACGGTAAGGGCATTATATTCTGCCCCGATCTGCACTCCAAACCATTTGTAAACACGTTGATATAAATATACTCCCAGATCCGCCCCAAAACTCGGATAGGAACGTAAATAATCGGACGGCGTAGATCGTATATAATAATTCTGTTGTATTCTCATTTTACTCAACAGATTAACATTAAGATTGATTCCTACTTGCGTATTGTAAGGATAATGCAAACAATTGGATTCAGTGGTTTGCGACTTGCTTTCCGGAGCTAGGAAAAGCATATTAATCGAAAGAAAAAACAACTTATATTTCATCTGTTTATAATTTTATTTTTTTAAGGTCAGATGGAATGTCCATGGATAATCATTACGTTTAATGTACGTTATATGCATGGGCATTTCATATATTTATCCGTTTAAATCCAGAAAAAATCATATCTCTATTTTGAAATTATTCTTTTTCCTTTTGTTTGAAAGTATAAAAGATCCCTAAACCAATATTCCAACAATCAGCTTTGCTATAAATATTAAAATCAAATCTCCATACATATTATATACATGGAATTATACCTCTTGTATTTCATCTGATGTAATATTCAATTGTTAACGGATTAGTCATTTTGATATACTTCTATTATTCACAAGGATTAATATCCTTATTTTTTCATTGCCGTTTACTTTTTATATTTTTTTACCTTTATATGACTCACTACTACTGCTTGATTGTGACCAAGTACTCCCTGACAGACTAAGACTATCTCCGCATATATTGCCATTATAGAATTCATGGCCATGATTATCATCAACTTGCTTAAAATATCCATCCGTATTTATTTTCACTTTCCACTTCCACGTACTTATACCGGTAAAATGCAAACAGGAATCGTCCCAAATTAACACACTAATAACAGCATCTTTTATTGTATCTTTACGAGACCACGCTGGATTAGTGAAAGAAGTTATATATTCTCCCATATATTCCCCTACCCACTTTTGGCGATAATCGACAACCGTAACCAAACAGGTGGCTGTTTTATTTCCGTCATCGGTGGTTACGATAATTGTTGTTTCTCCTTTATTTTTAGCGTTAGCGATAACTAAACCCTTATCCGTTACAGTAGCAATCTCAGCATTGCTGCTTGTCCATATTACTTTTTTGTTAGCAGCATTGTCCGGTTGTATGGTAGCAATTAACGTTTCTGTTTGACCAGTAACAAGTGTAAGTTTATTTTTATTAATCATTATACCGGTTACAGATTCTTTACATCCCGAAAAAAGAACAGTACAAATTACAAAGCCTGTCAGCAAAAATATTAATATAATTATTCTTCTCATTGCTGTTTATTTTTTATATTTTTTACCTTTATAATTTGATTCTATATAATAGCCACGCCCATGTGTTTGTATGTGAATTTTCTCCCTGATGGAAATTTGCAGGCCGATTCGTTGGAAAAACATCTATTTCTGTCCGCAAAAACAAGAGGGGAAATTAAGTTTTTACAGAGATTATCAACAACAAGAACGAATTGCAATGCATTCATAATTTGTTTTGCTAAAAAATAACCAAAAAACGACACGCAAATATAAATACTTTTTTAATAAAGAACATATTTTTGTCAAAGAAATATCAAATAAAAATGTTATTGTATGATAATCAAAGAGAAAAAAATCTGCAGAACATTTAGCTCGCCGAAGGCAAATTCTACGAGGTCAGTGGAAAAAACAAAAACGCAACAAGCAATAAGCAGAAAAGAATAATCAAATAAACAAACCAACAACTAAATTGTAATTTGTGTAGCTTCTAATATATAATATATTTTTTGCCTTAAAATACTTTATTATTGAAAAATAAGTATCCGAAACTAATATTGAACATAAAATTTGGGTTATTATTGGAATACCATGACAAGTTAATCGCAACAGGCCCTAGTTTTGTGGCGTATGCAATAGATGAATATACAATAAATGCATGTTTTTCGAAAGGAATACCGGCATAAGCATCATTTAATCCGCCCCGTAAAATAGAAATAACAGGTTGGTAATAATACCCTTCCAGCCGGAATTGTAATCTTTTATAAAGGAAAAAAGTATTGGTGATCCCCCCTGCCATAAAAATCGGGTCACGATAATTAGGTAAATAAGCCATACTGCTTTCGTGGGTAGGAGCATAGTAGTTTGCGCGTAATTTAGTGGCATTAAAGCTTTCAAACATCGGCAGGTTAGACCAAGCCAGATGAGCAGATAGCCCTAAGCGATAAAATTTGGCAACTTTGAATACTTTTTCTATTTCCCCATTGAAGGAAAACCAATTTCTGAAAGTGGTAGTACCTTCTGTCTGGGGAGATGTTGAACCCGGTTTATTAACTTCAAATCCGGCAAAATAGGCAAGCTCTGTTCTGACACGGAATCCTTTGGTCGCAAAATACCTAAAATCGATTGTGCTATGCTCATATACGATATTGGGGCGAACCATAAAGGCTTGGTTCCTATCCCGGGAATCTTCTTGAGTATACGCATTGTTCCAGTAATATTTGTCGCTTGTTGCCAGAAAAGTAAGATTACCTGTGATTCTCGAACAGTGTTTAATCAGATGAGATATTTTATAGTTTAATATTGTTTCTTCGTGAACAAGATAAGAAGGAGTCTCACTTCCAACAAAAATACGATATGTATTAAAATAATCCCAGCGACTATAACCTAAAGAAAAAGTTTGATCAAAAGGTTTACGTTGTAAACGAGTCAAACGAAAAGAAGCTATGGCAGAGTTATAATATCTTCCGAAATAAGTATCCAAACTGACGCTAATAACTTGATGCTGCCAAAGGTAATATTTAAATTGTAAGAATAACGTTGTGTAAGCATTTGCAGAAATATATCCTCCGAAATTCAGTTTAAAAGGTTTTTCTTTGGTTACATCCAATACTGCTTTATATGTTTTGGTTTCCTGATCTATAGAAAGAGACGGATATACATTAGCAATGTAATCTTCCGAAATGAGTTTAAAATATCGGCTTTTAAATGACTTTAGAGATAATAACTCTTGAGGTTTGAGTATTTCCTCTTTAATATAATCGGCTTGTATTTTGTTCAATCCTTGTATTTCTATTTCGCTAATATATATGTCGGGAATTTTTTTCTTAAACGCTGAACGCTTTTCCATAACTTCCGTATAAGGCACACTGTCTGTAATAAATTCTTTAATCTGCGGCAGACTATCCAGGGCTGCTTGATATCCGATTTGGATTAACTCCCGGCTATGTGAAAAATCCGTTACATTTAATGACGGAACATTAGGGCTAATAATAATCCCATTACAAGAAATGTTTTTTAATGTATAGGTCTCTTTATTCATTAACATATTTGTTACTACACTGATGAGATTCTCGTCGGAAGGTGCTTGATTTGGTTTGGCTACCGTGACACCAATAATATAATCCGGTTTGAAATCTTGACACATGACATCCGCAGGGAAATTATTGGTCATTCCACCATCATATAACAGACTATTATTTATCGAAATGGGACGAAAATAAAACGGAAATGTCATAGATGCACGGATTGCATCTTTAAGATGCCCTGTTCTAAAAATAAGTTCTTCTCCTTTTGTGATATCGGTAGCAATGCATCGGAATGGAACAAATAAACTATCAAAGTTCTCATTTGAAATAGCCTCTACTCCCGAAAATATTTCAAGAAAAGCAAAATCCATTTGAACAGGCGCAACAAAATTTACAGGAATAGTTGGTGAGAATTGAGTAGAATCAACATCAAAACGAAATCCTATCCAACTGGAATTGGGTGGATCTTTTTTAAATTGATATACATATTTTTCGTCAATTCTTCCTTTTATCCAATTTTCGAAATTGGGATTAAAAAATATAGCCTCCATTTCGTCTGTGGAATATCCGGCAGCATATAATCCTCCGATAATTGCGCCCATAGATGTTCCTGTAATATAACTGATAGGAATCCCATTTTCTTCTAACGCTTTGATAACACCGATATGAGCCATTCCCTTTGCCCCTCCTCCACTAAGTACTAACCCTACTGTTTGTGATTTTACTATAAAAGGACAAAAGAATAGGAAGAATAGGAAGATAAAAGAAATTCTAATGAATGGCTCCTTCATTTTATTGTTTAAAATATTGTCTTGTTATCGGTTATAACATTTACTTTTTGTTTTTTGTTTGTTGCGTTCTCCTTTTTCTAATCTATAGAAATAGTTGTTAGCGGTTAATTTTGTTCTGTAGAGTTTAATACATTTTCATGTGTTTTTTTACTCTCCACTTATTTCCTCATTCCCTATTTTTAACCACAAAAGAACACTAAGTTTTTACTCCTGTTTTGCTTATTTCTTAATAATTTAATTAATCGCTTTCTCTTTGTTACAATTAACCACTAACAACTATTTTACCCAACCCTGGTTAATAATATATTGCGCAATCTGTACTGCATTTGTTGCTGCTCCTTTACGCAAATTGTCAGATGAAATCCATATATTCAAGCTGTTATCTTGACTGAAATCCCTACGGATCCGTCCCACAAAAACTTCATTTTTACCTTCTGCATAATAAGGCATAGGATATACGTTTGCAGATGGATCATCTTCAATAACAATACCCGGCATATTCCGAAGTAATTTATAAACATCGTCGAGAGCATATTCTTGCTCAAATTCGATATTAACCGATTCGGAATGCCCTCCCGTGACCGGTACCCGAACAACCGTAGCCGTAATTTGAATAGTATTATCGCCTAATATTTTTTGAGTTTCATTTACTAATTTGGTTTCTTCCGTTGTATATCCATTCGATTCGAAACTTCCCCCATGAGGAAGAACATTCATGTCGATAGGATGTGGATATACTTTATCTCCCTGTACTCCTTTTCGTTCATTCATTAGCTGTTCTATCGCTTTTACTCCTGTTCCGGTTACCGATTGATAGGTCGATACCACTATTCGTTTAATTTTGAATGCAGTGTGTAAAGGCGCTAATGCCATTACTAATTCAATGGTAGAACAATTCGGATTAGCAATAATTTTATCAGATGCTTTTAATATGTTAGCATTTATTTCGGGAACAATTAATGGAATCTGTTCATACATCCTCCAAGCGGAAGAATTATCAATTACAAAACAGCCTTTATCTGCAAATAAAGGAGCATAATTTAAAGAGGCTGTGCTTCCTGCAGAGAAAATGGCAATATCAGGGCATGCATTAATAACTTCATTTACAGAAAGTAATTTGTACTTTTTATTATTAAAAATAATTTCTTTTCCAACAGATCTATCAGAAGCAGCAGGTAATAATTCACAGTTCCCAAAGTTGTATTCCTCCAAAACTTTTATCATTACGCCTCCGACTAATCCGGTAGCTCCAATAAGTCCGATTTTCATACTGTCTTTCTTTTAAATTTCTGCAAAGTGAATAATATTAATGAACAAAGTTCTTTTTGTTGTTAGGGATTGCTTCGTTCCTCGCAATGACGGTAATATGTTTGTCAAGAGCATTATTAACCATTAATCATTAACCGCTAATCATTATTATTCGGCAGGATTTATTTCAATTAATTCCACTTCAAAGATAAGGAGAGATCCCGAAGGGATATTCCCAACGGCACGATTACCATATCCTAATTCGGCAGGAATCCAAAACTTATAGGTGCTTCCTTCGGACATTAATTGCAATCCTTCTGTCCAGCCTGGGATAACTTGTGTTAAGCCAAATACAGCAGGAGCATTTCTACTTCTTGAAGAATCGAATACGGTTCCATTAAAAAGAGTTCCTACATAATGAACTTTCACTTTGTCACTGGCTACTGGTTTTTTACCTTTTCCTTCTTTTATAACCTGGTATTGTAGTCCTGTTGAGGTTTCTTTTATCGTTTTATCCTGACGGTTTTGTTCCAATATACTTTTTGCTACTTCTTTATTAAATCGGGCATCCCTTTCTGCTTTTTCTTGTTGTTTTTGTTGCATATGTTCTTCAAAAGCTTTCATAACTTCCGTTTTTTGCGGTTCTTGTACTCGTAGCCTGTTTGCGGAATATCCGTCTTTTAAGCCGGCGGTAAATGCATCTACATTAATTTCTATTTGATTTAGAAAATAATATTCTCCCATTTGACTACCCATTACATAAGCAGCAGAATCTAATTTTGTTTTAAGGTCTTGACCATGAATTGTGTGAATACACATTGTAAAAGCGATAACAATGCTTAAAATTTTAATTGTTCTCATTTTGTTAAATTTTTTAAAAATTATTTGCAAATATACATAATTTTTCTTTCTATGTAATTGTCAAAAGTTGACCTAGATTCTATGGGTTATTTGGTGATTTGTTTAATTGTTGAGCCATCTATGATTGTTGCGTTTTTGATTCCAGACTTTGATGATTTTCAAGATCATTTTCTGCTATGTTTCGCATTTTTAATTTTCTACTCTCAATTCTCTATTTCACAAACCATTTACCATTATCTTTGTTTATTTATCAAATTTCGAACAAAATGTCTATAAACAGATAGAATAGTCTTGAAAAAATGTAATTTTGCAAAGGCGATATTTTAATGATAATTAGTATTTCTATGGCTAAAATAGCAATCAAAGTAAACTGCATTTTAAATTGGAATAATGATTATGCAAGAATGCTTATTATGCAGACTCTGGATAATCAGATATCATTTCCGATAATTATTGCAGATAATGAAGCAGCTAGTTTATTAAAGGAATTAGAACAAGTGGACGTAAAACGTCCACAAACGCATGATTTGTTTTTTTCCTTAATGCAGGCTTTTGATATTCATTTGGATGAGGTTTATATATATAAATTAGTAGAAGGAATTTTTTATACGAAGCTTGTTTGTTCTACTCAAGGAAAAGTAATTGAATTGGATTCAAGGCCATCGGATGGCATTATTCTGGCGCTTAAAGCAAAAGCACCCATTTTTGTAGAAGATAACATATTGGAAAAATTGGGAATATCAACAGCGGAAATGGAAAAACAAATATTACAGCCTGAAGACTATGATAAAGATTCTGTTGAGCGGGAAGAAGAATTGGTGTTTGAGAATATGCCAAATGAAGAATTGGAAAGCTTATTGAAACAAGCTATAGAAATAGAAGACTTTGAAACCGCTTCACAAATAAGAGATATACTTAAACAGCGAAAAAATTAGTTTAGTCAAAATGGATGGTAAATAGTGAAAAAAGGAATAAATAAACAATACACTGTAAAATGATAAGCTATTCGGATGATATATAGCATTTTGTAAATTCAACATGTATGATCCAAGAAACTCCTATTCATATTAACCAAGCAGATACAAATATGGAGGAAATCTCTGTTTCTGATAATATTTTATTATTACAAGATATAGAATTTTATAAAGATAGCTCTTCGAATACATTAAGAATAAATTTTTATTCATTTCCTTCATTGGATTCACTTTATGGGGAAGAAAAAAGTTTTTTAATTCAAGTCCCTTCAAAGCCTTTTGAAGACCAGTCTCACTTGCCTTATGGATTTGACTGGTTTTTTGGAATTTCTTTGTTGTTTTTTTCATTACTGGCATTGATTAGATTGAATTATTTTAAAGCTTTTACGTTATCCTATAGAGTATTGGTAAGTGGAAAATCCAATGTAAATGTTTATAGTAACGAATTGTCGAATACACGTTTTTCGTTTTTGCCTTTTATCCTGTCTACATGCATCGTTTTTTCACTTGGACTTTATATATTTCCATATCAGTTATCTAAAGATGATAGCGATATGTTTTTACTTATTTCATTTATTATAATTGTTGCTTTTTTACTTTTTCGATTTCTTTTGTTAAAACTTGTTGGATTATTATTCAATATAGGAAACGTAATTTCAGAATCTGAATATTTTACCGGAATGTTACACTTTGTATCAGCGGTTCTATGTTTTCCATTTATTTTTATTAGTTATTACTACCCTTTTTCATTTTTCCTGATATCGATAATAATAATTTTTATCATCGTATTTTTGGTTAGGATTATACGGAGTTGGATGATTTTCAGAAAAAAGTTACGGATATATGAATATTTTTTATACCTTTGCACAATTGAAATCTTACCATTATTGGTACTTTTAAAATTTGTAGCGAATAGATTATTAGTATTTTAGAATAAAGAAGTGAGTATAGTCAAAATAAAAAAAATATTATTTTCCCAAAATCCTCCTACAGATTTTGAAAAATCTCCTTATGCAGAGATTGTTAAAAAGTATAATGTCAAAGTAGATTTTTATAAATTTTTCCAAATAGATGGGCTTCCTTTAGCGGAGTTTCGTAAAAGTCGAATTTCTGTTTTAGATTATACGGCTCTTATTATGACAAGCAAGAATGCAGTAGATCATTTTTTCCGTATAGTTAAAGAATTAAAAATTAAAATGCCCATAACCACAAAATATTTCTGTATTAATGCTGCAACTGCCAATTATTTGCAAAAGTATATTGTCTGTCGTAAACGTAAGATGTTTTTCCCTGAGGACGGAAATCCGGAAAAACTAGTTACAGAAATAGCGAATCATCCTTCGGATAAATTTTTATTGCCATTAGCAATAGACTCTTCCATTAATCAATTGGTTGGTCTTTTGGATGAAAAGGAAATCGACTATACTAAGGCAGAAGTTTTTAAAATATCATTTGCTGATGTGAGTAAAGTGATTGATATTTATTCATATGATATGGTTGTGTTTTTTAGCCCTTATGGAATACAAACATTGAAGCATAGTTATCCTGATTTTAAACAAGGAAATATTGTTATTGGAGCATTAGGATCTCGTGTTGTTGCTACAGCACAAGAAGCCGGGCTTGATGTGCAAGTTATAGCACCTACGCCGGAGCATCCATCTATATTTTCTGCGATTGATCAATATTTACAAAAAAGTAACGGTCGTAGACGATAAATATATAATTCTTTAATGAAGAATTGTTCTTTCTCAAAGCAGGAACGCATTTGTAATAGAAATGATTTTCAGAAATTATTATCCGAAGGAAAATCTTTATATTGTTATCCTTTCAGATATATTTATTTGTGGAAAGAAGCAACTTCTTTTTCTGCAAGGATCGCGATTTCTGTAAGTAAGAAAAAGTTTAAACGGGCAGTCGACAGAAATAAAATTAAACGTTTAATACGAGAAAGTTATCGTTTAGAAAAAGAAATCCTATATCAAAAATATGCCGGAAATGCTCAAAGCATAGATATACTCATTATTTATACGGAAACAAAAAAAATTTCATTTCATTTTATCAGAAAGAGAATTATTGAGCTGATAAACAAAATAATAAAAAAAGATGATATGGAAAAATCCACTTGTTTTGTAGAAAAAGTATAGAAATAGTTCGATTAATCAATTATTTCTGCTATATTTGCAAACTTAAATTGAGTGGTAACTATTTTCATAAAAGATTAATTATTAAACAATAAAAGAAATGCGTAATAAAGGATTTATTTTATTTTTTGCAATTACGTTCGCTGTAGTGTGCATTTATTCACTATCATTTACAATGTGTACTCGCAGAGTAGAAAACAAAGCTCGTGAGTATGCACAAAATGACCCTACTAGAGAAGAACTAAGAGAGAGTGCTAATGGAGACGTTTTTATGGAAACTTATTTATTAGATTCTTCCTTTAAAGCAAGAGAAAGTGATTATTTGAGTCATATGTATGATTCTGTTATTTATAACTTGCTTGTTGCAAAATGGACATATAGGGAATGTAAGGAGCTGGAAATAAATCTAGGTTTGGATTTAAAAGGAGGGATGAACGTAATGCTTGAGGTTTCTGTTCCTGATATAATGAGGGCTTTAGCAGGTAATGGAGCAAAGGATTCGTTGTTTGTTCGTGCAATAGACCGTGCTATTGAGAAACAAAAAAGATCGCAAGCTGATTTTGTCACTCTTTTCGAACAATCGTTTAAAGAAGTAGCTCCGGAAAATGCGCGTTTAGCAACAATTTTCCGTAGTTTGCCTTTAAAAGATGGAAAAAATTCAAATGCGGATGTGATTCAAGCTCTTCGTGAAGAAACAAATGCAGCATTAGATAATACATTCCGGGTATTACGTACCCGTATAGATAAATTCGGCGTAGCACAACCAAATATTCAGCGTTTGGCTCAATCCGGAAGAATTATGATTGAACTTCCTGGTGTAAAAGAACCGGAACGTGTTCGTCGATTATTGCAAGGAACTGCTAATCTTGAATTTTGGGAAACCTATGAATTTTCAGACATAAGAGATATTTTTATTCAAGCAAATGAACGGATTTTTGAATTAAATAATGCTGAAAAGGATACCGCTACTGCTGGAGAAGAAATTGTAGAAGTAGATGTTGAAAATGCAGATCTTATACAAACAGATGTTACACAGGAAGATGGTTTGCCTGAAGTTACAGAAGATATGGAAACTCCTTCTCAAGAACAAATGACGGAAGAAGAATTTAGAGCTCAAAATCCATTATTGTCAAAACTTATACTGAATGGTCAACTCTTGCAAAATGGAAAATATGGTCCTCTTGTTGGATATTGTCTTGGAAAAGATACTGTTGATGTAAACAGAATGTTGGGTTTGGATATTGTAAAAAATATGCTTCCTCAAAATTTAGTACTATGTTGGCATGCTAAAACAGGAAAAGATAAATCTCCCTATTATCAGTTGATTGCATTGAAAAGTGTTGGTGAAGAAGGTGCTGTTTTGGACGGAAGAGTAATTGTTGATGCAAGCCAGGACTTTAACGACAGAGCTGGTAACGAAATCAGCATGAGCATGAATCAAGAAGGTGCTAAACTATGGAAAAAAATCACAGAGAATAACATTGGAAATAGTATTGCAATTGTACTTGACAATTTAGTATATTCATATCCTACAGTAAATAGTGTGATTCCCAATGGGCGGTCTTCTATTACCGGAGGTTTTAGTGTAGAGGAAGCAAAAGACTTGGCAAATTTACTAAAAGCGGGTAAGCTTCCGGCTCCCGCTATTATTGTTTCCGAGGAAATAGTAGGGCCTACACTTGGAAAGGAATCTATTAACTCCAGTATGCTGTCATTTTTACTGGCATTTATATTAGTGCTTTTCTATATGTATTTCTTTTATAACAGAGCCGGATTGGTTGCAGGAATAGCTCTTATTGTAAACGTACTATTTATTTTTGGAACGCTAGCTTCATTAGGGGCAGTATTAACCCTTCCGGGGATTGCGGGGATTGTCCTTACATTAGGTATGGCCGTGGATGCGAATGTTATTATTTATGAACGTATAAAAGAGGAGCTTCGATCTGGGAAAGCATTGCGACTCGCAGTCGCAGATGGATACAAAGCGGCATACTCTGCCATTATTGACGGTAATGTAACGACTATTATTACCGGGGTTATCCTTTACATTTTCGGTTCAGGACCAGTACAAGGCTTTGCAACTACTTTAATAATTGGTATAATTACTTCCATGTTCACCTCTATTTTTATCACTCGTATTATTTTCAATTGGCAGATGGATAAGAACTGGATGATCAATTTTGGGAATAAGTTTACCATTAATGCTTTTGCTAATACGAAAATAGATTTTCTTTCTAAAAGAAAGATATTTTATATCATTTCTTCTGCTATCATCATTATTGGTGCAATATCTATGGTAGTAAAAGGAATGGATTTAGGAATTGATTTTGCAGGTGGACGAAGCTATACTGTTCGTTTTGATAAATCTGTCAAAACGAATGAATTACGGGATGCGTTGACTGCTGAATTCGATGGAGTTGCCCCGGAAGTTAAAACTTTTGGATCTGATAATCAAATAAAAATTACGACAAAATGGAAAGTAAATGAAGACAATACAGAAATAGACTCTTTAGTAGAAGCAAAATTATATAATGGATTAAAACCATTTTTTGGAACAGAAGTAACAAAAGAAGATTTTAGTGTTCAAAATCAGAATGTAGGATTAATCAGTTCTCAAAAAGTAGGAGCGACAGTTTCAAGGGATATTACTCGTGGAGCATTTATGGCGGTATTCTTTTCCCTGTTAGCTATTTTCATATATATCGCCCTTCGTTTCCGTAATTGGCAATATGGTTTGGGTGGAGTTATTTCATTGTTGAATGTTGCATTATTTACTATCGGCATATTTACTTTGTTTTCCGGAATTCTTCCATTTACGATGGAGGTCGACCAATCTTTTATTGCGGCAGTGCTAACCATTATTGGATATGCGATAAATGATGGAGTGGTTATTTTTGACCGAATTAGAGAAAATCGCACATTGTATCCCAAACGAGATTTAAAAGAAAATATGAATAGTGCACTTAATTCCACATTAGGAAGAACAATTAATACAACCGGAACTACTTTGGTTGTGCTGTTAGCCATTTTCTTATTTGGAGGAACCGTTATCCGTGGATTTGTGTTTGCCTTATTGGTAGGTATAGCTTACGGGGCATATTCTTCCATTTGTATTGGAGCTTCAATATTATATGATACTAGTAAAAGACAGAAAAGAATAAAAGAAAAATAAAAAGTCTTTTTTATCAAGATATAGAAATCGGATGGTTTTTATCATCCGATTTTTTTATTGTTTCTTGAAATTTTTCCTGTCTTTTGTATTGGAATTTTTTCTGCTAAAAATAAAAACTCTCAAAAATACTTTTTCTTGTTTTGTTTTTTTGAGATTCCTTTATAAGATATATTTTTAATTTAATTAATAATAAAATTAACGAAATATTAACATTTTATTTTCTTCTATTTTTTCCTATTTTTTAAAAACTTTACGCTTTTAAAAAAAATGTATCTTTGTAAATCATTTTAAATAGAGGTAAATATAAGTATAATTATTAAAAAATAAATAGGAATGAAAAAATTCGATCCAGCTACAAGCTTACAAAATTTAGAACAGTTTGGAGAATTCGGAGGAGTAAACCCATCTGTAACGGATAGTGCGACATTTACTTTTATGCAAGCACAGACAATGACTGATACCTTTGCCGGTGAAACAGAAGGTTGTTTTTTATATTCTCGTCATTGGAATCCGAGTAATAAATGTTTATCGGATGCTTTAGCTGCAATGGAAGGAACTGAAGCGGCATGGGTTACAGGGTCGGGAATGGCGGCAATTACCTGTGCTTTATTGCATGAAGTAAATGCAGGGGATCACATTGTGGCCAGTATGACTACTTACGGTGGAACTTTTGCCTTCCTCAAAAACTATGTTCCGAAATTTAATATCGATGTGACATTTGTTAATACATCTAAATTAGACGAAGTAAAAAAAGCTCTTCGTCCGAACACGAAAATTATTTATACGGAGACAGTTGCAAATCCATTATTACAAATAGCGGATATTCCGGAATTAAAAAAATTAGCCAACAGTGTTGGAGCAAAATTAATTGTGGATAATACGTTTACACCTATGATTGTTTCTCCCTATAAATTAGGCGCAGATGTAGTTGTATACAGTATGACTAAATTTATTAATGGAAAGAACGATTGCGTTGCCGGAGCAATCTGCGGAGATGCCGCTTATATTAATTCTCTTATTGATGTTAATAATGGTACCGCCATGTTGCTTGGCCCTGTTTTAGATACGTTCCGTTCGTCAAGCATTCTGAAGAATTTGCATACATTGCACATTCGTATGAAACAACACAGCTATAATGCGATGTATTTATCTAAACGGTTTGAAGAAATTGGAGTTCCGGTAAAATATACAGGACTTCCTTCCCATCCTGAATACGAATTGTTTAAATCAATGATGAATGATGGATTTGGATTTGGTGGTATTTTATTGATTGATTTGGGTAAGGCTGAAATTGCAAATTCCGTAATGGAAGCAATGCAGAATAAGAGTGTTGGTTATTTAGCAGTGAGCCTGGGTTACTTTAAAACATTGTTTAGCAATAGCGGAAAAAGTACTTCTTCCGAAATCCCTGAAGATATTCAAAAAGAGATGGGAATGAGTGAAGGGCTGATTCGTTTTTCGGTAGGATTGGATAATGATATCGAAAATACGTTTAATATTATACACGAGATTTTAAAAGAAAAAAAAATAATAAAATAAAGTTTTGTTTATAAAGCACAAAGGGATATCATCTCTTTGTGCTTCTATTTTTTTCTAATGAAACATATTCATATTTATAATTCTTCATTAGAATTACCGGTTACAATACCTAGCTCAAAAAGTATTAGTAACCGTTTGTTATTGTTGCAAAAGACAACAGGTATTCCAATCTTTATCACTAATTTATCAACAGCTGAAGATACTATGTTATTATTTGATTTATTGAATCAAATTGAAACATCTTCTTCTAGACCAACATATCTATATTGCGATAATTGCGGTACTGCCTATCGATTTTTATCTGCATATTTGGCCTGTTTGCCCGGAGTATGGGTTTTAGATGGAAATGAAAGGATGCATCAACGTCCGATAAAACCATTGGTAAATGCACTTGTTAATGCCGGAGCAGATATAGCTTATCTTGAAGAATCAGGCTTTCCCCCTCTACAAATTAATGGAAAGAAATTGATAGTAGATAATTGGGAGATAGATTCCCAACAAAGTAGCCAGTACGTCAGTGCCATTGCAATGATTGTTCCCTTAGCATACCGGAATTGTGAAATAGTGTTTTCTGCCAATAGCAGTTCTTTACAATATATTGATATGACCCTTAAATTGATGCAAAAACTGGGGTTTAATATTGAACAAAATAGCAATACAATTACATACATTGAAGAAGAAAGAAGAAATACTCCAATTTCATTGTTTGTTGAATATGATTGGTCCTCCGCGGCAATATGGTTTGCCCTTGCAGCTCTTTCTTCCAATGCTAATTTCCTTATTCATGGATTGGAAAAGAGTGAATTGCAAGCTGATACTATTATTGCCGAATGGATAAAACCGTTTGGCGTACAGACTAAATACGAAGAGGACGGAGTCCGGCTAATGAATACCCCTCATAAATTAATTTCTGATTCGATACAATTGGATTGCAACAATAATCTTGATCTGGTTCCTTGCATGGCATCCCTTTGTGTAGGATCGAAAAAAAGGGCAAGATTAGAAAATGTGCAAAATCTTTCTATTAAAGAAAGTGACCGGATTAATGCTCTAGTGTTGGAATTAGGGAAAATTTCACATATAAAATATGAAGCGAATGCTTTAATTATCGAACCCCATAAAGAGGAATTTCCAAATACGATTTGTTTTTCTTCTCATAACGACCACCGAATTGCAATGGCTCTTTCAATTCTTTCTTTTTGTATTGATGATTTATATATTGATAATCCGGAATGTGTAGTAAAATCCTACCCTGATTTTTGGGGAAATTTTGATAGGATTACCAATAAAAAATAAATAATTGTCAGGACTGTTCATTATCAGCTTTTTACCCAGTACTGATTTCTTCCCAAAATTCCGCGTTTATCAATAGAACCGCGTAACTTAAGTTTACCTGTATTTTTATCATAGCTGATTGTTCCGTAATATTTCTTCCCGCTTTCAGGATCAAGTACATATCCTTCCTTTAAAACCCCATCTTCTGCTTTCATTCCCCGTATGATCATCATACCCAAAACCGGCTTTCCCTTATCTTCTCCTTCGCATTTATCACAGACAGCATCCTCATATTTATACATTTTTTCTATCTTCCCGTAATACAAACCGTTTGTGGCTTTAAATATCCGGACCACGGCACGAACTTCATTTGTTTTGTCATCAACCGTTTTCCAGGTCCCGACAATGGAATCTATCTGTGCGTGAGAGGTAAAAGATGATAATAAGATTAACAAAAACGGAAGAATGTTATAAAATCGAATATGCTTAAACATTGTTCTTTTTCTCATTTTATATTCTTTATTAAGATTATATATTGATCCACACAAAAGTACATATAATAAGGTAACAAAAACAATGCCTATAGAGTTATCGAATATGTATTGGCTGCATCTCATTTTGATGTGCCCGGAAATATTACATCTGTCGGCATAAAGTAAAGTTATATTAGAGGGACAACAACTGCAACAAGCAGAAAGCAACAAGTAAGTAGATAAGATTGATAAATCAACAAGAAGTAAACGTGTAAACTATAAATAATTCAGCAATTAAACTATAACTTCTTAACTTGAGTAACTCCTGTTGCTCATATTAAAATTACAGTTCAATATAATTCTCTGTAGTTATTTTTCTACGTCTGACGTAGATGTATTACTACGATACTAATAGATGTATTACTACGCCTATTATAGATGTTCGGCTACGATAGATGTAAAAGTTATCATAATGTATTATTCTTGTATGTGATGAATATTGCTTTTTACCACATTTTGTTCCTAATGAGACTGAAAAATCATTTTTAGTTGCGACTGATATAGCAAGAGTATCTGAGTAAAAACAGGGTTGTCCAATTTTTATTACGATTTTATTTTCCCTGCACCTCAAAATAAGATTTAATCTTTTGAATCATTCCTTTTCTATTTCTCTTGCAAGAAAACAGAATTTGGCAAAAAAAGTGTACATTTGTATCCGTAAATAATAAAAAGAGAATAACATGTTTGATAAAGAAATCTATATTAACAGACGTAAGCAACTTCGCACACATATGCAACAGGGTGTTGTTGTTTTCTTAAGCACTAACGAAGCTCCAATGAATTATTCGTCAAATACCTATCGTTACCGTCAGGATAGTTCGTTTGTTTATTTCTTCGGTTTGCAATTGCCCGGGTTGGTTGGCGTAATCGATTTAGATGAAGGCAAAGACATCTTGTTTGGGGATGACTATACCATCGATGACATTATCTGGATGGGCAACCAGCCGACAATTACCCAACTTGGTGCGACATGCGGGATTTCACATATACACAATTCCCATGCATTGTTTACGTATATAGAAAATGTATTGGAAAAGGGACGAAAAGTTCATTTTCTTCCTCCATACAGAGCAGACAATCAAATATTCTTACATAAACTAACCGGAATTGCACTTGATGATATAAAAACCAATGCATCTCTCGAGTTAATCAAAGCCGTAGTTGCCTTACGCAATCTAAAACAACCCGAAGAGATCATCGAAATGGATAAGGCTTGCAGCCTGGGAGCAAAAATGCATCTGGCAGCCATGCAAAACTGCAAAGCCGGAAGAATCGAAAGAGAATTGGCAGGATTGATCGAAGGCATCGCACTATCGGAAGGCAATGGCGTTTCTTTCCCTGTTATCTTATCACAAAATGGGGAAACACTGCATAACCATAGTCATGAAAAGATATTGGAAAACGGACGGTTGTTATTGGTAGATGCCGGTGCGGAATATGTTTCGGGATATTCCTCCGATTTTACAAGGGCCTATCCGGTTTCGGGAAAGTTCACGGCAAAGCAACGGGAGATCTATGAAATTGTCCTTAAAGCAAATTTGGACAGCATTGCCATGGCTAAACCGGGCTTACGTTATTTTGATGTTCATCTTAATGCCACAACAGTAATTGCCGAAGGACTGACTAAACTCGGGTTAATGAAAGGCAATCCCGTTGATGCCGCCAAAGAAGGAGCTCATGCCTTATTTATGCCCCATGGATTGGGTCACATGCTCGGCCTGGATGTTCATGATATGGAAGACTTGGGAGAGAACAACGTCGGGTACGATGAAAAGACCAAACGAAGTACCATCTTCGGGCATGCCAGCCTTCGTTGCGGACGGGAATTACAATCCGGCTTTGTTATTACGGTTGAACCCGGTATTTATTTTATCCCGCAGTTGATCGACCTGTGGGAGAAAGAAAATAAATTCACTAATTATATTAATTACAGCAAAGTAAGAGAATATATCGGATTCGGGGGAATTCGTATAGAAGATGATATCCTGATTACCGACAAAGGTTGTCGTGTCCTGGGGACTCCGCTGCCTAAAACGGTTTCCGAGATAGAGGATATAATGAAATAAGATAGACTTAAGAATAAAATAAGAAATGAAAGTTGATGTATTGCTAGGCCTCCAATGGGGAGACGAAGGCAAAGGGAAAATTGTGGACGTACTTACACCACATTATGATATAGTAGCGCGTTTTCAGGGTGGGCCCAATGCAGGCCATACCTTGGAGTTCGACGGCAAGAAAGTAGTTCTGCATACCATTCCTTCCGGTATTTTCAGAGAAAACACAATCAATGTAATAGGAAA
The DNA here is from genome assembly GCA_031553535.1 of Bacteroidales bacterium. Lineage (GTDB taxonomy): Bacteria > Bacteroidota > Bacteroidia > Bacteroidales > WCHB1-69 > JAIROC01. Next base: position 68,467 of record JAVBLM010000007.1, on the reverse strand, counting down.
CGGTGTTATTATCGATCCTTTTATTATGTTGAATAAAGAAATCAAACAGATTGCATCCATCACAGATGTAAAATCAAAACTGTATATCTCCGAGAAAGCACATTTAATTCTACCGACACACCGCCTGTTGGATGCTGCTAATGAAACCTTACGCGGCAAAAACAAAATAGGCTCTACACTTAAGGGAATAGGCCCGACTTATACCGACAAAATAAGCCGGAACGGTCTGCGCGTAGGGGATTTGCTATTACCTGATTTTCAAGAAAAGTATAATCACTTGAAGAATCTGCATCTACAACAAATCGAATCTATGAAATTCGATTATACGAATATTAAAATAGATGGCTTTTCTTTTGCTCAATACGAATCGGCATGGCATGAAGCCTCGCAAGAATTAAAATCATACCATATCTCTGCAATGGAGTATTTACTTAATGATGCTCTGACAGAAGGTAAAAAGATACTGGCAGAAGGAGCACAAGGAACCCTATTGGATATAGAGTTCGGTTCTTATCCTTATGTCACTTCATCCAATACAATCACTGCCGGGGTATGTTCGGGACTTGGAATCGCTCCTGCAAAAATAGGAACGGTTTACGGCCTTTTCAAAGCATATTGTACACGTGTTGGAGAAGGCCCTTTTCCAACAGAACTATTCGATAACACAGGTGAACAATTGCGAATACAGGGCAATGAGTTCGGAAGCACAACAGGCCGTCCCCGCAGATGTGGCTGGCTGGATTTGCCTTTGCTCAAATACGCGTGTATGCTCAATGGCGTAACGGAACTCATTATGATGAAAGCGGATGTTCTCAGTAGTTTGGAAAACATAAAAGTTTGTACTTCCTATAAATATAATAACGAATTAATTTCTGAAATTCCATTCGATCCCATGGCAAAACTAGAGCCTCAATACCAAGAGTTGAAAGGATGGAATAAAACGATCAATATGGACGAGCTACCTTCAGAATTAATGGATTATATCACATTCATAGAAGAATACCTGGGATTAAAAATAAAACTGGTTTCCGTTGGCCCTGATAGAAATCAAAATATAATATTATAGATTAATTAAGAATGATTTCGGTTAAAAATATAACAAAATCATACGGATCTCTCAAAGTGCTCAAAGAAATAAGCATTGATGTGGAAAAAGAAGAGATTGTTTGCCTGATGGGTGCCTCCGGAGCAGGAAAATCTACTTTGTTACACATTATGGGAACCCTGGACAAACCGGATGAAGGGAGCGTAGAAATTAATGGCCAGAATGTTTTTAATATGGCTGACAAAACATTGTCGAAATTCCGGAATCAACATATTGGATTTGTATTTCAATTTCATCATCTACTCCCGGAATTCACTGCTATTGAGAATATCTGCTTGCCCGCACTGATTGCCGGTAAGTCACGAAAAGAAGCAATGAGAGATGCTGAAAATTTGTTGACTATCTTCAAACTATCCGATCGTGCAGATCATAAACCTTCCGAATTATCCGGTGGTGAACAACAGCGAATTGCAATTGCCCGTGCCCTTATAAATAATCCCAAAATTGTCTTTGCTGATGAGCCTTCGGGTAATCTTGACTCAGAGAATGCATTGGAACTGCATAAATTATTTGTGGATCTACGCAATTTATTGCATCAAACTTTTGTTATAGTAACCCATAACCAATCACTCGCATCTATGGCAGATCGAATTTTGGAGATTAAGGACGGAACAATTTGTTCATGATTAACACACAAGCATTATCTTGCCGAAAAAACCGAAAACATAAGATCTGAATTTTATACTTCAATGAAGTGGAATAAGTTAACCATACTGGATATTTATATAATTAAAAAATTCCTGGGATCGTTTCTCACGGTAATTGCTCTTATTATTGTAATAGTGGTTGTAGTGGATGTGGCTGAAAACATTCAAGGGTTTTTGGATAATAAAGTCCCTGTAAAAGATATTATTATAGGATATTATTTTAATTTTATCCCTTATTTTGTCAACTTGTTTAGCCCATTATTTACTTTCGTTGCCGTAATTTATTTCACATCCAAATTATCAAGGAATTCGGAAATAATTGCCATGTTAAACTCAGGAATGAGTTTTTACCGGTTAATGATGCCTTATATTATCTCTGCTATTTTTATAGGTTTACTTTCCTTCTATCTGACTAATTTTCTTATTCCTAAAACCCAACAAGGACTAATGGAATATAAAGAAAAATATATGTCCAGGCAGGTACGAAGTAAAGACATTGATAATCATATTAAAATAGGGCAAAACACATACGCTTATGTACATTACTGGGATAACGCCAATAATTTAGGATATAATTTCTGGTATGAATCTATGGACGATAATGGTGTTCGTTACAAATTGCGTTCACAAACGATTTCCTGGGATTCAACCAAGGGGTCATGGACACTGAATAATTATGTTGAACGAAGTTTTAACGGAGTAGAAGAAACAATGGAATCCGGAAATAAGAAAGATACTTCGTTGAAGATTCATGTTGAAGATTTCGTTTGGGTCAAAGAGGGCTATATTATGATGAATTACTCGGAAATCCGGAAATTTATAAAAGAAGAAAAAGAAAAAGGATCGGTAGACATACGGAATTATGAATTCGAGAAACATCGTCGCATTGCATTCCCATTTGCAACTATTATATTATCCGTAATAGGATTGTGTGTCTCCAGCAGGAAAAGCAGACAAGGAGTAGGATTACATCTTTTACTGGGATTATTAATCACATTTTCATTTATCATGCTTCTCCAGATATCACAAGTTTTTGCAATCTATGGCGGCTTTTCACCTGCCTGGGCAGCTTGGACTCCCAATATTATTTATACTGTATTGTGCTTTTTCCTTGTGAAACAAACACCAAAATAAGAGGCAATAAGCTATTAAGAAGTAGACCACCAGCCAAATAAGTTTTATCAATATCAGGCATCAGGAAAATAATCTGTAAGGGTTCGCTTCCTATAATGGCATCAGTTTTATATCCTTTGTCCTCTGTTTAATTTATTAATGATAGAGATTTTAATACTGCTTTTAATCAATGCATTACATTCTTTGTGAGAATGATACCTTTTAAACAATATCTTACTGTCATTTCCCTTTGTTTAACTTTTTTATCATTAACCAGTACCAATGGCATTTTTCTCTTTCTTCCTGTTGTATTCTGCGTGCTACATTTCTAAACTTTTGACAATTTCTTTGAATTAAATGCAAGAACCTTTTACTAAAAATGGTAACTTAAAAAGTTGTATCTTTGCACTTATGCGCAATTTATACATTTTTTTAGCAAAAACTATACATGTTTTTTTATTCCTTGCATTGGCCGGAATATGTATTTATTGCATATACAAAACCAGTAACTATAAACAATGGGCATTAAATTCGCTGAGCAAAGAAGTTACCGGCCCGCTTTTAAACCTGCAGACAAAATATACCAACTGGTTTCACCTGCAAAGGGAAAACGAACGTTTATTATCTCAAAACAGGAATTTACTAACTATTGCATTCAACCATATACGAGGTTCCGATACAGTAGAAACTGTTTATTATGGAGATTCTTTACTGTTTTCTTATCATTTGGCAAAGGTTGTGGAAAATACAGTTAATAAACGGAACAATCATATCATACTGGATAAAGGTTATGATGACGGAATAAGAACGGACATGGGAGTTATCTCTTCCGAAGGAGTTGTGGGGATTGTTAAAGATGTATCGCCCAATTTTTCTATTGTCTTGCCTATTTTAAATTCTCAGTTTAATATTTTTGCCAAAATAAAAAACAGCAATGTCTCCGGAGTACTAACCTGGGACGGCACCGATATACGTTATGCGCAAATAAACAATCTGGCCCATATTGAAAATGTCAAAGTATCAGATACTATTGTAACACAGTATTCTCTTATTTTTCCTCCGGAATACCCAATTGGAATAGTCTCCTCCATAAGTCCGGAAACAGTAGGCGGATATTTTGTATTAAAAGTACGGTTGTTAACTCCTTTCGATAAGTTAAGCAATGTATACATTATTGAACAAAATTACTCGGAAGAGCTTAATAATCTGATGGAAAGGACAAGTATAGATGAGTAGAGTTTATTTAAAATACATTGTCAGTTTCATTTTACTTATCTTATTGCAAGTTTTTATATTAAATAAAATAAACCTATGGGGATTTATTACTCCTATGGTTTACATTGTTTTCATTTTTTCTCTCCCCTTTCAAACTCCTCGATGGGTCGTAATTTTATTAGGTTTCTTAACAGGTTTAACTATTGATTTTTTTAGCGGAATAATTGGCCTTCATGCGCTTGCAACACTGGTTATTGCTTTTATACGTCCGTTGATTATTCGTATAATCCCATTGCGAGTGGAACGGGAAGAACACCTTCTTCCTATTTTCTACGATATGAAATTCACTTGGTATATACAATATGCGTTTTTACTGACACTTATTCATCACTTTGTGTATTTTTTTGTTGACATACTGAGTTTTCATAATTTTTTACGGACAATTATTGTTGTATTAGCGAATACGGCATGTTCCTTGATATGTATCTTTATAATTCAAATTTTATTTTATAAATCATCTAAACGATATTAAATCATGCAGTTGGAAGATTTCGTTATTAGGTTAATAGTTGCAATGCTTGCCGGAATGATTATTGGCTTAGAGCGAGAATGGAGGTTGAGAACAGCAGGTTTGCTGACAAATACATTGGTAGCTGTTGGGGCAGCCGTATATGTTATTGCATCGGAGTCTATTACACAATATTCAGGCGATCCTTCCCGGGTTTTGGGTCAAATAGCTGCCGGTATCGGATTTCTGGGTGCCGGAGTTATTATGCGGGACGGATTAAATATTCATGGATTAAATTCAGCGGCAACTATTTGGTGCTCGGCAGCAATAGGAACTTTGGCAGGATTTAATTTCGTCGCCCCTGCATTTATCGCTGCTCTTTTAGTCGCTTTAATAAACGTTATTGTCCGGCAGGAAGCACTTTTCATAAGCAATCTTTCCCTGAAAAAGAAAAAAGTTGTCGCAGGAGTTTCCTTACGGTTTTATATGGAAGAATTAACAGAGGCTGACTTCAGGGTTTTTCTGATGGAAACATTACAAAGTTTCCACATGCTGACATTACGTTCATTTCAATCAGGAAAAACAAGTTTCTTTCCTTCTTCCCGTGAATTCGTATGTGAAATACTATTCGATAAAAAGGAGGAGGATAGCTTTAAAGAATTTATTGCTACTATATCAAAATATCCACATTTGCAGAAATTACGCCAGGAAACTATTTTTATTAATTCATAATACGTTAAGAACTTATGCAGGCTAAATGAGGTTACACAAGTTAAAATAATTGAGAATTAAAAGTGAGTTGATTACAGGACATAGAAGCAATTCTCCCCTTGAAGGGAGTTGTTGGGGATGTTGATTATTAACCTCTATTCCTGTAATTTCTATTATTAAAATCATTTTATATAAAATCCGATATGAAGAGAACAACATTTTTATTAATGATATTAATCTGTTATTTATCAAGTTGCAATTCCCAAAAGAATGCAGTTAAGAATACGGAAACCATATCCATTGCAGATAAAGAATGGGTGGCAGTGCTATTGAAGGGAAATAGTATAGAACTGGACAAAGAACAATTACCTACCCTGAAATTATCGGAAGGGAAAGTAAGTGGATATGCCTCTTGTAACCGTTATCATGGGACTTATACATTAAATGGGGATAAACTTTCTTTCAGTCCGTTGGCACGTACCAAAATGCTTTGTGAGGAAGTACAAAACAACACAGAAAACAATTACTTAGAAGCATTATCTGCTGTAAAATCCTGGGAATACAAACAAAATCAGCTTTATTTCTTAAACGAAGACAAACAAACATTAATTATTTTTGAAGAAAAGAAATAACAATAAAATCACTATTAACGAAATATTGATTATTTCATTTACGTTTAAGAACAAACATAATATATTAACAATCTACTTTAAAAGAATATTGAGCTTTACAAAAATATGGAATACAATTTTAGCAGAATAGAAAAAAAATGGCAACAAAAATGGCTTAATGATAAAACATTCAAAACGAGCAACCATTCGGATAAGCCCAAATATTACGTGTTGGATATGTTTCCTTATCCTTCCGGGTCAGGATTGCATGTAGGACATCCGTTAGGATATATTGCCAGTGATATCTATGCCCGCTATATGCGTTTGAAAGGATATAATGTATTACATCCGATGGGTTATGATGCCTACGGATTGCCGGCCGAACAATATGCCATACAAACAGGACAACATCCTGCCATTACAACCGAAGCTAATATAAAACGTTACCGGGAACAATTGGATAAATTAGGATTATCGTTCGATTGGGACAGAATGATTCGTACCGACGATCCATCTTATTATAAATGGACACAATGGGGATTCATGCAATTGTTTTCCAGTTACTATTGTTATGATGAACAACAGGCTCGCCCTATTTCAGAACTAATAGATTGTTTCAAAATACAAGGTTCTAAAGATTTAAACATCGCTTGTACGGAAATTCTGAATTTTACTGCCGAGCAATGGAATCAGAAAACGGAAAAAGAACAACAGGAAATACTGATGAACTATCGCCTCGCCTATTTATCCGATTCTATGGTGAATTGGTGCAGTACTTTAGGAACCGTTTTGGCAAATGACGAAGTAGTGGGCGGTGTTTCAGTAAGAGGAGGCCATCCTGTTGAACGAAAACTGATGAAACAATGGTCTTTAAGAATCACCGCTTATGCAGAGCGCCTGCTAAAAGGATTGGATACTGTTGACTGGCCGGATTCCTTGAAAGAAATCCAACGCAACTGGATCGGCCGCAGTGAAGGAGCTTCTATCTTATTCCCCATATACGAACACCCGGGGCATTCTCTGGAAATATTCACTACACGTCCCGACACGATTTTCGGGACTTCGTTTATGGTATTGTCTCCTGAACACGAATTAAATGAAATCATTACGACTCAAGAACAAAAAAATGAAGTTAGCGAATACATCTCATGGGCAAAAAATCGTTCCGAACGTGAACGGCAATCCGAAGTAAAAAAGGTAACAGGCGTTTTTACCGGTGCCTATGCTGTTCATCCTTTTACGAAAAAACAAATTCCTGTCTGGATATCCGATTATGTATTGGCAGGTTATGGGACAGGTGCTATTATGGCCGTTCCCGCTCATGACAGCCGGGATTTTGCTTTCGCACGTCATTTCAACTTGCCTATTATACAAGTAGTTGTCCCCAAAGGGGAACAGCCCGAAGACACATCAACCTGGAATGAATCGAAAGATTCTAAAGAAGGAACATGTATCAATTCCGATTTTATCAATGGAATGCAGGTAAAGGATGCCATTACAAACGTAATAAAAAAAGTAAAGGAACTCAATATTGGTTACGGCACGGTTAATTATCGTTTACGGGATGCTATATTCAGTCGTCAAAGATATTGGGGAGAACCTTTCCCGATGTATTATAAAGATGGAATGCCTTATCCGATTGAAGAAAAAGATCTTCCTCTCCGCCTGCCGGAGATAGATAAATATCTTCCTACCGAAACAGGGGAGCCTCCTCTGGCGCGTGCGAAAAACTGGACATATAATGGATATCCGTTGGATTGTAATACCATGCCGGGATTTGCCGGATCGAATGCCTATTATTTACGGTACATGGATCCGCATAATGACAATGCCTATGTCGGAAGAGAGGCCAATGAATACTGGGGTAATGTCGATTTATACATGGGGGGATCCGAACATGCAACAGGGCACTTGCTTTATTCCAGAATGTGGAATAAATTTCTATTTGATATGGATATTATATCCAAAGATGAACCGTTTCAGAAATTGATTAACCAGGGAATGATACAGGGCAGAACCAGTTTTGTATACCGTGAAAAAGGGACAAATCGTTTTATTTCTTTAAATCTGAAAAGCAACTGCGAAGTCGATCCCATCAGAGTAGATATTAATCTGGTAGACAATGATATTTTAGACACAGATGCTTTCCGCAAATGGCGTCCTGAATTTACTAATGCCGAATTTGTGTTGGAAAACGGGAAATATATCTGCGGACACGAAATAGAAAAAATGTCCAAATCGTATTATAATGTTCAAAATCCGGATGATTTGGTAGAGAAATACGGAGCCGATACATTACGGATGTATGAAATGTTTTTAGGACCTCTGGAACAATCCAAACCATGGGATACGAAAGGAATAGAAGGAGTTGCCCGTTTCATTCGTAAGTTCTGGAAATTATATCATGATGCCGAAAATGATTTCCATATTTCGGAGGAATCCCCGTCTTTACAGGAATTAAAAATCCTGCATAAAACCATAAAAAAAATTCGTGAAGATATCGAAAGTTTTTCTTTTAATACATCCATCAGTGCATTTATGATTTGCATAAACGAACTTACCGATCTGAAATGTAACAAAAGAGCTATTTTAGAACCACTCTGTATTCTCACTTCTTCATTTGCCCCGCACCTTGCCGAAGAACTTTGGGAATTAGCAGGACATCAAGAAACTATTTCTTATGTCCCTTTTCCTCTTGTTAATGAAGAATATTTACAGGAGAATACTTTTGTTTATCCTGTATCATTCAATGGAAAGACACGTTTTACGATAGAATTAAAAGCTGATATTTCTTCTAAAGAAATTGAAGATATTGTTCTGGGATCACCGGATGCACAACGATGGCTTGAAGGGAAAATACCGAAAAAGATAATAATTGTACCGAAAAAAATAATTAATATCGTTATTTAAAACCGCCAAAACACAAATATTAAAAAATTCATATAAAAAATTTATGTTTTTTAATAAAGTTGTTGTTTAAAATTATAATTTTGCAATAATAGTTAAAATAAAATTGAAAAAACTACAGTGCCCCTTGTTATCCTATATGTAAAGGGGACAACTTATGAAATCATTTAATATTTTCTGAAAATGGCAGACTTATTATACGCAGAAGAGCATATTTCATGTTATCATTATGATAAACAGATAAATCCTACTATCAGGGTAATTGAACTTGAAAAGAACGAAGACAGACAGGCAGAAACCCAGTCCAGTACTATTTCAATTATTTTAAAGGGAAAGGGAAGTCTTTCCTTTGGCAAATTTATTAATAAGCCTATTAAAACCGGAGACATAATTTTACTACCAACACACACACTTATCAAAATTCGTGCTGAAGAAAAATTATCTATTCTTGTTTTTCGATTACCCCCCAGTTTTCATTTTTGTGATCATTTTTCTTTGGAGGCCTTATACAATCAGGGATTTAGAAAAAAAGAAGGTTTCTATCCACTTAAGGTAAACCAACGAATAAAGGCTTATACAAATGCACTGATTCCCTGTTTGGAAGATGGATTAAGATGTGTGTTTTTTTTAGAATTGAAAATCAAAGAATTATTTTTCCTCCTGCGAGCTTATAATACAAAGGAAGATCTTGCTGCCTTTTTTTTCCCGATATTGTCAAATGATATGGAGTTCCATAACTTTATTATGAATAATTATCAATCCGTCAAGACAGTAAAAGAATTTGCACAATTGGCCAATTATAGTCTCACCGGATTTGAAAAACGATTCAAGAAAGTTTTTGGCATATCGGCTCATGAATGGATGAAAAATCAACTGGCTAGCAGTTTATATCACGAAATCAGTTGCAGTAAAAAAACATTTATGCAAATTAGTGATCTTTATGGCTTTTCTTCCTCCGCACATTTCAGCAATTTTTGTAAATCGGTTTTTGGAAAAACACCAAGTATTATTCGTAAAGAAGGAACTAAACTTGCGTAACTTCTGTTATATAATCCAAGACAATCCGTCTTTTTCTCTATATTCATCTTTTTTTATTTCGAACTTGTCAAAAGTTGAGATAAAATGAATAGAGATTAACTCCGTTGAGCTTGCAAGCCCGGTTATCTCACTGCGTTTCGATGCTTTCGCTACACTTCGTGGTTCGGGTGGTTGGCTATGCCGACCCCTTCGGGTTTTGTTCCTTGTGCTGAACAAACCTGTTACCCCGTCATGCTGAACTTGTTTCAGCATCCCCTGCACAAAAGCAATAAACAAGGGGGTTAGCTCGACTTAAAAGCCCCGCTGCTCTCACATGCTTCACGTTCGGGTGCGGGTCAAGCCCGGATGACGCTTTCAGGTAAGATACTGCCCGCAAAAACGCTCTTAACCAACGCTTACTGTTTCTGAGGAGGTATCTGAACTTACTTTGAATGATAAAACGTTACATTCGGTTACCTGTCTTATCAAAATCCATTGAGTGAGAAAAACATCGTTGCCCATATCAACAAAAAGCCGACAACAAACAAAAGCAAAATAAATCGGAATATCCACTTCGCCCATATGGAATACGGAATACGTGCCACTCCAAGACATCCCAATAAAACCCCGGAAGCAGGTGTTATCATATTGGTAATTCCATCTCCGAATTGAAAGGCAAGTACCATTGTCTGACGGGAAATCTGCAACATATCTGCAAATTGAGCCATAATAGGAATAGTCAAAGCTGCTTTTGCCGAACCCGATGGGATAATTAAATTCAACAAATTCTGGAATAAATACATCATTGCCAGAGAACCGGTCTGTCCGATATTTTCCATTGATCTCGACATGGAGTATAAAATGGTATCTATTATTTTACCATCTTGTAGTATAATAATAATCCCCCCTGCCAATCCAACAATTAACGCTGCACTCATAATATCTTTACAGCCTTCTAAAAACAATTTAAAAATAGCATCGATAGATGCCCCATAGGCTATTCCTGAAGCTATTCCCATTACTAAAAATAAAGTCGCTATTTCCATTACATACCACTGATAGCCCAATACCCCTACAATAAGGAACAAAACCGTAAACAACAGTAAATTCAGGATAAAAAACTGAACTCCTTTTCGTAATGTAATCAATCCCAATATAAAGAAAGCAACTGTCAAAATGGGGATAACAGGAATAGTATGATTTGTATTTGCCAAGGCAATACCTGTATAGGTGTTTACTACTGAAAGATAAATAAAAAGTATCATTAAAAGCCCCCAAACGATCCATGACGAAACCGTTTTTTTTACCTTTATTGTTCCTTCTTCCTCTACAGCATTGTTACGCTTTCTCCAATAGTCATCCAGTTTATACATAGGTGAAAATTCCGGATTTTTTTTCACTTTACGGGCATACCATAAAACAAATAAAATACCAAGTGTAGTAAATACAACCCAACATAACGTTCTGTACTCCAATCCTGAGAAAGCAGGCAAATCAGCCAAACCTTGTGCAATGCCTATTGTAAATGGGTTGAACATTGCGCCTGCAAAACCAACATGAACAGCCAAATAGCACATGGAAACACCAACAATAGAATCATAACCCATAGAAATCGCAAGCGGGATAAAAATAATAACAAACGCTATTGTCTCTTCACTCATTCCGAATACCGCCCCAAAAAGACTAAACATGACCATGATACAAATAATGACAAGGGCATTCACATTTATTTTCTGAAACATTTTCATTTGTTGTACCTTCTCCATGCTATTCAAAAAGGTTGCCACTCCTATATCAATAGCTTTCGTATAATTAAATATCCAAAAAGCTCCCCCTACTATAAATATAAATACAATAATATTCGCTGTTTTGACAAAACCATTAAAAAAGGCCGAAAAAATCTGCCAGGTTTGTGGAGCATTTTCTACTTGATGATATGAATCAGGGACTACCACTTCCCGTTGAGAATCCCCTACCCGAACAGTCTCCCGGACAAACTCCCCACTGGGAACAATCCAGGTAGCAATAGATGCTGCAACAACAATAAAAAAAACAATGGTAAATGTGTTGGGAATTTTAAATGATTTCTTCAAATTCATGCTGACAAAAAATTAAAAACAACATCAAAATATAATAATGTTATCTTAAGATTAATAGATTTTTTACAAAGATATAATTTTATTTACTGAAAATAATTCATGAAAAACAAACATATATTCTGCTGACGTTCATGGCAATAGATTCATTTTAGTGTTTTTTTTGTTTTTTTCCATAACTCCGATAGTAAAAAGTTGTACTTTTGCAGCGTGAAAATTTAAAAATGTAATCTTATGAACATTGAAGAAAAAGTAATAGCAATTGTTGCTGACAAACTTGGTAGAGATGTAGCAGAAGTTACTCCTGAAAAAAGTTTTGTAAACGATTTAGGTGCGGACTCATTAGATACTGTAGAACTCCTAATGGTTTTTGAAAATGAGTTCAAGATTAAAATTCCTGAAGATGTACAGGAAAAAATTGCAACAGTAGGCGACGCTGTTAACTTTATTACAGAAGCCACGAAATAATTCTATCATTTATGGAATTACGCAGGGTTGTAATAACAGGGTTAGGAGCACTTACTCCAATCGGAAATTCTTGCGATGAGTATTGGAAAAATTTACTTCTTGGAGTAAGTGGTGCCTCTCCTATAAGCCGCTTTGACGCGACTTTGTTCAAAACACGTTTTGCATGCGAAGTAAAAGATTTTGACATACTTAAATATGTAGATATAAAAGAATCCCGGAAAATGGATTTGTTCACGCAGTTTGCCATTGCAGCTGCAAGTGATGCCATTGAGGATTCCAAAATGGATTTATCTTCCGTAGACCTTGAGAGAGGTGGCGTTATTTGGGGAACAGGAATCGGCGGTTTTACTACGTGTGCTGATGAAATGAGTACTTTTGCTACTGGTGATGGTTCTCCACGGTTCAGTCCTTTTTTCATTCCGAAAATAATTGGTGATATTGCCGCAGGGCAAATTTCCATACGCTTTGGTTTAAAAGGGCCTAATTATGTAACTACTTCGGCTTGTGCTTCTGCTGCCAATGCGATAGCAGACGCATTCAATACTATTCGTTTAGGAAAAGTTGATTTTGTTGTTACCGGAGGAAGTGAAGCGCCGATTAATACTGCCGGAGTGGGTGGATTCAATGCAATGCAGGCAATCTCTACACGGAATGATGATCCTAAAACTGCTTCCCGTCCTTTTGATAAAGACCGGAACGGGTTTGTTATGGGAGAAGGATCCGGTGCTTTAATATTAGAGGAATTAAACCATGCTCTGAAAAGAGGGGCCAAAATATATGCCGAAGTAGGTGGTTGCGGATTATCATCCGACGCTTATCACCTTACTGCACCTCACCCGGAAGGAGAAGGCGCTCGTTTGGCAATGAAAAATGCCTTGGAAGAAGCTAATTTGCCTATCGAAGCTGTAGATCATATCAATACACATGGAACCTCTACTCCTTTAGGAGATATTGCAGAGGTAAAAGCAATTCAATCATTATTTGGCGAGCATGCTTATAATATTAATATAAATGCCATCAAATCCATGATCGGACACCTTTTAGGTGCTGCCGGTGCGGTAGAAAGCGTTGCAACAGTATTGACTATATACAACGATATTGTTCCACCTACAATCAATCACTTCGAAGATGATGAGAATATCGACAATAAACTGAATTTTACTTTTAATAAAGCTCAGAAACGTGTTGTTAATGTTGCTATCTCGAATGCTTTTGGTTTCGGAGGACATAATACATCCGTATTGTTTAAAAAATACAAGCCATAATCCTTAACCTTTATTAGATTAACGTGTTTGGGAGAGAAAAGGATCCTTTTAAACAATACATAAGAAATGTTTTAGGATTTGTTCCTAATGATTTAAGTTTGTATAAGCAGTCGCTTGCCCATCGGTCGGTAACCGGAGGTGATATTGAAGGTATTAAATCCAATAACGAACGATTGGAGTATTTGGGGGATGCCGTCCTGAGTGCTGTTGTAGCCGATTTTTTGTATAAAAAATATCCTTATGCAAATGAAGGTTTTCTCACTAACTTACGCTCTAAGTTAGTCAGTAGGGATCATTTGAATAAGCTAAGCCGGAAAATCGGTCTGGATGTTTATATCAAGAAAAACAATACCAATTTGAGTTTATCCCGCTCTATCAACGGAGATGCTTTTGAGGCTTTTATCGGAGCTATGTACCTGGATAAAGGCTATGATTTTTCCCGTAAAATAATAATAAAACGTATCCTGGGAATTTATATCGATATAGATACCTTAGAAAAAGAAGATACGAATTATAAAGGGAAGTTGCTCACGTGGGCACAAAAAAATAGAAAAACCATCGAATACAAGGTAGCACAGGAAGTGGCGGTATCTCATCGGCAAAAACAATATATCGTTCATCTTTTCATTGATGATAAATTTGCATCGGAAGGATGCGATTTCACGATAAAAGCCGCAGAACAGCACGCTGCCATGTATGCCTGCGAAGATTTGGAACTGTAAAATAATGGCTAACGGTTAACGATAAATGGTTAATTAGCGAGAAGCAAACCCGTTGTCGTCATACTGAACTTGTTTGAGTATCTCCTTTCTTTTGAGGAGGTTAGCTCGACTTAAAAGCCTCGCTGCTCTCACCTGCTTCACGTTCGGGTACGGATCAAGTCCGCAATGACGCTATTCTGTTTGTTCAGTATATCTTGAACTTTGAACCGAGCTTGCGAGCTCAACGAAGTTAATTTTAAATCCCTGTCCATTCCCTTATTCCCTCATCAACCTATCTACTTATTGGTTCATTGGCTCATTTTTTGTTTTGTTTTGCCTTTTCCCTTCGTTGCTTATACCGTTCCCTTGCTTTTTCAATACTTTCTTGGTCAAAGTTGATTTTTCCTATCAATGTAGTTAGGTGAGCAATCTTGGAAGCACGATTAGTAATATAGGATGTTTGTTTGGCAGGACTCCATTTCCTTGGATTCGGATAACATGCCGTAATTAATGCGGCCTGGTACAAGGTAAGGTTTTTTGCTTTCTTATGAAAATAAATCCGGGAAGCCATTTCACATCCGTAAATACCGTTTCCGGTTTCTATAATATTAAGGTATACTTCCATAATACGCTCTTTACTCCAGAATAATTCTATCAGTACGGTAAAATACGACTCGAGGCCTTTCCTTAACCACGATTGATTCGGCCAAAGGAAAACGTTTTTTGCCGTTTGTTGTGAAATTCCGCTTGCTCCGCGTTTTCGCTTGCCGGCTTTCCGTTCTTCAAGAACTTTCTCTATGGCACCGAAATCGAATCCCCTGTGCCCTAAAAAATGGTTATCTTCGGCAGCTACTGCGCATTGAACCAGATAAGGGGAGATTTCTTCCATATCAACCCACTTTTTTTGAATGGAAGCCCCATCACTGACTTTACGGATAAGCATCAATGGCGTAACAGGCGGATTAATCCATCTGTATGCAATTGTAATAAAAATACTGAAGGCAAAAAGAAATAAAACAACCCTTCCCGCCCAACGAAGTATTTTCTTGAAACCGGAAGCCGATTTTTTCTTTGCCGGTTTTTTCTTTTTTGATTTCTTGGCGAATAGCTTATTATGATTCATAAAAAATGTATTCAAAGAAAAAAAGCACATAAAACAGTGAAACAGGAAAGGTTGGTATTCTGATTTCTTCCTATATGCTCATTTGCATGAAAACCATCCTGACATATATCACATGTATGTACTTTGAAAAATTTCTCAGAGAGAAACGTCTTTGGTGCAAAATTACCACTTTTTCAGTAGATAAATACATGGAATACTATTTTTAAGAAATACTCCCGTCAAAAAGGGCTAAATCTTATTTTGAGGTGCCGGAAAGCAAAAGTTCAACCTGAATAACTGCTATAACGATAATAATTCATTGTAAATATTATTTATCCCGGAGACCCGTTAGGGTCAAACATGCATAACCCCCAATCGTTACACTTATTGGGGGTTATGCAAATTAAACTCTCCGAGTTCCGCTATTTCTAGGCTTCGTATTTCAACCATACACTTTTTATCCCGGCACCTCAAAATAAGATTCAATAAAAAAGATTTCTTCGTTTAGCAAACAAATACAGGAAAGACAGATTAATATCTTAAAAAAAACACAAGAATGTAGTTTTGTATTAAAAAATTGTTTTAATTTGCAATGCAATTATTGAAAGAAACATGAAAGTCCTGCAAGTAAATATAACGTCTGTATTAGCCATCCTTGACAAAGTCAAGCGGGGCCGACCCGCGAAATAATCCTTCCAAAACAGACAAACGGTTGTAAGCAACTACATAAATAGACATTGTATAAAAAGCGTATAACAGGAGCATCAATATATATGCTCACGGAGTAATAAAAACGCTGGGTACACGAATTAAATCAAGTGTTTAATTATAAAAATTATTTAGTTATGAAAAATTATTTAACTGCAGTTTTTTTATGTTTGGGCATTTTATCTCTTTCCGCTCAAAACATACGTTTTGTAAAACAAGGGGGAACTGGAACCGGAATTGGTTCATTTGCTAATGCTTCCGGTGATTTACAAGCAATGATGAATCAGCTTTCTAATATAGGTGGAGAAGTGTGGGTTGCTACAGGCACTTATGCCCCAATGCGTCTTGCTAATAATTACACAGTTGCCACTGGAACCTCTATATCTCCTGACAATGCGTTTGTTTTAAGACCAAATGTGCAAGTATACGGTGGTTTTGCAGGAAATGAAGGTGTAACAGAATTTTACAGAAGAAATCCAAATACGAATCCTACTATTTTGAGTGGAGGAGTGCAGCCTATGAGAATAGTTGGTTCAATTATTTATCCACCAGTTATAGCCTATCATGTTGTTATTTCAGCCGGAGAGGTAGGAAATGCCGTATTAGATGGCTTTACTATTCAAGGAGGGAATGCATACAAAACGGGTTCCTATAATGTAAATGGCTACAGTATAAATAGGAATACTGGGGGAGGTATCTGTTTATTTGGTTCATCACCTACTTTAAAACATCTGAAAATCATGTATAATACTGCTAGTAATAATGGTGGTGGAATCTATGCATATATGTCTAATTCAGCTATTACAAATGTGCTGATTAAAAATAACTCTGCAAGTGAATCATCTGGAGGAGGACTTTATTCTATCGGTTATGATAATACTCAGATTCTTACAAATGTAGAAATAAGTAATAATTATGCAGCTTATGGGGGAGGAATAGCGGTTATTGAGATGTCTCTTACTTTAATTAATAATACTATCGCAGGTAATAATGCATCCATAAGAGGTAGCGGAATGTATATTGACAATTATTTCTATGGTACTGATATTGTTAAGATAAGAAATAGTATTATTTATGGTAATATAGGATCGGCATTAAAGACATATGGCATAAATGTTACTAATTGTAATTATAGTCTAATTGAAGGGTTAACTGCTGCAGGCACAAATAACAATCTCGCAGGAAGTACAAACCCTCTATTCGTAAATGTGTCTTCTAATGATTACAGTTTATCTTTGAGTAGCCCCTGTATTGGTAAGGGATGGAATAGTTATAATACAACTGCAACTGATTTAGCCGGAAATCAACGTATACGGGGATATAATATTGATTTAGGAGCTTATGAATCCAGTAATACGACAAAGTCGCTTTCGGATCGAATAAATAATAATTACGAGAATATTCTTGATGAAGAAAGTTCAAAAATTGAATTATCCGTCTACCCCAATCCCATAAATAGCAACGAACGAATAAACATTTCCCTTGGAAACTATTACAACCCTGTTACAGTAGGAGTGTATTCGCTCGAAGGAAAGTTAATTCACAGCAAAGCATATGAAGGAGGAGACTTTAAACTGGATATTCCTGACTTAGCACCGGGTATGTATCTAATACATGTCCAAACCCAGGAAGGGGAAAACTTCACCAGGAAAATAATAGTAAATAAATAAGCGAATGAGGCTGTCTGAAAAGGCAGCCTTACTTTTTATAAAATTTTCCCGTTCCGGATGCCTTTGCTACGCTTTCATGACGAGGAGGAATGATAGGGATAATCCCTACTAAAAAGAGCAATGCTTTTTCCATTACTGTCATTTCCCTCGCCAATAATATCGTTTTTGTTTCTATGCCCCGTCTATTGTACATTGCATTCCGGTATTTATAGCGTCCGACTGTTCGGAAAGTACCCCGGCGTTTACTTTGGGGGTTTCCGGAAAGCCGGAAAGCATCACGGTA
This sequence comes from Bacteroidales bacterium, assembly GCA_031553535.1. Taxonomy (GTDB): domain Bacteria; phylum Bacteroidota; class Bacteroidia; order Bacteroidales; family WCHB1-69; genus JAIROC01. The sequence goes on along the minus strand of JAVBLM010000007.1, from coordinate 50,340 downwards.
TTTACTTTGAACCTTTCCGGAAGGCCGGAAAGTCTCCCGGTATTCACTTTGGAGGTTTCCGGGAAGTCGGAAACCTCCAAAGTAAATGCTTTGCTTGTTTCCGGATGTTCGGAAAGGTTTTCAGCAATAATAGAAGGGTAAAAAGAAGAACCATTCCCTTGCAAAAAGGATTAAGAGGAATGTGGAAAAGACGAACTTATTAAAAGTTGAGATAAAATGAATAGAGATTATCTCACTGCGTTTCGATGCTTTCGCTATACTTCGTGGCTCAGGTGCTTCGTTCCTCGCAACAACACTCTTAACCAACATATTGCCGTCATGCTGAACTTGTTTTCAGCATCCCCTTTCTTTTGAGAGGGGAGGGATTGCGGATCAAGTCCGCAATGACGGTATTAATCTATGCTTACTGTCATTTCCTTTTGTGTGAACCTTTAATAAATACTACCAATGACAGAGATTATCTCACTGCGTTTCGATGCTTTCGCTGCACTTCGTGGCTCGGTTGCTTCGTTCCTCGCAATGACGGTATTAACCAACATATTGCGTCATGCTGAACTTGTTTTCAGCATCCCCTTTCTTTTGAGAGGGGGAGGGATTGCGGATCAAGTCCGCAATGACGGTATTAATCTATGCTTACTGTCATTTCCTTTTGTGTGAACCTTTAATAAATACTACCAATGACAGAGATTATCTCACTGCGTTTCGATGCTTTCGCTACACTTCGTGGCTCAGGTGCTTCGTTCCTCGCAATGACGCTATTAACCAACATATTGCCGTCATGCTGGACCTGTTTCAGCATCCCTGTTTTTAAGGAGATTATCTCAACTTTTGACAAGTTCGACATTAGAAAAAGATTTCCGTTGCCAATGACGTACTTCTGTTTGTTCAGTGTGTTTTTACCCATTTACCACTAATCCCTATTTCTATAACTTTATTTAACTTGGGTAATTTCCATAAACAAAACAGAATATCAATTATTCATAAATTTAGTTCCAATAAATTATCCATTCTGACAAAATGCGGCCTCTTTTATCATCCTAATATCTATTAAACGCAAAAATAGAGTTGGGAATCATATATTTACATGTGTAATAAAATTTTTATTTTTTCTATACTAAAAAAGCATCGTAATTATTTTTTTAGTATTTTTGCCTTTCAGTTTACGAATATGATTTATTAACATAACAAAAATCTCAAGAAATGAAAAAATTTATTTACACGTTTATTTTATTTGCAGGCTTTCAGTTTGCACAAGGGCAACAAATTACAAATTTACTAGTGCTAATAGGTGAAACATCTGTCTATAAATTAGATAGCATGTCTTTGTCTTACACTTCAGGCGCACAAACAGTAACTCTTCCTGTTAGTTTCATATGCAAAAACACAGGAAGCGCACTAAATGCTGGGGATTCCATAGCTTTTCAATTGGTTTTTAATGAAACTACACAATATTTACCCATAACATTTCCAGTGTCTGCAACAATAGGTACAGACTCATTAATTTCAACACCTTTTGTAAATGTTCCCCTTGCAGTTACTAGCATTAAAACAGGAAATTATGCAAATAAACTTTGCGGATCTGTTCCTTATGTTGTATATGGAGGAGCAGGTAATCCACAAACACCTGTTACGGAAGCTGCTTTTTGTGCAGTGTTTACTATAACTGCAACAACAGGAATTGCAGATGTTGATATACTAAACGAAGCCAAGATTTATCCAAATCCTGTACGTGATAATTTGAAAATTGAAAATTTAAATGATGCTACGGATATAAGTATTTACACTATTACGGGACAATTGGTTCGGACTGTTCCTTCCGTAATGGGTAGTGTGGATATTGATATGGGTAATCTATCAAATGGCCTATACATTGTAAAAATGCAAAGCGGTAAAAATATCCGCACCGAAAAAATTCAGGTTATCAGATAATAACTTTATCTAAAATAAATAACACATTTTTTACTATCCGCAAGTATTCATTTACTTGCGGATATTTTTTGTCCTCTCATGAAACAGGTTGACAAGAAAAAATCTGCGGAATGTCTGCGGGGTCTGCGGGAAAAATAAAATAGATAAAATGCAGAAAAACTATTTATAATCTTGAATCTATCCTTATTCCTGTAACTTGTGTAACTTCCTGTAACTTGCGTAACTTCTGTTATTAATAGTTTCATTACGGGAAACAAAACCCAAGGGGTCAATCACCCGAACCATGAAGTGCAGGGAGAATCGAAGCAAAGCGAGAGAATTTCCCAGGTTAACGTTTGACAACTTCACAAACAAAAAGGTTCAAAAAACCATAAACCTGATTTTTCAAACCTTCGCTCTCAGTAATATAAACAAAATGAATTTATCCGAATATTATTCTTTACGTCTTTTATTCTTTTTAAGCGCCTGATCTATAATCCATAATATTTGCCCATTTGTGCTACGGAATTCATCCTGTGCCCACTTCTCGATTGCAGCAAGTTTATCCGGCTCTATCCGCAAGACAAAAGGTTTACTGTCATTTTTCTTTGCTGACACGTCTGTTGCTTTTATTGATATAATGTTCCCGTATTAATAACCGGTTGAGCAGAATCATCAGCACATAATACAACCATCAGATTGCTTACCATTGCCGCTTTTTTATCTTCGTCCAATACAACAACTTCCTTTTCGGAAAGTTTATTCAAAGCAAGTTCCACCATACTAACGGCTCCTTCTACAATCTTTTCCCTTGCCGCAATGATGGCAGATGCCTGTTGCCGGCGAAGCATAGCTCCGGCTATCTCCGAAGCATATGCCAGATAGTTAATCCGTGCTTCTACTACTTTAATGCCGGCGATGGAAAGTCTTTCTATCAATTCATTTTCCAGCTTTTCATTCACTTCATCACTGCTGGAACGCAATGTCGCACTATGATCATGTTCATCCTCGAGATTATCATACGGATATAATCCGGCAACTTTCCGTAATGCGGCATCACTTTGAACCTTTACAAAATGCTCGTATGCGTTCCTGCTTTTCCCGCTATTCTCAATATCAAACATTATTTTATAGGTATCCTCTATTTTCCAGACCAGAACCAGGCCAATCATAATAGGGTTACCTATCTTGTCATTTACCTTGATCGGATCGGTATCCAGGTTACAAATCCGCTGTGATATTTTTTTCTTTTTATATAAGGGATTCACCCAAAAAAAGCCATTCTTTTTTATTGTCCCCTTATATATGCCGAAAAACAACATAACACTCGCCTCATTAGGCTCTATAAGGATATAACCAAATAGGAAAAACATGAAAACAAAAAGTAAAAGGAACCCCGGAATCAACCAAAGTTCACTGTTCTGAACAAAACAGAAACATACAATTGATCCTGCCAATAATAAGAACTCTATAAATACCATTAATAATCCATTAATCGTTACACCGTTGAATTTTATTTCTTTATCCATAATAAAATATTTTAAATTGATATTATTTTGATATTGCAAATATATCATCTTTTCAGATATTATATCTTCAAACTAATTAAAAAATATATTTCTTTTATTCATTTCTAATAATCAGAAATATATGCAGGATTTTAGAGTAACTTGCCTGGCCTTTCATTCGTTTTTCAACTAATTGCATTTCATTATTTCGGATTATTCAGCATCGATTTGTGTAATTATCTATTCGTAGTAGAAGTTACGCAAGTTAAATGAAGTTACAGGAAGTTATCATTCGCGAAGCAGCTTATTCTCTTGTTGATTTTTGTATTACGAGTAAACAAGTGGACAAGTGAACGATACTTGCTTTTCTTTTATCGCCTTTATCGGCTTTATCTATTTTATCGGTTTTATTCTTTCTGCACGTTGCGTTTTTTATTTTTTCCGCTAATTTGCCTTCGGCGAGTTAAAGGTCCCGCAGATTTAAATCTTGGGCTTTGAACCGAGCTTGCAAACCCAACAAAGTTAATCTTGAATCTATTGTTGTTTTTTTACTTGCGTAATTTCTACTAATAACTTAATGGCTTAGTGCATTCCGCTCATTCATTAACTTGATCTTGTGAAAAAAAAAGAAGATAAGATAATTATTGCTGCCTGAAAATAATGTATTTTTGTATTATGGAAGAAATGATTTTAATCTTAGATTTTGGTTCACAATACACTCAACTAATAGCTCGTAGAATTCGGGAACTGAATGTATACTGTGAAATACATCCTTATAATGAAATTAATAAATTGTCTCCGAATGTAAAGGGGGTTATTTTATCCGGCAGTCCTTTTTCGGTATATGATAAACAGGCTCCTGTTCCCAATTTAGAAGTTTTCAGGGGTAAAGTTCCTGTATTGGGAATCTGTTATGGAGCTCAGTTTTTAGCATATCATGATGGAGGAAAAGTCCAGCCTTCATCCAGCCGGGAATATGGAAGGGCAAAGCTGGTTTATCTCAATAATAAGAGTGATCTGTTAACCGGAATAGATCAAAACACACAGGTTTGGATGTCTCACGGAGACAGTATTACAAATATTCCTGAGGAATTTGAAGTTATTTGTAGTACTTCGGATGTAAAACATGCCGGATATAAAATAGCAAAAGAAACCACCTATGGAATTCAATTTCATCCGGAAGTACATCATTCCGAGCAAGGGAAACAGATTTTGAAGAACTTTGTAGTTGGTATTTGCCGTTGTTCCCAGAGCTGGACTCCTGACTCTTTCATTGAAACAAGCGTTAAAACACTCCGGGAACAATTAAAAGAGGATAAAGTTATTTTAGCGATTTCAGGAGGCGTTGACTCAAGTGTAGCGGCTTATCTGCTTCATAAGGCAATCGGGAAAAACATGACCGGAATCTTTGTCAATAATGGATTGCTTCGTAAAAATGAGTTTGAATCGGTATTGGCAAATTATAAGGAAACCGGGTTGAATGTTATCGGGGTTGATGCTTCCCAATTATTTTATCAGAAACTAAAAGGTGTTAGCGAACCGGAACAAAAGCGCAAAATTATTGGAAATACATTTATCGAAGTCTTTGACCAGGAAGCACACAAAATAAAAGATGTCAAATGGCTGGCACAAGGAACCATTTATCCTGATGTCATTGAATCAGTCTCAGTAAAAGGGCCTTCTGCTACTATTAAATCTCATCACAACGTAGGGGGCCTTCCCGACTATATGAAACTGAAAATAGTGGAACCGCTTCGTTTATTGTTCAAAGATGAAGTCCGGACTATTGGCAAAGCACTCGGCATCTCTTCTAACTTATTAAATCGTCATCCTTTCCCGGGCCCCGGTTTGGGAATACGTATCTTAGGAGAAATCACGGAAGACAAAGTCCGTATCTTGCAGGAAGTTGATTTTATCTTTGTTGATAAATTGAAAGAATCGGGTTGGTATGAAAAGACATGGCAGGCAGGCGCCATACTGCTTCCTGTAAAAACAGTTGGTGTAATGGGCGATGAGCGTACATACGAAAATTGTGTGGCATTACGTGCGGTTACTTCTACTGATGGTATGACGGCAGATTGGGTACATCTTCCTTATGAATTACTGGCTAACATTTCTAATGAAGTAATCAATAAAGTACGGGGTGTTAACCGCGTTGTATATGATATAAGTTCAAAACCTCCTGCTACTATAGAATGGGAATAGTATTTGTGGGAAAGGATATGAGGTAATCTAACAGGTTTAATAAAGAATAAAGATATGTCACGGAAAATTGTTTGTTTTGTCTTTTTAATGACGATGTGTTTGGGATCTGTTTTTGCTCAAACAGAAAAAACAGATAAAACTGTTATTAAAGATAATATGTTATTTTATGTCCATGAAGTTGTGAAAGGACAAACATTGTATGGACTCTCTAAAATGTATCAGGTAAGCATTGACGATATTACGGCACACAACCCGGCAGTTCAACAGGGCCTTAAGATAGGAGATCAGGTATATATTCCTGCTTCAAAACAAAAGGTGGAGATTCATGTTGTTCAAAAAGGGGAAACCATATATACCATCGCGAGAAAAAAGGGAATTAAGGAGAACGATATTTTTGTTCTTAATCCCGGGATGGATGAAAAGCTTAGCATAGGGCAAGAGATTATCGTTCCCTTGGTCGAGATACAATTGGTTGAGGAGGAAGTAGCTCTTACGATAGGCAATACATCAACAGAAAATCTTACAAGGAAACAAAAGAAAGCCCTGAAGGAGGAAGAAGAAAAGCAAGAAAAAATCTCTGAAGAAAAAATAGAAATAACAGAGGTAGAATATGACTCTATCTTCCATATTGTAGATAAAGGGGAAACGTTATATAGCATTGCAAGGAAATACGAAATAACAGTCGATGAACTAAAGAAAGCAAACCCTCATATAAGTGAGGCAATAAGTATCGGACAACGTATTTATATTCCGATAAGTGAATATATTTCTGATGATGAGTTACCGGATGAAGAATTTCTTGACGAAGATACCACGCCTGTTTTGAATGAAGGAATTAAAAAAGCCGAATACACTGTTTATTTGTTAATGCCTTTACGCTTATCGCAAGTGAGTGTTATTGAGCCTTCGAAAATCAAGTCGTTGAATGATTATAAGAACATAAAACCGTTTGCATTTATTCAGTTTTATGAAGCTATGTTATTGGCAACAGAAGATATTTCCAGGCAGTATCCGCATGTAAAAATTAATTTATACGTGGAAGATGCAGAAACCTCCACACAAATTGCGGACTTAATCAAAACAGGAAAACTGGAACATGCAGATATGATTATCGGGCCTTTCCAGGGAAAGGAGTTTTCCACATTATGCCAGTATGCAAAAAACAAGAATATTTTATTGGTAAATCCTTTTTCCTCTACATTTGAATCCTATGGTGCAATGACATATAAAGCAATGACTATAAACACCTATATGGGAGAGTCTTTTGCAAAATATGTTTTGGAAAAATACCCCAATGCGAATATTATATTTGCCAATTATCAGTCTGCCCAAGAAAGCAAACAGATAGCGGCGTATCGTGCAGGTATGCAAAAGGTTTTTAATAGTGCCGGAAAGAATATCACTATTCAGGAGGTCAATGTAAAGACTAGCGGTATTTCCGGAATCAGGTCGGCAATGAATAATATGGGAGAGAACTTCCTGTTCACTTTCTTTGAGGGGGAACTTACCGTTACCAATTTCACACAGAATCTATACCTGGCCAAGATGGAAAACCTGACGCTGGTAGCCCCTGAAAAATGGCTGGAATATGATAATATAGAGACGGAGTATTTTATGAGTTTAAAAACACATTATATCTCACAGTATTTTGTGGATTACAGTAATGCGAAGGTTATTCGTTTTATTGATGCTTTCCGTAATGCTTACGATACTGAACCTACCTTGGAGCTGTATGCATTTCAAGGATATGATTTTACCTATTATTTCTTAAGTAAGTTATGCGAGGCCGGAACCTCTTTCCAGCCGTTTGATAATAATGAAAATTTAATATCAACGAAATTCAGGTTTACTTCGTCTGTTAATAAAAACATGCTGGAAAATACATTTGCCCATGTATTTAAACTGAAGAATTATAAGTTTATTGATGCTTACGCTCCCGATATTGAAACTAACACGTCGAAAGGTGCTCCTAAACCGAGAAGATAACATAATAACCATGCAGGGAAGGAAAACCAAATAAAAGAAAGAATAACGAAATGAACATTGAAATAAAAGATAAAATTCCGCAGTTGGTTATGCTTTGTAAGAAGTATCGAGTACAAACAATGTATGTGTTTGGATCGGCAACTACTGATGAGTTCAATGAAAATAGCGATATTGATTTCTTGGTTTCATTTCAGAATGATATAGTATTGGAAGAATATGCAGACAACTACTTTGACTTGCTATTCGAAATGGAAGATATATTCGGGCGAAAAATAGATTTAATCGCTGAACACACATTATCTAATCCATATTTTATTCATGGAGTAGAACAAACAAAACGATTGATATATGCAGCTTAAAATCCAGAAATATCTCTTCGATATACAAATTTCGATAGGATCCATTTATGAGTATTTGGGAGAACATCGCAATTTCGACCACTATCTATCCAATAAGCAATTGCGGCGTTCCGTAGAACGTGAATTGGAAATTATCGGTGAAGCTGTAAGCAAAATTCTTCAACTCGATCCTGCTATTCCTATTGATAATGCCCGGAAAATTGTGAGTTTACGCAACCAGGTTATCCATGCTTATGATAGCGTAAACAATGAAACTGTTTGGGGAGTTATTGTTAATCATTTGCCCGGATTAAAGGAGGCTGTTGATGGTTTGCTTAAATCATTCGATGCTCAAAATAACAATTGAAAGGATTAATAATTAACAGAAGTTACGCAAGTTAAATGAAGTTACAGGAAGTTATAGCAATAGTGATTAGTTGTTAGTTGTTAGTGAGAAATTAATTATAAATTCAAAATTATAAATAGTTTTCTGCACTTTATCTGTTTTATCCTTACTGCTTGCTTGCTGTGTTTTTGTTTTTCCCGCAGACTCCGCAGACCTTCCGCAGATCTTTTCTTGAATTGACTACTAAACTACGGTATCTTTTATCCATTTATTTTAATATATTTTGAAAAGTTTTAATCACTTTCCCTGTCAACCTGTTTCATGAGAGGACAGTTCGTGATTTATAATTAACTTCGTTGAGGGCTTCGCCGTTCGTAATCGAATTGTTTTATCGGCTTTATCCTTTCTACTTGTTTATATTTAGTTGATTCTTTGTTCGTTTTACCCCCCAAAGTTTTGCTCCCGAAGGGTTCTGTTCAGGGGTCTTAATCATATGTATCTTTCCAGCCTAAGGAAAAGTATCTTTCACAAGTAAGGGAAAGTATCTTTCACAGGTAAGGGAAAGACGCCTATACGATTGCCAACAGGTAATCGTATATAATAAGTACGTAGCCCTTTAAACATAACGGCTCCTGTAGTAAACCGGGTAATGATTTTCAACTTATACTCGCCGGCAGGCAGATGCGCCGGCATAATAAAAACGATTTTTGAGGGGCCGTTGTTCAGGATGGAAGTCTTCGGAACAGGGATTTCATTGCCCTCTTCCGCCTGAGGCATAAGATATAGCCCGTTGCCGGGATGCCCGCCCGCAATTTTTATCTTGCTTCCCGTTACATTCACCCCGTCGCCAGGGGTAAGGATGGCGTTGATTTCGCCCGAAGTTATATCTGTAACCAAGTTGATACGCTTTTTTGAGGGGTTAACTTCGTTGAGCTTGCACGCCCGGTTGCTTCTTTCTCGTGCCTCATCATCACAGCGGTAGAAGTTTTTAATTGATAAAGAATTGCTTTAATGAATGGATATAATTCCACTTTTGTGTTTCTCTGATGCCCAAATTGCAAGTATGAACCTATTTCTTTTTTGATTACTTTTGTGTTAAGAACATTTTTTTGAAAGAATGATACAATTTCATTATTAACCACTGATCATTAATAAAGGCGTGTACAAAACTAACAAATTTAGGTATACTCTTGCAGGAAACCTTTGGGAAAGAAGTAGATTTATCCGGCTATTTGCGGGGATATATTTGTTATGGGTGGATGGAATATACGTGAAAATAATTAAAGACTAATATACTATGACTTTATCCATCAGGGTATTGTTTTTCTGTTTTTCTATATTGATGTTATCGGCATGCAGCCATAATCAAGACAAGGGCAACAGGACTGTTTTTAAATACAATGAATCTGCCGGGATTACTTCCCTGGATCCTGCCTTTGCCAAAGACCAGGCAAATATCTGGGCATGCAACCAGCTATTCAACAGTTTAGTTCAATTAGACAGTAATTTGCAAATTGTTCCATGCCTGGCAAAGTCCTGGATTATTTCGGAAAATGGAAAGATTTATCGATTTATACTGCGTGAAGATATTTATTTCCAGCAAACCGATTTCTTCCGCTTTCAAAACGGAAAACGAAAGATGGTTGCCGGTGATGTTGTTTATAGTTTTAATCGTATCGTTGATAAACGTGTTGCGTCTCCCGGAGCATGGATATTTAATATGGTACAAACAGACCTGAATGGAAAATATAGTTTCTTTGCTGTCAATGACACGGTTATTGAAGTCCGCTTGAAAGAGAACTTCCCTCCTTTCCTGGGCTTGCTTTGCATGCAGTATTGTTCTGTTGTCCCTTATGAAGTTGTGGAGAAATATGGGAAGGACTTTCGTAAGTATCCTGTTGGAACGGGACCTTTCCAGTTGAAAACATGGAAAGAAGGAGTGAAAATGGTGATGCTAAAGAATCCGGATTATTTTGAATTCGATGATCAAGATATACGCTTGCCTTATCTGGATGCTGTTTCCATATCATTTATTATTGATAAGCAATCCGTGTTTATGGAATTTGTTAAAGGGAATTTGGATTTTATGTCCGGATTAGATGCCTCTTATAAAGATGAATTATTGACGAATGATGGCAGACTGAATCCTGCTTATGAAAAACGACTCCGGATGATATCCATGCCGTATTTGAATACGGAGTATTTAGGGTTCCTGATGGATGAGGAGAATCAAGCCGGTGCAGATAAAAATCCTTTGTTAAAAAAAGAAATACGGCAGGCAATTAATTATGGATTTGACCGGAAAAAGATGCTGCGTTTTTTAAGAAGTAATATCGGTGTACCGGGAACTTGCGGTATTATTCCTTACGGATTGCCTCCTTATGACAGTACGGTTATTCACGGGTATGATTACAATCCGGAGAAAGCAAGGGAATTGCTGGCAAAAGCAGGGTATCCTAACGGAAAAAATCTTCCTCCTATAAAATTGTCTATTTCGGAAAGCTATATGGATATTGTTCAATACATTGCACATGAGTTGGAGCAAATAGGTATTAAGGTGGAAGTTATTAAGATGCAACCTGCCATTCTCCGGCAATTTATTGCAAAATCCCAAATACCTTTTTTCAGAGGGTCATGGATTGCAGATTACCCCGATGCAGAGAATTATCTTTCACTCTTTTATTCAAAGAATTTCTGTCCGAATGGTCCCAATTATACTCATTATCATAATCCGAAATTTGATAGATTGTATGAGCAATCCCAGTCAACAGGTGATGATAGTTTGCGTTTGACGCTCTATCAACAAATGGACAACTTAATAATGGAAGATGCTCCTGTGGTAATATTATATTATGATCGTGTTCTGCGTTTTATTCAAAAGAATATCGAAGGTATGGAAAATAATGCGATGAATCTCCTTGTATTGAAAAGAGTAAAGAAAAAGTAGATTGTTATGATTACTTACGATTCCTTTTTATGTATCTTTGCCGGGAGTAAAATTTCGTGAAAGATTTCAGGATAGCAAAAATATATGAAAGTACGTGATATTTTAAATCAGGAACAACTGTCAAAAGAAGATTTAGTAGTATTGCTTTCTTCTATGGGAGAGGAACAAAAGCTGTTATTTGATAAAGCAAAAAAGATCAAACAACAGTATATCGGAAATGTTGTTCACTTCAGGGGGCTGATAGAATATTCTAATAAATGTAATAAGAATTGTTACTATTGTGGGATTCGTTCTGAAAATGGAAACATTAGTCGCTATACGGTAACAGATGAGGAAGTGCTTCAGGCTGCAAAACTTATCATGGAAAATCATTATGGTTCCATGGTGTTGCAAAGCGGGGAATGTAGCAATAAGGAATTTACCTCACATATTACAAAACTAATCAGAGAAATAAAACGACTTTCGAATAATAGTATCGGTATAACATTATCATGTGGCGAGCAAAGTGATGATGTTTACAGGCAATGGTTTGAAGCGGGAGTCCATCGTTATCTTCTTCGGATAGAATCTTCCAATCCCCAGCTATATGCAAAACTACATCCGCAAAACAAAAGGCATGATTACCAAACCCGTATTAATTGTTTGGATAGTTTACGAGAAATTGGCTATCAGGTGGGAACTGGCGTCATGATAGGCGTTCCGTTCCAAACGGTTGAAAACTTGGCGGAAGACCTTTTGTTTTTTAAAGAGAAAGATATTGATATGATTGGCATGGGGCCTTATTTGGTGCACAATCAAACCCCAATGGCAGAACATGAATCGAAGTTGCTAACAATTGAACAACGCTTTAACCTCTCTTTGAATATGATAGCATGTCTTCGCGTGTTGATGAAAGATGTTAACATTGCAGCTTCTACGGCGATGCAAACCCTTAATCCTCTCGGCCGGGAGAAAGCTATTGAAGTGGGGGCCAATATTGTTATGCCCAACCTCACCCCGTTGAAATATCGTGAGAATTATAAACTGTATGAAGACAAACCTTCTGTAAATGAAGATGCAGAAGAAACAAAAAATCAATTGGAAAAGCGTATCTTAAGTACGGGAAATACAATAGGCTATGATCAATGGGGAGATTCTGCTCATTTTAAAAACCGTAATACTTAACAGATAAAAAGTAACAAAACAGGGCAATCAATTTTAAATCGGATTATTTTATATGTAAAGATAAAGGCACTGAAAGTATAACGAGGTCATCAAAAGAAACTAAATTACGAAAATATAACTACTATGTTCTCATGGAATAAATATCCGTTATTGCGCATATTATTCCCTTTTGTTGCGGGGATACTAATTGTTTTTTACACTGGTATTGTCTTTCCCATTTGGATCTTACTTCCCATTACATGCTTAGGAATGTTTTCTGTTTTGATATTGTATAAATTTCGCAAGTATCAAAACCGATGGGTAAGTGGATTGTTGATTTTTGTTTCTATTCTTTCCTTTTCCCTTGCTTATACACAGTTCTTTATTGCTAAAGGCAAGCCCTCTCCTGTATCAATGGGCAATGATAAGCACTTGTTTATTGCTTCTGTAATAGAATCTCCGGTTATTAAAACAAAAACTGTAAAGTTAATTGTTGAAATAGAGGAATATAAACATGACGGAAAATTTTACCCCGAGCATAGTAAAGCAATTATACACATCCAAAAAAATGAACAATCTCAGAAGATCAGCTATGGGGATAGACTGTTATTTTATTCATATCTTAATGAACCTGTTGGACCTAAAAACCCTAGAGAATTTAATTATAAGCGATATTTATCCATAAAGAGTATTCATATACAATCGTATATTGAGGCTAATTCATGGCAAAAGATTAGCGGAAAGAATGGAAATCCAATCATAGATTTTGCTACCAATATTCGCAGTAAGCTTTTAAAGATATTTCAGGATTGCGATATGGATATCCAAGAGTATGGTGTTATTGCTGCAATTCTCTTAGGATCCAGTGATGAGTTAGATCCTGATTTGGAACGAAGTTATAGTTCTGCAGGAGTTAGCCATATTTTAAGCGTATCGGGAATGCATGTAGGAATTATTTTTATGATTGTTTCTTTTTTACTGCGCTTTCTTGATAGAAACAAAAGTCAACGGATTATTCGTTCTATTATTCTTTTGATTACAGTGTGGTTTTATGCTTGTGTTACGGGATTGGCACCTCCTGTCATGAGGGCTTCTGCCATGTTTTCTTTTGTTGCAATAGGAGGAATGTTAAATCGACGAACGAATAGCTATAATAGTTTAATGGTATCTTTGATTGTTCTTTTACTTCTAAATCCTTTGTTAATCCTTGAGGTAGGGTTTCAGTTCTCCTATTTGGCAGTGTTTGGTATAGTGTGGCTGCAACGGCCTTTGGGTTCACTTTATAAAGCAAGGACAAAAATAGGGAATTATGTATGGGATATTATTACGGTTTCTTTCGCTGCACAATTGTTAACGGCTCCTTTGGCTATTTTGTATTTTCATCAATTTCCAAACTATTTTTTATTAACTAATATTGCAGTTATAACATTGACTCCTATTGTAATGGGATTTGGAATTGCAGTTTTGGTGTTCTCTTTTTGGGCTTTTGCCTATAAGTATCTTTCTTTGGTATTGGTATATTTAATCAAGTCTATGAATTGGATAATAGTTACTATTGAAGCATTACCATATTCTGTTACAAGTAATATAGATCTGTCTGCATTACAGGTTGGTTTTATATATTTGTTAATTTTGTTATTCATAGCAGCATTTCTTTATAAGAAGAAAGTATACTTATTCCAGGCGCTTCTCTGTCTAATTATTGTGATGGGAATAGATTTAGGTAAACAGATAAAAGTAAATCAACAAAAAGAAATTATTTTTCACAGTGTGAAATCAGGCTATGCTGTTGATTGTATAGAAGGACGAGCTTCTACACTTATTTGGGATCATAATATGGAAGAAAATCATCAAACATATAATTATGGCATTAAGAACAATCATATTTATCATCGAATAAAGGAAGTAAAAAATATTACAGGCCGGCATTTTATACGTGTTCATAATAAAAGCATTTTAATTATCGACCAGCCGCTCTATGCAATTGCCCTCGAACGAAAATTGAAGGTTAATTATATTTTGTTGCATAATAATGTAAATATCCCTATGGATGTTTTGCAAAAGATGTTTGATTTTGACATGATCATTACCGGTGGCAGTTATTCTCATTATCGTCTTATGAATATTCGTAAAACATGTGCGCAAAAGATAATTCCTTACCATGAATTAAAGAATCAGGGTTCAATGGTTGTACGTTAAATTCTCTATAGTTAAATAAGCATGATCTTCAAACAAAAATATGATTCTTTCCTTCAGTAAATCGACAAAAACCGTTTATCTACAATAGAATTTGTTGTATATTTGCAAAAAGAATATGGCATATCAGGTTCATGAGACGGCAATAGTAGATGAAGGCTGTACAATTGGAGACGGCACAAAGATCTGGCATTTTTCTCACATCATGTCAAATTGTATAATCGGAAAAAATTGTAATCTGGGACAAAATGTAGTTGTCTCTCCCGAAGTGATCTTAGGGAATAATGTAAAAGTACAAAACAATGTTTCAATTTATACAGGCGTTATTTGTGAGGACGATGTTTTTTTAGGTCCGTCTATGGTATTTACCAATGTTGTTAATCCCCGTAGTGCGATAAGCCGTAAGAATCAGTATGAGAAAACATATGTAGGAAAAGGGGCTACAATCGGTGCAAATGCGACAGTAATTTGCGGTCATGATATCGGTAAATATGCATTTATTGGCGCCGGGACAGTAGTGACAAAGTCAATCCCGGATTATGCATTGGTGGTAGGGAATCCAGCGCGTCAGATTGGATGGATGAGCGAATACGGGCATCGTTTATATTTTAATAATCAGGGAAGAGCAATTTGCCCTGAATCGAAAGAGGAGTACCAATTGAAGAATAATCAGGTAACTAAATTATAGAGCTTGTTAAGTATGAAAAACTTTGCATTGTTAGGTTTGGCCGGATATGTTGCACCACGACATTTAAAGGCAATCAAAGAAACAAATAATAATTTATTGGTGGCTTTGGATAAATATGATAATGTCGGGGTTATAGACAGCTATTTTCCTGATGCGGATTTTTTCACAGAACCGGAACGCTTTGAAAGGCATGTCTATAAAGTACAGCATAATAACGAAAAATCCCCAATAGATTTTTTCAGCATCTGTACGCCTAACTATCTCCATGATGCACATATCCGCATGGCATTACGGAATAATACGAATGCAATATGTGAGAAACCATTGGTACTAAACCCTTGGAATGTTGATGCTTTGGGAGAGCTGGAAAAAGAAACAGGGAAAAAGATTTATAATATTTTACAGCTTCGCCATCATCCGGCTATTGTCAAATTGAAAGAAGAAATAAAAGCGGACAAGTCGGATAAAATATACGATGTTGATCTAACCTATATAACAAGCCGGGGGAAATGGTATCATTATTCATGGAAGGGAGATGAGGAGAAGTCGGGAGGACTGGTTACCAATATCGGCATTCATTTTTTTGATATGCTTTATTATATATTCGGTGAATTGAAGATGAATGTTGTCCATCACCGTACCCCAACCTGGTGTTCCGGATTCTTACAGTTTGAACGGGCCCGGGTTCGTTGGTTTTTAAGTATAGATGCGGATTATCTGCCGGAGGATATTAGAAAAAGGGGACAGATGTCGTATCGTTCTATCCTGATCGACCGCGAAGAATTGGAGTTTACAGGAGGATTTACCGATTTGCATACGGTCAGTTATCAACATATACTTGCAGGAGATGGATTCGGATTAGATTGTGCAAAACCAAGTATAGAAATTGTACATTATATTCGCAATGCAGAATGTTGTTCGGCTATTTTAGCAGATAAGCATCCTTTTGCATGTGGAAACAATTAAAATAAAACTTATTTTGGAAATAAAGATCAATTATTAATGAAAAGGAATATTATTATAGCTTTTGTTTTGTTAGTTTGTGCTTCCGTATCCGCTCAACCATCGAAAGAATACTGGAAAAATGGAAAACTTAAGAGTGAAGGAGAAATAAAAGACGATAAAGAAGAGGGTTATTGGATATATTATCATCCGTCAGGAGCTATATCTGCAGAAGGAAATTATTCTCAAGGAAAGAGAATAGGAGAATGGAAAACATGGCATGACAATGGACAAAAACAAGCTGTTTATTTTCCACAAACAGGTCCTTTTACCAGTTGGTATGCAAATGGAGAGATAGAAAGTAAGGGGTTTTTTAAAGAGTATAAAAAGGACAGTTCATGGACATTTTATCGGACAAACGGACAAATAGAAAAAACGTGCTTCTATGAAGATGATTTGTTGGAAAGGGAATGCAAAGAATTTCATGCTAATAAGCAACAATCATTTGAAGGGGTTTACCATAATGGAGAGATTGAAGGATTTGCTACCTGGTGGTATGATAACGGCAATGTAGAAATGCAGGGTCTGTTTCATAACGGGCTGCAAGATAGTTTATGGTCGTTTTATTATCCTGATGGTACTCTGGGAAGCCGTGGAAATTTTATCAGTGGGCAGCAGGACGGTGATTGGGTGTTTTATTATGAAACAGGAGAGAAATGGAAAGCAGGCCCTTTTAAAAAAGGATTACGCAATGGAACATGGATTGCCTGGTATGAGAATGGGAAAAAGCAAAGACAGGGAAACTTTCTTAATGATAAGGAGGATGGCCTTTGGACTCAATGGTATCCTACGGGAAGGAAACAGGATGAAGGGTATTTTTGTGGAGGCCTGATGTGTAAGACGTGGCATGGATGGTATCCCGATGAAACATTAAAATATAAAATAGATTACGACCAGAATAAAAAAAGTGGCCAGTATACCTACTATTGGATGAGTGGGAGACTTCGTAGCCAAGGGACTTATAAGAATGATCAAAAACATGGAAAATGGATGGAATATTCCGAACTTGGAAACCCATTGGAATCGGGGAAATACGAGTTTGACAGGAAATGCGGGGAGTGGTCGTTTTATGATAAAGTAGGAAGAGTTTCACGTAAACAGGGATTTTATGACGACTTTGCCCACGGGAAGTGGGTGGAATATTATCCCACCGGTAAAAAGCATAGCGAAGGGGCATACAATATGCTCAATAAAACAGGAATTTGGACATACTATAACGAAAAAGGCGATGTCGTGTATAAGGTTCAATATAAGGATGGTGAGAAAAAGGTATTGAAAGATATGAAAGAAGATCTCACAACAGGGAAAAGATAGTAATAAAAGTTACGCAAGTTAAATGAAGTTACAGGAAGTTATAAGTAACGCAACATGCAGCAAGCGGAAAGGATAAAACAGATAAAACCGGTAAAATATTAATCATTTACCACTAATCATTAACCATTATTTTATGATAGAATATGGCTCCTAGTTTTGAAAACTTTCTGATGGTAAGAACAGGCTCTAATAAAGCAAATTTAGTAGACTACGATATTAATATTATAACGCTGGGTTGTTCGAAGAATACGGTGGATTCTGAACAATTGGCATCTCAACTGGAACAGAATTCGTTTCGCGTTACCCACGAATCTCCCAAACCTCTACCCATTACGCTGATCAATACCTGCGGATTTATTCAAGATGCAAAAGCGCAATCCATTGAGACTATTTTGGATTGTGTGGAGCAGAAAGTAAAAGGGGAAATAAAAATATTGATTGTATTCGGATGTTTATCTGCGAGATATGGGGATGATTTACGGAAAGAAATCCCTGAATTGGATGCTATCTTTGGGGTTAATTCGTTACGGGATATTTTATCATTCTTAAATGCCAAGCTTTATGCGGAAGCATTGACGATACGGAAAATAAGTACTCCCTCTCATTATGCCTATTTAAAAATATCGGAAGGGTGCAGCCACCAGTGTGCATTTTGTGCGATTCCCAGGATACGGGGGAAGCAAATATCAAAGCCTATCGAAGTCATTCGTGACGAGGCTATCGTTTTGGCCGAGCAAGGGGTAAAAGAATTAATATTGGTAGCACAAGACCTTACCCATTATGGTTACGACTTGTATAAAAAGCGGAAGATATATTCTCTTCTGGAAGAATTATTGAAGGTAAAAGATATTGAATGGATCCGGCTTCATTATGCATATCCTAATTCTTTTCAGATTGATATTTTAGATTTAATGAAAGAATATTCCTCGATTTGCAAGTACCTGGACATCCCGATACAACACATAAACGACGATATCTTATCCGGGATGAAAAGGAAAATCACAGGCGATGAAATACGCAGGTTGTTGGATACAATACGGAATAAAATTCCTGATATTGCCATTCGGACGTCTATTATTGTAGGCTTTCCGGGAGAGACAAAGAAAAGGTTTCATCAATTAAGGGATTTCCTTGAGGAAAGCCAATTGGATAGGGTGGGCATATTTACGTATTCCCATGAGGAGAACACCCCTGCTTATAAATTGAAAGAGACCGTTAGCCAAAAGGAGAAAGAAGACAGAATGGAAGAGCTGATGTTTCTTCAGCAGGATATTTCGTTGGGAAAAAACAGGCAAAAGGTTGGGAATAAATTTAAAGTATTGATAGATACGGAAGAAAAAGATCATTTTATTGGCCGGACTGAATTTGATTCACCGGAGGTAGATAATACCGTAATTATCCCAAAGAATAAACAAAAGCTTATTGTTGGGAATTTTTATACTGTTACCATATCGGATGCGGATTATTTTGATTTAATCGGGTCAGTAGAGGATAAATAATAGGAATGGCGTTTATCCTTGTAATAATTATGAGAATACAGGACTCAATAAACAGAATATAACAAGCAATTACAAATTACGAGATGGGGATATTGAAATTTACGATGTCTTAGGTAGTAATATTCACTTGTTAATCTGTCCACTCGTCCATTATAACCATAGATATCTCTAATCTGCCGGCAGGAATCTATTTTCTGAAAATAAAAACAGAAAAAGGAAGTATTACGCAAAAGATCTCTAAGAATTAATTTAGTAAAAAGGAGACATGTCATGCCGATATATCTATTTGGACGAATATAAATACATTTTTGTTGGTGTGTTGCTTATTCTTTTCTCAATTTTTGCAGACTATTATACAAAATAATTGTACCTTTGCTTCTAACTTCTAACCATTTAAAAATCGTATTGGAAATGAAAGAATATAGGATCATTATAACTACAGTATGCTTTTTGTATGTTTGTTTTACAGGATGTGCACAAACAGGAATCAAAGGGACAATAATAAACGGCAATATAAATGATAGCATTGCATTGTATAATCCGTTTGACAGGCAAGCCCCACCATTGGAAAAAGTTGCACTGGGGAAAAAAGGAGCTTTCGAATTTGCATATAAGCCTTCGGATATCGGTTTTTATTTTATCGGCCTTTCGGATGGAAAAACTGTTTTAGTTGTTTTGCGCCCGAATGGGAGCGGACAAATAGATGTTGATGCATCTACGGGAATCATAACAAAAGTAGCGGATTCCGAACAAAACACATTACTAAAATCATTTCAGGAAATGTATACGGGATATGATAGAAGGCAAAGAGCGATAGATCAAATGGCAGATAAAACTGCTGAACAAAAGCAACTGGAAAAACAATCCATTGAACGCGAGAGATCACAATCAATTCAGACTATGTTGTTAAAAAATGCAGACAATTATGCTTCTGCTGCCTTGATAGAATATCTTCCGGCAGATGATTTTTTACCTGTCCATGATTCTGTTTTAACTGCGTTGATAAAGAAATATCCGCAAAATAATGTTGTAAAGGCAAAATACCAGGAGGTAGAATCTGTTAAAAAGCTGGCTATTGGCTACCCCGCTCCTGAAATAACATTGGAGGATACGGCAGGGAATTTATTTTCTCTTTCTTCTTTAAAAGGGAAGGTTGTATTGATAGATTTCTGGGCATCATGGTGCAGGCCTTGCCGGGTTGAGAATCCGAATATGGTTCGATTGTATCAGACTTATGGTAAATATGGATTTGATATTTTAGGTGTTTCCCTGGATCAGAACAGGGAGAACTGGTTGCGTGCCATTCAGACGGATGGGTTGATATGGAATCAGATCAGTGATCTAAAGGGTTGGCAATCTGCTGCAGGGGCTATATATGGTGTACGAAGTATTCCATTTACTGTTCTTGTAGATAAAAACGGAAATATCATAGCCAAGGGATTGCGCGGGGAAGCATTGGAACAAAAAATAAAAGAAGTTCTTTTGCGATAAACAATGCCGGTTTTCCACCTCCCTGAAGATGAAATAATCTTTCCCAATCCCGAATTGGCCGAGCCTGAGGGCTTGTTGGCTGTCGGAGGTGATTTATCTCCCTTACGTCTGTTGACGGCGTATTCATTAGGAATTTTTCCCTGGTATAATGAAGGAGGCCCTGTTTTGTGGTGGTCGCTGGATCCCAGGTTGATTTGTATTCCCGGCGAAGCAACTTTTTCAAAAAGCCTGTTAAAACGCATCCATCGTAAGGAATATGAAATTAAGATCGATACGGATTTTCGTCAGGTTATGGAATTATGCGCTTGCACCCCTCGTTTGAATCAGGTTCAGGGGACATGGATTACGGATGATGTACTGGATGCATATTGCAAGCTGCATGAATTGGGATTTGCCCACTCTTTTGAAACATATAAAGACGGAAAATTGGCAGGGGGACTTTATGGCCTGTCGATTGGAAAAATGTTTTCAGGCGAATCAATGTTTCATTTGGAAACGGATGCCTCTAAATTCGCTTTTTATTACCTTGTTCAAGCTCTTAAAATGTTGGAATTTGACTTTATCGATTGCCAACAGGTCACCAATCATTTACAGACATTGGGAGCAAAACCTGTTGAGAGAAAAACATTCCTTAAAATGTTGGGCAAAAGTGTAAAAAAAGAAACGGTAAGAGGGTCTTGGTCCGAACTGCTTCCGTTATAATTAGCCGGCCTTTTTCCGGCAATATATCATTGTTTTAAATGTTCAAAGAAAATGCCACTTTATCCGAAGGAAATATAAATCAGCCACAGCTTCTCATCATTTACCTGTGATTAACCAGGATTCAACTTTGCGGTTACTATCATAAACAAATGGAATGATAATAGAAGTTACGCAAATTAAATGAAGTTACAGGAAGTTATCATTCGCGAAGCAGTTTATTCTTTTGTTGATTTGGTTATTCCTTGATATTTTCTATATGTTGAATTTTACCCTTTTATCGGCTTTATCTATTTTATCGGTTTTATCCTTTCTGCTTGTTGCCTTCTGCACGTTGCGTTACTATAACTTCTCCGCTTGCGTAACTTCTGTTATAATAACAAAACCCTTTTTACTATCAAATTATAGTTTTATACATCTCTGTATAAGGTTTAAACTATGATTAACTATTTTATTATAGAAATTTTAAAAATATAGCGCCGTTTATAAAATCGGTATATATTTTCAGGCAGAATCATGCATGTGATTGAATATACTTTGAAAGGATTTTAAATGAAACCCTAAATAATACCGGAAAACAGGTAAAATTATCTTCCGGATTTTTGGGAAAAGGATGGGAGAAGGTATTTGTTTCTTTCCATACAGGGATTTTTTACTTTTACATAGCCTGTCAGAATTCGATTACTTGCAGATAGTGGCCGGTCGCTACCGCAGCCTGATTATAAAGACGTTACAATTATTATATAAAAATTTCTTTCTTTTTGCGGAAAGGAGTTTTTATGTAATAAGCAGTTCTTATCTGTCTTAAACAAATATATTTTTCAGTATAAATGGGATTCGAAATATATAAACAGGTGATTTAATTATGGAAAAAAATTCTCAACAAATGTTTAGAAGGAATTTCATTATGGAAAAAGGTTGTCAGCAAATGCTGATAAGGAAATTCACTATGGAAAAAGGTTGTCAGCAAATGTTGAGAAGGAAATTCATTATGGAAAAAGGTTGTCAGCAAATGTTGAGAAGGAAATTCATTATGGAAAAAGGTTGTCAGCAAATGTGAAAAAGAAAATTCATCATGGAAAAAGGTTGTCAGCAAATGCGAAGAAGAAAATTCACTATGAAAAAAGGTTTTCAGCAAATGCGAAGAAAGAAATTCACTATGGAAGAAGGTTGTCAACAAATGCTGATAAAGAAATTCACTATGGAAAAAGGCTGTCAATAAATATTGAGAAGAAATTTATACTATAAAAAAGGGTTGTCAATAAACGTTGAGAAGAAATTACTGAACTGAAACAGTCGGAATAGAATAGTTTACTTGTTTTTTTCTCTTTCTTGTGTCTTTTTTTATGTTTAATCTTATAAAAACATTGAATATGAAGATAGAAATAATAACGTTTAAGGGCCTTCACAGTGAAGAACATTTCCGATTCCATATTGAATTCTCGAATTTAACCCGGAAGTATACTGCCGAAACACTAAAAATCAAAGGGCTATTCGGGAAGACGTACCTTCCCGGTTTCCAAAAGGAAAAAAATTCAATTACGAATCACGAACGGCGAAGCCCTCAACGGAATTAATTATAAATTACAGCTATAAGAACAAAGCAACAGGCAGAAAAACAACAAGGAATACAAATGAAGAATAAAAAAAAATTGTATGTTTGCAAAAATAAAAATATTCATGAAATATTTGTGTTATGAACCAAAGTACAAGAGATGGATTCGGGAGTAAATTTGGTGTTTTTGCTGCTGTTGTAGGGTCGGCAGTCGGACTGGGAAATATTTGGAGGTTTCCCTATATGGCGGGAGAGAACGGAGGAGGCGCTTTCTTGATTGTCTATTTTGCTTTTGTTATTATTATTGGAATTCCTGTCGTTCTTTCGGAGTTTATTATCGGTAGAAGAGGGCAAAGTAACTCCTATGGTTCTTTTAAACGGCTTGCGCCAAAAACTCATTGGTATTTAGTCGGGTTAATGGGTATTTTTTCCGCTTTTATTATCCTTGCTTTCTACAGTACAATAGCAGGCTGGACGCTGGAATATATTTTTCTTTCGATAAAAGATATTTTTTCTTCTCCTTCCGTAACAGATCCTGCAAAGGTTTTCAACGATTTTCATACCGGAAGTATATGGCCGGTTGTCTGGCAGTTAATTTTTATATTGCTAACTGCATGTATTATTGTATATGGAGTACAAAAGGGAATAGAAAGATATTCAAAAATATTGATGCCCTTACTTTTTCTTATACTGGTGATTCTTTCCGTTAAGGCGATAAGCCTTCCCGGGTCGGCAGAAGGATTGAAGTTTTTATTCTATCCCGATTTTTCAAAAATAAATTCGAATGTCATATTAAGTGCACTCGGGCAGGCTGCATTTTCGTTGAGCATTGGGATGGGAGCATTAATCACATATGGATCATATATCAATAAGAACAATAATTTGTCCAAGACTGCTTTTACCGTATCTATTGCAGATATGTTAATGGCGATTTTAGCCGGTGTTGCTATTTTTCCTGCTGTGTTTTCTTTTGGATTGAATCCCGAACAAGGACCTGGATTAGTATATATCGTACTTCCCGGAATATTTCAACAGATGGCAGGAGGGGAATTTTTTGCTTTATTATTTTTTATCCTGTTGGCTATTGCTGCATTGACATCGGCAATATCGTTACTTGAAGTAGTTGTTGCGTATTTCTCGGAAGAATTTAAAATGAAACGGATCACTGCAACTGTAATTGCAGCGTCCCTATCAGCGATTCTGGGTATATTTACCACTTTATCTTTCGGCCCGCTAAAAGATATTACTATTTTCAAGAAATCAATTTTCGATAGCTGTGACTTTCTGGCGACGAATATATTATTGCCGTTAGGTGCGTTCTTTATCGTTGTTTTCCTGGGATGGTTTTACAATAAAAAACATATAAAAGATGAAATTACGAATCATGGAACTCTCAAGGTTCGTTTGTTCCCTGTCTTTATGTTTATTATACGCTTTATTGCACCGTTGGCAATTTTATTAGTCTTCCTGCAAGGATTAGGGATTTTTTAAGGATGAATATAATATAGAGAAACAAATAATAAAATAACAATGAAGAAAATTTATTTAGTAATGATTGCGATGATAAGTATAGGTTTCTTATCGGCACAAAACAAGAATTTCTATGATTTCACTGTCAAGACCATTGACGGAAAAGATTTTCCGCTTTCTTCCCTGAAAGGAAAAAAAGTGCTGGTAGTGAATGTTGCTTCCAAATGCGGGCTTACACCTCAATATGCCCAACTGCAAGCATTATATGAAAAATACGGCCCGGATAAATTTGTTATTATCGGCTTTCCATCCAATGATTTTATGGGGCAGGAACCCGGCACGAATGAAGAAATACAGGAGTTCTGTCAACTGAATTACGGAGTAACATTTCCCATGATGGAAAAAATTACAGTCAAGGGAAAGGAAATGCATCCGCTGTATAAATGGCTGACCCAGAAAAATGAAAATGGAAAAGAAAACGCCGAAGTCCAATGGAATTTTCAAAAGTTCATGATAGATGAAAGCGGTAATTGGATAAAATCTATCTCTCCCAAAATCTCACCTGACGATAAATCTATTACGGATTGGATTGAGGGGAAGTAAGAGAGATTACCAACCTGCCCTTGTTTTTATTTCACGGAATAATTCAAGAAAGTCATTTCTCCGGACGCCGATTATATAGTGCTTCCTGTATCTATGTGAACAATAATACATGAAATTCTTAATTAAGGACAGATAAAAATCTTATTCAATATTCTACAAAGGAATTGAATATTTATTTTACTTCTTAACTATTCCCCATTCCCATATTCGGTATTTATTTATCTTTGCACTTTTATACTTATGGAATTTTTAGTAAATTTAGGATATATAGGATTGTTTTTAGCTTCTTTTTTAGCTTCAACAATTATCCCTTTGAGTTCAGACATCATATTAACGGGTCTGATTGCCTTGAAATTTAACGTATGGGCATGCATTATTGTGGCAACCGCAGGGAATTTTCTCGGGGGATTAACAACCTATGGGCTGGGCTATTTGGGAAAATGGGAATGGATAGAAAAATATTTCAAAAAGACGAAAGAAGATATTGAAAAGTTTCAGCATAAAGTCCAAAAAGTCGGAATAATTGCAGCCGCATTTACCTGGCTCCCATTTATCGGGGATTTGATAGCTTTAGCTTTAGGATTTTTACGATTTAAACCCGTCCCCGTATTTATTATGATGTTGATTGGACGCTTTTGCAGGTTTCTAGTCGTAGGCCTTGTCGCTGCCAATATTCTGGGATAACTTCTTTTATTTTATAACTTCCTCTAACTTCCCGTAACTTGTGTGACTTCTGATTATCATTAATATTAATAAATAGAAATACAATAAATTAAATAGGATTTTTCCATTTCCTATCTTTTGTAATAAAATATTAACTTAGAAAAACAATGTTATCTCAAAATAAATGATAAATTTGCAGACTGAAAATTAGTGTGTATAAAACGTAATCAACGTGAAAACATTTAAAAAGGGTGGCATTCACCCAAAAGATAATAAATTTGCACATAATTCCCCTATCGAGATTTTCCCATTGCCTAAAGAGGCTGTCTTATATGCTACACAACACCTGGGAGCCCCTTCTGTGGTTGTAGTTGCCAAAGGGGATTTTGTCAAAACAGGTCAATTAATTGCCAAAGGAGAAGCTTTTATTTCGGCTAATTTACATTCTCCATATACAGGAACCATTACAAAAATAGAACCCGTTCTTGACATTATCGGATACAAAAAAATGGCTGTCACCATTGCTGTTGAAGAAGATCAATGGATGGAAGATATTGATACAAGTCCTGAAATAAAAAGGGAAATAAAACACTCCCGTCAGGAAATTATCGAGAAAATAAAAGAAAAAGGCATTGTAGGGCTAGGCGGCGCCTGCTTCCCTACCCATATCAAGCTGATGGTTCCCGAAGGAAGAAAAGCAGAATATTGCATTATCAATGCTGCAGAATGCGAACCTTACATCTCTGTGGATAATCGCATTATGTTAGAAAGAACCGAAGAATTTCTTACAGGTGCATGTATTCTCAGGACAGCATTGGGTTTATCCACTGTTGATATCGGGATAGAACATAACAAACCGGAGGCAATCGCTAAGTTAAAGGAAACAGCATCCAAATTCTTAGGAGTAAACATTCATGTTTTACGGACAAAATACCCGCAGGGAGCAGAAAAACAATTGATAAAAGCTATTACCAAGCGTGAAGTCCCTACAGGAAAACTCCCTATTGATGTGGGTTGTGTAGTGGATAATGTTGCAACCGCACTGGCAGTATATGAAGCGGTACAAAAAAATAAGCCGCTTATTGTTAGCCATATGACTTACTCCGGAAAATCGGTTGCCTATCCTAAAAATTATATGGTTCGCCTAGGAACCCCTATCTCTCAAATTATAGAGGTTAACGGAGGATTAGCTCCCGATACGGAAAAAGTAATCAGCGGAGGCCCCATGATGGGAAAATCAATTGCCAATTTGAATGCTTATGTAACCAAAGGATTTACTTCCTTATTACAAATAAACTCGAAAGAAGCCAAACGGCTGGAACCATCCAACTGCATACGTTGCGGAAGATGTGTAGGTGCTTGCCCTATGGGATTAGAGCCTTATTTTCTAGCCCCTTTAGCAGAAAATAGCCGTTGGGAAGATGCCGAACATGAATCGATTACCAGTTGTATCGAATGTGGTAGTTGTCAGTTTATCTGTCCGACCAATCGTCCTTTATTGGATTATATCCGTTTAGGGAAAAATAAAACAGGAGAAATGATACGCTCCAGAATGCAAAAATAGTTTCTATTTATTATTAAACTTCAATAAAAGAAAATATATGAGTTTACTACAAATATCCGGTTCTCCGCATGTTCACACCACCGATTCTGTAAAGAAAATAATGTGGACTGTGATAATTGCATTAATTCCTACCATGCTCTTTTCCTTTTATTACTTTGGAATAGATGCCGTACGGGTTACTGCTATCAGTGTTATTTCCTGTGTTGCTTTGGAATGGTTTTTCCAAAAGGTATTCATGAAACAAAAGCCGACCATAACCGATGGTTCCGCCATTATTACCGGTTTGCTCCTGGCATTTAATGTTCCGAGCAACTTATCCTGGTATATTATTGTTATTGGTGCTGTTGTAGCGATCGGAATCAGTAAAATGGCTTTCGGAGGGCTGGGGAAAAATCTTTTTAATCCTGCATTGGTAGGGCGTGTATTTTTATTAATTTCTTTTCCGCAGCAAATGACAACATGGCCTTTGCCAAGCCGGGGATTTACAGGGGCAGATGCTACCATAGGAGCTACTCCAATGGGTTCAATGGTAGATGCTACTACAGGGGCTACCCCACTGGGATTAATCAAAGGAGCTTTGGCTACAGGGCAAAATCCGGCAGATATAGCAGGCTTGCCCAGTTATCTGCAAATGTTGTTAGGTGAAAGAGGAGGTTCTTTGGGAGAAGTGGCGGCTTTGGCTATTATCTTAGGGGGAATTATTTTGTTGGCTCGCAAGGTGATTACATGGCATATTCCGGTTACATTTATCGGAACTGTTTTTGTTTTTGCAGCTATTTTGCATTGGGTTAATCCGAATTTGTATATTGCTCCCGAATTCCACCTATTAGCGGGCGGATTATTATTGGGCGCTATTTTTATGGCTACCGATATGGTAACTTCACCTATGAGTAGTTGGGGAAAAGTCATTTTTGGAATTGGGTGTGGGTTGTTAACAATTCTTATCCGGGTCTGGGGAAGTTATCCGGAAGGAGTTTCCTTCGCTATTCTGATCATGAATGGCTTTGTCCCGTTAATCAATAAAGGATTTAAGCCGAAACGGTTTGGGGTGAAAGAAATTAAGAATTAAGAATGAAATAAGAAAGAAGGTTTTGTGGCATATTACGTTATTTGTTAGAATGACATAGAAAAATATGAGTAAAAAAGAAACAATATCGGTACAGGGAACACAAATAGTAATTGCCAATCAACCGGCAGGAGGGGAATATATTTGCATCACGGACATAGCTCGTTATAAAAATTCCCGCGAACCTAAAGATGTTGTAAAAAATTGGATGAGAAGTCGAGGTACCATTGAATTTTTAGCTTTATGGGAAAAAATTCATAACCCTAATTTCAAAGGGGTCGAAATCGACCCCCTTTTGTATGAAGCAGGAAGTAATTCATTTACGATGAGTCCTTCAAAATGGATTGAAATTACAAACGCTGTTGGAATCTACACAAAAACAGGTTCAGGTGGCGGCACTTACGCTCATAAAGACATTGCTTTCGAATTTGCATCATGGATAAGTTCTGAATTTAAACTTTATTTATTGCTTGAATTTCAACGTTTAAAAGAAGATGAGCAACATCGACTATCGTTAGAATGGAACCTGCAACGTGCCATATCAAAAATCAACTATAAAATTCATACAGATGCTATCAAAGAAAACCTGATTCCCAAAGAAGTAACTAAACACCAGATCAATACTATTTATGCAAATGAAGCTGATTTATTGAATGTTGCTTTGTTTGGAATGACAGCCAAAGAATGGAGGACCACAAATCCCAACAAGAAAGGAAATGTTAGAGATTATGCGACATTGGAACAATTGGTTGTTTTAAGCAACATGGAAAGCATTAACGGTTTGCTGATTCAACAAAATCTGTCGCAAAAGGATAGACTGATACAATTAAATAAAACAGCAATTGCTCAAATGAAATCCTTACTTGATAATAATAGAATAAAACGATTAAAGTAGAAACAAACAACAAAACAGTAAAAATTAGATAATTATCAAATGTAAAACAAAATAGCAAAGAGGAAAAATATCGAATTTTTATATGATTGCATTTAATATGGAGGCCAAATATCTAACTATAACACTAAATACAAAGTATATAAATGACACTAAATGGATACTCTAAACTTTAAATAATTAAACTATATTACTATGGGCAAGATCCAATCAAATTTCAAAAATATATTACTCTGCCTTCTGATCATATCAACATTGATGGCAGGAATTCTGGGTGCAGTGTATACCTATACAAAAAAACCCATTGCAAAAACGGCAGAACTGAATAAAAAATCAGCTATCGAAAAGGTAATTCCTTCATTTGATGAATTGAAAGAAGCTAAATTCCCGGTTGAAATGGTTGTCGAAGATAATATCTTCAAAAAAGCGCAAGCAGCCGATTCTTTGGTTATGTATGACGGATATAAAAATGGAGAATGGGTAGGAACAGCCGTCGAAACATTTACCGACAAAGGATTCAGCGGAAGAATTAAACTAATGGTTGGCTTCTTATCCAATGGAAACATCAACAAGATAGAAGTATTGGAACACAAGGAAACACCCGGGCTGGGAAGCAAAATGGAGATAGGAAAATCGAAATTTCCGGATCAGTTCCTGGGAAAGAATCCCAGCGATTATAAATTATCTGTAACCAAAGACGGAGGTGACGTGGATGCTATTACGGCAGCAACAATAAGTTCAAGAGCCTATTGTGACGCCGTTCAGACAGCATACGATGCCTTTACTAAAAACGGAGGGAAAATCAATGAATAAATGGAAAATATTTATCAACGGTATTATTAAAGAAAATCCCACTTTTGTGTTATTGTTGGGAATGTGCCCTACTCTTGGAGTTACCACATCTGCATTCAACGGAATGGGAATGGGCTTGGCTACTACATTTGTACTTGCCTTATCCAACATTACAATCGCTTCTTTAAAAAATCTCATTCCCGACACAGTCCGCATTCCTGCTTTTGTTGTTCTTATTGCTTCGTTTGTGACTGTTGTAGACCTGGTAATGCAAGCATCCCTTCCTGAGTTGCATGCACAATTAGGATTGTTCATTCCTTTGATTGTGGTAAACTGCATCCTGTTAGGACGTGCCGAAGCATTTGCTTCTAAAAACAATGTTGCTAACTCTGCTATCGACGGATTAGGGATGGGATTAGGCTTTACACTGGGTTTAACAATATTAGGAACGATTAGAGAATTATTGGGAAACCTGTCTGTTTTCGGACATAAATTTGCTGAAGCCGATGGGATGATTGTATTTGTATTAGCACCGGGAGGTTTCCTGGCGCTGGGATTTATACTGGCTATTATCAATTCGTTTAAATCAAGGAAAAAAGCATAATATTTTAATCAAAAATATAAAATAATATGGAAGCATTAATTGTGATTATCGTTTCGACTGTCTTTGTCAACAATATAGTATTCGCCCAGTTTTTGGGGATCTGTCCTTTTTTAGGTGTATCCAACAAGATATCCACTTCCGTAGGGATGGGTGCCGCAGTAGTCTTTGTTATGACAATTGCAACACTGGCAACTTATCTGGTATATATGTATGTATTGGTTCCCGTAGATTTGGCTTTTTTACAGACAATATCTTTCATCCTGATCATTGCCGCCTTAGTTCAAATGCTGGAAATCATACTTAAGAAGGTTAGCCCGTCATTATACCAGGCCTTAGGAATATTCCTTCCATTAATTACAACCAATTGTGCAGTATTGGGAGTTGCCATTATGGTAATCCAACAAAACTACAATCTTATAGGTTCGCTGGTATTTACAATATTCACGGCCATCGGCTTTGGGCTTGCTTTAGTACTGTTTGCAGGCTTGCGGGAACAACTTGAACTCAACGGTGTACCTAAAAACATGAAGGGAATGCCCATCGCCTTGATTACTGCAGGTATTTTAGCTCTTGCATTTATGGGCTTTGCAGGATTGGTGTAAGAAAATTAAGAATTAAGAATTAAGAATGACGGCAATATGCTGGTTAAGAGCGTCATTGCGAGGCACGAAGCAACCGAGCTTGCGAGCTCAACGGAGTTAATCTCTGTCATTGGTAGGCATGTAGAGATGTGGCATGCCGCGCCTCTAACATATATACTAACACCAAATAATCAAATCAACGGACGGATTAGAGGAAACTAAATACTTCAACGAACACGCACCCTTTCCTTAAAGTTTCCGCATAACCAATCCAATTGAAATATTCCTAAGGTTGTGATGGTATTCTCGGATCGCAAGTGTTCCTATTCTCCGGTCGTATATATTCGTGATGTTTGATCGCAAGTATTCATGGTGCCGGGAGGCATCCTTCCATATAATCGGGAAGTATGCTTCCGTGTTATCGGGAGGTATGCTTCCATGATGCATGAACGTATATGTTAATGGTATTCGAAAGCATGGTTTTATGTTGCTTAATAGTATGATCAACCTTCAACTCGCAGGGGTTTGGGATAAAGAAAACTTTTCGGTATTTTTAATAACGTACCTCCACCGGAATACTGCGTTACCACCTTGATTTGACAGCTACTCCATTCCAAAGAAGGTATTACGGCAACAACTCTTACAGGTTTGTTATCAATAATAATATCGGCTTTATGTTCTTCTCCCTCAGCATTGATGAACCATAAACCACAACCGGGGTCATCTCCCTTGAGTTTGAGGTAATGTCCGTAAACTTCTACTATGCCATTGCGGGTTAAAACTTCGTTTGCCATACCGCTTATGAGATCTCTAACTTCGTAGATAATAGGTTGTTGAGCGGGCATAATCTCCTTTTCAAGCTTTACCTCTTGTTCTGCTTTGCGAATCAGGGGCCCTTTGGAGAAATTGATATTCAATTTATGACGATTACCATCAAAGCTATCCGAGGGGCTGTCGAATACACCCGAAATCGAAAATGAAGTATTAAATAAGGGAAGATTTATTGCTCTGCCTTCAATCAATTTCGTTATTATTATCTCTTCGAAATTATTGAGTACGGCAAGAATATCGGTACGCGTCAGCAGCGTACCACTTTTTAACATACAGGCAATAATTGCCTCTTTGTCGAGGCTTTCTATGACATGGGTTCGTGCCCAATAATCATCGGTTCGTTCGGTTAATGGGTTACTTTCCAGTGTATATTTCAACATAATGAATGGGTTTTATTGGTTTATTAACAGGAATTATGCAAGTTACAGAAATAATTATAAATTATAAATAGTTTTCTTCACTTTATCGGTTTTATCGACTTTATCAATTTTATCCTTTCTGCTTGCTGTGTTTTTGTTTTTCCCGCAGACTCCGCAGACCTTCCGCAGATCTTTTCTTGAATTGACTACTGAACTATGGTATCTTTTATCCATTTATTTTAATACCTTTTGAAAAGTCTTAAACCCTTTCCCTGTCAGCCTGTTTCTTGAGGGGACAGCCCCTAATTTATTATTTATAATTTATAATTCGTAATGGAATCGGCTTTATCTGTTTTATCTATTTTATCGATGTAAAGATAATACTTTTTTTATTATCCCTCTTCCCCAAAAACAGAACGATGAATGCCAAAAGACATAAAAAAAGGAGAGATTAAAATCTCCCCTTAATTATTAAACTAAATAATTATAATATCCACTACATAAATAACTTGAAGATATCGTTTCCAATAACGAATATCATCAGTAACAACAGAAGAAACATTCCTATCGTTTGTGCATATTGGAGCACTTTATCCGATACCTTTCTTCCTGTTATCATTTCGATAAAAGTAAAAATTGCATGTCCTCCATCCAGACCCGGTATGGGAAGTACATTCATAAAGGCAAGAATAACAGAAAGCAAGCCTGTTATATACCAGAATCGTCCCCAATTCCATTCACCACCATATATTTGTGCAATTCCTATCGGCCCGGAAAGGGAATCACGTGCACTTTCCTCTCCGCTAATCACCTTTCCTAAACCTTTTATATTAAGCCACAAAGAACCCATCGCATCTTTCCAACCATATTTAATTGTTTGTCCTAATGAATAGGGTTTGAATGTATACGGCATGCCAAAAGATGCTACTCCTATCAATCCCAAAGAATCCGGAGTAAGAGTTAAACGCATGGTATCGATATTTCGTATAAATGTAACATAAATTTGTTGACTGGGAAAATGACGGATATTCTCTGAAAAAGCCCCCCAGGAAGATATAGGTAAAGTATCATTAATAGATAAGATCCTGTCTCCTTTTTGTATTCCTGCAGAATAAGCGGCTCCTTCCTCAAATACACTATCGACAACTGCCGGATAATTTGATGCATCAATAAAACGCCCCCTTGTACCTTTTAAGATTTCATACGCATCTTCTCCTACAACAACATTCATCGGAACACCATCTCTTTCAACCTGGACAATCGCCCCAAAATAGATCTTAGGCCCGATAGCATCATTAAAACGCTCCGGTTTTTTATCATTTACACTAATTATTTTATCTCCGCTCTCAAATCCCATATCACGGGCTGCCTGATAAGCATAAATTCCATCAGTTACAGCTGCATTGGGTAAATACATTTTTTCATATTTGCCTATTACCAATGCAAACAATAAAACCCCCACGACCAGATTAACAAACACACCTGCTAAAACAACAATCAAACGTTGCCATGCCGGCCTGGATCGATACTCCCAGCTTTGCGGTTCGGAAGACATGTTTTCAACACTTTGTGTTTCGTCAATCATTCCTGCTATCTGGCAATAACCTCCTAATGGCAACCATCCGATACCGTATTCTGTGTTTTCAGGATATTTCCTCCAGTCCCCATCAGGCAAGGAATTTAAATCTATCAATTTGTATTTCGGTTTACCTTTTTCATCCAGAACAGGCTCTCCATTTTCATAGCGTTCTATTTCCGTATCGGGTAAGTTTTTCGCAAAGAACTTAAACCGTAACTTTCCTTCCACTTTCTTGCAACGCATGATGGAAAAACCGGGGTTAAAGAAAAGATAAAATTTAGGAACCCTGATCTTGAATATTCTGGCTGCAAAAAAATGACCTAATTCATGTACAAAGACCAATAAGGCCAACCCAAGGATTAACTGGGCTATCATGACAAATGCTGACATATTCTATTTTTTTTGTTTATCTATTATTGTTTTTGCTATTAGTCGAGATTCTTTATCTGTAGCCAAACAATCTTCTATAGAAGGTGCTGCGACAAAAGAAGTTCTCTGTATTGTTTCCTCTACGATCCCGGCTATCTGTAAAAAAGGGAGTTCTCTTTTCAAAAAGGCAGCCACGGCTATCTCATTAGCTGCATTCATCGAACAGGGAATATTTCCTCCACGTTTAATGGCATCATACGCTATCGGCAAACAACGGAAAGTATCCGTATCCGGAGAAAAGAAAGTTAATGAAGCATAATCAGAAAACGAAAAGCGCTTATAGTTATTCTTCAAACGATAAGGGTATGACAGCGCATATTGTATCGGCATGCGCATATCAGGCAGGCTCATCTGAGCTTTGATAGAGCCATCTTCAAAATGAACCAATGAATGAATAATACTCTGAGGATGTACCGTTATTTTTATTTGCGAAGGAGACAGGTCGAACAACCATTTTGCTTCTATCATCTCCAACCCTTTATTCATCAGTGTGGAAGAATCGATGGTGATCTTATTGCCCATCGTCCAGTTAGGATGATTGAGGGCCTGCTCAGGGGTAACATTCTTTAAATCGTTTGTGTTTTTCCCAAAGAACGGTCCTCCCGAGGCGGTAATCGTTATTGATTCTATCTTATTGTAATACTCCCCACTGAGGCATTGAAAAATAGCCGAGTGTTCCGAATCTACAGGGATAATTCCTACATTATTTTCTTTTGCTATTTTCATGATGAACTCCCCTGCCCCAACCAATGTTTCTTTATTGGCTAATGCGATAGCTTTTTTATGCCGTATTGCATTGACAGTAGGTTTTAACCCGGAAAATCCAACCAAGGCAACCAATACCATATCAATGGTCCCCATCTCAACAATCTGTTCTATAGATTCTTCTCCGGCATATACCTTTATATCATGGGAATATAATGCTTGTTTCACTTTTTCGTAATGCTCTTCATCGGCAATTACAACTGCATTGGGCAGGAATTTAATAGCCTGTTCGATAAGTAAATCGGCATTGGATTTTGCTGTAAGCACCTCCACATCAAACAAATCCCGATGCATAGAAATGACATCAAGTGCTTGCACACCAATACTACCTGTTGAACCTAATATAGCTATTCTTTTTTTCATTCAATGAGAAAATAAATGCAAAAGTATGAAAAATTAAAGTACGAGTTCTTAAAACCAGGGAAAATAAAAATCGAAGCCCAATCATTTAGAGGCTAAATTTTACCTCAAAGTATTATTTTAGGATACGGTAAACATTTATACTATTTTATTTGTTTGACGTAATAAAAAAAAGAATACTTTTGTGAGTCTTTATGTTTTAATATTAAATGTTCCTTTTTAAGAACGTATTTACTTTTTATCGTTGAATTAAATTATGCTGTTTAATACGAAATTGTACCTTTGTAGCATAAAGTCTATTTCATCTGTTTCTCTTTTTAATTATTTTATTTGTACAGATGGAATGTCCATGATAATCATTCTCCTTGGTAAGGCGTTTAACTCATGGACATTTCATATAAGCAAACAATTGCTTATAGTTTTGAATTTTATCCCTGATTTTCATAGGAAAGAAACTACTATGACGATTAAGAGTATGTTTTCTTGGTTCCATTATTTTACAATACGAATGGCAGGTAAATAGGAGTATATGGCAAGTAACAAGATATAGTTCGATATTTTCTTTTATTTAATACTATCAAATTTTATGGGACAACGAATATTCTATACACTCTCATTTATGCCTTTAAGGGCCACCTGTAAGATGGTTGGTTCGTTATGTGTGCTGTTGTTTGTTTTTGCAACAGGCAATCTTCATGCACAGACTCTGCCCAATGGTGAAGTAACCGCAAGCGGAAGCTATATTGTCCCTGCCGGAGTTACAACCATTATGGTAGAGGCTTGGGGCGGCGGCGGCGGCGGTGTTGTTTCGGGCAGTAACGGCCAAACTACAGGCGGTGGTGGCGGTGGTGCATACGCCAAAGTCTATTTTTTGCATGTAACACCCGGCGAAACATTAACCATCAGTATTGGAGCAGGCGGGCTTGGAACTTCCACCAATGTCGGCCAGGGAGGAGACACCTATCTCCGAAGGGGTGGAACGGACTTAATAAAAGCTGTCGGAGGGGGCGTAGGTCCCCAAAATGGTTCTGATGGTGGTCCGGGTGGCTTAGCGACTAACTGTGTAGGCGATATCCGCTATAGCGGCGGCGCGGGGGGGAGCGGCGGCGGTAGTGGTAGCACCTCCGGCGGCGGCGGCGGCGGCGCAGGAGCAGGGCGCTCTAACAATGGCGCCGCAGGCGGACAAGGAGCAAACAACGCCGGTGGCACCGGTGGTGCGGGCGCCAACGGAGGAGGAAGCGGCGGCGACGGTATGATAACAAAAGGGGTGGCGTATTCCGGCCAACAATATGGCGGTGGTGGGGGTGGTGCAAAGCAACAAAGTAACGCCGGCAACGGTGGAACCGGAGGGATGATTATATCCTATTGTCCGCAACTTTCTATAAACGTCGGGATTTCGGCCATATCGCCGGTATGCGAAAGCCTTGCAGCTGTAAATGTTACAATCACAGGAAATAATACGGGACTTGACACAGGAACATACAGCGTTACTTATACGGTAAATGGCGGAGCCGATCAAATCGCTAATGTTAAATTTAATGCAAGTGGAACCGTACGCACCGGAACTATATCCAATGTGAGCATCCCAACCGGCTTGAGTCCGGTAACTATTACCGTTACGGCTATGTCAGCCGGTGTCAATTGCAACAGCAACCCGATTACAGCCAACAATAGCGTAACTATTACCAAAACAGCCGATCCTCCAAAACCAACTATTTCGCCTGCCAGTGGTATTATATGTGGAACTCCCGCCACATTGACTGCGAACGGAACTTATACCAATCCAACCTATCGCTGGTATCTCAACGGACAAGTAATCTCTCAAACTACACGCGCCGTAAGCATCAGCCAATCGGGAAATTATTATGTAACCGTTACCGATAACGGATGCCCGGCAACCAGCGACACGTATTCGTATACCCTCAAATCCATTGCGACAGCTGACATGATTACGGCCAATTCAATCAATATATGTTCGGGTTCCACCGCTACATTAAATGCAGCGGTAACAACCGGTTTTACGGTTGCAAATCCTACGTTTACATGGTATAGCAGCCAAAGTGCAACAGTTCCCTTGTTTACCGGGCCGGCTTATACTACCGGTGTACTTACCAATACCACCGTAAATGTTCAGCCTGTTACGTATTATGTATCCATAATGAATGATAACTATTGTGAAAACGATACCGGCGCCCGCAGGCCGGTAACCGTAAATGTTTATAAAGAATATACCGTAACAATTACAGCTACGCAAGATACTGTTTGTTACAATCAGACCGTTGGATTGACAGCGAATATCGATGGAGCCTACGACTGGATAGGATGGTACGATAACGGATACGGGCAGCCTATCACGGGCGCTTTTTTACCCGCCAGTACCAATACCCCTGTTGTTACTTACAACCCCGATATATCGGCACAGGAAACAACGGTTACGGTGACAGTAAGAGTACATAATCCCGGATGTGGATATATGGCAGACGCTACCGTTGATTTACGGATACTTCCGGAAAACACAACCGCCACCCTGGAAATAGTGGGGCAGCCTACCACCATTCAGGATGTATGTGCCGACACGGCTTATGTTGTTAAAGTAACCGCCGCCGGCGCAGGCCAACTCAACAATGTACAATTGATCTTGCATGACATCAATTCCACGGCACTTACCATCAATAAAACCGTAAGTGTAACAACATCCGGCAACACTACTTATAGTATTACCGGAGCAGCGACAACTGCATCGGGTGATGTGCCCGGCGTTGTATGGGAATTAGGAAGTTTGGCTCCCAATGACTTTCTAACCATTACCGTTCCCGTGAGGGCAGGGTGTGACTTTCTCGGAAACAATTCACTGAATTTTTATCTTGATTATGGAACGGCTTGTGATCCTTTTAAAGAGCGTATTACAAAGCAAACCGCGCCATTTAATATTATAGATGTAGAAAATGCATCGAATATAAATACCTATATCATTACTTCTCAATTTCGCGACAGCAAGGGAAATCCTGTTACTACATGGACCAACAACCTAAGCGATACGATCACATGGCATCTGGAAGCAAGTTTTGATCAATACCGGATGCCGACCGATAGCAGTAAAGAAAGGATAAACGTATTATTGCCATACGAATTTACGCTTGTCGATGGCAGTTATGATCCCATACAAAATGCACCCTTGAGAGAAAAATTAATAGTTGTACCGCAAGCTAACGGGCTAAATTTAGTTTTGCCTTTATTGGAAGACTTAACAATAAACGATGGCGACATTATAGCCGAATTTAAATTTACAACAACCGGAGCGCCTTGCGCTACGTATGAAGTTTATGCCGAAATAGACTATGAATATACTGCCGTGTGCGATGGGGACAGTTGTGCTTTCTATGTTACACAAGGTGCACCAACAATAAAGCCTGCCCTAACCATCGAACGATACGCGTTCCATATAGAAAACATTCAAAGTGAAGTAACGGAAAGCGGAAACGGTTATCTTTGGAATGGTATATTATCGGTGATAGCGCTTAATGAGTTTTTTGCGAGCGATACCTTTTACATCGACCTTTATATTGACGAAGATAATCAGAGCAGGTATAATCCATTGATCGATACATATATAACGACACATACATATATTACAACGGCCCTTCCTGCCGGAAGCACTTTTACCGACACCTATACAAATATTCCGGTCGAACCGGGAAAACAACTTCTGGGTATTGTACGAGGCGATATCATCTGTGAATCGGATATGTTCCACGTAGCTATTCTAACCGGAACCGAAATGGACGCCGACAGGGTGTGCCAATACGACACCATAGTTTATCAAACTTCACCGGGCATGACAGAATATGCATGGAATGTAGACGTCATAACAGGCGCCACCCCACGCCGT
The DNA here is from genome assembly GCA_031553535.1 of Bacteroidales bacterium. Taxonomy (GTDB): domain Bacteria; phylum Bacteroidota; class Bacteroidia; order Bacteroidales; family WCHB1-69; genus JAIROC01. The sequence goes on along the minus strand of JAVBLM010000007.1, from coordinate 11,068 downwards.
ATCCCCGCTCCGGGAGAAACCATTGCGGGGCAAAACCACCCCGAACAAGCACACGTTATCTGGCCAAGAGAAGGCAGTTTCAAAATATGGACACAATATGCCAGCGTAGGAAAAACCTATTTCCCGGTAACGGTAGATGAAAAACCTACCATCTCGTTCCCTGATGGAAAAATAAGAAGCGTTTGCGCCCACCTGCCTACCGACATCACTATTGTTACCAACAGCGCAACTTCGTCGGTCGCATGGAGTAACTACGAATCAACAGGAACAGCTACCGGAGAAACAACCAATACCTTGCATTACCTGCCCCATCACCGGACAACCGATACTACGATTTATCTCATAGTAACGGCTTACTGTTTGGAGGGAAGCAGCTGTGATCCAGTTGTCGACAGCGTACAAATAACCATATACGGAAGTCCCGAATTTGAATTTGCCGATGACACCACGGTTTGCGGATCGGCCAACCTGACCACATTACCCGTCATTTCCGGCAGCACGGAAGCTATTCTGAATTTTCAATACTGGAACGAAGATTATACGGAAGAAATAACCAACCGGGCTGACAATATCACAATATCGGGCATATATCATATAATTGGACTTAGTGTATATTGTCAGGATACATCCACTATAGAGGTTACCGTGAACCCCATTCCTAAATACATCGACGGAAGTGATGAAACAGGCAGCGTATGCTCAGGAGATATTGTACCGGCTCCCACGGAATTATCGTCCGATGTTGCAGGAACCACTTATATTATCGTTTCAACCGCCACAACCGGAATCACCGGAAATACCAATTCGGGAACAACATTGTCATCGTTTCCGCCTGACAGGCTGGTAACTACCCAAACCGTTCCCGGCACTGTAACCTATACCATTACACCCGTAGCCACCAACTGCGAAGGAACTCCGAAAACATACACGGTAACGGTAAATCCTCTTCCGGTATTAACGTTAACGAAAGCAACAGAAATAATATGTTCCGGGACACCGGTTCCGGATCCCGGACTGATACCGGATATCCCCACAGAAAGCGGAACTACCTACATCATCACCTCAGTTGGAACCGGCGTAGCAGGAAATACACTAAGCTCCTCCAACCGAACCACTTTTGTATACGATGAACTGGAGTGTACGGGAACAAGCCCGGGAACAGTTGTCTATACCATTACACCGGTCTTTAGAGGTTGTCCGGGCACAAGTCAAACCTATACGGTAACCGTAAACCCGAAACCTGAATTTTCGTTCTCCGACCCTGCCCCGATTTGCTCTCTGAGCACAGTTGACCTGACAAACCTTGCCCTTACCTCAGGCGATACTATTGGTTTGACATTCACATACTGGAACTTCGATTATTCGGTACAGCTAAGCATTGCTCAAGCATCGGCCATAAGCGTGCCGGGTAGTTACAATATTGTTGGAATCAATACAACGAATTGTTCCGATACCTCTACCGTAACTTTGATAATGAAACCGTTGCCGATAGTCTCCATTACAGGATCGAGCAGTATTTGTATCGGAACCCAAACTCAATTATCACCGAGCGAAGGAGGAAGTTGGGTAAGCAATAATCCATCTGTCGCTTCAGTAACAAATAATGGTTTTGTAACCGGGATAACTACTGGTTCTGCAACATTTACGTTTACTTCAGCGACAACAGATTGTTCCAATACAACAGATACGATATCGGTAGGTACATTCCCGGCGATTAATGCCATTACGGGAGGACAAAGTGTTTGTATAAATGCAACGGTTCAGCTTTCCTGTACTCCGGCAGGTGGAGTATGGACATTTTCTAATGCAAATGCTCAAATAGTTGGGGGGTCAGATGATAATCCTGTTGATATTAAAGGAGTAACTACAGGACAAACCTATGTTTCCTATACATTAGGAACAAGCATATGTCGCTCTACTTCTACCTTTTTATTGAAAATAGTACCGGCATCACCTCCGGAAGTCATAATAGGATTTGGGGAATAAATATTTTTGATACTTTACATCACAATAGAAGCTGTCTGGTTTTGACAGCTTCTTTAAAATATAACATTACAACGTTATTACGATGAGAATGAGTATTTGCATTTTATCCGAATCTTTCACCATTAATCGCTACGCTCAATTGGAAGAATCATGCAAATTGAACCGGACTAAGCTGTTTCTAAATTTTAGTGTTCCAACAAAACGCTTTTCTCTGTTACCGCATTTTAGGATTTCGCCCCGAGTCAGGGATTGAAAATAAATAGAAGATAATTAGTGAATTTCCGTCGAAAATATTTGTAATTTTGTACCGTTATATATAAAATCATAATCAATTATATTTCAATATGAAAACATTACTAATGGCCGCAGATCATGCCGGATTTGAGACAAAAGAGTATCTGAAAAAAGCATTAGAAGACCAAGGATATACGATAAAGGATTTTGGAACGTTTTCTAATGAAAGCATGGACTATCCGGATGTTATTCATCCCCTGGCTCATGAAATAAACGTGGGGAATTATTCCAGAGGAATTATTTTTTGTGGCTCTGGAAATGGGGTGAACATTGTGGCAAATAAATACCCTTACGTACGGTCGGCATTGTGCTGGATGGAAGAAATTGCTTCCCTTGCAAGAAAACACAATGACGCAAATATCATTGCTCTTCCTGCACGGTTTTTGGATAAACAAACTGCACTGGATATTGTAACCGCCTTTTTAAATACCGATTTCGAAGGAGGAAGACATACAAAGCGGGTAGAAAAAATAACATCGGGGCTGCAATTATAATCTTTAAAAGAAACGATATAAATCCTATTAAGAAGATATGACCAACAGTGAATTATTAATCAATAAACTCGAACAATTCATTCGGACTTATTACAAAAACATTGTGATAAGGGGTTGTATTCTATTTATCACTGTTTTCTCAATTTTATTCATCACACTAGCATTATTCGAATATTTTACGTATTCAAATTCAATATTGCGAGGGATTTTACTATATACGTTTATAGGAATCAATGTATTCATAATAGGGTTCTTCGTTATTCGCCCATTATTAAAGATTTGGGGAATCGGCAAACGCCTGTCGTATGAAGAAGCTGCAAAGATTATCGGAAAACATTTTCCTGAAATTGATGATAAGCTACTCAATGCCCTGCAACTCCGGAAAATGACCGAACTGGAGCAGGTGCCAAGCATGGATTTATTACTTGCTTCCATTGACGAAAAGATAAAACAGGTAAAGCCTTTTCGTTTTCAAGCGGCTGTAAACATACGTAAAAATCTAAAGTATGTAAAATACGCAGCTATCCCTGTTTTAATTATCCTATTTGTCTTTATATGGGATTATCACGTATTTACCGAACCCACACAACGAATCGTAAAATATAGTCAATATTTTGAAAAACCTGCCCCGTACCGATTTGTGATTGAGAATGAAAACCTTGTTGCTTTTCAAAACGAAGATTTTACTCTCAATATCCAAGTGGAAGGAGAAGAAATTCCCGAAGAACTTTTTATAGAAACAGGGAATACCACTCACAAGTTACAACATAACACCAAGACGACATTCAGTTACGAATTCAAGAATCTACAGAAGACAACCGATTTTCAGATTTTTACGGAAGAAGTTAAGTCACGCCCTTTTCAACTGGAGGTGATACCGAAACCGATATTAATCAACTTCTCGATGCAATTGGAATATCCGAACTATATAGCCAGACCAACAGAAACAATCGACAACAGAGGAGACATTACTGTTCCACAGGGCACCAAAATTACCTGGAAGTTTAATTCGAGAAATACCGATGAGATTATTTTTGCATTCGAAGAGAAAAAGGTGAACCTGGATGCAAAGAAAGATAATTCTCAATACAGTATGCGTTTAATGCAGAATCTGGCATATACCATTTTCAATAAGAATAGTCATATGATAAACAGCGATTCGTTACAATACTATATCAACGTTGTTCCGGATCAGTATCCTGCTATTGATGTAGTTGTAATTAATGATTCTGCCTTTATAGATCGTTTTTATTTCAAAGGAACAATAAGTGATGATTATGGATTTACAAAACTGCATTTTGCCTATTCTATCCTGGATAAGGATCAAAAAGAAATATCAAATGAATTTACTAACATCCCTATTCATCAAAATATTAATCTACAGGAATTTTATCACTATTTTGATGCACAGACAATGCGCCTGGAAGCAGGCCAGAGGTTGGAATATTATTTCGAAATATGGGATAATGACCAGGTAAACGGAGCGAAATCAACCAAATCGACTGTAATGAACTTTACATTACCTACTTTGGATGAAATACAAAGACAATCGGAAAGCGTCAACCAGCAAACCCGTTCAGACTTAGATAAAATGCTTAAGGAAAGTGAAAACATCCTTAAAAGCATTGACGACCTTAAGAAGAAAATGGTTGACAAGAACCAGCCTTCGTGGCAGGAAAAGAAACAATTGGAAGATTTACTAAAGCAGCTGCAAGACATAAAGAAAGAAATGGAGCATCTTGCAACGGAACAACAGAGGCAGCAACAAATCAATGAACAATACAATGATATTGATCAACAAATTCTGGAAAAACAGCGCGAGATCCAAAAACGCTTTGAAGAATTGTTCAGTGATGAAATGAAGATGATGATGCAAGAACTGCAACGTTTAATGGAATCTAACATCGACAAAAATAAGATGAACGAAATGTTGGATAAAATCAAGCTCAGTTCGGAAGAAATCAATAAGCAGTTAGACCAAAACCTGGAGTTGTTCAAAAGCCTGGAAGTTGAATCCAAGATGGAGAATATCATCTCCAAGACAAACCGGTTGGCCGAAGAACAAAAGAAACTGGCGGAACAAACCCTGCAAAAAGATGCGGACACAAAACGGCAACAGGAAAAACAAAACGAAATAAATCAGGAGTTTAAAGATCTACAACAGGAATTAAGAGATCTGGAAAAACTAAATAAAGAGTTGGAAGATCCTTACAACCTGGAGAAAACAAAAGGTCTTGAGAAAGAAGTTTCCGATCAATTAAACCAGGCCAAAGAACAGTTAGACAAAAACCAAAAACCAAAAGCTGCCGAAAGCCAGAAAAAAGCCGGGGAAAAAATGGAAGAAATGGCTAACCAAATGCAGCAAAACATGGAAGAAGAAGAAATGGATAATCTGGGAGAAGATATAACCAGGTTACGGCAGGTTCTGGACAACATCATCAAAACATCTTTTCAACAGGAAGAATTAATGCTGCAAACATCAAAAGTAAGCATTCAGGACCCGGCAATGCGCCAAATCATACAGAATCAATTTCACTTGAAAGATAATCTGAAAATGATAGAAGATTCCATCTCAGCCATCGCCCGCCGGCAGGCAATGGTAGCGCCTTTTATATCGAAAGAAGTAACCAAGATCAATCAGGCTCAAGACCAGATCATGGAATTATTGAACAATTCCCAAGAGCCCACGCTCCAACATTATTTCAATAACAGGAATTCACAAATTGCATCCAAGCAACAATTCGTAATGACATCCTTAAATGATCTTGCATTAATGATTGCCGAATCAATTAAAAACATGCAAAAGAAGAAACAACAGAGTGGTTCCTCCGGAAAAGGACAATGTACAAGCGACAATTGTGAAGGCGGTTCCAAACCCAAGTCATCAAAATCAATGCGGCAAATGCAAGAACAGCTCAATAAGCAGTTGGAAGAAGCGCGTAAAAAGATGGAGCAAGGAGAAAAAGAAGGAGGTGATAAGAAAGGAAACAAGCCGGGTGGACAATCCATGAGTGAGCAATTTGCCCGTATGGCAGCACAACAAGAGGCCATCCGTAAGATGATGCAGGAATACCAATCCGAACTCAAGAAAGAAGGCAAAGGATATGGCGGGGACATTGATAAAATGCTCAAGGAAATGGAGCAAACCGAAAAAGACCTTGTTAATAAAATAATCAATCAGCAGACGATTAATCGTCAGCAACAAATACTAACACGGTTATTGGAATCGGAACGTGCCGAGATGCAACGGGAACAGGAAGAAAAACGGGAATCAAGAGAAGCAAGGCAATTGCCTAACACAACAATTCCTCCGTTGATCGAGCAACAGCTAAATAAGAAAAAAGAAATTGAACTATATAAAACAATTCCTCCAACGTTAAATCATTTTTACAAGGATAAGGTGAATGCTTATTTTTATCATTTTGATAATTAATCACCTTCTATGAATAAACGTATATTAAGTCTTGCTATTCCCAATATCATTACCAATCTCACTGTCCCGCTACTGGGAATGGTCGATTTGGCTATTGTCGGACATATCGGAAACAAAACACATATCGGTGCCATTGCCATCGGCACCATGATCTTCAATTTTATCTACTGGAACTTCGGCTTCCTAAGAATGGGCACAAGCGGTTTTACGGCACAGGCATATGGTGCACGGGACTTCAATGAAGCAATGAAGATATTAGTCCGGGCGATTACCATTGCCTTATGCATTGCTTTTCTACTCATTATTCTACAAATTCCCATAGGCCGGTTTGCCCTGTATATTGTTGAAGGCAGTCAGGAAATGGAACAACTTGCCTACAAATATTTCACTATCTGTATCTGGGCGGCCCCGGCTATACTATGCCTTTATGGCATCAAAGGATGGCTTATAGGCATGCAAAATGCACGCATTCCCATGTTCATTGCCATCCTGATCAATGTTTTGAATATTGTATTCAGCCTGTTGTTTGTATTTGTCTTCGATATGAATATAGAAGGGGTTGCTTTGGGAACTGTGCTGGCTCAATATGGAGGATTATTAACTGCCATTATATTCTGGCTGGTTTATTACCGTCGTTTCCTGCGTTATTTCAACCTTAAAAAAGGTCTCCGGTTAACGGAAATGAAACGATTCTTTATTGTGAACACAGATATCTTTGTCCGCAGTCTTTGTCTGGTTTTTGTATTTACATTTATTCCTGTTGCCGGCGCCAAGATGGGAGATTCAATTTTAGCTGTCAATACGCTCCTTATGCAATTTTTTACCATCTTCTCTTATATTATGGATGGGTTTGCCTATGCAGGCGAAGCGCTTACAGGAAGATACATCGGGGCAAAAAACAAACCGGACCTCCAAAACACGATCCGATTAATATTCCGATGGGGGTTCGGGTTAAGCCTGTTATTTGTTTTGTTATATGCCGTTGCCGGAGAAAATCTATTATGGGCGCTCACCAGCGATGTTTCCATCATCAAAGAGGCCCATCCTTTTTATTGGTGGGTGTTGCTGGTCCCTCTTTCCGGATATGCAGCCTTTTTATGGGATGGTATTTTTATCGGAGCCACCGCTTCAAAGACCATGCGTAATGCAATGCTGGTTTCTACTCTCTTATTTTTTATCGTATACTATTCCTTCTCCGGGTTATTAGGAAATAATGCGCTTTGGCTTGCCCTTATTTTATTCCTGCTGGCAAGAGGAATAATTCAATGGCTGTATTCTCCCAAGGCAATTTACGGACAAATAAAAAGTAATTTTATTTAAGAATCTTTACACTGTTTTTTTATTATCTTCAGACTCCTATTGATAATCCTGTAATGACTAACTTCCTGAATCCCAATTTTGAGAATCTGCTTAAAGTTGATAACATTAACTCCTTCCTGTCGAGGGTTAATACTGACCGGATACCATCTACAACACTCTTCCCCATTCTATAATAAAGTTTTTCAAATAATACTATCCATAGTAAGAAAGGTGTATATTTGCAATCATGACACGCCAAACTATTTATTTTGCGATTCCTGTAATGGATGAGAAAGAATATTTGCCTTTCACCTTGGATTGTATTGCCAAACAACAATGCAATGCTAACATAAAAATATATATCTGTGTCAATCAACCCGAAAGCTGTTGGGAGAAAAAAGAAAAACAAATTATATGTGAGAATAATCAAGAAACAATTAAACTGTTGGGAAACTATCCTGGCCCGGATATTGTCCTTGTTGATAAATCAAGCAGGGGAAACGGATGGGAAGATAAAAAACAAGGGGTCGGCCATGCAAGAAAATTATTAATAAACCGGATTTTACCGGTTTCTTCCGATACCGACATCCTCATTAATATGGATGCCGATACTGTTTTCGACTCGGATTACTGTCAAACCATATTGGATAATTTCAAAGCACATAAAAATGCTGTTGCCATTGCCGTTCCTTATTATCACGAATTAGTTAAATCCGAACCGGAAGACCGGTCGATATTGCGTTATGAAATATATACCCGTAATTACAATCTCAATCTTTTACGGATCAACAGCCCCTATGCTTATACCGCTTTGGGATCGGCAATAGCATGTACTATGAAAGCATGCAAGGCAGTCGGAGGATTTGACCCTTATTGCTCTGGGGAAGACTTCTATTTCTTGCAGAAATTATGTAAATACGGCCATATCCTTCGCTATAATGAAAGTAAGGTATATCCTGCCTCCCGGTATTCATCCCGTGTTCCTTTCGGGACAGGGCCGGCCATGCATAAGGGAAGCCTGGGGGATTGGAAATCATATCCTGTCTTCGATTACAGTGGATTTGATCTTATCAAAGAGACATACAAAGAAATCAACAAACTATTTTATGAAGATATTGATAACGAGTTTATCTGTTTTTTAAAGTATATCTTTTCTACCGATGATTTATGGTCACCGTTGCGTAAAAACTACAAAACAATATCCTCCTTTACGCGTGCTTTTCATAACAAGGTGGACGGATTGAGAATCTTTCAATTCTTGCGGAATCATCAATCCCAACTTGGGAAAAAGGATGAAAGATGTTTATCCGACTTTCTGGCACAATATTATCCTGATGAACATAGTTATTTCTTCAGGAATAAAGAAACATTTTCTTTTGCAACAGCACCTATACAACAACTTAATGAATTGCGAGACTTTTTAATGCAGCAGGAATCAAATTATCAACAAGCTGTCGATTATAAACTTATTAATAATAAACATGATATCCTTTGAGAAATATAAATTAAATAATGGTTTAACCGTCATTTTACACAAAGATATAAATACTCCGATTGCAGCCGTTAATATAACGTATAACGTAGGATCGCGGGATGAAAACCCCAACAGGACAGGGCTTGCTCATTTATTTGAACATCTTATGTTTGGAGGGTCAAAGCATATTCCCAAATACGATGAGCCTTTACAACGGGTAGGCGGAGAGAATAATGCATTCACCAATGTAGACATAACCAATTATTATCTCACCCTTCCGGTACAAAATCTGGAAACAGCTTTTTGGCTCGAATCAGACAGGATGAACGAACTGGCATTCTCTCAAAAAAGTTTTGATAACCAGCGAAACGTTGTAATAGAAGAATTCAAACAATCGTACCTTAATCAACCTTATGGTGATGTAATGCTATTGCTTAAACCGCTTGCCTATAAAGTACATCCCTATCAATGGAATACAATCGGAAAAAGCATCGAACAGATTGCCGAAACTTCTATGGAAGAAGTAAAAGATTTCTTCTACACTTTTTATGCTCCGAACAACGCCGTACTATCTGTCGCGGGAAATCTGGATATTGATAAAACCAAAACAATGATAGAAAAATGGTTCGGCCCCATTCCAATGAGGAAACAATATCAACGAAATCTACCTGAAGAGCCTATCCAAACAGAAGCAAGATTGGTAGAAGTTGAGCGTGAAGTTCCTGTAAATTGCTTATATAAAGCTTACAAAATGGGCAAACGCACCGACAGCGATTTTTATACGGTAGATCTTATTTCCGACATTTTATCCAATGGAGAATCTTCCCGCCTACAACAAACCTTAGTAAAGGATAAACAATTATTTTCTTCTATCAACGCATACGTATCAGGAACTTTTGACAATGGCTTATTTGTTGTCAATGGATACCTTACCCCGGGAATATCTTTCCAACAAGCAGAAGAAGCCCTTTTAGAAGAATTCGACAAACTCAAAACCGATTCTATTTCCGAACACGAATTAGAAAAAGTGAAAAACAGGGTTAAGACCGTCTTGTATTATTCCGAACTGCAGGTTCAGGATAAAGCAATGAATTTAAGCATTGCAGAAACAATGACAGACGCAGGACTCATTAATGAAGAAGTAGATAAATATACTATCGTAAATCCTGACAATATTTACCAAAGCAGCAAAAAAATATTGCAGGAAAACGCTTGCTCTACGCTGTACTATAAATCTAAAACAGACTTATAGACAGGAATATATATTTTCCTCTTAAAATATATATGACAAAAAAGAACTGTGGTATAAAAATTGTATTAATTTCTAATAGATAAATCTAATACTCATCAGAAGTTATTGGATATTCTAACTAAAAATTCTATATATATGCGAAAAGGATTGGCATTTTCCAATCCTTTTTTATATGGAAGTTGTCGAAAGCTGATTCAGGAGATTATCTTGCGCCGTTTTGATATTTTCGCACTCCATGCCCGGGTGCTTTGTCGTTGTTTCTCCTTCTCGCAAATGATGCTCCTTATCAGCAACTAACCATTAACCGCTATTTTTATATTGCATGTTGCTTTGACCGGATTGCAAGGATGCTTTTTTGCCATTTTTTCTATCTTCCATTTAAAAACCTCTCAAAAATAATATTTGCATATTAAAAATCCGGAATATATTTGCAAAATAAAAGGAATAAGGTAATACGAAGAAAACAATACCCATAGGAAGTATTTGTGAAAGTATGTCTGACGTATTGGAGACGGCTTCGCAACCATGCGAAAGTATGCTCGGAGCATCGGAGATGATTTCGCAATTACGCGAGAGTATGTCCGGAATGTTGGGGGCGGTTTCGCAACTACGCGAAAATATGCTCATAGTATCGGGGACGGTTTCGCAATTGCGCGAAAGTATGTCCGGAGTATCGGAGACAGTTTCGCAACTACGCGAAAGTATGTCCGGAGTATCGAGGACAGTTTCGCAACTACGCGAAAGGATACCCGGAGTATCGGGAACGGTTTCGCATTATGAAACTATTCATTTCAATATAAAATTTCTCCTTGCGGGATTAAAATACAGGTATAAAT
>JAVBLM010000024.1:0-125560 GCA_031553535.1 Bacteroidales bacterium | reverse complement strand
GAACGGTTTCGCATTATGAAACTATTCATTTCAATATAAAATTTCTCCTTGCGGGATTAAAATACAGGTATAAATTATTCAACTGTTCAATATGAATATCAAATCCATACATTACGAGCATTTACGTAACGATGAACATTTCCAGTTTCATACGGAAGTAAACGATTTAATTAGTCCGGCAGACGCCGAAATACTCAATATCGGGGAATTGTTTGAGACATACCGGTCCTGTTATGCCCGCGAAGATGAAGCGTGCAAGAAGATTATCAAAAGTGCCCTCACCCAAAATATCAACGCTGCCGATGAGAGGCGCGATTTCATCTTCAGTGGTATGATGGGGACAAACAGGGCGGCATTGAACCATTACAATTCTGGGATTGCTGCAGCGGCACGCCGTCTCCAGGTAGTATTCGACACCTATGGAAACCTTTCCGAAAAACCTTTTAATGAAGAAACATCGGCGATTTACAACCTTCTGCAGGAACTAAATGACAACTGGAAAAAAGAGATGGAAACCGTGCAACTCGAAGGCTGGGCATCCCAACTGGGTGCTGAGAACGATGCTTTTGAAAATCTGGTCAGGGCACGCAACGCCGAAAATGCCGTCAAAACCCAACTCACCATGAAAGCAACCCGCTTGGAAGTCGACAGGGTGTATACCTCTATTGTAAAGCGTATCAATGCCCTGATTGTCGTCGAAGGAGAAGATAAATATGCGGGCTTCGTCAACAGGATCAACACGTTCATCGACAAATACAGCCAGATCGTGGCGCAACGCCAGGGACGAAACGCCGCGAAAAACAAGGAAATGCAATAGGCCGGCTCATTATAACAATGTAATTTATCTTGAAAAAATATTCTGGATTTTTCACAAAATCAAAGCGGAATTAATGCGTTGTAAATTTATGATAAAATTAGTATCTTTGTTTGATAAAAAATGAAGTTGTCGAAAGCTGAGATAAAATGAATAGAGATTGCTTCGTAACTCGCAATGACGCTTTTAACTAACATATTGTCGTCATGCTGAACTTGTTTCAACATCCCCTTTCTTTTAAGGGGATTGCGGATCAAGCCCGCAAAGACGCATTTCCGTCATTGCGAGGTACGAAGCAACCGGGCCCGCGAGCTCAACAGAGTTAATCTTCTATCTTAACTTTTGGCAACTTCGGTGAAAGTATCTATTGAAAAATAAAATACGTCCCGAAAAAAATATTTAATTCAAAAAATGACAAATGAAAAAAGTAGTGATGTTAACACCGCTGGTAATTCTCTTATTTGCTTGTTCTTCGAAGAAACAAGACCAGAACCGAAAATCAGGAAACGAAACAGAAAATTTCAAGTACCTCGTAGATGAATTTGCAGACATAAAAATCATGCGTTATCAGGTTCCCAACTGGGATCAACTTTCTTTCCAGCAAAAGGAGTTTATTTATTATCTGGGGGAAGCGGCAAAATGCGGAAGAGATATTTTATGGGATCAAAACTTTAAATACAACCTGATTATTCGCAAAACATTAGAAAATATCTTATCTTCATATAACGGGGATACTTCCAGACAGGAATATCAACAATTCCTGGTTTATGCAAAAAGAGTATTCTTCAGTAATGGGATCCATCACCATTATGGGGAAGATAAGATCATGCCTGAATTTCCGGCTGCTTATTTTCATGAACTGATTAAGAACAGTGACACAAAATCATTTCCTATAGGAGAGGGACGGTCGGTTGAAGAATTCACCGGTTGGATTGAAAACATAATTTTCAATAAAGAGGTATACAAAATGCGGAAAAGCAATGATGAGTCGAAAGATATATTAGCGGCATCCTCAACGAATTTCTACGAAGGCGTTACGAAAAAGGAAGCGGAAGATTTTTATAACAGAATGGAAAATCCTGAAGATCCTACTCCTGTTTCATACGGATTAAACTCCAGGCTTGTCAAAAAAGATGGAAAATTAACGGAAGAAGTTTACAAGCTAAATGGATTATATAGTGATGCCATTGCACAAATTATCTTTTGGCTGGAAAAAGCGATGAATGTTGCGGAAACAGATGCCCAGAAAAAATACACAAAATTACTGATCGACTATTATAAAACAGGTGACCTGAAAATATGGGATGAATATAACATTGCATGGGTACAAGATACCGAATCGCTGGTTGACTATGTCAATGGATTTATCGAAAGCTACGGCGATCCGTTAGGGATAAAAGCAACATGGGAAGCGGTTGTCAATTTTAAAGATCTGGAAGCAACAAAAATTACAACGATTATCAGTGAAAATGCCCAGTGGTTTGAAAATAATTCGCCTGTAGATCCTAAATTCAAGAAAAAGGAAGTGAAGGGAGTTTCTGCAAAAGCGATCACTGCGACAACATTGGGAGGAGATTGTTTCCCTACACCTCCTATCGGCATTAATCTCCCCAATGCCAACTGGATCCGAAAAGATTACGGTTCCAAATCCGTTACCATTACCAACTTGATGAATGCTTATGATAAGGCAGCCGAAGAATCTCCCAAAAGTGTATCCGGAGAATTCACTTATTCGAAAGAAGAACTGGAATTAAATAAAAAATACGGTTCCCAGGGAAGTGTTTTGCATACCGATTTACATGAATGCTTGGGACATGGTTCCGGACAACTATTGCCCGGTGTTTCTCCCAATGCATTACTTGAAAACAGTTCTTCCCTTGAAGAAGCCCGTGCCGATTTATTCGCCTTATATTATTGTGCAGATCCAAAAATGGTAGAATTAGGCATCATTCCTTCCCTTGACGTTGCAAAAGCGGAATACAATAGTTATATCCGTAATGGGATACAAGTACAATTTGCCCGGATAGAACTGGGCAAGGATGTAAATCAGGCACACATGCAAGCTCGTAAACTCATTTCAACATGGGCATACGAACAGGGGAAAGCGGAAAACGTGATTGAAAAAAAGGTGAAAGAAGGGAAAACATATTTTGTAGTAAATGATCATGAAAAACTAAGAGTCCTGTTTGGGAAACTGTTGGCAGAAATCCAACGAATTAAATCGGAAGGAGATTATGCAGCCGGTAAAAAGTTAATCGACACCTATGCTGTGAAAATTGATCCCACTCTTCATAAAGAAGTACGGGAAAGATACCAGGCATTAAATTTAAAACCGTACGGCGGATTTATGAATACCGTAATCGTTCCTGTGGAAAAAGAGGGTAAAGTAGTTGATTATTCCGTTGAATATCCGTCAGACTTTGTAAAGCAACATCTGGAATACGGAAAGAAATACGGATTCCTGAAAGTGATATACTAAAGTAAGTATTTTAAAAGATTTTTTGTACATGAATACTATTCAACGGCAATCCCAACAATTCAGCCTGTTTATTATAGGAACCTTATTTTTTGTTTTCGGATTTGTTACCTGGATCAATAGCCAGCTAATCCCATTCCTGAAGCAAGTTTGTGAACTAAAAACAGACACACAAGCTTATCTGGTCACATTTGCTTTTTATATTTCCTATTTTTTTATGTCCATCCCATCTTCTTATATTCTCAAGAAGACAGGATTCACCAAAGGAATGGCCCTGGGATTATTTGTCATGGCAGGAGGATCACTCTTATTCATTCCCGCCGCCTTATCGCAAACATATTTTCTGTTCTTGATTGCTTTATTTATTCAAGGATCCGGATTATCTCTTTTACAAACGGCATCCAATCCATACGCCGTTATTCTAGGCCCGCCCGAAAGCGCGGCGCAACGGATCAGCATTATGGGTATTTGCAATAAAGTAGCAGGTATGATCGGAGTGTTTATCTTCGGAACAATCTTATTTTCCAACATTGAATCTATTTCTTCAAATTTGACCCATTTAACCGGAGAAGCATACCAGGCGGAATTGCACATGCTTTCCGTACGGGTAATCGCTCCGTACATTGTTATTGCCGTAATGCTTTCATTATTGGCATTTATGGTATTCCGCTCAAAACTTCCGGAAATAGAACCCGATGAAATGTCAAAGGATAAATCAAGGAAATCTATCTTTTCTTACCCGTATTTATGGTTAGGTGTTCTTGCCATTTTCGTTTATGTGGGAGCGGAAGTAATTGCAATAGATACATTATCCCTTTATGGAAATTTTCATGGTTTTGGCAGCGATGTAGCTAAAAATTTCAGCGTATTAAGTTTAATTGCTTTAACGTTGGGATATCTGGTAGGTATTGTCTTAATGCCGAAATACATTTCTCAACGAACGGCATTAATCCTGTCTTGCCTGCTGGCATTAGTTATTGTATGTATTGCGATTGTTACCCCCGGAAGCATATCAATCGGTCTAATTATTGCCTTAAGCTTTGCTCATGCTATGATGTGGCCCTGTATCTGGCCTCTATCCATTGAAGGGCTTGGACAATACACCAAGTTAGGATCTGCTTTCTTAATTATGGCTATTGCGGGAGGAGCTATTCTGCCTCTGGTTTATGGTTCTATTGCAGAAGCATGTAACCGGCAAATTGCTTATTGGATTTTAATACCGCTCTATCTTTATATTCTCTTTTTCAGTCTGTACGGATATAAAATCGGGAAAAATAAAACGTTAGTAAAATGAAAGGGAAATATCTCTCTTTAGTTATTTGGATATTTTCTTTCGCAATCTTTGTTCCTACATCGTCTGCCCAGGATAGCATTTATGCCCGGAATGTTATTGAACAACTTTCATCCCCTTCTTTTCACGGAAGAGGATATGCTTTTAAAGGTGATTCTATTGCCGCAAACTTTATAAGCAACGAATTTAAACGCTTTAATCTTACAAGTTGGGAAAGAGATTATTTTCAATTTTATACTATTTCCATTAATGTATTTGAAGGCAATACACTCATTAACTTCGGAAAAAATTATCCGTCTTCGTTTCCTTCGGATGCTCTGCAGATTGTTGCATATTCTTCTTCCGCAAAAGGTAATTTTAAAATTATCCCTGCAACAGATAAAATGCTTAACGATAATTTGAATCCATCCAAGGTAAAGGATAAGTTTATTACGGTAGATATGATGCGGTATGCTGCCGATAAGGGAAAAAAAGATCAATGGGATCATATTGTTCGTACTAATTCTTTAGGGGCAAAGGGATATATACTCCTTAATGAAAAGTTGTCGCCTTATTCTCCGGGGATAGGGCGTATAAAATCGTCCCATACAACTATTTCTTTGTTGAAAGACAGTATTAGAGGATCCTTGAAAAACATATCTATTGATTTGGATGCAAATTTTATTGAACAATATCAAAGCCGGAATGTGTGTGGTTATATTGAAGGAAAATTACATCCGGATACCTTTTTTGTTATCGGGGCGCACTATGATCATCTGGGGCAGATCGGAACAGACTATCTTTTCCCCGGCGCAAATGACAATGCTTCAGGGGTAGCAATGCTTTTAGACTTGGCGCATTATTTTACTTCCCCGGAAAACAGGCCCGACTATTCAATTGCATTTATTGCATTCGGTAGCGAGGAGATTGGCTTACTGGGCTCATTTTATTTTGTAGAAAATTCTCCTATCCCTTTAGAAAATATTAAAATGATGCTTAACTTAGATCTGGTCGGCACAGGGGAAAATGGTTTTACATTTGTAGGCGGGCAAACGTTTACCGACGAGTTCGATAAGTTTGTAAACATTAATAGAGAAAAAAACCATGTCGCAACATTAATCCCAAGGGAAGCAGCTCCCAACAGCGATCATTATCCGTTTTATAAAAGTGGTAGTAAAGCAATGTTTATTTATGGCATGGGAAAGTCGGGAAAATACCATCATCCCTCCGACACATTGGAAAATTTATCTTTAGGAGGATATACTAATTTGTTCAGGATGATAGTCGATTATATTAATTTACATAATAATCAATAAAATGGGAAAACTTTTTATTGTTCCGACTCCTATCGGAAACCTGGAAGATATTACATTGCGATCATTGCGCATCTTACAGGAAGTTGACAGTATTCTCGCGGAAGATACCCGTGTCACAAAAAAACTATTGGATCATTATAATATCAATAAGCCGGTTTCTTCCTACCATCAACATAACGAACACCAGCAATTAAATAGGTATATCACGCTTATAGAACAACAAAACAGTGTTGCCCTGGTTAGCGATGCAGGAACACCCGCTATTTCCGACCCGGGATTCCTATTAGTACGGGCTTGCATCCAAAATAATATTGAAGTGGAGTGCCTGCCGGGTGCTACAGCTTTTATCCCTGCATTGGTAAATTCAGGATTTCCAACGGATAAATTCTATTTTTATGGATTCCTCCCTCATAAAAAAGGGCGTAAAACGGCTATCGAAAAATTGACAACTATCGAAGAAACAATTGTTCTCTATGAATCCCCTTTCCGGTTGATAAAAACATTGGAAGAATTCAAAAATACCTTTGAAGAAGAACATGAAGTATGTGTTTGCCGTGAGCTTACCAAAATATACGAAGAAACCATACGCGGAACCATTACGGAAGTACTGTCTTATTTTTCGACCAAACAGTCTATTAAAGGAGAAATAGTAATTATTTTGCAGGGACGATCAAAGAAAAAACAATCAATTCAATAAACTCCACAATTCATCTTTTACCTGTGTAATTCCCATCTGTGTATGGGCAGACATAAAGATTACAGGAATGTTCAATTTCAATTTTTTCCTTATTTTTTCCAATTCTTCAGGAGGAACAAGATCGCATTTCGAAACAGCCAACATACGTTTTTTATCTAATAATTCAGGATTATACTTGTTTAATTCATCCATCAATATTTGATACTCCTTTTTAATGTTCTCCGATTCGACAGAAATAATAAACAACAGGACGGCATTCCGTTCTATATGGCGCAAGAACCGCAATCCTAACCCTTTTCCTTCGGAAGCTCCCTCAATAATTCCGGGAATATCAGCAACCACAAAAGAGCGGTCGTCCCGATAAGGAACCATTCCCAAATTAGGTTTAAGCGTTGTAAAAGGATAATTTGCTATTTTAGGACGAGCATTGGAAACTACAGAAATAAAAGTAGACTTACCTGCATTGGGGAATCCTACCAGTCCAACATCTGCCAGTACTTTTAACTCGATGATTTTCCATGCTTCAATACCGGACTCTCCCGGCTGACAAAAGCGAGGTGTTTGCCGGGTCGCCGACTTGAAATGAACGTTTCCTAATCCGCCACGGCCACCTTTCAGTAGAATTACTTCCTGTTTATCATGAAGAATTTCCGCTTCCTGCTCAAAAGTCTCTGCGTTTTTCACAATGGTTCCCAGAGGAACGTCTACATATATATCAGAACCATCCTTTCCGAAACATTGGTTTTTACTTCCGCTTTCTCCGTTTCCGGCAAAAATATGCTTGGTATATTTCAGGTGTAAGAGCGTCCATAATTGAGCATTGCCACGTATGATGATGTTCCCTCCTCTTCCGCCATCCCCTCCGTCAGGGCCGCCTTTGGGAGTTAGGGCACTACGCGCTAAATGAGCAGAACCGCTTCCTCCTTTTCCCGAACGGAAAAAGATTTTTACATAATCAATGAAATTTTCATTACTCATCAGAAGATCCTTTTATATCCTACGTGTTTTCTTTAACGAACGAACTAATATTTCATCCAGGCGGGCAGCCACCTCTTCCGGGGTTCCTGTGCCACTTACACGAACGAGTTTATTTTGTTTTTTGAAATATTTAACTACTGCACTTATTTTTGTCTCGAATTCCTCCATTCTACCGATTATCAAATCGGTAGTTCTATCATAAGGCCGTGCATCATTTGTTTGTGCCCTTCGCGATAATCTTTTAAAACATTCCAACATCGGAACATCTAAATAAACAACTAAAGAAACGGATGTGTTCAAACGGCGAAGCATCCCTTCCAGAATATATGTTTGTACCAACGTACGGGGAAAGCCTTTAAAGATAAAACCTCTATTGCCATGAATTCTGGACATTTCCATTTCCACCATCTTAATGATTGTTTCATCCGAAACACTAATCCCATTTTCATAGAGAGGTTTAACACTTTTGCCTATTTCCGTTCCGTTGGATATTTCATTTAATATCAATTCACCGGTAGAAATATAGTGGAAATTATGTTTTTGAGCAAAAATCTCGCCTTGCGTTCCTTTACCTGATCCGGGGCGGCCAATCAAAACCACATTCTGTGAAGATTCTTTTACGACGCTATCTATTACATTTTCTACTCTTTCAAATACTTCCTTTGTCGTACCGATCCCATCAATAGGAAAATACATTCCCCTGCTTTCATAAAATTCAACAACAGGTAATGTCTTATTCTCATATTCCTTGAATCGTTCTAATATAATATGTTCAACGTCATCCGACCGTCCTTGTATAGTTGCCCTTTCCAGCAATCTTCGCGTTAATTCCTCTTGATGTACATCCAAACTGATCATGCAAGTCAAGGAGGTATTCAACTTCAGCAATAACCCTTCTAGTATATACGCCTGAACCAACGTACGCGGAAATCCATCAAAAAGAAACCCATTGCCATCACTGTTGGCAGTCAAACGTTCCTCTAATATTTGAACAACCAATTCGTCCGGAACAAGCTGCCCTTTTTCTATTAATGCTTTAGCAGTTATACCAAGGGGTGTTTGCCTTAAAATCTCATCCCGGAGCATCTCTCCTGTAGAGATATATTCTAACTCATATTTTTCCAGTAACAGCTTGGATTGAGTCCCTTTACCTGACCCCGGAGGGCCAAAAAATGCAATATTGAGCATATCTAAATTTTCTTAATAATCACAAAACACAAAGTATGCAAAAATATAATAAAAAATAAAAGTTTCCTATTTTTGATAGAAAACTTTTGTTATCGATAATATAACTTTTATTATATTTATTCTGCTACTACATCAACCGTAAACTCGGCACGAACATCTTTTTGCAAAGGAACACTAACCTTATATTGTCCCAGATCTTTGATATTTCCACCTACGATACTGATTTTTTTACGGTCAATATCTATGTCAAATTGTTCTTTCAATGCTTCTGCTACATGGATATTCGTTACAGAACCATATATAGTTCCTTCGTCCGAAGCTTTTACTTTAACCTGAACGGTAATGCTATTCAATCTATTTGCAATAGTTTCGGCATCTGCTTTCAAACGCTCCAACTTACGGCTGCGTTGCTTCATAGTTTCTGCTAAAACTTTCCGATTTGATTCCGTAGCAGGAATAGCTAAACGTTTTGGGAATAAATAATTTCTTGCATATCCGTTTCTAACAGATACAATATCATTCTCAAAGCCTAGATTTAAAACATCTTCTCTTAATATTACATCCATAATTTTTCCCTCCTTTATTTAGTATCCCTTAAATTGTCTCCTACATAAGGCATAATTGCAATATGGCGAGCTCTTTTAACTGCCTGAGCAACTTTCTTTTGATATTTCAAAGATGTTCCTGTCAAACGTCTTGGTAAAATCTTACCCTGATCATTTACAAAACGGAACAAATATTGAGGATCCTTATAGTCTATATACTTAATGCCAAGTTTTTTAAACCGGCAATATTTTTTCTTTTTAATATCAACCGCAATCGGGGTTAAATATCTTATATCTGAATTTGCTTGTGCCATAACCTATTTTTCTTTTTCTTCGTTGTTTTTATTAATCTTTAGCTCACGACGTTTTTTATTGTATTCAACAGCATCTTTATCCAATGCTACTGTTAAAAAACGGATTACTCTCTCGTCACGTTTAAGTTGAACTTCAAAGTCTCTAATAAATTGACCGTCTGCTTTGAACTCAAACAGATGATAAAATCCTGAAGATTTCTTCATAATAGGATAGGCTAACTTTCGCATGCCCCAATTTTCTTGATGGACGATTTCACATCCATTATCAAGCATAATTTGCTCGAATTTGCTTACCGTTTCCTTCATCTGTTCATCAGACAAAACGGGAGTCATAATGAAAACGGCTTCGTATTGATTCATCATATTACTGATATTGTTTAATTTAATTATTTAATAAGTTGATTTTAAATTTGGACTGCAAAAGTACATATTTTTTTGACACAAAAACCATATCTATCACATATTTTATATATTAATTTTCATTACATGGTTAAATCTCATTTTGAGGGGTCGAAATAAAAAAACGGTTTGTTGAAACACTAAAATTATTATTTGAATATTTTTATTTGATTGATTATCATAAGCATAAATCATTCGAGTATTTTGTAAATAATAATTAATCAGATTATTAAATGTATTATACGGAATGAATTTAAATTTGAAGTTTATTTACATTAAATTCAGATTATTATAAAACTGTTAATAACTTTTAAAGAATTATATTATTTGTGCAATAAAAAATGTAATAAATTTGCTCCGTCAACTAAAAACAGAAACTATGAAAACGCAGATTTCCTTACCTGTTAATATTTTTAATGTTTTCCCCATTGAATCAAGTTGCTTGTTTTATCTGTATTTTTTTGTTTTATTGTCAATTTTCATTCCGAAATTCGATTTCTTGAAAAGAAATCGGTTTAATGCAAGGAATCCTATTTTTTCTCAAAAGAAATTCTTGATAGCCGTATCCTATCATAAGTCCCGAATTAAACGCTAATAATCAATAATTTTAAACCATGCATATAGACGGATGTATTTCGTGTTTTCATGAAAGAAGTTATCATAAATGGTTAAGAAAACCAAAATATATAAAAAATAAACTATTAACAAAAAAAATATTATTATGAAAAGATATTTTACCATTTTGTTTCTCTTTTTTATAGGGATTTCAACTGCGTATGCACAGTCTTCCCTGCTAAAAACAGACATTTGGTACGACAGTGAGCAACAGTCTACCAATCAACCACAAAATAGGACTCTAAATAAGAATACTTTGCAAAAGACAGCAACAATACCTGAAGATAGTGCTGTTTTATTAAACTTCCATTCAATACAAACATTTGATACAGCTGCACCTTTCCATGCAGACTTTGACATCAGTAAAACCTCCCGCTTGACGGTCATTGTGGTTTTTCATAGTGAGGATACGCTTACAGAACACGGCGTTTGGAGTGTCGTACGGGGTGGAAAGCAGATTACCGGGCTGACAGACAAATGTTTACTTCGTCAAAAGAGCGAGTATCAATATCCTGTAAAAAAGCGAGACATTCCATTGATCAATACGAGTATGCAGGCATTTTCCAAGATTAGAGGCAAAGCCAACAGCAATTATTTTGTTTTGGGAGAAGCCACCTTGCCCGATAGCAGTTTATCTTCTTTTGCAGGAGCAATAGCGGAATGTTTGGTTTTCGACCGTTTTTTATCGAAGAAAGAGGCGTTGAAGATAGAATCGTATCTTGCCATAAAATACGGAGTTACCCTGATAGAATCTGATTATTTGTCTTCAACGGATGTCGTTTTATGGAATTACGAAGAGAACAAGGAGTATTCAAGTGGCATTGCCGGTATTGGGAAAGACAGTATTTTTGGTTTGGATCAGAAGCAGGGTTGTTCGAGTGAAGAAGTCGATTTATTAACGATCAGTGTAGGTAATCTTTCATCTTTAAATGAAGATAACAGCTTTGTTTTACCCGAAGCCAACTATTTGGTATGGGGACACAATGGCAACGATTTAACCTATAATAACCTGTCCTGTGAAGAAGCATATCCTTTACTGGAGCGAAAATGGTTGATACAGACAACTTATACTGATACGGCTGCCCGTTTTCCGACAATGGTAAAATTGCAATTACCGGAAATATACAGGGACAGTTCAAGAAAATGTTACTTGATAATAGACCGGAGTGGAACAGGAGATTTCACATCAGGCAATGTAGCATATATTTCCCAAGCCCGAATGGATGAAGAGGGTTATGTGTATTTCAACAATGTAGTGTGGGATTTGGATGGCTCCGGGAAAGATATGTTTACCTTTTCCTTTGGCCCTGTTGTGGAATTTGTTGCAACCCCTTCCTGTACCAATGCTCCCACCGGAGCCGTTGCCTTGCATATTTGCGGAGGGCAACTTCCTTTTGATTATGTGCTGACAAAAGATAGTACGGATCAACAATTTAATTATCAAGGCGGACGGAATTATTTGTTTGAAGCCCTTCCTGCAGGACAGTATATACTAACCGTTATTGATTCCAATAATAGTACGATTACCAAAACGATAGAAATTCCGGCATTTCCGGCTGTAGCCTCTTCCTTCCCATCCCACTATATGGTTCAGGAAGAAGACAATATTTTTGATGGGGAAGCCTATTTTGGCCTGTCCGGGATGAATTATCTCTGGACGAAAGACAGTTTGTTTGTAAGTGACAGTAGCCGGGTAGATATGTCCTTACCGGGATACTATAACTTAACGGTAACCGATACAAATGGATGCATCTATATTTTCAATGTATTGGCGGAAGAACCGGTTCTGTCGCAAAATCATAAGCGGAGTTCGGGAAAAAAGACTCCGGAACAGTTGGAACAGGAAAGAACCGTTCCACACTATAACGTTTATCCCAACCCAACCACAGGACACTATAAATTGGAAGCCGATTTACCGGAAGAGACCCCTGTTTTTGTAAGGGTGTATACCACAAGCGGTAGCTTGTTAGAAGAATGGAAAGATGAAGGAAAGAAGCATTATTCCTTTGATTCGTATCTTTCTACGATGGGCACCTACCTTATTGAAATAGAAAGCATTTTCGGGACAGAAGATTTCAAGGTAGTAGTAGTAAAGTAAATTTGAAATAATGAAATTGATTATAAAACAACCTAAATACAGCTATTATGAAAACCAGATTTTTTTTTCCAACAGTGTTGGTTATCTTGATTGGCATTTTAACGGCACTTATCCAGTCAGAAAATATACTTAATAAATCAAAGACAAATTATCCGGGTATCGGTTTTGACCCCGCAATGTTGCATCGAAGCAATTCTTCGGCAGACTTAAAAGATGAGCAGGTCAGGCCTGATCTTACCTTTACTCCCATGGAAGAGCAAATAACTCCTCAAAAGAGTAGTTTCTTTACAGGGGATAGTACTTTTGAGATCCTCTCTATTGCCGATCCTCAATTACGGTCATTGCTTTCAGGTAATGTAAATGCAGGAGAGAAGCAGGAGAATGAAAATAAGGAAAACATGTTCACAAACCCGGAGCCTGTTTCCAGTCCGGTAGGAATCTATCAGGGAGAGGAACGGGTAATCGGTTATTTACCCCAGAAACCGGTACATCACCCCGGTGATGAATTTTTCTACCTGGAAGTAAACGAGCCCTTAACTTCACAGACAGCGGTTTATTTGGAATATGATTTGTATGGCGTAGAAGATAACACACAGGTATCCCGCAGCATTAACGACCAGCCAGTATTCGGGGGATATGTGGTAAAACAACATAATAGCTGGAGCAAACAGAGTGAAATGCTCAATCCCGGGCTGTTGAAACAGGGCATCAATACCATTCGTTTTTCCATTGGGGAAAATGCAACATACAGCTATAAAATAAAGAACCTGAGACTTCGCATTGTAGAGGCAGGAACCCCGGATAAGAATCCTTCCAAGACCATTGTAGTAAAAGGCAAGGGGAATAATGAACTGCGTATTGAAGGGGAAGAATTGGAAGAGACCAGCCGCAGGTTGATTGTCAACCAACCTACCACAGCGTATTATTACCGGAGATTTGGTTATATTCAAGGCTTTGTAACGGGATTAGATTGCGATAAGGCGCTCATACGCATTGGAGGACAGAAGGTACGTGCCTACAGAGGAGAATTTGAGAGCCTGGTAAGCCGTAACAGTCAGGGACAGGAAGAGGAAGCAGATAATGATGTCTTGCCCTCGCATGCCCCTTGGAATACAACAATAGAAGCGATATTTCCGGACGGGGAAATATTGAAAGTGGATATTACCTTTGAAAAGCCTGCTGTGTGGGATCATTTGACAGGTTTCGACCCCGTAATTCATTTTACGGAAGAAGAAGTAATGCAGAATGAAAGTTTTGAGTTGATGTTAGCAACAGCAACCTTGCAGGGAGAAGCCGGAAGTCTGCAAAAGAACACAACCCTGTCCATTACAGCCCTACGGGCTATAGATTTACCACGTTTGAATCCGGGCATGGTGAATGTGACGGCGGGATATGACGGGTATCGTTTTCTGCCGCATGGCTCAAATTTTGACAAACCGTTGAACATAACCCTTGGCTACGACAGCACAAAATTACCCCGCGGGCATTATCCGCAGGAAATTAGAACGTATTATTACGATGAGAGCCGCAGCCATTGGGTGGCTTTGCCGCGGGATTCGGTCAACAGGGAAAACCATTTGGTATGTTCCCGCAGTACACACTTTACCGATATGATCAATGCAATCGTGAAAGTCCCCGAGATGCCGGAGACACAGGAATACACGCCTACTTCGTTGAAAGAGTTGCAAGCGGCAGACCCTTCTTCGGGTATTCAGATGATGCAGCCCCCTATAGCCAACAGCCAGGGAACAGCCTCATTGAGTTATCCGATCAATGTTCCGGCAGGACGGCAGGGCCTTCAACCTAATCTGGCAGTTACTTACAGCAGCGAAGCCGCCAACAGCTTATTAGGTATGGGCTGGGATATGCAGATACCGGCTATTACGGTGGATAATAAGTGGGGAGTACCCCGGTATGATGACGGGTATGAAACCGAAACCTATCTGTATAATGGGGAAGAGCTTTTGCCCTCTGCAAGGTTGGAGTCTTCGTGGGAGGCTCGTGATCCAAGCAAAAACGAAAAACAATTTTATCCCCGCGTGGAAAGTGGTTTTGAGAAAATAATGAGGAAAGGAAATTCCCCCAAGGCTTATTACTGGATAGTTACCGATAAGCAGGGAACACAATATTATTACGGGACATATAGTGGGAATACATGTGATACAAGTGTTTTACTCAAAGATAAAAACGGAAATATCGCCCACTGGCCCCTGTGTAAGGTGATAGATATCAACGGGAATTACATGCAATATTGTTATACGATACGGTATCAACGCAGCCAATACCAGGCAAGATATTCTTATACTTCTCCTGCCGATACCGCTCCGTCTGTTTATTTAGGACAGCAGTTGTGGTTGGATGCCATAAATTATACGGGTCATGGAGAGGAAGCCGGGGCTTATAAGGTTGTATTTAGCAGTAAAAATTGCAGTGTGGATGCTGCCCGCGGTATAGGATGCGATGTGCCGGAAAACAATATTGCATCTTCTGTTCTTGGCTCAGTTGGAACACAGGCTGACGGTTTATCCCAAAAAACAAACAGTGCTTTAGCAAGTGGAAGAGGTTTGCCGGATGATATTGTTTGGGAAGAGGTTGAGGAGGCTAACGATGATGATCCGCCGGGGACTGATCCTCCTTGTAATAATGGGAATATCCCCATACAGGTATGCGTGGAAAGTCCCTGCAGGGATATAAATTTGAGTGGCGCTGTCTTTGGTCTGGGAACGGAAGAACCGAAATTTCGA
This sequence comes from Bacteroidales bacterium, assembly GCA_031553535.1. Classification (GTDB taxonomy): domain Bacteria; phylum Bacteroidota; class Bacteroidia; order Bacteroidales; family WCHB1-69; genus JAIROC01. The sequence continues at coordinate 110,106 of JAVBLM010000024.1, read as the reverse complement.
ATTAAAGAGACTTCGCCCTTTCCTGTAACATTCGATTTTTCCGGCAATCCGAGTTATACAAAAATTACCTCAACAAGTACAGGTTGTGTTAACTTTATGGTATGTCCCAATAAGACGTATTATTTGGTGGCCATTCCCCCGCAGATTTGTTCAAAAGACCCCGTAAGCTTTTCATTCAGAGTGAATGACTTAGGGGTGGTAAGTGTGAACCATGAGAACGGGATACCTATGATCGGGGCGCATACTGTCGTAATAAGCAATACATCCAACGGCGGCATTTCGTTTAAAATACCGGTGGAATGCGATTGCTCGATATCTACCGATCGCGCCTATTGTTACGATTGTTGGGAAGCCTGTGCTCCTTATTGTCCTCCCCAATGCCGGCGGAAAGTATATATAGGGGTTCAGGATGATTTTTGCGTAAACGGCAGGCTTCCCAAGTGCCGTTTTGATTTGGTCTGCGACTCCGATCCCTATCAAACGGTATATCATTATACAACGGGCTATACGAAAATCCAGCCCCTTAATGTACGGTGTGACAGATGGTACAGGGTAACAGGAACGTATTTTGGAGCTAATTACCAGGATAATCCGATAAGGTTTCGGTTTAAGATAGATAGCTATGGGGATGTTCAGATTGATGATATTAAGGGTGTACCCTCTTCTATAAGTCCACAGATTATTGAAAACAATTACAATAATGGATCAGTAATAGAGCTTTTAATGCCCGTGATTCCCAAGCCCAAGCAGACGAGAATACAGATCGTAAACAGTAGCGGCCAAGGGGTTGCCGGTTATACTTTTCTTTTGGGCAATGCCGGTGGGAACGAAGGCATAATAGGTGTCTATACTACCGATGCCCAAGGTTATACCCCTATACTTCCTTTGCAGAACGGCGTCACATACTATATCGGGGAAACGGATATTACGGCATACAATGGTAGTATTGCCGGGGCAACTCCCTATAGTGATTACATTGCCGGCTGGCCAAACAAGATAGAATTGTATTTAAAGAAAGATAATTGTGTGTTGAGGATCGGAAGAGTATCCGGTTTCCCTGTTCCGGATATATCATGCAGTTCAGGGACATGTACGTTTGTTTATCAGGAACCGGAAAGAATTCTTTCCAAGGAGATACGGATTAAAAAAACAGCCTCCGATGAGGAATTGATAGCGGGTGCCGTATTCCGCCTAAATAATGCAACCGATTATACCACTGGCGAAAACGGGTTGACTTCTCCCATTACAATCACCTATGGGCAAACGTATGTGTTACAGGAGAGGAGTGTTCCGGCAGGTTTTTTGTTAGATGAGAGAAAGATATATATCAGCATGAATCATGCGGGCGTAGTAGGGGTAAATTCGCAGATAGGTTTCGACTTCGACCCTGCCAGTGGTATCCTTACCCTTACCAACCAGCGGGGCTGCGAGGGCACTTCTTTTATGGTACGCAAACAGGATGCCGCCACCGGCGAGGCGCTTTCCGGGGCATTGATAAAATACTATAAGAACAACGACCGCAACAATGCTTTAGACCGTTCCGTTACCGATTCCTTAGGGCATACCCACGAAATGGCCATGGAATGCGACCAGACCTATTATATCAGGGAAGCCGCTGTTCCATCGGGTTATAAAAGCGACCATCCCGCCTTTGCCGTGGTAACCACCCATGCAGACGGGAGCATTACCGTTCTTGACTCGGCACAACTCCATGCCCGGACGAAAGTGGACGGCGTATGGGTATTTACCTTTGTCAATCACAAGGATGATGAGTCTATTGACTCCATCAGGCCTGTTGTGGGTTGCAGCAGTACGTATGCCTATGATAATACGATCAATGCCCGCAACGGGTTCCGTCAGTCGTCGAAGGAGAAGTTAAGCAAGATAGTGGTGTTTTATAAAGACAGTTGCGTGCGCACCTATACGTTTTGTTATACGATGGACTTTTACGGACGGGCACTATTAGAAGAAATCAGCCAATGGGGCAGTGAAGATACCCTGGAGGCATACACCCATTCCTTTACCTATTACAACGATGCGGGAGACCACCGGAATCTGTTCCAGGGGCCGGAAACCATTACTGTCTCCAATAACGAAGAGGACAGTGACGGGAGCAAACGTATCGCGAAGAAATTACGCAATTTCTTTATGAGAGGTTTTGTAAGTCCCTCTATTTTAGGAGGGAGCCGTACCTGGTCGACGGGGATTAATACCGGTGGAGATATAGGATTATTTCCTGCCTTTCCGTTAAAAACGCTTTCTGCCGGATTGTACGGCAACGGAGGCATATCTTCGAGCAAGGGTAAAACAACGATGATAGATGTTAACGGCGACGGCTTGCCCGACAGGGTCTATAACGTAATGGAAGGAATACGCAACAAGACCTACTATTGCTTGCAAAAGCCCAACAGGGAAGGATTTGAAGGAAGCCGGCCGCTTAACGGCATCGGTGTCTTTTTGCAGGATTTTTCCGACAACGCTTCTGCCGGCTTGCAGGCATCGGCATTCATCCATGGTGGTATACAGAAAGGTTTTCTGGGCAACACGTGGACAGATGTGTATATTGCCGATATGAGCGGAGACGGTTTTATGGAAGTGGTTTCCCCAAAAGGGGTAAAAAGCATAGGCAAACACCAGCAGCCGCCCCGCTTTACTTTCGGGGACTGTTTGCTGCCGGAAATTACGACAGCCATAGACAGTATAGAAGTACAGTGCGATACCAGTTTTAGTTTTACGCCCGAAGTATACGAGCGTGACCGCACCAAGGAATTGCGTTACGACCTCGTACGGGTATGGCAGGCGGATATGGATTGCAACTACTTGCCGGATTTAACCTATGGTATTTGTGCTCCCGTACATTTGGCTTATGATTCTATTGCTCTGGAAAACTTCTGCGGAAACCCCGATTCCGTTATTGTCTCGATAGAATATTATGGGAAAGGATTAACAGGAAATATGGAGCATATTTTATTATGGTCGGATGTGATAGGGGACAGTGATACTACCAATCACGGGCCCAATTTCTGTGATTTGGTAATTGACCCGGAACCGGATCCGGAGGCTTGTCCGGTTATGTTGCGCAAAACAGATCATCGTGGCAGGCCGCTTGGCAATGTAGTATTTAAATTGAAGGATGGAACGGAATTAGTTACCGATGCCAGTAAAGGTGGTCGTACCCCCGCTTTTTACCTGAGGGAAACAGGTAGTTGTATTGAGGTTACGGAAATGACGCCTTTGCCCCATTGTTTTCCTTTCCAGCAACCTTTTACCATATGCAGAGAAGAAGGGGGTGCAGAAGACGGGACAGATTGCAATATAACGCTACAAGGGCCTGGTTTCATTAGTAAAGAAAAGATAGGAAAGAGGGAGGTTCATGTAATCACTCTTACGAATGATTGTAATGAAAAGCCCCAATGCTTTGTCAGGGTATTAAAAACAGACCAGCATGGAAATCCGCTTGAAGGCGTCGAGTTTAAGGTGGATAATGGAATAAAACCCGGATTATCGTTAACTACCAATACGCAGGGGTTAACCCCTCTGATTAATGTTTTTGCAGGGGAATGCAGTGTAATTGAAGAAATAACTCCGTTATCCTACTGTGACAGTTTGTCCGTGCGGGTTAAAATATGTGCAGATAATGCTTGTAATATACCAGTTCCTGAACCCTTTCTTGTCTCTCCTGATGAGATACTGCTTGAGGAGCCACTACCTTCTCTTGTTCCTTCGCAACAGATCAATGGTATGTTAATCCATACGATTACTATTCCTAATAATTGCAATACAAGAGGCATAACTGGGTCTATGTCCTCCGATATTAAAGCTTCGCAGGTATTGGAAGACGAAAGTGCTGCGAAAGCAGCATGGGTAAATGGTAATTACGATCTTTCGGCGTTGAAACTGTGTAAAGGAGATAAGCTGTTTTTCAGAGTGCGGCCCCAAGACAACGGGGTAAAGAAAAAAGTGGTCTGGGATCCGGTCATTCTTCCTTACTCCGGTTCTTTGAGCAGGACAGACTACCTCGATGAAAATGGAAGAATATACGGTGGGGGAGACAACGCTTCCAAATCGCAACTTTTGCAGGGAGATTCGGCCTTTCCCTGTCCGGCGAAAGGAAGAATAACGATTGAATCGGTAATCAATCCGCTTTCTGTTCCGCTGACGGATGATATCCAATTTGAAATCTGGGCAAATGATAACCGTTTATATAGGGCGATACAAAGAACAAAGGTTCAAACCTATACAACTTCATTAGATGTTGATACCAATGTTCGATTAAAATTTAAGATTGTGTGCAAGAGTAATGTAAACATGCACGAAATACAATGGTATCCGAAGGTGTATTACAATTATTTGAATTACGGCAATAAGATAATAAGTACTATTGTTGAGGATGATAATGGCGATAACGTCCGTATGATGGAATATATAATTGCTCCCTATCATGATTTTTACCATAAGACTGCCGAGCGGAGCAGTATATATATCAATAAAATTTACGACATCCCGCATACATCCCGGCTTGTTACACGCAGGTTAAGCCAACTGTATATACCTAGCGGGAAAGCCGGGAAAGCCTATATTACCATCAAACAGGACGGGATACTTTGCTTTTCCAAGGAGGTATCCTTTTCCCAGGGGTCTCCACCCATTAGTTTTTTCCCCGGTATCGATATTCCCTTACTCGATGATCCCGGAAAACCCGTTTATATAAGCTGTTATGTGGAAGATCCGGAGGTTGCTGATAAAATCCTTAATTGCGATCTGGTTATAGACGGCAATACATACTACGCTACGGTCTATACAAAACATCCACGGGATGTCCTCTTCGGTGAATTGTATGGCGGATGGGGGCAGTTCCTGTACCAGACGGACAGTATTCCCGACAAAAATCCGCTTTCGTTGATGAGGATGGATAAGATAAAGTTTTTGTCCACCCTTACCCAAAGCAATATTACACAATATGTGGATACCTCCCGGCTGGGCGGGGACAGCATCCGCCATTTACGTACCTTTGCCAAAAGTGAAGAATACGACAGGCGGCTGGCGGAGGTAAAAGATGCCCTCTTCTGCCTGCCCATGTTTAACGAACCTGAATACAGGGGGCATGTGGGCTATTACCCCAATGCCTTTATCCGCGGGGCGGATATGAATATCGGAGGGCTGCCCTGTCCGGAGTACGAAGACGAGAGCGAGCCTTGCGAAGACGGGGATACGAATGCGACAAGTAACGCGAACCCTAACTACGAAGCGTCATTGCGAGGAACGAAGCAATCTCTGAGTGAACAGGTGAACGAGTGGACGGGTGAACAAGTAAACGAGGAGACAAGTGGACAAGCGGACGGCAATATGCTGGTTAATCCCGTCATTACGAGGAGTGAGGAACGAGCGACGCGGCAACCGAGCTTGCGAGCTCGACAGAGTCAATCCCCTGATTCTGGGATTACCAATGGAGGAGATTCGTTGGCTACGCCGAACCTTTTGGGTTTCGTGCCTCGCAATAGCGCCCCGAACCAACTTTCAGGGAGCAATGGCGGAACAGGAGGCTTGGCGGGAATAAATATCCTTGCCGGGATGGATGCCAAAAAGACATCTTCGTCTGAAAACACGTCCTATACGGCAGGGGTTTCCATACCGGGGTTGAGCATCGGGAATAATGAATCTTCCACTACCACAACACAGGACAACGACCTGATGGATCTCAACGGCGACGGCTTCCCCGACATTATACGTAAAGACAGGGATAAAACCAGGAAGGTATATTATTCTTTCCCGCAGGCGGCGCTGTGGGAGCCGGAGGCTAAAGATCCCTTCAACGGGGAAACGCACCACAAGGTGGAGGTTACCGGCTATGGCTCGAACTACACGGCCGACCCCGTGGGATTTATTACCGCGGCAAAAAACAGCAACAAGGGGCAATCGGTGCCCACCAAGTCGCAGAAAGATCCTCCCGTAAGTATTACCGCCTCAAAGAGCGAAACCCGTTCCGAAGACAGGACATTATATACCTTGCTCGACATTAACGGCGATGGCCTGCCCGACAGGGTGTATAACGTGGGTAAAAATGTAGCCCTGAACCTCGGATATGGGTTTGAAAGTGCTGAACGCTGGAATTTAAAGGAAATCGGGTTGAGTGTCAGCAATGCCTATTCCCATTCTTTCAGTGCGGGAGGCAGCGGGGGATCGTTCCCGTTCAATGAGTTTTCCGGCGGCAGCAAAAGCTATAGCGGCGGCACCAACGGCACCAAAGCCTATAGCCAGGCCAAAGAAATGCTTGCCGATATCAACGGCGACGGACTGCCCGACAAAGTGGTGATAGCCGGGGAGAAAACCCTGCATATCCATTACAATACGGGTTGCGGATACAACAAATATGCCGATGTCATTACATTGGGTGTGGACGATCCTGCCCTGTACGAATGGAATACTACCAAAAGCAAGGGCGCCAATTTCGGCCTTACCCTGGGCTTCCCTATTGTCTGGTGGGCGAAGATAAGCCTCTCCGGCGGGGCGGATGCCTCTTTCTCACTCTCCACCACCAGTATACAATTTATGGATATGGACGGCGACGGCTATGCTGATCTGGTAATGGCTCCCGATGAAAACAGCCTGATCGTACGCTATTCCAACCTGGGGAGGACAGGGCTGCTCAAATCTATAAAAAATCCCCTGGGGGGAAGCATGGAGCTGGCTTACCATAAAACCGAAGCCAATGTCTTCCACAGCCGCCGGTGGGTAATGGATACGGTAAAGATACGCGATAACTTCCCCGGTGACGGAGCCGGTGTCATGATGACCACCTACCGCTACGATACCGGTTATTACGACCGCAGGGAACGCGTTTTCTACGGCTTTGCCAAAGTAACCGAAAACCACCACGATACGGAAAACGGCAATACAATATCCCGCAAATACCTCCGTTATTATTATAATAACAATTTCTATTATAAGGGTTTAAACCTGACAGAAGCAATACAGAATGGCGGGGATTCACTTTACATACTTACCATGAACCGGTATAATAACCATGCATTGACACGGGACGGCATTGGATCCATGTATGCAACACTGGATACAACGGTTACCTGCTATTTTGAGGGGCAGGCCGATGCCCCGGTCCGGCAGCAGAAGACCTGGCAGTACGAAACCACTTACGGCAATGTAATACGGCAAACGGAAACAAGCACGGGTATGCCCCTTATTACAATGGATATTACCTACCACCCGGACCCGGGTAATTACCGCGTAAGCATACCAGGCAATGTAGAAATTGCAGGCTACCGCAAGCGCACAACAGCCGTTGACAATAAAGGGCGGATGACCCAAATACGGGATTATTACGATGATAACAATTCCCTTGTTACGAAGATGACCTACGGGGACTATGGGAATTGTACCAAAATAGAATATCCGGGCAATTCATACTTTGAATATGAGTATGATAACGAGGTATACTCTTACCCGGTAAAAATCACAAATGCCTTTAACCATTCTTCCTTTGTGGAAGAATATGATTTCCGCTTTGGCGTACCGCTAACGGTAAAGGATAAAAGCGGACATTTTATGTTTTATACCCTGGACCAGTTTGGGCGGACAACGGAAATATGCGCCCCCAAGGAACAGCTGAACTTTATTGCCATAGCCTTGGATACCGCTATGGTAACAGCATATTCAGGCGATACCAATATAGCAACAGGCATACCCATACAGTTGGGAGATTTTACCTTGGGCGGCTTGCAGCTGAGTTCCCTTGAAATAATCCCCATAAAGCAACACTATACGGTTAAATATGTTTACAGGCGGGGAAATGTAAAAGACAGCATTCCTTTTTCTGCTATTACTTTTAATTACGACCCGGCCCACCCGGGCGGCAATATACGAACCTACACCTTTAGCGATGGTTTGGGACGCATAATACAGACCAAAAAAGACGCTGAAGTAAACGGGGAAGCAGCTTTGGTGGTAAGCGGAAAAGTAGAGTACGATGCTTTTGGACGGACGGTAAAAACAGGGTATCCGACTGTAGAAATGAAGCAAACGCCTGTTGTGGTTGGAGACCCCATGGCAAAACCGGTAATGATTACAGGAAATACCATTGCCATTGCGGTTATACAACCGCAGGGCAATTTAATCATGGTTCCGGTAGAATGGGACGGTATTATACCGCCAAGTGCAAGCACTTATGATATTTTAGACCGACCCTTGGAGCAAAAAGCGCCTGACAACACCAAAGTAAGCTATAGTTATGGTTTTGGTATTGACCAACACCAAAACAAGACATTGTTTAAAACCGAAGTTACCGACCAGAACACCAACATAAGTGTTAGTTTAAGCAATGTAAGCAAACAGCAATACGAGGTAATACCCGCAGGGCATCAGCCTGTATGGTTCCATTACAACGATATAGGTGATTTGCTGAAAGTAGAAGGCGTTGATTTTGAACGTTCATACCTGTATGATATGCTCGGCAGAAAAACACAGTACCAAGAGGACAGTTTAAAAGAAGAATACGTTTATGACGAGATGAATCTAACGGAAAAGAAATCCTATTGGAATGAGAGTGGAACAGCCCAAGACAAAACCATATATTATATGTATAACCGTAACCGTTTGGAGGCTGTACACAACCCGGATTATATTGAAAATATTGTTTATACATACAGCAACAACAACGGAAAGCTGCTAAGCATCTGGGATGCCAGCGGAACACAGCGTTTTGAATACGGCAGTATGGGAGAAGTAACCAAACAAACTCGTGTGTATAGTTTACCCTTTATGGAACAAACGGTTAAGTTAGAAACCCGCTTTGAATACGACAGCTGGGGCAGAACGCTGAATATGACCTACCCAGATGGGGAAAAAGTAACCTACGAGTACGATTACGGCGGACAGTTAAAGAAGATGCAAGGTGTAAAAGATACTTCCCATTATAACTATTTGGAAAACATCGAATACGATAAGTTTGGAGCTAAAACCCGTGTTGAATACGGCAATAATATGACCACGAAATACAGTTATAACCCTCTAAACCTACGGCTTACCAACCAAAACTTGTCTATAAAAAGAACTTCAGGACAACTATTTTGGTTGGAGGACTACCTTAATACATCCTATATGTATGACCCTAAGGGAAATATTACCGGTATAAATACAAGCAATTATAAGTTGAACGAGTTTTCTGTTAATGAAACCTTTACGTATGATGTCGCTGACCAGTTAGACAGTGCAAGTGGCAACGATGGCAATGTATATACGGTGAAGATGTCCTACGGTAATTACGGACGTATAAATACAAATAATACAAGCTATACTGACCCGCAAATAAACGGCAATACGCAGTATATAAGCACTTCTTACGCCTACCAAACGCAAAATGCACCTTCCAATAACTTTGCACCCATAAGTGCAAATAATGGAGATATTACATTTGGGTATGGTATAAACGGCAGTATGCGTAAACGCACTGCACCCGATAAGACAGAGTATTACTTGTATAATACTTATGAGCAGATGAAAGTGTATTCCGACAATAAACAAACCTACGGTTATTACAATTATGACGATGCCGGACAACGCATGTACAAAGCAACGCTAAACAATACTATTGCCCGAACCAATGCTCTTGAAGGAAATGTATTAGAAGTAGAAAAGTTGATGTTATACCCTAACGGCTATATAAACATTAACCAAGACGGTAATTATACGAAACATTACTACGCTGAAGATGCCCGTATTGCAAGTAAAATAGGTACAGGATTTAGTGACTCTATTAGTGGTGTAACAGTAGGCAACACATTTATTTATAATACTATGGTTGATGAATTAGGTTTGGCTACCAACGATACCATAGATAATATTGTTTATTCCTTTGGACAGATACGATACTTAAGGGGAGATTCCAATAAATATGAGAACGGTTTGTATTTTTATCACGGAAATCATCTTTCATCAACCCAACTTATAACTAATATACACGGTGAGTTATCACAAGCAATGCTATACTCACCTTGGGGGGTTATATTATCAGAATATAGGGCAGATTGGATGCTGGATACTATTCCAAGGTATTTATGGAACGGAAAAGAACGGGACGAGGAGTCGAACCTTGATTATTTTGAGGCTCGTTATTACAGTTCAGATGCAGTTACTTTCCAAAGTCGTGACCCAAAATTCGAAGAATATTTCTGGTTATCGCCGTATTGTGCTTTTGGTAATAATCCTGTGAAATACATTGACCCAACGGGAATGGATATTGAAGTAGATATGGAAGGTCAAACATATACATATAAAAATGTAGATGGAGTATATGGATTTTATAATAAAGAAGATGGAGCGCTTTATACAGGAGATAATAAATTTTTAAATAATCTAAGTACAGATTTGGGAAAATTGGTTAGTGGAAATAGAGGAAAAGAATTAGTAGATGGATTAATTGATAGCGATAATACTGTGAAAATTGGACCAACTGGTTCGCGTGGTTCTTTCGCTGATACTGATAATAACATTGTAGGGTTGTATAAAAATGAAAAAGCCATGGAACAAACCGGTTATAACACTATGGAGTCATTTATAGTATTAGCACACGAATTAGCGCATATAGAAGACAAGTGGTGTGGAACATATGATAATAGCGAGTGGATTCCAGGAGGAGCAGTGAAATTGAATGATGGTAAAACCTACAATATAGATAGGACTTATATCTCAAAATCCGAAAAGTATGCTACGAGTATTGAAAATGCAATAAGAGCAGAACATAAATTACCGTTGCGAACACATTATTCCACCATTAATGTTGGAGGTGCCTATCCTGGTAACAATAATGGATGGATTGGTGATGAAAGGACAAGGATCGCTCCTAATAAATAAATCTAAAAAAGATGATGAAAAAATATTCAATCTCAATTATTGTTTTTTTTCTTATACTAGCAAGTTCTTGTAGAACTTTAAATGAAAAAATAGCAAAAGTACAATATCGTTCTTTTCCTGAATTTCGTGTTCAAAAAAAAGAATGGGTAAGGGATTTTAAGAAAAATGGTAGGTATTTTTGTTTGGAATGTCTTACATTGGAAAAATTTAGGATGTATCGTGATAGTTCGTTTTTTTTTGACAATATAAGACAATACGATACAATTTATATTATAGAAACGCTAAATAACAGTAATTTTTATTCTATGATTTGGAATAGTGCAGATACTATAAGTTTAATTCAAGTTTATGGGGAAACAAATATAGAAAGAACAGATGAGCGTATTTCAAAATGTAAAATGAAATTACTTGAACAATGGGATATAGAAGGGATAAGAGAAAAAGAAAAAAATGCTTCTGGAGTTACAAATAGGTCATTAATTTATGTGACAAGGATAATAATAAAAAAAAACATATATAAGATTAATTGTATTCGTTTTTATGATTTTTACGTATATGAAAATGGCATGTACAAATAGGTACTGTTGGGTAGTGTACCATATGTCGCTTTTTTCAGGGCAAATACCGCAATCAAAAAATAGGGTTGAATATTTGGATAGGCATTGAAATACAGTGAGATAAAGAAGCCATACAAGGCTGTATTTGGAAAATTACTGGCGGTGCAATAAGGCCATGTTAAAGTGTCCGGCACTTACGGGCGTAAGCGGGTGATGCTTACGGGTATTAGCGGGTGACGCTTACGAGCGTTAGCGTCCGACGCTTTAAAGCGGAAGCGCCCCTGCAAATAACGCGGTAAAATAAAAAAAAACAGGTTGTGTCAAAAGGAAGATTAAAATAAAGGCGGATTGCATAGTAGTATGAGTTGGGTTAGAATGTTGTATGCGTTGATCTTGGAGTTAAGAAAATTGAATAAAAGTTGGATTTATAAAATATATTTAATAGATTTGCACCATAAATTAATTTAAAGGGACTATCCTATACCTATGATCCCAAAGGAAATATTAGAAGTATGAATACCACTAACCGTATCTTGCCTGAATACTCCACTGCTCAAACGTTTATATATGATGCAGCTGACCAATTAATAACAGCTTTTGATGATGTTAATTATGGCGCAGTAATGAGCTATGGAAATTATGGGAAAATAGATGCCTATACTTCTGTTATTGTAAATCCTTCAGGAAGTTTTACGTATTATGAAACAAATTATTCCTATAACAATATTTCCAATAGTTTTGCCGCTGATCATTCTGTTAATTCAATTACTACTTCTGACGAAGACGGATACTTTGACTGGGACCAAACGATACCGCAAAGTGTTGAATACAATTACGGCATAAACGGCAGTATGCGAAAGCGGGCAACACCTAATAAAACAGAGTATTACTTGTATAATGCTTTTGACCAGATGAAAGCCTACGGCACTAATGGCAGTTACGGGTATTATAATTACGACGATGCAGGGCAACGGATGTATAAAGTGCAATTAAGTAATATCGTATCCCGGACGAATGCACTTGAAGGAAACGTATTGGAAGTAGAAAAGCTGATGCTTTACCCTAATGGCTATATAAACATTAACCAAAACGGGGAATACACGAAGCATTATTACGCCGATGCTGCCCGCATAGCCTCAAAAATAGGCACCGGGTTTGGGAATCCTATAAGCAATAGTATTGTACAAAATGACGATGTGCTTGCAACCATGAAAAGGGAATTATGCGAGGTAACAACCCTCTATGATACGGTGGATAATATAAATTATTCATTTGGACAAATAACGCATTTGCAGGGAGATTCCAATAAAGTGGAAGAAGGCTTGTTCTTCTATCATGGCAACCATTTAAGTAGTACCCAAATGGTAACTGATATGCACGGCTCTATAACGCAGGCAGTTTTATATACTCCTTGGGGTAATGTGATTTCTGAGTATCGACAGGATTGGATGCTGGATACGATACCAAGGTACTTATGGAATGCTAAAGAAAAAGACGAGGAAAGCGGTATGTACTATTTTGAAGCACGTTATTACAGTGATGAGGATATAGTGTTTAGAGGGCGTGACCCGTTGTTTGAGAAGTATTTTTGGATGTCCCCATATGCCTATTGTAGTAATAATCCCATAAACAGGATAGACCCCACAGGAATGTCAGATAGCCCAATTTATGATACGGACGGAAATTTCATGGGAACAGATGATGAAGGATTGAAAGGTGATGCAATTGTTATGAAAAGAAGCGATTTCAAACAAGGCATGTCTCATCAAGAAGCCCTATCTAAATCTACGGACTTAAATTCCAATAATAGAGAAGAAGCAGAAATGAAAATGAATACTCATTATTCGGGCTTGAAGAATAGGCCTGATTATGATGGTTATTTAACAAAAGCGGAAGCAGATGCTTGGTGGCAAGGCAAGTCAGGGCAACCACTATACGTTGACCAAAGCAAAATAGATTTACCTGGTATTACTACTGAATCTTTTGATAATAAAGATGGTGCTTCTCTTTCTAAGAATTTTATTTGGGGATTAAGTAATACAGGCAAAGTGTATGGTACTCTAAAATTAACGTTAAAAGATGCTAGCTCAGGAATAGTTCATATCGGAGGCTCAAATTATATGGATGAATATGATTTTCGGATGGATGGAAGACCTCTTAGAGATGCAGCCACGTGGGTTGGGAGACCTGGTGGAGCAAATGACGGCAAGTCTTTTTTGATTTATGGTTATGGGAAAGCAAAAGTTCCTGTTGTAGTGCCTAAAAAGTGATAGAAATAAGTTGTTATGAAGAAATATATATTAATATTAGCAGTAATATTTTTACTATCAGGAGTTTCCTATATTGTTGTCAAAGAATTAACATATAGTCCATTAACAGAAAAAGATTTTAAAAATCTTTTTCCTGATTACGATGGGAATGCTAAAAAGAAATGCCATGTTGATTTTATTGAATTAAGTTTACATGGTGAACTTTTTGACATATTTATATATAAACTAAATGAAATAACTATTGATTTTCAATACCCTAATTTCATAAATGGTTGGGCTAATATAACTATGTCAAATGGTAAATGCGTCTCCTCTAAGTGGAAAAAATGTCCCGTAGATTCCGTGACATTTTTTCAATACAAAGATGTACTAACTATAAAGGATTTTGGCGAGAAAAAATGTACTTATTCTTTTAATTCAGATTTAACAAATTCAATGAATTATTACAGCTATTTATATGTTAATGAATTAGAACATTATTTTTGTTTATATTGTCCCGATAAGAATTATTTATATTACGTTAGGAAAAAGGGATGGTAAGGTAGGATAGGGTACCATATGTCACTTTTTTCAGGGGAAATAATGCGGTAAAATCAAAAAAACAGGGTTGAATATTTGGACAGGTATTGAAATACAGTGAGATAATAGAGGGGATAAAAACAAGGAAAATTCACTGGCGTCATGGAGAAGAAAAAGGAAAGGCCTACTTCTAAAAAGTAGTTATGCCTACGGTTGAAACGTAGGGAAGCCTACGGATAGGATGGAGGCATCCCTACAGACATCAGGGAGGCATACCTCCGGATAATATGGGAACAAGTACCTAAATAATAAAGAAGGCTGTCTTTCTATTGTAAACACGCCCGCAAGCTTGGTGTAAGTTCTGTCCACGACAGGAAAATCCACCTTGATTTTTTTCTTCGTTTTGCGTCAAGGCAAAAAGGAATATAGGATAAAGGGTTATCATAAGTCCAGTTAGAATGTTGGGCAGCGATGATGTGTTATCTTAGGTGATGATGTGTCGCCTTGGGCTGGGAAGATGTTTGTGGTTAAAAGCCCTGAACAAAATTTGAGGTTTTCAAAAAATGAAGGAGATTTATGTGCATAATTCGTTTGTCCCATATGCTTTTTATTTTTTACTATTCACCATTAACTTCCTGTAACTTCATTTAACTTGTGTAACTTCCATAATTAAGAGTCAATAACGAAATCTTATTTAATTATCATGTATATTTGCAAATTATAATTTTAATACTATTGCTGTTTTATAATTGATTAACTATAAGATGAATAGATATATTTTACATATGCGAATTATATTGATTTCCATTCTAATAACTTCCATTTATGGTATGGGAAAAGCACAAAATGGAACAACTGACCACAAAAGCTGTACGGAGGATAAGAATATGATAATCGGTGAAACAACATTGGACCAACTAAGTCAAAATACGGAATTCTGGAGTGAATACCTCAACAACTATGCTTCTTATGCTGTTGATGGGAAGAAATTAGATGAAATTGCGAATGTCCTCGGGAGCCGTGCAATAAACATTGTCGCTGTAATAGGAACGTGGTGTGGAGACACAAAAGAACAGTTTCCGGTTTTACAAAAGATTCTTGACAATTTACAGGATAACAATATCTCCATTAAATACATTGGGCTTGATCGCGACAAATTGGCAGGAGAGACCGACATTTCATCCTTGGGCATTATATTTGTTCCCACTTTTATTTTTTATGAGGGAACACAAGAACTCGGACGCATTGTAGAAATACCGGAAGAAACAATGGAGGATAACATTCTTAAAATTGTAAGTAGCAAATAATAGTGGAAATAGTATATACACAAACTTCATTAACGGAAAAATTAAACCAACTACGGAAGAAATCACTACAAATAGGATTCGTTCCAACAATGGGAGCATTACACGCCGGACATTTACAATTGCTTAAGCAAGCCCGGATGGAAAACGATATTGTAGTTTGTAGTATTTTTGTGAATCCGGTACAGTTCAATAATCCAACGGATCTGGAACGTTATCCACGCAATCCCGAAAACGACATTGAACTGGTAAGCAGTTACTGTGATGTTGTATTTATGCCGTCTATTGAGGAAATGTATCCAAGCCCACCCATGGAAAAATATGATTTCGGAACATTGGAATCGGTAATGGAAGGATACCATCGCCCGGGGCATTTTAATGGAGTAGCCATTATTGTAAAACGTTTATTTGATCTAATCCGGCCTGATATCGCGTATTTTGGAAGAAAAGATTACCAACAATTAGCGATTATTCGGAAACTGGTAGAAGATCACAAACTAAAACTAAAAATACAGGCAGTAGATACAGTCCGCGAAGAAGATGGGCTGGCAATGAGTTCAAGAAATAAATTGCTTTCTCCTCACGCACGAAATATCGCTCCATTCATTTGGCAAACATTAGTAAAAGCCAAATTGTTGAAAGAAGAAAAAAGCCCTTGCGAAATCAGTGAATGGATAGAAGAACAATTTAATAAAAATAAAGTCTTTACTTTGGAATATGCCCAGTTGGTAAACGCAGAAACATTGGAAGAAGTAAATGAATACAATCAAGCGAAGAATATCGTAGCATGTGTTGCCGTATGGCTTGATAATGTAAGGCTTATCGATAATATAACTATAGTATAACGTCCATGCAAATTGAAATTTTAAAATCAAAGATACACCGGGTTACTGTAACAGAAGCTAATGTCAATTATATTGGTAGCATTACTATTGATGAAAATTTGATGGAAGCGGCTAATATCATTGAATATGAAAAAGTTCATGTGGTAAATGTTACCAACGGAGAACGTTTAGTTACATACGTCATTAAAGGGGAGCGTGGCAGCGGAACAAT
This sequence comes from Bacteroidales bacterium, assembly GCA_031553535.1. GTDB lineage: Bacteria > Bacteroidota > Bacteroidia > Bacteroidales > WCHB1-69 > JAIROC01. Next base: position 93,537 of record JAVBLM010000024.1, on the reverse strand, counting down.
TTGTCTTAACGGAGCGGCTGCCCATAAAGCCAACATCGGAGATATCGTAATTATTATCTCTTATGCCATTATGTCTCCTGAAGAAGCTAAAAAATATACCCCTATCTGTATTTTCCCTAAAAACAATCAATTATAATATAAGCAAAGTAACTATTAAAGAAAACATTTCAAAATCTGCACAATATCAACTTATTTTTGTAATTTTGCAGGCTAAATATAAAATATAACTTACACTCTAATGGATATTAAGAAAGAAAACATTGGTAATTTAAACGAATTAATAACAATTGAGCTTTCTCCGGCAGATTATCAGCCACAAGTGGAAAAGTCTTTAAAGGATTTCAAACGGAAAGCAAACATTCCGGGATTTCGTAAAGGAATGGTTCCTATGGGAATGATCAATAAAATGTATGGAAAATCTGTACTTGTTGAAGAAATTTCCAAATTAACGAATGATAAGATGTTCGAATATCTAAAAGGGAATAATTTAAATATACTTTTCGAACCGATTGCCCGTCCTGAAAAAACTGTCGGTGATTTTGACAAATCAGAAAACTTCAGTTTCTCTTTCGAAATAGGGCTTCGTCCTGAAATAAACATAGATTACAACGATGCAAAAAAAGTAATCAATTATAAAATCACGGCTACAGATAAAGAGATCGATACTGAGATTATGTCTTTACGTAAACGCGTAGGCAAGTTTTCTTCTAATGAAACAGTTGCCGAAGAAGACATGCTGCTGGTAACTGTCACTCCTGAAAATGGCGGAGAAGAATTCACCTCTTCTATTATCCTTGGTTATTTAAAAGAGAAGGAATTGAAAAAAATCATCGGTAAAAAGCTGCATGATGAAATGGACATCGATACAACAGAAGTTTTCAAAAGTGACTATGAGCGTTCAACCTTTTTAAAAGTAAAAATGGAAGCATTGGAAACGGCTCCGGTAAATGTGCATGTTAGGATTGATGCCATTCATCACATGGAACCTGCTGATATGGATGCTGAATTCTTTGAAAAAATATTCCCTGATGGTAGCATAACCGATGAAGCAGGGCTACGGGGGAACATTAAAAAACAAATCGAATTACGGCATGTAAACGATACCAATATGGTATATCGCAATAAAGTATTGGAAGCATTGGTAGACAATGCCTCATTTGAGCTGCCGGATGATTTTATTAAAAGATACCTGATAGAAGGGAATAAAGGGCAATATACTTCCGATAATATTGAAGAACAATATAAGGATATCAAAAAATCAATTAATTTTCAATTGATTGAAGATCAAATAACAAAAGATTGTAATATTAATATCGATCGGGAAGAAGTATTGAATTATTTAGAAAGTTATATCCGCCAAAGTTATTTCGGTACAACTGAAATCTTGGGAGAAGAACAAGAGCAACATGTAAAGAATTTTTCAGCGGAGATGATGAAGAATCAGGAAAATGTGAAAAATGCATACGACAATGTATTTTTTGAAAAGCTAACACAAGGATTAAAAGATAAGCTGAATCCAAAAGTAAAAGAATTGTCTTTTGAAGCTTTTGTAGACGAGATCAGCGACAAAAAAGAGAAAGACTCATCAACAAAGAAAGATAAAAAAACCAAAAAAGAATAAAATAATTATATTCTGAATTTAATTTTGTACTAATTATGCACGACGAATTTAGAAAATATGCTGTAAAGCATGCAGGTATTAACAGTATGACATTACATCGTTATACTTCCGTAATGAATGAATATATAACTCCTAATATCATTGAAGAACGCCAGTTAAATGCTGTTTCCATGGACGTATTCTCACGTTTGATGATGGACAGAATTATTTTTCTGGGCGTTCCTATCTACGATGATGTTGCAAATATTATTCAGGCTCAGTTATTATTTTTGGAATCTGTTGATTCTCAAAAAAACATCCAGATATATATCAATTCTCCCGGCGGATCGGTATACGCAGGATTGGGTATCTATGACACAATACAATACATCGGAGCTGATGTTGCAACAATATGTACAGGTATGGCAGCATCTATGGCGGCGGTATTACTTTGTGCCGGTGCTCCGAATAAACGCTCCGCATTGAAGCATGCACGTATTATGATTCATCAACCTATGGGAGGAACATCCGGACAAGCATCGGATATTGAAATTGAAGCACGTGAAATTCAAAAAATCAAGAAAGAATTATACGAAATAATCGCACAACATTCCAATCAGGACTACGAAAAAGTATGGAAAGATTCCGACCGCGATTATTGGATGACTTCCCAGGAAGCAAAAGATTATGGGATGATCGATGAGATCCTTCAACGGGTATAATTTTCTTTTTAGTAAATAATGGCGAAGAAAGAACGTATTTGCTCTTTCTGTGGGGAAAGAGAAAAATCAACCTCTCTCCTGCTGGATGGAATAGACGGATTCATTTGTGAGGAATGTGCCTTACGAGCGTATGAAATTGTCCAAGAGATCAGGAAAGAAGAAACAAAAAAGCAAAGAGTAGAAGCCGAAAATTTCAAGTTAGACAAACGTCCCAGAGAGATTAAAAAATTCCTGGATCAATATGTTATTGGCCAGGAAGAAGCGAAGAAAGTATTGTCGGTTGCTGTTTATAATCATTATAAACGTATTGATTATTATTCAAAAAAACATACCGATGATGTAGAGATCGAAAAATCCAATATCATTCTTATTGGGGAAACCGGAACAGGAAAAACATTGCTTGCCTCCACTATTGCAAAGATGATCAATGTTCCTTTCTGTATTGCAGATGCAACTGTATTTACACAAGCAGGCTACGTAGGGGAAGATGTTGAAAGTATATTAAGCCGGTTATTACAAAATGCGGACTACAATGTAGCAAAAGCCGAGCGGGGTATTGTTTTTATTGATGAAATAGATAAAATTGCCCGCGCAGTAGACAATCCTTCTATCACACGGGATGTTTCCGGGGAAGGAGTTCAACAGGCGCTATTAAAATTATTGGAAGGAAGCATTGTTAATGTTCCCCCCGAAGGAGGGCGTAAGCATCCTGAACAGAAATTTATTCAAATCAACACGCAGAATATTTTGTTCATTGCCGGAGGTGCTTTCGATGGTATTGAGAAAAAAATCGCTAACAGATTAAACACAAATATAATCGGGTTTAAAAAGCAAGATACAGGAATTGATAAAGAAAATTTATTGAAACATGTTACATCTCAGGATTTAAAGAATTTTGGTTTAATTCCGGAAATTTGTGGACGGTTTCCTGTAGTTACCCATTTGGCTCCATTAAATAAAGAAAGCCTGAAGAAAATCTTGCTGGAGCCTAAAAATGCTTTGGTAAAGCAATATACAAAGCTATTTGAAATGGATAATATTTCATTGAAATTCGATAATACGGCTTTGGACTGCATTGCAGAAAAAGCGATTGAGTTAAAATTAGGCGCCCGAGGGTTACGTTCTATCATTGAGCATATCATGACCGATGCTATGTTTGATTTAAGCGCAGTTGGAGAAGAAATAGTTATTACGGAAAAATACGTAAAAGAAAAAAGCGCGGATATAGTCTAAGTTTTTATATTTATTACTTTTTTATTCTAAAAGCTCAAATTTATTTGTGTATTTTTGTATGGTTATTTTTTAATCAAATAAATAATAATTTCATATGTCTGAGCAGAAAACATACGAAAAAATGTTTTATCCTATTGGCGAGGTTGCCAAGATGTTTAATGTAAACACTTCATTAATCCGTTTTTGGGAGCAAGAATTTGATTGTATAAAACCATTCAAAAATAAAAAAGGGACACGCTATTTTACACCAGAGGATATTGAAACATTTCGGACGATCTTTTATCTTGTAAAACAATGTGGTTATACATTACAAGGGGCAAAAGACAAATTAGCATCGAGCAAAACCCAAATAGAAAAGAACATTCATATCTGCAATTCATTAGAAAAAATAAAACAATTTCTATTGGATATCAAATCCGATTTATAATAATCAATATATGTCGGTTCATACAATTATTGAAAAATTAAACAACAAACATATTCTTCTGCTGGGTTTCGGCAAGGAAGGGATTTCTAGTTATCGTTTTATTCGTAAATATTTACCGGATATGCCTGTCACGATTGCGAGCCAAAATGATATTGAGGATAAATCCCTTTTTACTGACGATCGCAATGTGTATTTATTAACGGGCCCTCATTACCTGGATACAATTCATGATTATGATATTGTGCTCAAATCTCCCGGAATCAGTCTGAAAAATACCCTGGCTGTTTTAGATAAAGAAAAGATTTCATCCCAGACAGATTTATTTTTGCAGGCATTCGCTCCACAATGCATAGGGGTTACAGGAACAAAAGGCAAAAGCACAACTACCAGCTTTATATACCATGGGCTTAAACATCTGGGAAAAGATGTATTAATTGCCGGAAATATTGGAATTCCCGTTTTCGATATTATAGAAGATATTGCATCCGATACGAAAATTGTATTGGAGCTTTCTTCCCATCAATTAGAGTTCATTCGTAAAGCCCCTCATATTAGTATTTTATTAAATTTATTCGAAGAGCATCTCGACCATTATAATAGCTTTCTCGATTATCAACAGGCAAAGTTCAATATTGCACGTTATCAATCGGAAAACGATTATTTTATTTATAATACGGAGGATTTGTTAATTGCCGGTCTTTTAAAAACAAATAAAGTAGAATCTCATCTTATCGGATTTTCTCTTATTGCCGCCTCATCATCCGTATTCTATACGAAAGATCAATATATTTCTTCCTTTAGGGATAAAAAGGAAGAAAAAATATGTGAAATAACCTCCGGTTTTCCTTTAAAGGGAGATCATAATTTATTGAATACAATCGCAGTTGTTGCTGCAATAACCTGTGTAGAAAATTTCGACAAATCTCAAATTAAAGAGGCTGTTTATTCCTTTAAAGGACTCCCGCATCGCCTGGAATTAATAGGGGAGTTTGAAGGCATTGTTTTTTATAATGACAGTATTTCCACCATTCCACAAGCAAGTATTGCTGCAATCAACTCGTTGAATGATGTCAATACAATTATTTTGGGAGGATTTGATCGAGGGATTGATTATCAGATATTAATTGATTATCTGGAACATTCTGCAATAGAAAATATTATATTCACAGGAGATGCAGGAAAAAGAATGTTAGCATTATCTGATAAACTGAAAGACAAACAATTATTTTTCCGGGACTCTTATCCGGAAATTGTTTCCCTTGTAAAGAAATATACACGAAAAGGAAGCATTTGTCTTTTATCTCCTGCCGCCGCAAGCTACGATCAATTTCGTAATTTCGAACATCGTGGGGATGTCTTTCGGGAATTGGTTATAAATACCGAAGTTTCGTTGTAAACACCCTTAAATCATTAGTGTGTTATAAAAGGAATAAAGCAAAGTTTACACATTGCCTTGTTGATTAGTTAAAATATATTTATCTTGTTTTGGCATAATAAATGTTTTCTGATATTAAAAAACTTTATATGTTATTATTAAATTAAAATATATTTAAGATGAAGAAAATTATTTTAGGAATTGCTTTTTTGTGTGGTATTACACTTACAATGAATGCTCAATCCCGTGCCATAGGAGCTCGACTCGGAGGAGATGTTGAATTTTCATATCAACATCAATTAGGAAAAAATATGATAGATGCTACATTAGGGCTTGGAATAGCACCGAGCCACATGTCTTTGAATGCAACTGCAATGTATGATTGGATATTTCCTATTAAATGGCAGCATAAAGGGGAATGGAATTTATATGCAGGACCCGGAGGAGGTTTAGGATTCATTTTTGGAAAAGACGTGGATATTCCTGTCAGCCTTAATATTGGAGGACAAGTGGGTGTAGAATATCAGTTTTGGTTTCCGCTAACTTTAAGCTTGGATTACCGTCCCATGATAAATGTTCTGGGCTTCGGAGACAACGTGTGGTGGGGTAATTTCTTTGGTATTGCCCTCGGAGTTCGTTACAGATTTAATTGATGTATTTAATTACTCGAAGTTTTACTTCGATAGAAAATTAAATTCCGCTTAATACCTTGTAGTTTTGCTGCGAGGTATTAATTATATTTCCTTATTCCTGAATTTCTTGGGAGTTATACCCGTGTATTTTCTGAAGTATTGACCAAAAAATGAAGCATTGGGAAAATGCAGTTCGTCTGCTATCTGTTGGATTGTCAGTTGCCTGTTGCCCAGTAGCTTTTTGGCTTCCATAATAGTACTTCTCTGAATCCAGACAATCGCATTTTCGCCTGATATTTCCTTAATGACCGAAGAAAAATAACGTGCTGATAAACATTGTTCGTGTGCATAAAAGGCAACATCCCGGTGTTCTTTGTTGTTTTTTGTTAATGAGAACATGAATTTGCGAAAGATTGTATCCTGTCGTGAATAGAATTGTTGTTCGATAGGTTTGCGTTGTGTGTAGATGCCTACTATTTCATAGCATAAGGCCATCAAAAGTTTGTTGAGTACTTCTTCCTCATAAGCATGTCTTGTGTTATTCCCTTGTCGTTCCTTTACCAGATTACCTATTTTTATTAACGCCTTTTGTTCTTCTTCCGATAAAGAAATGCAAGGGTATTCCGATATGTGCAAAAAGTGATTCATTGCCGACGGAATTTGAATACTGCTGATGTATTGCAGATTTGCTCCCATTGCATATCCTTCAAAGTCATCACTTTTACGTATTTTTTGTATTACGGAATATGGAAATAAGACACACATATCCCCTTTGCTTATCCGATAGGCTTTCATTCCAAGCATAATTTCCGCCTCGCCATGCAGGCAGATAAATAAGGCGGCAAATTCGATCTCGAATGGAATACTACCGTCATCATCATTAACCAAGTAATGATATGCCTGGTCGATATCCACCAAACCGCCATACATTTTATCCTGAAAGGTATTTTCCGAAATGAAATATACACTTGATTCTTTTACGGTATTCATTTTTTAATGGTTAATTTTGCATTTTATCCACTTTATCGGCTTTATCTATTTTATCCTTTCTGCTTATTAGATATTGTAATTTCTTACAAAAGTATATCAAAAATCTTAGAAAAGTACAAATTGAACATTTTTGACTAAAAAGCAGACACAATTTAAAGAAAGATCTCTATACTTTTGCATTAATTTTGTATTCAAAAACGAGAGATGATTTTTGGGAATGGGATAAAAAACAAACATATTCCCAATATATTATTTCTGTATTTTTGCATTATTAGTGAATAAGTAAAAGAGAAAACAAATGAATAAAAATAACAATGACGCAATATGTTAGTTAAGAGTGTCATTGTGGGCGTGACCCGCAATCTCTTCAAAAGAAAGGGGATGCTGAAACAAGTTCAGCATGACGATAATAAGTTTGTTCGGAACACCATTGATAGTGACGAAAATGATTCAATAATTTAAGTAATGAATAGGTCAATAATATGAAAAAAGGTAATATAATTATTCTTATAGCAGTAATAATATTGCATTCCTGCGGAAGAAACACAAAAGAACCGGAGGAGATTATCCGTACGGTAAAGATTGATACGGTACGCTTATCAGGAGGTGGGCAAAAATCGGTATACCCTGGGAAAGTAAGGTCGGACGCCGAGGTAAGTCTTTCTTTCCGTGTAGCGGGAACGATTGCCCGTATGCCTTACGAAGAAGGAAAGTTTGTCCGTAAAGGAACGGCGATTGCAGAAATGGATGCCCGTGATTACCGGATCCAGTTGTCTGCCACAGAGGCGGAATACAATCAGGTAAAATCAACGGCAGAACGTGTAATTGAACTGTATAAGCGAGGTAGTGCTACCAAAAGCGATTATGAAAAAGCTGTCTATGGATTGGAACAGATTACGGCCAAATACAATGCACATAAAAATCAATTGAGTGATACCCGCTTGGTTGCTCCTTTTGATGGTTATATTCAGAAGAAAATTCATGATGCGGGAGAGACTGTCAGTGCAGGAATGCCTGTAATATCGATGATAGGCAATAAAGAATGGCAGTTGGAAATCAACCTGCCTGTTCAGGATTATGCGCGGAGAGATGAGTTTAAGAACTTTGAAGCAACCGTATCAACAGATCCTGACAAAAAGCTTCTTCTGGAATTATTTGAACTCTCACCGAAAGGAAATGCCAATCAATTGTATAAGATGGCATTCCGGATAAAAAATCCCAAGGAGATTGCTTTAGCTGCCGGAATGAGTGCGGAAGTTGTCATTACGTATAATACCGATCGCAAAGCAGTATATGAAATACCTGTTTCTGCTATGTTTGAAATAGATGGGAAACCCCATGTATGGATATTTACTTCGGAAGACAGTTCTTTGGTGGCAAACCCTATTGTTGTGAGTGAAATAAAACGCAATGGATATATGGTAGTAGACCAAGGGATAAAAGATGGAGATATGATTGTTACTGCAGGCGTTCAGGGAATTCGTGAAGGGATGAAAGTGAAGCCTCTGCCTTCAGCAAGCAAAACGAATGTAGGAGGATTACTGTAATGAGTAGTTTGTCGGAACTGGCGTTAAAAAACAGGTTATTGGTAAAGTTTCTTGTGTTGGCCTTGGTAGTAGGGGGAGTTTTATCCTTTTTCCGGATGGGGAAAATGGAAGATCCTGAATTGACGATTCGTATCGCTCAGATTGTGACTATTTATCCGGGCGCTTCCGCATATGATGTGGAGTTGCAGGTAACCGATCCGTTGGAAAAAGCCATTCGTTCCATGACGGGTGTCGGAGCGGTGGAATCCAAATCAAGTAATGATTTATCTATTATACAGGTGACGCTGGATGTTACCTTGCCCGAATCCGAGATACAACAGCATTGGGATATGTTACGCCGTAAGATCGGTGATGCCGCATCTTCTTTGCCTTCGGAAGCCCGTACTCCCATTGTAATGGATGATTTCGGGGATGTTTACGGCCTCTTTTATGCGATAACGGTAGATGGTTTTTCCAACGATGAATTCAATGATTATGTGGGGAAAATCAAGCAAGAACTTCTCACGGTCGAAGGAGTTGGAAAAGTAATATCCTATGGAGAACAAAAGCCTTGCGTATATATTGATATCAAACAGGATAGGCTGGCTCACTTGGGAGTGCACTTTTATGAGTTGTTAATGACTATTCGAGGGCAGAACCAAATGGTGTATCCCGGTTATTTTAATAGTGGAGAAAGTCGTATGCGGATAGAGATTGCAGACAGCTATGGCAGTGTAAAGGATATTGAAAACCTGCTTATCAAAGGGCATGAGCAGGATCAAGTGAGGCTGAAAGATATTGCCGACATTCACAGCGGGGTTGTAGAACCATCTCGTAGTGGCATGCGCTATGACGGGCAGCCGGCAATTGGGTTAGCTGTTTCAATGGCTCCGGGACACGATATTACCAAGGTGGGGAAGCGGGTCGAATCACATATACAGGGAATGGAAGATAGGGGAAGCATTCCCCTTGGAATAGGTTTCCATAAAGTATTCTTTCAGTCCGATAGAGTGAATGAATCTATCCATACTTTCTTAATCAATCTTTTGGAGTCAATCATTATTGTGGTAGTTCTTCTTATGCTTACCATGGGATTTCGGAGCGGAGTAATATTGGGTTCTAATCTGTTGATTATCGTTTTGGGTTCATTCATGGTACTGAATCTCTTTGACGGAACATTGCAGAGGGTATCTTTAGGGGCGCTGATATTAGCGATGGGAATGCTTGTCGATAATGCTGTTGTAGTTATTGATGGAGTATTGGTAGATTCTCAGCGGGGAATGAAAAAACCGCTTTCATTGGTAAATACGGCAAATAAGACGGCAATGCCCCTTCTGGGGGCGACTTTGATAGCAATTCTGGCTTTTTTCCCCATATTCCTTTCCCCGGATATGGCGGGAATTTATGTCCGGGATTTGTTTATTGTGCTGGCCGTTTCCCTTATGATCAGTTGGGTTTTGTCCCTTACGTTGGTTCCTATGCAGGCAGACAGATTATTAAAATTGAAAACGGAAGATGAAAATAAAGATCCTTTTAGTGGGAAGTTTTATGTCAGGTTCCGGAAGATGCTTTATTTTATGTTATCGCACCGGTTGCTGACATTGGGAGTAGTGGTTGTTTTGTTGCTTCTTTCTGTCTTTGGTTTTCGTTATGTGCGGCAGGGATTCTTCCCTGATTTTCAATACGAACAGGCATATATTGAATACAAAATGCCCGAAGGAACAAATATCGATCAGGTAAAAACCGATTTAAAGGATATGGAACGAAGATTACTTGCCCGGGAAGATGTTGCTCATGTAACTTCCAGTTATGGGGGAACTCCTTTCCGCTATAATTTGGTGCGTTCTTTTGCAGAGCCTTCTTTATCTTACGGGGAATTGATTGTTGATTTTACTTCTCCCGAAGCCATGGAAAAAGCATTGGTCGGATTACAGAAAAGTTTATCTGAGGATTATCCGCAGGCATATGTACGTATCAAAAAATATAATTTGATGTATAAGCCGTATCCGATAGAAGTAATGTTTACAGGTCCTGACCCTGGTGTATTGAAAGATCTTTGTGCAAAAGCGGAAACAATCATGGAAGACGAATCCACCATTATGCTTGTTACGAACGATTGGGAACCTGAAGCGCCGGTACTCAGGGTGGATTACAATCAGCCTGCTGCGCGCACTGTCGGTATTTCCCGCTCTGATATAGCCATGTCTTTATTAGCGGCCACAGATGGGATTCCTATCGGTTCATATTATAATGGAGTTACCCCGGAACCTCTTTATCTACGAAGTGTAAATGCGCAGGATAATCCGATTGAAGATCTTTCCAATGTTCCGGTTTTGACGGCACTTCCTTCATTAACATCTTTGAATAAAGAATCTATTATAGGCGTATTTATGGGGAGTAAAGATATATCGGCAGTAATTTCCGATGTGTTACAACCTGCTTTGGTAAGCCAGGTAAGTGACGGTATTTCGTTGGAATGGGAAGACTTGGTTGTCCGGCGGTATGATGGGAAACGTTCTATAAAAGCACAATGTAACAATGTATTCGGATATACACCCGCAGAGTCCCGCAATGCGATTAAGAAGCAAATAGAAAGCATTTCTCTTCCCGAAGGATACCAGCTTGAATGGCGGGGGGAGGCACAGGCAAGTGCCGATTCAACGAAATATCTTTTTGCTAATGTTCCACTTGCCATTGTAATGATGATAGCCATTCTGATCATGTTATTTAAGGATGCAAAGAAGCCTTTGATTATTTTCTTATGTATTCCATTAGCGGTGATAGGCATAGTAGCGGGTTTTCTTATAAGCGGGAAAGAATTCGGCTTTGTTGCTATAGTAGGGGCCTTGGGGCTGATAGGAATGATGATTAAGAACGGTGTAGTACTGCTTGACGAAGTCACTAATCTGATTGGTTCGGGGACTCCTCCTGTGGATGCTTTGCTTACGGCTTCATCTTCGCGTTTACGTCCGGTAATGATGGCTTCGGGGACTACCGTAGTAGGAATGATACCTTTGCTGACGGACGTTCTTTTCGGTTCTCTGGCAGTGACAATCATGGGGGGACTGTTGGTAGGGACAGTTATCACCTTAATGATTATTCCTGTTTTGTATGCATTATTTTTTAAGATAAAGGTTAAATAATTAAGATGGAAAATGTAAAAAATGCCGTCATCTTGAGCGAAGTAGAGCGAAGTCGAAAGATCCCTAAGTAAAGAGCGATAAACAAACGGATTAACTTTGTTGAGCTTGCGCTCGGTTACTCGAATCCGCTTGGAATGACGAAGAAAACAATATAACAATGATAAAAAACATAAAATTTATAACTGGAATTCTTATACTGGTAAGCGGATTGTCGTTGCAGGCACAAAGTTATCTTTCTTTGGACAGTTGCAGGAAACTTGCACTGGAGAATAACAGTCAATCCAAATCGGCACAGATGCAGGTTAAAAAGATGCGTTACGAGGCAAACGCCTATCGTGCAAATTTCTTCCCTCGTATTTCTGCCCAGGGGATGTATTTGCTTACAACAGGGCAATTTAGTTACGACGATCGTTTTGATATGTATAGTACAAGTATTCCGGGAATGATAAGTAACCTGCCTATTCCTCAATGGGCGCTGGGATATCTTGACCAGTTTTATAAAAGCCTGTATATCGATCTGGATATTAAAATAAAACCCAATAATACCTTTATGGCAGGGGTAATGTTTGAACAGCCCGTTTTTATGGGAGGTAAGATTGTCAGTGCGTATAAGATGTCGAAAATAGGGCAGCAAATGGCGCAATTAAATCTTGATCGGACCGATGCGGAGGTAATCCTTAAAACAGATCAGGCTTACTGGCAGTACGTAAAAGTGATGGAGTTACATATTACTGCTCTTAAATACAAGGAAGTGGTGGAGAATGTCCATAATGATGCTAAAAACGGAGTGGAAACAGGCATGGTGTCGGAAAATGACATGATGAAGGCAAAAGTAAAGATGGGTGAAGCTGATTTAATGCTGCGAAAGGCTGAAAACGGCAAGCGACTTGCCCAGATGAACTTGTGTATGATGACAGGAATGAATTTGTTTACCTCTATTGTCCCTTTGGATACTTTATCGGATGAACTTCCGGTAGCTTTACTTGAAACAATTCCCGATATTACTGCACGTACGGAATATCTTCTGTTGAAAAAGCAGTTGGAGTTGAAAAAACAGCAGGTGAATCTTTCCCGGAGTGATTTTTTACCTCAATTAGGGGTTGCTGGCGGTTACAACTATCTTAATGGGGTAATGCTTAACGACATCAAATTGTTTGATAACGCTTCTTTTTCTGCTATAATATCATTAAAGATTCCTATTACCCAATGGGGAGAAGGAGCTAACCGGATACGTTCTGCCAAGGCGGATTTGTACATGGCGGAATGCCAGCTACAGGAAACCATGGATTTGCTCCAGCTGGAAATTGTGCAAGGATATAATACATTGGATGAAGCTATTTTAAAGACAAATATTACCCATTTAGAACATGAGCAGACCAGGGAAAATCTGCGTATTGCAAATGATCGCTATGAACTGGGTTTGGAAACTCTTTCTTCGCTTTTGGAAGCACAGGTGCTATGGCAACAGGCATGGAGCAAATATATAGAGGCCAAAGTAGATCTTCGTACTGCTGAAGTGAATTATTTGCGGATAACAGGAGATCTGACAAAATCGTCAAAGTAATAATAATTAAAATTATATCATTATGAAACCGGATTTGTATACAAAAGTAGTCTTGACTTTTATCGTTGTTTTTCTTGGAGTGCTCGTCTTCCAAAATATCACTTTTGTAGAAAAAGCACATGCGATTAATGCTTCTACTGCCCCCAAACAGGTGGATGTTAATTCGCAAAATGGTGTAATGGATGTTAATATTGTAAGTATTAATGGGAGATATATCCAATCTTCCGGCATAGATGTTAATATTAGCAATATTAAAGGAAGTTCCTGGGGGACATTGGATGTAAAAATAAAGGAAGTAGACAGAACAATTCCTGTGGAAGTAAAGAATTACAGGGATTTTAAGTAGAGGTATTGTATAAAATTTAAAGGGTGTCTTCGCTTAGGCACGAATAATCCTTGCGAATCCAATGAGTTAATTCCCAACAAAGAGGGGAGATTCTTTTTTGATTACTGTTATTTAGAATGACGAAGTAAAATCTTTTTCTAAAGAAAATATAGCGGAATAATTCATATCTTTGCATTATAAAAACACGATTTAACCAAAAGGATATTATTAGAGACTAAAACAAAATTAATTAAATAACTAACTAAAAAGCGTTAGCTTTTGTTCTTGCTTCAAAAATCTGCAAGTTTTAAGGCACACAAGAACAAGAAAGTGAACGCTCGCGTATTTTTACGTGGGCTTTTCTTGTTTGTGTGCGTGGTTTTGCAGAACCTTTGAAGCAGACATGTTTAAGTCCACGTTTTTGTTGCATAAATTTGAGATGTACGATCAAATACACATTGGCACATTAATACGCGATAAGCTGAAAGAAGAGGAACGAACTGTTGCATGGTTTGCCCGTAAACTGCATTGCGACCGTACAAATGTTTACAAAATCTTCCAAAAGAAGCACATTGACAGCGAATTGTTATTGAAAATCTCTATTATCTTGGATTACAATTTCTTTTTACATTATTCCGGTATCTTTGACAGTCACAGGAATGACTAACTGTATCCATTTTGTCTACATATCAATAGATTTTTCAGATACTGTTTTGTAGAAGAATTGGCTTTTAAAAAATCTAATTAATAAATCATTAAGATATTTCTTTGCAAAAGGTTTTTTCATTTATAAAAATAATAATTTCTGTCTATTTGAAGGAGTAGACGTTAAACAAAAAGTAATGAAGAAAATTATTCCAAATTTCAAAACAATAACATTAAGAGTATTATTAACATGCTGCTTAGGGTTTTTTGTAATGTTCTTTAGTTCTTGTAGCAAAGAGAAAAAATTGGATGGAACAATTTGGGTAGGAACTTATGATGATATAGTCCGTTCATCTGAAGATTATACAGTAGAACACAAATTTAATATTACTCTTGCATTTATGGACAATTCGATAGATGTCTATTTGAAGCTAAATTATATTTTAACAGGTGAAGGTGGGGTAGAGAAAGGCATAGAAAGCGATTTCTATACAATGACTTACACTTGTGACAAAAATAAGATTACATTTGTTGAAGGTAACAATACCTGGATAGGTAGTATTGATAAAGAAATGACGAGCATCACATTTGTAGGAGGAATATTTGAAGATTGGGGTATTCTCGAACCTATTATTTTTATCAAACAATAATATAATCATTGATTTTTTTAGTTTGATTATACGAAACTTATAAGATATCTATCATTTTTCGTAAATCCATAAAAGAGTTGGTTGTTTTTGGTTTTTCAACATCTCATCTATTTCTTTCATCAATTCATTACAGATAACAGGACAACCTTGGCTGTAGCCCAATGGCAAGTGCAATGGATATATTTCTTTTTGGCAAATAGGATCGTAAGAGTGTAAAACTACAATTCTCTCAAACGCTTTATCATTGGTTTTTTCCAATCCATGGAGTTTATAATGAATATTGATCCCCCATTTGCTATAGGAGCGTGCTCCCACTTTATATTTTCCTAAGGAGGTGCATAAACTACCGGGCACATTACTAAATTCGGGTTTATCTTTTGTGCTTTTTCCTCCACTACCATGTGCGCACAAGCTTTCTGCTATAATCGTATCTTTGCTGAAACTCCAGACAAAAAAACGGTATTTTCCTGAATGAATGCCCATATCCACTAAAAAACAAAAATCCGTATTCATTTGATTAGCCTTACAAAAAGCAAAAGCAGTATCACCTTTCAATGAAAGTTGCTCCACTTTTATATGAATTTCTTTTTCCGAAAAGTTTCCTTTATAATGCATAGCAATAGTAAAAACTCCTAATGTAATAAGAGAGAAAATGAAAATAATATATTTGAACTTCTTCATCAATGTATTTCTTATATTAGATGTTTTCATGGAAACGTTTTTCTTATTGTAATAGTGTATACATCTAAAGTTTTCTTCATAAATCAGAAATTGGTATTGGCATACATCTAAAGGATGCTAAGGAGAGATAGAGTAGATGATATTAGACCGACATGGATTTGCTTATATCATTTCTGTTGTTTTTTAATAATATTTATTTATCTACGCGGATGTTTCGCCAAAAGGTGATTCATTGTGTTCCCCAATCCTAGCAAGGGCATACTCGCTCTTGTATGAAAGTTTTCCAAAGTTATGAAAGAATTCTGCAAGCGTTAATGAGTTTTCGAAAAACGAGGCCAACAAAAAGCTGACCTCCAAATAATGAAAAAAATGTTACATTGACAGATTTCGTTTCATATTTCTTTATTGGAAGAGCAAGTTGCTTATGCTATCCCGCTCTTCCAATAAAATAAAAGCATTGTCTTACGAATCTTTTAAAAACGTATGCAAAGAGATGTCTTAACGAAAAATAGAGGTATTTATATCAACAAAAAAAGTGAACGTAGAGACCAGACTGTTTATAATCTATTCATAATCTTTTGATTATTTTGGATGTAAAGCAAATGAATCAGGAAACTTCTTTCTGTTTTTTTATCATTTGCTTTTTCCATGTCTGGGGAGTTTTACCGGTTTGTCTGGAAAATTGGCGTCCGAAGTTGCTTTTGTCCGGAATGCCAACCAAATTGCCGACTTCTCCTACGGGAAGATCTGGAAGTTCCAGGAACAAGCGCTTTGCTTCTTGCATTCGTAAGTAACTAATCCATTCCTTGAATGTTTTCTTTTCGTGCTCATTAATGTATAGTGATAAATAGGTGCGATTTGTCCCGATTTGTAATGCAACTTGTTTAATATTAACACCTTGTTCTAAAAACTGTTTTTTAGGTAGCCATTGAACAATGGCGGTCTCAATTTCTCCATATGGAATGGAGCTTGGCTTAATTTGGTCTTTAATTGCGATGGCATATTCTATTTCACGGAAAATGAATGCATAATTAATAAATCGGATTCCGAAATAAAGGTAAAAGCAAATGTACAAGATTAATGTCAGTAAATGCATTGTTTTGGAAAGAAAAAGAGTGGGAGCCAATAAAAGAATTTCCAAAATTAATGTGATACAAAAGGAAATTGTTACCCAATACAAAAGACGGGTTTCATTACCGGAAAAATAGTTATTCATTTTTTGTTTATATTTTCGGTAATTACAAAAAAATAATATGCTATAACGGATCAAGAGGAAAATGCAATATATAAGAAAGATATGAAATACAGTTATATAATGGATATTTTTATTTCCGAATAATGCAATTGACATAAGAATGCTTAGAAAAGTGATGGGAATTATTTCCATGTAAACCTTGCGCAAAGTAAGAAATTTCACATTAAGAAGGATTATCAATGTATAAGTAAAGAAAAATGTCTGAGAAGAAGCAAGGATCAGATTGATACTTTGTATCAGTCGCAAATCGTTTGCCATATCGCGCAAGAAAAATGCGATAAGATTAACCAGTCCCATAAATATATACGCACTACCCATTACTTTGCGGGAAACACGGTAACTGGCTAACATTTTAGTTTCTGGGATAAATAATAATAAAAAACATAATCCGAATCCGAAACAGATGCTGACAAAAGCACCCCAGGAAAATAAAATATACGGATTATTTAAGAACATTTTGGTTTACGATTTTTCATCTTTTATCTCCAGTTTATACCCGACACTATGGATATTGTGTATATATATATTAGGATCTTTTTTAAATATTTTACGTAACCGGTTAATATATACGTCTAAACTTCGTGAAGTGTAATAATTATTAGTTCCCCATATTGTATTTAAAATATAATTTCTTGTTATTACTTCCCCTTTTTTTTCACATAAAAGGCTTAACAATTTGGTTTCTTTTAATGTAAGTTGTATTATATTATTATCGATAAATAACAACTTGTTATTATAATCTAACGCATATCCGTCTGTAATATTGGAAATTTTACTTTTATTTACATAATCTTCTTTTTCATCTTTCTTTTCCATTTTATCTGAAATGGACTTAGAAATGAAAAGTAAATCATTTTTATCAAGTTGTTTTTGCATAGGAATTATTTTACTTATTTTATAAATATTCCTAAAAAATAAGTTATTGCCTTTGGTTTTTATATTGGACAAATATAAATTATAATTCCCATTGGTTAACTCGTCATAAATCGTATTTTCATTATTATAGATAACTATAATAGTACACTGTGTTTGGCTGTCTTGTAGCATCTGTTTTTCTGTTAGAGTAATTCTATTTTTCATAAGGCTATTTAATTATTAGTATTAATATATTGTTTTTTCTTCAGTATTTATAATAGCACGCAATTAAGTTAATAATTGTTTAACAAAATTAAATTATGCAAAAAAACAAGAGTAGTTAATACAACAAAAAGTTCATACGCAAATACCATTCATTTTATAATAAATTGATGCACAACAATATTTTTATCTTTTTTTATCATAATAATATGAATCTTTAAATGTAAAAAAAATGAAAATAAAATCTATTTTATTGTTATTCACCTTTGGTATATTAGGATTAGTTATAGTTCCTACAATCAGAATCGGAAAGAAAATACTTTTTCCGATCAGAATACACATCAAAACAATATTATTAAAGAGGAAGTCTTGTTCAAAGATTATGAACCTCAACCTACCTTATTAGATATTGAAACCTATATTTCTGTGAATAGTTATTTCAGAAGAGCTTTATGGACTGGAAATCACCTTCAGGTAACATTAATGTTTATTCCGGTAGGGGTTGATGCTGGTCTGAGGAAACATTTCGAATTGGATTAGTTTTTAAGGGTAGAAGAAGGCCAGGCAAAAGTTTTAATGGAAAACAACAAAGAGTCTTTAGGCTTTGAACAATTGGCCGGTGCGGATTTTGTTATACTTGTTCCTACCGGTAAATGGTACAATATTATCAATGTAAGAGATAAGCCTTTGAAATTGTATTCTATCTATGCTCCTGTAGAGCATCCGCATGGAACCATACACAAAACGCAAACAAAGGCAATGGAGGGAGAACATCACCATTGAGACTGAATTTATTTATTTTTCAGAAATTGAGCATTATGTTGTTATTTGTGTTATCTTTGCGCTTGATTGAGTTCAGAATTTTTATTGTTCCGCCTTTTTGTATTAATCATCTAAAGAAGCTCTCTTTAATTATTCCCCTCAATCCTATAATTTATTTACATAAAATTTTTTTAAATGAACATTTACATTTCAAATTTAAGCTATAGCGTAAACGACGCTGACTTAAAAAATTTATTCGCGGAATATGGGGAAATATCCTCAGCGAAAGTTATTACCGACAGAGAAACCGGAAGATCCAGAGGATTTGGATTTGTAGAAATGCCTAACGATGCTGAAGCACAGAAAGCAATTGATAGTTTAAACGAAGTAGAATTTGACGGAAAAGTTATCAATGTTACTGTAGCGAAACCCAGAACCGAAAAAAGGGATTTTAATAACAATCGCAGAGGTGGCGGTGGTGGTTACAATTCAAGAAGATACTAAGAAGGAGAATTTATTTTAGTAATAGTAAATTCGATAAAGTATCCTATTTGTAAACTAAATAACAGATAGTAAAGAAAAACACATCGTTTTCCTTTACTATCTGTTTTTTTGTTAAGCAATAAAATCTGCCGTTTCAGGCACACTTGGTTATAAATATAAATTTAAAATATAAAAGATGGCAAAACCAATTTCATCAACAAAACGAGATAACGAAAAAAAGAAACAATCCAAACGGTTAGAAAAACAAAAAAGAAAAGAACTTCGAAAATCAGATAAAGGAAAAGGATTTGATGATATGATTGCGTATGTTGATGAAAATGGCCTTATAATAACTACTCCTCCTGATATGGAAGAAAAAACAGAAATTGATATTGAAGATATTATGATATCTACTCCATCTAAAGAAAAAATAGCGGAAAGTTCGACACTAAAAGGACGAATAGAACATTTTAATGAATCCAAAGGTTATGGATTTGTGAAGGATTTAAATAGTGTGGAGAAATATTTTTTCCATATAAGCAATTGTCAGGATAAGATTAAAGAAGGTAATATTGTTTTTTTCGAACTCGAACGAGGATCCAAAGGAATGAATGCTGTAAATATAAAGATAGACAAGTAATTGTTAAGGCACTCAGGTAAAATTGTTTTTAATATCTTTGCATTCTGGAAATAACCTTTGAATAGAATTTATAACATTAAATCGAATTTAAATAGACGGGGAATGGGAAAGAAAAGTTTATTATTTTTATTAATTACAGTATTGTTTTTAGCAATCGGATGTAAGAAAGAAGAACAATATTACAGCTATGGAATTTATAAATATAGCGGAGGTCCTACCGATTTGTATACGATCAATGAATATTTCACGGAAAAAGATGCAATTGTTGAACAATACTTATTTACTGATAAATCCGAATCAAAGTTAGATGAACAGGCAATTGCTTCTTATGAAGAGCATGTAGCAAAAATAAATGAGAATGAATTAGCTCTTCAGATACAAGGCAAGGTCTCTTTTGTATATGCGGTTACAAAACTAACGGATGATGGCAGTAGAGTATATCTAAGAGAAAAAGAATATAAATTCAACCAGGATTAAAATCGGTTAAGTCTGTTTGCTTTTTTCGCAGGTTGATAGATATGTTGATGTGTTTCGTATTGTTTTCGGGAATAAATATAGAAGCTACATCTTGTTATTCCGGCTTTTTTTATTATTTAACGTGAGTTCGGGATGTAAATTGAAACTTTTTCCAATGTGAATAATATCTGCTTAGCATGCCTTCCACAAATGTCCGCCTGCTTGTTTGATAGGTGTCTATATGCAAGCCTTATAAATAATAAACCTCTCCGGAAAAATCATTCATAACTTATACTAAGATTTAAAGATAGTAGTATATAATGCATTCAGGTTTTCCCGAAGCGTCCAAACGAAAATGTAAAATATTTTCAGACCTTGCTGAAAACGCCAAAGCAAATAGAAAAGTACTTTCAGACCTTGCTGAAAGTGTCAAATCAAATGTAAAAATGCTTTCAGACCTTGCTGAAAACGCCAAAGCAAATGGAAAAGTACTTTCAGACCTTGCTGAAAGTGTCAAAGCAAATGCGAAAATGCTTTCAGACCTTGCTGAAAACGCCAAAGTAAATGGAAAAGTACTTTCAGACCTTGCTGAAAGTGTCAAAGCAAATGCGAAAATACTTTCAGACTTTCGTGAAACGGCTAAACCAAATGGTAAAATGTTTTCTTTTTCCTGCGAAATTTGTAAAATTTTCAGGGTAATAAGAAAATAGAAGGATAGATAAGAAGGAAAAAATAGTATTCTTGCAATCTGTATATCAAACAGTCCCCAAGAATAGATTATCTTACTTTATTCGATACTCTTATTATATCTGGGAACTTTATTTTATTTTCATATAACGGGATTCTACATTTGTTTGTGACTTTTACCGGCATTAAAACTCGATAAATCATTGACAAAATGATATATAAATCCCAGACTCACGTTATTTATGATCTTCTATTTCAAATAAATTCGGTTGCTTTCTAATATTAAAAGTTGGTGAATTATCTGAATTTGTAACTTTTTGGGAAGAATTACTTTTATTATAAAAAAATGATGTAATTTTGCAATTACCATTCTGGATCATTGTTTTAATATATTTCTTACCATATAAATGTTGTATATGAAAAAAATACGAAATGCTCTAATTACTGTTTTCAATAAGGAAAAATTAGATATAATTGCAAAAGAATTGCATAAACTTAACATCAATATTTTTTCTACGGGAGGGACATACGATTATCTTCAGGAAATAAGAATTCCCGCAATTACTATCGAAAGCCTTACGGGTTATCCGTCTATTTTTGGAGGAAGAGTAAAGACGCTCCATCCTATGGTAATGGGAGGGATTTTGTATAGACGGGAAAATCAAAAAGATATCGAACAGGCAGAACAATATAATATTCCTCCGATAGATTTGATTATTGTAGATTTATATCCCTTTGAAGATACACTTAAGCAGACAGATAATGAAGCTGAAATTATAGAAAAAATAGATATAGGAGGAATTTCTTTGATACGGGGTGCTGCTAAAAATTTCGAAGATGTTATATGTGTTCCTTCCCGTGATTATTACCAGGATATTATTGACATATTACAATCCGGAAAAGGGACGACATCTTTAGAGCAAAGAAGGCAGTTTGCGTCTTATTGTTTCAAAGTTTCTTCTCATTACGATACTGCTATTTCGAACTGGTTTGCAGGGGAAACACATCTCCGCTATGGCGAAAATCCGCATCAAAAAGCGGTTTACCATGGAAACATAAAAGAATACTTCGATCAGTTGAACGGAAAAGAAATATCCTATAATAATCTGCTGGATATAGATGCGGCTGTTTCTTTGATTAATGATTTTGATAAATATACTTTTGCCATTATCAAACATAACAATGCCTGTGGTGCGGCAATGAGGAATAGTCTCTTGGATGCATGGAAAGATGCATTGGCGGGAGATCCCATATCGGCATACGGTGGAGTACTTATTTGCAATGGAAAGATAGATAAACAAACGGCAGAAGAAATAAATAAACTGTTTTTTGAGATATTGATAGCACCGGATTACGAACCGGATGCATTGGGACTATTAAAGTCCAAGAAGAATCGGATTATTTTGAAGCAAAAGGAATTTAATCTTCCTAAAGTTCAATTTCGTAGTTTATTGACAGGCATAATCGAGCAGGAAAGAGATACAAGTATCGAGAGTATGGAGTTATTGGAATATCCTACAAGGCAACGTCCTACGCAAGAACAATTGGAAGATCTTTTTTATGCGAACAAATTGGTGAAACATACCAAATCCAACGCCATTGTTCTTGTAAAGAACAAACAGCTTTTGGCCTCAGGGATGGGACAGACATCCCGTGTAGATGCACTGAATCATGCGATAGCTAAAGCGAAACATTTCAATATGAATTTGCATGGGGCAGTAATGGCATCCGATGCTTTTTTTCCGTTCAGTGATTGTGTGGAAATTGCGGCAAAGGAAGGTATTGTATCCATTATACAACCGGGAGGGTCGGTAAGGGATCAGGATTCAATAGATGCATGTGATAAAGCAGGCCTATCTATGGTATTTACCGGAGTAAGACATTTTAAACATTAATTAGGTGTAACATTATTATACGATTCTTCGTATATGACAAATTTAAATAAGTAAGTATGGGGTTATTTTCTTTCTTGACTAAAGAAATTGCAATAGATCTTGGAACAGCCAATACGCTAATTATTCATAATGATAAAGTTGTTATTGATGAGCCGTCCATTGTGGCGATTAATCGTACTACAGGAAAATTAGTAGCAGTAGGAGAAAGGGCATTAATGATGCATGGACGTACTCCTGATAATATTAAGGTAATCCGTCCGTTAAAGGATGGTGTTATTGCCGATTTTCAGGCAGCTGAATTAATGTTGATCGAGTTTTTGAGGATGATGAATGCGAAACAAAAATCATTATTTCCTCCGGGCTTGAAAATGGTGGTATGTATTCCCTCCGGCATTACGGAAGTGGAAGAACGTGCTGTTAGGGATTCTTCAGAGCAGGCAGGAGCCAAAGAGGTTCGTCTTATTCATGAGCCAATGGCTGCGGCTATCGGAATAGGGTTGGATGTATTAGAACCTGCCGGCAATATGGTAGTAGATATAGGTGGAGGGACAAGTGAAATTGCTGTAATTGCCTTGGGAGGTATTGTAAGCAACAAATCTGTTAAAACTGCCGGAGATGAATTCAATGCGGATATTGAAGATTATATGCGCAGGGAACACAATATGTCGATAGGGGAAAGAACTGCCGAGTTGATAAAGATAAACGTTGGAGCGGCTTTATCGGATATAGATAATCCTCCGCCATGCTATGAAGTTCGTGGCAGGGATATGTTGACCGGAATTCCCAAAGCAATATCTATTACACATCATGAGATTGCAATAGCCTTGGATGCCTCTATTTCCCAAGTGGAAGTTGCAGTCTTGAATGCATTGGAGCAAACTCCTCCCGAACTTTCTGCCGATATTTATACCTCAGGAATATATTTGGCAGGAGGAGGGTCCCTTCTTAGAGGATTGGATAAACGTATTCAACTAAAAACAAAACTTCCTGTCCATATTGCAGAAGATCCCCTTAGAGCGGTTGCCCGTGGGACTGCAATTGCATTGAAAAATTTTGACAGATTCCCATTTCTGATAAAATAACGATTTTTGTTTTTATAAAGTTAATATAATTCGGTTACAATTAAGTTTGTAGCCGAATGCTTTTTTATTTATGTCTGTTATATTTTTAGGGAATGAATAGAAATCATACTTATGGAAAATCCAATAAAAAATTATAATTTTGCAAGAACAAGAATATAGAAGTGTAGATAACAAAATATAAAAATATAGATATGCAAAAATTATTATTATTGGGCGATGAAGCTATTGCCCAAGGAGCACTTGATGCAGGAATTTCCGGTGTTTATGCTTATCCGGGAACTCCTTCGACAGAAATAACAGAATATATACAACACGCTAAGCAAGCCCAAGAGGGAAATGTTCATCGTAAATGGTCGGCAAATGAAAAAACAGCCATGGAAGCCGCTGTAGGGATGTCTTATGCCGGAAAAAGAGCGTTGGTTTGTATGAAACATGTGGGGATGAATGTTGCCGCAGATTCCTTTATGAATGTTTCCATTACAGGAGCTAATGGAGGATTGGTTATTTTGGCGGCAGACGATCCGAGCATGCACTCTTCCCAAAACGAGCAGGATTCACGTTATTTTGGAAATTTTGCATTTGTCCCCATTTTTGAACCATCCAATCAGCAAGAAGCGTATGATATGACCCGCGAAGCGTTTGACTTTTCGGAAAAATATCAAATTCCTGTTTTGTTGCGTGTTACTACACGTTTGGCACATTCTCGTTCAGGAGTTGTGCTTCGCGAGGTTCGGAAGCAAAATGAAATCAAATTACACCCGAACCCGAAACAGTTTATTCTTTTGCCGGCGATTGCGCGTAGACAATATGCGGAATTACTCGATAAACAACCTAAATTTATCAAGGAATCCGAAAAGTCAACATTTAATAAATATATTGACGGGACTGATAAATCAATGGGAATCATAGCATCGGGGATTGCATATAATTATCTGATGGAAAATTATCCGGATAGGAATTGTCCATATCCTATTTTAAAAATTTCCCAATATCCGTTACCTGTTGATTTAATTTCGAAACTCGTAGATGAATGTAAGAGTGTGTTGGTTATGGAAGAAGGTTATCCTTTGATAGAGGAACAGCTTCGCGGACTATTGAATCGCGGATTAAACATTAAAGGCCGCTTAGACGGAGTACTTCCCCGTATGGGAGAATTGAACCCTAATGTGGTTGCTGTTGCTTTGGGGTTGAAAGATACCCGCGGAGAAAGAGTACCTGACCTGGTTGCAGCCCGTCCTCCTGCATTGTGTACAGGTTGTCCTCATATTGATTCTTATAATGCTTTGAATGAAGCAATCGCTCCTTATGGAGAAGGCCGTGTGTTTTCTGATATAGGTTGTTATACTTTAGGGGCATTGCCTCCATATAATGCAATTTATTCTACAGTAGATATGGGAGCTTCCATTACAATGGCAAAGGGAGCATCAGATGCTGGGTTACAACCGAGTGTAGCCGTAATTGGAGATTCTACATTTACTCATTCGGGAATGACTTCCCTATTGGATTGTATCATTGAAGGGACCAATATTACCGTAATGATTCTTGATAACTCAACTACGGGAATGACAGGTGGACAGGATTCTCATGCAGTGGGGCGTTTGGAAAGTATTTGTTTGGGCTTGGGTGTAGAGAAAGAACATATACGGATCATGAAGCCACTTAAGAACCAACATGAAGTGAATGTACAAATAATTAAGGAGGAGTTGGCATACAAGGGAGTTTCTGTTTTAATTCCTACCCGTGAATGTATTCAAACGCTTGGTAAGAGAGTTAAAGCAAAACAGAGTGAAAACAAATAAATTGCCGGATTATAAAATTTAAATAGAGTAAAAATGAAAATAGATATAATATTAGCAGGGGTTGGAGGACAAGGAATTTTGTCTATCGCAACCGTTATAGGAAGTGCTGCCGTAAAGCAAGGTTTATATTTAAAGCAAGCCGAGACTCATGGGATGAGCCAACGGGGAGGAGATGTGCAATCTCATCTTCGTATTTCAGACAAAGAGATTGCATCGGATTTGATCCCTTATGGTAAGGCAGATTTGATTGTTTCTGTTGAACCCATGGAATCGTTGCGTTATTTACCCATGCTTTCTCCTGAAGGATGGGTAGTAACCAATACTACTCCATTTATTAATATCAACAACTATCCTAAAGAAGAGGCTCTGATGGCAGAAATTAATAAATTACCCCGTAAGGTGGCTATTGATGCCGATACGATTGCTAAAGACCTTGGCTCTGCACGTTCTGCCAATATGGTAATTTTAGGTGCTGCTTCGCCTTTCATAAATATGGAATATGAACTTTTGGAACAGGCAATCAGAGATATCTTTGGCCGTAAGGGAGAAGATGTTGTAAATGTCAATCTTGCTTGTTTACGGGCAGGACGGGAATATGCCCAGAAAGTAAAATAAAGAGTTTTTATAATCAAATTCTATAATAAAAAAGGCAACAGTTCTGTTGCCTTTTTTATTATAGAATTTGCAGATTACGTTTTATTATTCTTCGTATTCATAATAAAACCTCTTATGATCTGAAAATCTTGTTGTATCGTGGTTATAATCAACGAATATTATATCGTTTATTTGAAGCCTTTCGGTAGGAAAATCCTTACTGTCGTATTTATATTCGTATTTAGTAACCTTCTTAGGGTCCTTTTGGTTATAAAATGTCAATATATTATTCTCAGAAGTCGGGATGATAGAAGGGTTTTCCTTATCTACACCTATTAATAAGTTTAAAGCACGATAAAATGGGTTTACTTTCGTGTCATAAGTATATACAAATGTAATGGTAGTGTCTACATTTTCATAAGTCCACGTTTCTTTTCCTACATTATTACCTTCATAGGCCAGATCAACGACGGTAGTTGTTATGGTTGTCGCTTTTGATCTTTTAGCATCATCAACCATATTTTTATGCATGTCTTCCCCGAAATTACCTGCAACCATAATATTCATAATTGTTTGTAATTTTTCGAAAAGAACGGTTCGCTGTTTTAAAGATTTGGTATAGCTGTAATTTTGATAAGTTAGCTTTGTAATTTTGTCGTTGCTGCGCGCGCTTACAAGGACGTTTAACTGGAGTAATCCGTTTTCGTCCAATGCTTCTATTTTCTCAAGAAGGTCTTTGCTGTCATAGATAAAATTAAAAACGGATTCCCCGGATTCAATCTTTATAACCTGTTTTCCGTCATATACGAAATCCATTGCCCATCCGCTTCCTTTTTTCTCAATATGCGTGAGTTTGTTTTTATTCCATTTCCAGACTTCTAAAAGTTCTTTCTTTTGTGTAGTATCCGTCTTTATTGTATCCGGATAATGCCTTATGTCCTCATAGTAAATCTTAGAGATTTTTTCTTTAGGTTTGTACACACCGTCTTTGTCTTTACAAGACATAAATGAAATCGTTGTTAAAAGACCTACTGTAATGATTGATAAAGATAAGATTATTCTTCTCATAATAAATTAGATTTAAATATTAATATATTTGCAAATATACAAAATAATTAATTCAAATTTAATTTAGATTAAATATTTTTCATAAAAATTTACATTATGTTTTTTATAACCACATTCCTCCATATCGAAAACTCGTAGAATTAAATATTAATAACCACAAGTAAATGAAGAAAATCGTGGCGACTAAACAATCATTGACTTATAACCTGGAACGTGGTTGAATATTGATCTTACTACCTTTATCCAAACCTTCGAGGTTTTAAATCCCCGAAGGTTAAAAGACATAACACGAAAATGTTCGTGAATTATAACTTTCCTGTAGCCTATAAAGGAATTTGTGTTGCCTTATAGATTTTGTATCCTCCGGAAAGGTTGTATAAATGCGTATAACCCAGTTGCAATAGAATACGATATGCAAAATAAGATCTCATTCCTCCGGCACAATGAATAACTATTCTCCTGTCTTTGGGTATTTCGTGTAAATGCTCCCGTATTTCATCCAGAGGGATATTGATAGCATCTTTGACATTGCCTTGTTGATGTTCTTGCGTTGTTCTTACATCCAAAATAAAATCATTTTCCTGAATATCGTTCCAATGAATGATTTTCACTTTTCCCGAAAGGATATTGTTTGCTACAAATCCGGCCATGTTTACAGGGTCTTTTGCAGAAGAATAGGGGGGAGCATACCCATGTTCTAACGTACAGAGGTCATCAACTGTTCCTTTTCGCTGTATTACCTGGGCGAGCATTTCAATTCTTTTATCCACGCCATCATAGCCTGCAACTTGTGCGCCTAATAATTGTCCTGTTTCGGGAGAAAAGATCACTTTTATGGTTAAAGACTTTGCTCCAGGATAATAACCTGCATGCGACATCGAATGCGTATAGGAAGACATATGTTTAATATTTTCTTTCCGTAGTATTTTTGCAGAAACCCCTGCTTTTGCCACTGTCAGATCAAACACCTTTGCAATAGAAGTTCCGGTTACGCCTTCAAATTTCTCTGTGTTTCCTGATACAATGTTGTTGGCTACGATGCGTCCTTGTTTATTGGCAGGACCGGCTAAAGGTAATAGCATGGGAGTATTTAGTACGATATTGTTTACTTCAATGGCATCCCCCACTGCGTATATGTCGGGATTGGAAGTTTGCAGGTATTCATTTACTTTGATTCCACCCGTAGTTCCGATTTCCAATCCGCTTTTTATTACTAATTCCGTATCCGGTTTCACCCCAATACTAAGGATTACCATTTCTGTTTCGATTATCTCCCCGTCTTTTAAGGTCAGGATTACACTTTTATCTGTATGCTCGAATTCTATAATATGTTTCTCAAAGATGAGATTTACATTTTTGGAGATCAATTCCTGGTGTATAAATGATGCCATCGTATAATCCATGGTAGACATTACCTGCCTGTCTAGTTCTATTAAACTGACATCAATTCCAAGGCGGCAGAGATTCTCAACCATTTCCAGCCCGATGAATCCGGCACCTACTATTACGGCGTTTTTTACCTGATTGGTTTCAATAAACCTTTTAATAGCATCTGTATTGGGGACATTTCGCAAGGTAAATATCCGCTCTCCTGTGATTCCCTTTATATGGGGGATATAAGGCATCGCTCCCGGAGAAAGAACCAGTTTATCGTATGTTTCCTTGTATGTTTCTTTTGTGGTTACATCCTGAATGAGTAACTGTTTTTTAGCAGAATCAATATTAATTATTTCCTGTTCCAGGCGAACATCAATATTAAAACGTGATTTAAAGCTTTCGGGTGTTTCGACAAAAAGATGATCCCTGTTTTTAATGATATCTCCAATATAATAAGGTAATCCGCAATTGGCATAGGAAATATGGGATCCTTTTTCGAATAATATAATTTCAGCATTTTCATCCAGCCTGCGTAAACGTGTTGCTGCGCTTGCTCCACCTGCCACTCCTCCGATAATTACTACTTTCATTTTTAAAAAAATTGTTTATTTCAATGGATATTTGAATAAGTTAATAGTTGAAGTTGTCAAAAGTTGATATGGGAGATTGCTTCGTTCCTCGCAATGACGCTACTTCGTTTGTTTAGAGCATCATTGCGAGGAGGAACGATGAAGCAATCTCAATCCATTTTATCTTAACTTTTGATAAATTCATCTGTTTGTATTGGAAAATATTTGCAAATATAGAATAAATTATGGAACCAGAAACAAAACAGGCAACATGCAGCAGGCTGAAGGGATAAAACCGGTAAAATAAATAAAGCCGATAAAATAAATAAAAGGGTTGTCTTTTCAAAAAACACAGAAGTTACAGAAAATGATCATGTTTTAGTTTTCAGGCAATCTTCCGGTACGATACAATTCCCTGTTTTCATTTGGAAACAGGCTTCCGGTGCCATACAATTTCCAGTTTTGATTCCCAAACAAAATTTTGTATATGTACAGTTGTTTGTTTTAATTTCCAGATAAGATCTTGTATGCGTACAATGGCTTGTTCTGATTTTCAAACAGGATTTTGTACGCATACAATTGCGTGTTCTGATTTCCGGACAGGAAATTGTACGCATACAATTCCTGTAACGGGTTTACAGGTACCTGTTTTGCCGCGTGGAGGTCCCTGTCGATATTTTTTTATCACCCTTTCCGATATTCATCTTCTTATTTAGTTATCGATTTACTTATTTGATTATTTCTTTTTGTATATTATGTTATTCATGCTGGTATTTATTTTTTCACTATTGGCTGTTAACTATTCACTAAAACTGTTTTTCCCGCCCATCCCGCCCATTTCCGCCGGTTTTCCCTCAAATCTTGAATCTTGAATTTTGAATCTTGAATTTATCCTTATTTCTGTAATTTCATTTAACCGGCATAACTTTTATTATTAAAAAAACATTGTTGAAAAATAATGTGTTTTTTTTCTATATCAGCATGGTTGTAGATTATTTTTGCATGAAAATTCGGACGCAATAGGATAATTAGTAAACATGAATAAAACATTTTGGGTCAAACAGCTAATTGTTGTTTTAGTAATAGTATTTTCAGGGAATTTATTTGCCCAGAAAACGCACACATATCATTTTCCTGAACATGAATATAAATTAGCGAATGAGTTGTATGCAAAGGAACAATATGGTTCAGCGAAAAACACGTTTCGTACGGTATATGAAGCAATAGATAATAAGTATGATCTCCGTAAGCAGAGCTCTTTGTATCACATGGCTGTCTGTGCTGCTCTTTTATACCATGAAGATGCCGAAAATCTGATATTATTCTTTATGTCGGAGTATCCGGAGTATCCGCAAATGAGCCGCTTATGGTATTATCTGGGGAATTATTATTTTGAAAAACGACAATATAAGCAGGCATTGGATGCTTATGAAGAAACAGATATACGTGCAATCTCGTTGGAGGAATATCATATTTACAAATTTAAAAAAGGATATTGTTATTTCATGCAGGAAGATTATAATGCAGCCAAACCTTTGCTAAAAGAGGCTTCGCTGGTAGATAATCAATATAAAAATAAGGCATTATTTTATTATTCACATATTCTCTATACCGAGCAATCGTACAATGCCGCATTGACGGGGTTTGAACAACTTAGAAATGAAGAAACCTATTCGGAAATAGTTCCGTTTTATATCGCTCATATTTATTTTGCGACGGATAGATACGAAGATCTCGTTGCCCAGTCGGATGAATTGGTGCAAAAAAGTTCCAAAAAACGACTTCCGGAAATATACCGGCTCATTGCCCAATCTTATTTTCAGTTGAAACAATATAATAAATCTATCGGATATTTTGAAAATTATTTTTCATCATCCGAATCACAGATTTCCTGTAACGATTATTATATGGGAGGTTACAGTTACTATAGTGAAAAACAGTACGGCAAAGCTATACCCATGCTTACGAAAGCTGTGTGTGAGAATGATACATTAAATCAATATGTTTACTATACTTTGGGAGATTGTTACTTAAAAACATTGCAAAAGGACTTTGCTTCGCGGGCATTTTTCTCCGCTTATGAGTTAAAAATAAATCAACTGTTAACGGAAGATGCTTTATTCGAATATGCAAAACTTCAATATGAATTATCTACCAATCCATTTGTAGGTGCAATTACTGCTTTTGAACAATATTTGAATGATTACCCGCAATCACGGCGTAGAAATGAAGTGGAAAGCTATCTTTCTACCATTTATTTGACTACTAAGAATTATAAGGCCGCAATTGCTTCTTTGGAGAAGATCAACAATAAAAGCATCGTGCTGATGAGAGCATATCAGCGGGTAAATTATTTTAGAGGGTTGGAGCTTTTTAATGACGGATTATACGATGAGGCGGAAAAACAACTCGATCTGGCAACAGCGAATAATTTCGATCCTGTAATATATGCTCAGGCAATATTCTGGAAAGCTGAAATAGCTTATAGAAAAGAAAATTATCCGGCTTCACAAAAAGGATATGCCTTATTTCTGTCTTTGGAACAGGCTAAATTTACAGAAGAATATCCAATGGCTTTTTACAACGGAGGATATGCTGATTTTAAATTAAAAGAATACCGGAGTGCATTAAGCCGGTTCCTGCATTTTCAAAAATTGGAATCCATGGTAAAGGATAAACGGATTATATCGGATGGATATAACAGGACAGGGGATTGTTATTTCATGCTGTCGGAATTGAATAATGCGAAAGTCCAGTATCAAAAGGTTATAGACTTAGGTTTATATGATGTGGATTATGCGTTATACCAACTTGCTCAGTCGGAAGGAGGATTACGGCAATTTGATGCGAAGATAAAAACAATGCAAAAGCTGGAAGAACATTTCCAGAAATCACCCTATATAGTAGAAGCCCAATATGAAGTTGCTAATACTTATTTCGCCCGTGGACAAAATAACGAAGCTGCGGCAGAATACCAAGCATTTATCAAGAAATATCCCAGGAATCCATTGACAAAGACTGCTTTGTTAAAGTTAGGCTCGATTTACTACAATACCGAACAGGACGACAAAGCACTGGAGGTTTTCAAATCGATCGTTTCCAGTTATCCCAATTCAGAGGAAGCAAGCATTGCCTTAAAAAACATTGAAAATATTTATACGGCAAATGGTAATGTGGATGAGTTTTTTACTTATGTACGAGGGGTTTCCTTTGCAAGTATTACCGCATCGTATCAGGATTCTGTAATGTATAATGCGGCTGCGGAAAAATACTTTAATAAGAAATTCAATGACGCTGAGAAAGATTTCGAAAAATATATTCATCAATTTCCGGAAGGTGTATTTATTGTGAATGCCCATTTTTATTTAGCGGAATGCGCATTCCATCGATCCGATAATGAAAAAGCCTTACAAGGATATGAATATGTTATTAAGCATAAAAATGAAAACTTTTTAGCAACATCTTTGGCTAATGCGGCAAATATATTGTATGTGGAAAAAGAGTATGGGAGAGCATTATCTTATTATACGATGCTTGAGCAAAAAGCAATTCTTCCTACACAGCGACTGGACGGAATATTGGGAGAAATGCGTTGTTATTGGGAAATGAAGAATTATGACTCGGCTATTGCCGTTGCCGGGGTCTTATTGAAAGAAGAAAAGGCAAATAATGACATGAAGGATGAGGCAAGGGCAATAATTGCACGCTCTGCATTGGCATCCGGAAATTACGATTTGGCAAAAACAGAATATACCGTTTTATCAAAACAGAATAAGTCTGAAATAGTATCCGAAGCTCTTTATAATTTGGCTTATATTGAATATAAAAAAGAGAATCTGGATCAATCAGAGAAGAAAATCTTTGAGGTTCTAACCAATATTTCCCATGATTACTGGCTAGCAAAAAGCTATATATTACTTGGGGATATTTATCTTGAAAAAGGGAATTCCTTCCAGGCAAAACATACATACCTAAGCATTATTGAGAACTACGATGGTGAAGATTTGAAGCAAATTGCAACCGAAAAATATAATAAAATTATAGAACAGGAAAATGCAATTAATCAGGAACAGGGAGAAAATGAAAAAGACAATAAAAATGGAAAATAATAATAATAAGATTATTATAATACAAAGCAGATTGATTATGTTTAAGCAGATGATTTGTGTCTTTTTGTTATTGCTTATATCACAAGGGCTGTTTGCACAATCGGAATATGATGTGATTGTGAATACTACTTTTAGCCCGACTATTAGTGATGCTCAACAAAAGATTACCGAAAAAGCCAATATTGTAGATACCGTCAAAGTAACAAAACCGGTAGATTATAATATCGTTTCCCCTGTATATTTAACCCGGTTTACTCCCGAGCTTATTAAAGCGCCAAGAGTGGGGAAAGATCAGATAACCCGTTTATATCGTAACTTTATAAAGTTAGGGTTTGGCAATTATTGGACACCTTATCTTGATTTTGAAATTAATAGTTTACGATCAACAAAATGGGCATATGGAGCGAAAGTCTTTCATAATTCTTCCTGGGGGAAAATTAAAACCTATGCTCCTGCATCGTATAGTGATACCAGGCTGGAGGCATATGCTCAGAAATTCTTTAAAAATTATACGTTGAATGCAAAGGTAGGATATAATCACTTATTAGCTCACTGTTATGGTTTTCAGCCCGATTCTGTATTCCCTCAAGATATGGATTATAAGGTAAAAGCAAAAGATATTGCCAGGCAGTACCATCATATAAAGATGAATGTAAATTTCAGCAATAATAATTTATATAATAACAAATTAAATCAGTTTTATGCTGTCAATTATGATTTCTTGACTGATAATACGCCTAAAACCTATGAGCATCAATTAGGGGTACTAGCCGGATTAAATCATGATATCCAACTTAAAAAAGCATTTTTCTTGAATGTAGGTGGTGAACTCGGATTCAATTATTTTCATAACCGGTGGAATAATGCTCAGCTCAGTGATAACGCAATGGGCAATTTGAATCCGCATGTGATTTTTAAATATGAAGAATACTTTGTTAAAGTGGGGTTTGATATGTTGTTGCTTTTCCAACAGCAAGAGAAAACAAAGTTTCACTTTTATCCTGATATAGAAGCCCGGTTAAATATTGTTCCTAAAATCTTTACTTTATATTTAGGAATGGACGGGGGGATGAAACGGAACTCTTATTTATCTCTCATGCAAGAAAATCCCTACTTGTCTAATATTGTAAATTTAGGATTTACGGATGAAAAAGCGAAGATCTTTGCAGGGGTGCAAATCGGCCTTTCCCGCAGTTTATCCATTGGCGCGAGAGCTTCATTTAGCTTTTATTCAGGGAAGCCATTCTTCATAAACGATACTTTGCAAGTGTTTACTTTACAAACGCAGAATACATTAATGGAGTATTATTTAAACAACACGTTTAATATAGTGCAAGATAAATCGAATCATTTAAACCTTCATTTTGATTTGAAATATGAATACAAAAACCAGCTTTGGCTTGCTTTGAACCTCGATTATAATGGATATTATAAGCTGAGTGTAGATTTATTGGCTCCCTGGTATAAGCCTGCTTTTATTGCAGAATTTGATATAAATTACCTTTTGTTGGAAAAGTTTTTATTCGGCATGGATTTTTATATTCATACGGGAGCTAAATATCCTAAATTTATTAATGGGAATATTGCTCCTACCGCTATGAAAGCTGTTTTTGATTTTAATTTCAGCTTTGAATATATATGGTCTAAGCGGTTCTCTATATTTGCTAATATTAATAATTTTGCATACCAGCGAAACTATTTTTATTATGATTACCCGTCTCAAAGAATAAACTGTCTGGTAGGGGTAAAATATAATTTTGGCGGAGAAGCAATTGGAAAGAAACAGCAATAATTTATGCTGGAATACGTTGTTTTTAAATAAAATCAGGATAGTATGTTACGATTGCAAAAACACGTTGTTTTATTTTTTGTTCTTATTTTATTTTCGATTAATGTCTTGGGGAATGAAACATTCCAAAAGGCAAACGATGCTTATAACCAGAAAAACTATGTAGACGCTATCACTTTGTATGAGGAATTGGTAGCGGAAGGATATCAGGATCCTGTTGTATATTATAATTTGGGAAATGCTTATTTTAAGAATGATAAATTGGCAAAAGCATTACTCTGGTATGAAAGGGCTTTAAGGCTCGATCCGTCAAATGAAGATATTAAACACAATATTGCTTTTGTTAATCAGCAAACAATTGATAAAATCGAGGTTCAGCCGGAATTCTTTCTTAAAACATGGTTTAATGCTGTTCGGGATTTGTTTTCAGTTAAAGCATGGTCTATTCTTTCCATTATTTTTGTTGGTGTTGGTTGTCTTTGCATTGCATTGATGTTTCTTCTTTCACTTCCGCGTTGGCGTATGGCTTTATTTATAACGGCATGTGTTGTATTTGTTTTTGCGATTTTTAGTGTAGTGTTTGCAGGATTGCAGAAAAAGAATATCAACCGGGAAGACGAGGCAATTATTATGACAAAGATTGTAACGGTTAAAAGTACTCCTGATATATCCGGTACAGATCTTTTTACTGTGCATGAAGGGATAAAAGTTCAAATTACCGACAAAGCAGGAAGCTGGGTAGAGATACGCTTTACAGATGGGAGCAAAGGATGGATAAGAAACGATGCTATTGAAATAATATAATAGTAGTTGTATCATATTTAAGAGTTGCTTGAATAATACCGGAATGAAGTATAATTCGCATCAATGATTTATCGAGTTTTAATGTCGGTAAAAGTCACAAACAAATGTAGAATCCCGTTATATGAAAATAAAATAAAGTTCCTAAATATAATAAGAATATCGAATAAAGTAAGATAATCTATTCTTGGGGACTGTTTGATATACAGATTGCAATAATACTACTTTTTCCTTCTTATCCATCCTTTTATTTTAATATCCTGTAATCTTTATAGATTTCAGAGGAAAAGAAAAGCATTTTACCATTTGGTTTAGCCGTTTCAGAAAAGTCTGAAAGCATTTTTGCATTTGCTTTGACTATTTCAGCAAGGTCTGAAAGTACTTTTACATTTGCTTTAACACTTTCAGAAAGCTCTGAAAGTATTTTTCCATTTGCTTTGACATTTTCAGCAAAGTCTGAAAGTACTTTTACATTTGTTTTGGCACTTTCAGAAAGGTCTGAAAGTACTTTTGCATTTGCTTTGGCGTTTTCAGCAAGGTCTGAAAGCATTTTTACATTTGCTTTGGTACTTTCAGAAAGGTCTGAAAGTACTTTTGCATTTGCTTTGGCGCTTTCAAGAAGGTCTGAAAACATTTTACACTTTCGTTTGGACGTTTCAGGAAAGTCTGAAAATATTTTACATTTTCGTTTGGACGCTTCGGGAAAACCTGAATGCATTATATACTACTATCTTTAAATCTTAGTATACCTTATGAATGATTTTTCCGGAGAGGTTTATTATTTATAAGGCTTGCAAACGAGCAGGCGGACATTTGTGGAAAGCATACTAAGCAGATATTATTCGTATTGGAAGAAGTTTCAATTTATACCCTGAATTCACGTTAAATAACATTGATATAATTGTCATTGAAGAAATTCTTTTTGGGGAGGCTTTTTTTGTTCTCTATACAAGAGATAAATGCATGTGGCGGTCAAAAAGATAGATATTCCGATTAAAATATAGTTGCTCCCAACATTCCCGAAATCACTGTATTCAACATTGATTAAATGATTGTTATGCAAATAAGAAGTCACTACTATCATTCCATTATTAATAAAATGGGCAATTATGCTTGGCCAGAGAGAGCCTGTCCATATAAATAAATATCCCAGATATAATCCCAATAATAGCCTGGGGATAAAACCATAGAATTGTAGATGGAAAGCACTGAAAATAAAAGCGCTTAAAAATACTGCAAGATGAATATTCTTGAATTGATTCTTGAACCACTTGATCATGAGCCCTCTGAAAAATAGTTCTTCACACAAGGCAGCAATAACACCCATTACTAACAGGTTCATTAATAAAATCGATACACTATCTCCTGCTAACATGATGGAAGATATTTCTGCGGTTGCATCTTCTTTTTCACGCATCCAGGTTTCTATTGAAGACATAAATTGAGGTAGTTTTATTCCTTCGTTCCATTCTATTATATATGATAAAGCGGGAAGGCTTACTATAGCAATTACAATTAAATAAAAACAGCTTAATCCGGTGGTTCCGGTATTTAATTGTAGATAGTTTAGAGGTTTTTTATTATTGACAAAAAAGGCAAACTCGAATGCAGTCAGCCCGAAGATGCCTATTTGTGTCAGGCTGTTAATATATCGTAACGCTCCTGCAGAATGTAAATTACCGGATCCGAATAATAGTGATGCGGTTGTCGTTGTAAAGAAACTGAAAAGAATAATATTAATTCCTAATAGTATAAAAAAAAGGGCTATCTGATTTCCCAGGGGCTTAAAATTTAATTCAAACATTGTGTTTAATCGCATATGATTTCTTTGCAAAAATACGAATAATAATGCATTTTATTTATCAGGACG
This sequence comes from Bacteroidales bacterium, assembly GCA_031553535.1. Classification (GTDB taxonomy): domain Bacteria; phylum Bacteroidota; class Bacteroidia; order Bacteroidales; family WCHB1-69; genus JAIROC01. The sequence continues at coordinate 55,711 of JAVBLM010000024.1, read as the reverse complement.
AAATATTTTCTTCGAGACATATATTTATTATTGGACATTACCAATGATGCAGGCGAAATGCCGAAGTTTTTCCCATGTTTATTAGATGCTTATCTCCAACCAATCACGGTTATATCATTAAATAGTATGCGGGTCTACGGAAAAAAAAGTATTTACCTTTACGTATAAACAGTAGGAAAACCTATAGGAAAATAGTGATGTATATAATAAATAATAAAAGTCAGGCATGAAAGACAAATTAACAATGGAGTTGCAAGCAGTAATAAATAACTGATCTTAACGTGAAAAACTCAAACTTATTTGAATTACCAAGACGCGAAAGAAGGAGATAAGAATAATTTATAAATTACTTTTGACAATGTTAATCTATAGGAATTACAGTATTACTATAATTAAAAAAAAGGTGTCTTTTTGTAAAAAAAAGTATATTTTTATTGTATAATTTTGTATACTAATGTATATATAAGAAAACAACTTCTAAATTGCTGATTAATAGGGAACTGTTTTATGCATTTAATTTATAATTATAAAAAATTATATATTAAAAAGAACAAATTAGCAACTGAATACTACCTTTTACTATGAAAAACAAGTTGCCAAGGGATTTCTTTGGTAAGTTTTATAATGTTAAATAGTTTAAAATGAATAAATAAATATAATTGTTATATAAAACCTAAGTATATCATAAAGAAACAATAACCATGAAGAAAATATATTTTTTGCTTTTTACCTTTGTATTGGTAAGTGTTCAAATAAAATTGCATGCACAAGTTGTTACACTCGATGAATTGACTGGCAAATGGACACTTACAAAGGTGGAAATTATAAAGATGCAAGGTAATACTGAACTTGATCGTCAGGATTACACTCCATCCAACTACGATGGAAAAATTTATTTTGAAAAGATAGAATGTTTAAGCGATGGCCAGATTATCTATAGCGGTATAGGAGATGAGGCATTACTTGCGGAATCCGGGATATTTCATAGTCCTAACAATGTTATGATTGTCTTCCAAAATTCGTTAATTGGTTATACATTTGACTTTTCATGGGAAGATAAACCTATCTTGTTTATTCTGGAAAAAACAGCTACGCTTAATCAACAAAATAAGTTAAAGGAACGTATTCGCTTCTTCTATCAAAAAAAAGAATTATAACGATATAAAATGGACTCACTTATAAAGATGAAAAATATACAACTTCTTCTTGCAATCTTTATCCTGGGTATAAGTATGATTGATGCGAATGCCCAGATACACGAGGATAATGCGTATTTGAAAAATGATTACATTCAAATGGCTATATCACCCCAAGGTGTTTATGGTGCTTCTAATGGATCTACTATAGCTCCGGGTTATTATAGCCCTCTTAATTCCGAAGGTAATGGCCCTTTAGGTCTTATAGCATCTCCTAATAATGCATGGCCTGTGTTTTATGGCGATTTTATGCTTCCAGGGTCTCCTTACGAAGGAATCTCGCTTGTTTTCAAAGAAAATGGCGTCAGGCAACAGTATTTAAATAGCAGGGATGGTCATACGAGTATGTATTCGATTACCCCTCAATCTCCTGCTTTTGTGTACAATAGTGATACTACCATGAATGAATATACTGATGTTACCTGGTATGGGCAAGCAGGAAGCCTTATTCAGGTAGCATGTCGCTTTCAGTTAGTTGGAAGCAAAGTTATACACTATACTACTATTAAAAATATAAGCAATGATATATTAACGGATATATACTTTGCCCGTGGGGTGGATCCGGACCAGGAAGCTGGTTTCAACTCGGGAGGGCTTCCCCCTGGTTGCGGCACGATGTATGAAACTTTTAACGTTATTGAATCGCAAGCCGATGGTATGCCTAATAAGCCATCTTGGATAGCAGCTTACGGCTATTGCACTCCTGCAGCCATTGCTTATTACTGTGAAGATACTCGATCGCGGGTTGGCGTTTGTGGCGATTGGTACACCTTGTTAGATAATCCTGAGTTAGCTTTTGGCATAGGTACCAAACCGAGTAATTTATACTTAAATGAAGGCGAGTACTCCCGAACGGAGGAACAGGATTGGGCAATTGAGTTGGCCATATCGGTCGGTGATTTAGCCTCCGGCGACTCTGTTACATTAATACATGAAGTACGTTTAGCCCAGCCTTCTGTTATACGTTTTGAAGATCCTTTAACCTTAACCAAAAATGAAGGTGATACCTTTACATATAATCTAGTTCGCGAGTACAACCTGGACGACACAGTTCATGTAACCGTACGTCTAACCGGTATTTCAAATGCAGTTGCTGCCGATTTTGTGGGAATTCCTTCTTTACCTTACGATTATACCATTGTTTTTGAACCGGGTGATACGGCTAAGACATTATCCATACAGGCTGCTTATGATTGTTTAAATATTGATTATAAAACTTTTGAACTCGAAATCGTATCGGTTACTTCTATTATGGGCGGGCTGATGTCTCCACCCTCCGTTGTTGAAGGGGTAATCCGGGATATACCGTCCGTTTTACCTGTTATTAATCCGATTACCGGTATTAATCAAGCCTGTACGGGAGCAACTACCCAACTTTATAATACTACAACCGGTGGCATATGGAAGAGTGCTAATCCGGCGGTAGCTACAATCAACAATGGAGGGCTGGTTACTGGTGTATCAGCAGGTACTGCGACTATTTGGTATATAGTTACCAATGGCTGTACCGATAGCGTTTCTACAACAGTAACGGTAATAGCCAATGTGACTCCTTCAATAGGTATATCAGCATCTGCCAATAATATTTGTTCAGGCACCAACATAACTTACACAGCTGTTCCTGCCAACGGTGGCACTTCACCGGCCTATCAGTGGAAAAAGAATGGTGTGGATATTGATGGTGCGACAGCTACAACATATACATACGCTCCTGCTAATGGGGACGTAATTACTTGCGAGTTGACTTCAAGTGAAACTTGTGCAGGACAAGCTGTTACTTCAAATAGCTTGATAATGAAAATAATACCTTCTGTTACGCCAAAAATAATTATAACGGCGACGCCTAATTAATATGAAAAATTGGATAACTTATGAATGTATAAATATAATTATAATTATAGTTATTGATAAAATATGAGACAAAAACTTTTTATTCTTTTCCTATTATTTGGCTCTTTTTCGGCTTTTGCTCAAAAAAACCTCTTGGACGGCACATGGAAGCTTGATAGTGTATTGGTAATGAAAAGCAGCGATAATTCTTTTGTTACATTGGAAAATGTGAAACAAAACCCTTATTTTGGCTTGTTTGACGAACTAATATTTAATGAAAAAGAGTTGATTGTTATTGAAAATGGAAACCAAGCTGCGGGAATTGTCGAAATTTCGAAAGATAAAATTATAATTCCTTTTACTGCAGCTCCCATTGAAGCGCAATATCAAATGGAAGGGGAACAATTATATTTGGAACAATATATTTCCTATCCGGGGGAAGGACATCCTGATAATGATCTTTACATTGTTTCAACCAAATACAAAAGACAATGAAAAATAGAATTAGAATTTTAGGCATAATTATATTGTGTCTCCAGACTGTTTCGTTTGGCTATGCCCAAAACAGTGCAACCGAAGGGACAGAATTCTATTTGAATTTTATGTCAAATAATGGTCAAGCTGCCACTAATGCTAGTCTCAGTCTCCAGATTCGTTATGTGGTTTCTAAAACTTGTTATATTACAACACAGTATGGAGATGGTACTTATTTGGATAATAATGTACAATATACGCCGGGTATTTATTCTAGAGTAGTGGACAAAAACAAATGTTATACTCAACCAATAGCTGCGGGATTAGTTTCTAATAATCAATATATAAAAATAACAGCTACCGAAAATATTGGGGTTTATGGGCTTAATATGTATCAAGCGACGACTGATGCTACTACGATATTACCGGTAGAGGCTTTAGGAACGGATTATACTATTCTTTCAAATGATGGTACTTCCGAAAGTCTTTCAATAATGGCTCCACTGCCAGGAACAACTATAACTATTAAGGATGCGGCTGGTACGGCTCTTGTCTCCAATCAATCACTTTCCACTGGAACAGTGAGTATATATTCAGTAACGAATACAGCGGACTTTACCGGATATACGGTAGAATCCAATAATAAGATAGCTGTTTTCATTTCTAAACAATGTGGTATGCCTCATCCTGGCGGTGGATGTGATCATAACTGGGAGCAAATGTGGCCTGGTAATACGGCGGGAAGACATTACCTTGTGTGGAGTATGAGTCGGAATCCGTCAATCTCAGTAAATAATGGACAAAGCACGGATTACATAAAAATAATTGGCTTGGAAGATGCTACCACCGTGACCAAAAAGATAGGAACTACAAGTACCACTGTTACATTGAACAAACATCAGATAGATGCTTTTAATACTCCAAGTGGAGTTACGGTAAGCCCTTATGAAAATAATTCAGCAGGTATAATTGAACTTACATCCGATAAACCTTTTCTTGTTGACCATATTTTAGGTGACGCTCCCTGTATCAAATGGATTTCTTCTATTGAGCAACGGGTGACCAAAGCTGTTATATCTCCATTTATTCCAATAGGAACCAGTCAAATAACTTATCATATATTGCATATTATAATTCCGGCCGACTCAGAAAACAATATGCAAGTTAAAGAAGTGAGAGCGGGGGTAGAAACTAATGTAGCGCTTACATTCTACACCAATATCACAAACCCTGATTACAAAATAGCCCATAAAGAATATGCAATAGCAGATGATGTGATGATTTATCTGGATAATCCGGGAGGATTCATAGCCTATATAACAGGTCATGGGAGTGCAGAATCGTATATTATTACAGCCGGAGCAGGTGCTTTTGACCTTAGTGCATATTTTACAGTTGATGGCACGTTGTATCAGGTTATAGATGGGACAACTGTTTGTGGAGCGGGTATTCGTACTTTTGACGCTACGCTGTGGGGAGCTAATACCGGTACGCCGGGTTATCTGAAGTGGTATGTAAACGGCGTGGAAGAAACTGCTGCCCGTGACCAATCTACTTGGGGCAAAAACCTTACAGACGGTGTTTATACTATCCGCATGGATGTATTGGATATGGACAATGTTTTCCATCAATATACAACTACTTTTACGGTAAGCGTTACTGCTGTCACAACTCATCCATCTACGTTTACAGCCTCTATGTGTTATAATTCGGGTAATTTTCCGTCCGCGTTAAGCATAACGGCTACCGGAACAAATACAAGCTATCAGTGGTACCGTAACACAATAGCATCTAATAAATCAGGGGGCACGATAATTTCCGGCGCTACAAGTATAAGCTATACGCCTACAAGTGCCCTAACGGCGGGTGATTATTATTACTACTGCATTGTAACAGGCGACTGCGGTTTGGATACAAGTAATGTGTCCGGTAAGCATACGATAACAGCTACTGTATCTGCCTCGCTAAGCATATCTGCCTCAGCTAATAATATATGTTCTGGCACGAGTATAACTTATACGGCTGTTCCTGTTAACGGTGGTAGTTCACCTGGTTATCAGTGGAAAAAGAATGGTGTGGATATTAATGGCGCTACAGCTTCAACATATAGTTATTCTCCTGTTAATGGCGATGTAATTACGTGCGAATTGACCTCAAGTGTTGATTGCACCACTAATCCGGTAATGTCAAACAGTGTGACGATGATAGTTATACCGAGTGTTGTACCATCGGTAAGAATTTCGGCATCTAATAATACTATTTGTTCCGGAACAAGTGTGACGTATACCGCCACATCAACAAACGGAGGAACTTCACCGACATACCAATGGCGTAGAAATGGGGTGAATATAAGTGGTGCTACGGGCTCTATATGTGTATATGCTCCCGCTATGGGTGATACACTAACCTGTGTGATGACTTCGAGCACTACATGTGCCAGCCCCAATCCGGTAGCATCAAATGGTCTGGTAATAACGGTAACACCCAGCGTGATGCCAGCTGTAGTAATATCGGCATCAGCTAATAATGTTTGCTCTGGTACGAGCATAACCTATACGGCTGTTCCTACTAACGGTGGCACCTCACCGGGTTATCAATGGAAAAAGAATGGTGTGCCTATTAGTGGCGCTACAGCAACCACTTACACATATACTCCTGGTAATGGGGATATAATTACTTGTGAGTTAACTTCGGATATAACATGTACCGATTCGAACCCGGTTATTTCCAATGGTTTGACAATGACGATAACCCAGATGGTAACACCATCTGTAACGATATCGGCAACGCCTAATTAGAGTTAAAAAGAGAATAAAAAAAAATAGAAAGAGTATTATGAAAACATCTGGAATAAAAATGAAGTCGATAGTGTTTGTTTCACTTTACTTGTTGCTGTCAAATACAGCATTGCAGGCTTTTGGACAATCGAAAGAAGACCTTCTGGGAAAATGGAAATTGGAACGCGTATCTGCGATAAAAGATAATAATCAAATAGCTATTGGCATGGACAGTTTTGATTTTGAAATTCCCTCAGAAATAGATATACAGCAAGAGGAGTTTACATTTGTACGTACATCATCTACGGACAAGGCAAAGTATAATGAAATAGTTAAGGGGAATTTATTTTGTTTTCCGATTTGTGCTACATGGAAGATAACAGAAGGAAAGCTGCAACTGCAATGGGGCCAGGATATAGCGGGGCCATCGGGTGATCCGGAAATACGGACCGTGGTACTAAGCTATAGTCGGAAGTAGATTCATAGACATATAAAAACAATAGATTAAAAGATAAAACAATAAACAATATGAACCATTTTAATATTTTAGAAAGAATCTTTATGCGATTATTTTCTATTCTGTTTTGTGGAATTTTTACTACAATTGTCCTGTCGGGACAAACTATTACCCATGATATAAGTACATCCGATCTGGTTATTCAAGGTACAAATACGAATAATTATCTTGTTACAGGATCAACTACCGCCTACAAAATCATTGTAGGTTCAGGCTATAACGGAACGATCACACTCCGTAATGTAAGTATTACTTCAAGTACAACAGGAAGTTACTCCGCCCTTTGCGGTAATGGAACGAGTGTCGTTACCACCGGTTCATGTATGGCTATTATGGGATTGAACAATCAAAGTAATCTGACTCCTGTAACCCGGGTCAACCTTGTTCTGGAAGGATACAACGAGCTCTTAAACACACAGAATAGTCTTTATTGCGGTATCCAGGTAGATCAAGGTGCTCAGATCCATATCAGTGCTATTAATCCCAATAAAGACAGTAGTGGGGTGCTATTAGTGAAATCTACGACGTATGAACCCGGGACAACTGTTTCTCAAGGAGGAGCGGGTATCGGGGCAATGAGTGGTGGCGCATATAATAAAAATCAGGGAAGCTCACTCATTACAGGTTCAGATGGTGGGTGCCCTAGTTCTGCTTATACATGTGGGGGAAATGTCATAATTTCCAGTGGAATCATTTCTGCATATGGAGGGCATGGTGCCGGTATTGGTGGTGGGTTTACCAATTTTTATAATGGAATAATCATTATTACCGGAGGAGTTGTTAAAGCCTATGCAGGAGTACATGCTGCCGGTATCGGTAGTGGTTGCCCGATAAATGGTGGAGTTAGGGACTGTTATGCTGACAATAGTACGATAGTAGTTCTGCCTCCTGCACAAATTACGGCTTTCGGGTCGGATGATCCGCCAAATATTAACCCCGCAATAGCAGTTGCAGGAGCCATAAACATTACTTATATCAACGATCCTAATAAGCCGCTTATCACAGTTCGTACGGTGGACAATGAACCCAATGCAACCATTTATCTCGACCTTACTGAAACTCCGGGGTTGGTAAATGTTTTTAATGCCGTACTTCCTGAGTTTGCCTTGAATAAAGTTGCCGTGGGCAGGACGGATGCTTCTTCCGGATTGCTGCAATTTAATGGCTTGTTTGATCAGAATACGACATTCTTTACTGATGCTTCCAGTTCTCAACCGGGTACTCTTGGCCGCCCCTACTTACCTGTTATTACTACGGTATCAACAGCAAGTGAAATAGTTCTTCCTTTGTTGGGAGCGGATATTTCATTTACGGATATAATGTCCATCCCTCTTGAACTAGGTTATCCCCCATTGCAAGCGTATACCAATGCTCATCGCATAAAGGTTGAGTATAATGATCCTTATCCGATGACCAACATTACTTTTGCATTGCAGGATAAAATAGATTTCGATACTTTGATTTTTCTGGGTGCTGATGGGGTAACTCCTATTTCTACTCCTACTGCACTTAATCAGGGAGATGTTTTCTACATAGTCCTGCCTATTAATCAGGACAAATCTGTAGGTGTATACTCTGATGTTTTGCTCATTGGCGGTAGCTATATGTCTGTTCCATTGCCGGGTTATATCCGCAAGATAGGTCAACAACGTGTTGCTACGGACGATAGCCAGGACAATATCTATATAAAGGTAACAGCCTCTCCGGTAAGTTTTTCGGAACCTTACGGAACAACAAATACGGTTACTCTTACCTTGAATATCGATCATACCGGTATGACCGGCATTCCCTATGCTCCGTTGGATGTAACGGCTAAATATCTTATAACGACAGAAGTGAATTATGCAGCGGCATTATCTGCTAATCCGTTAAACAGCTGGTCATCCTTGACTGTGCCTCCCGGAAACAATACAAATACCACAACGGATGTATTATTTGACGGTTTACTTCCGGAAACTTACTATATTCATTGGTATGTAGAATCGGGCGCTGCTTATGCACATAGCCTTGATGTTGCTGATCCGCCGCGTACCTATGGTGGATTTGGTCCTTATGAACTGCTTCCTTTTGAAATTTGCGCAGGAACTAGTGTTACTTTCAAGGCTACTTCGTACGATGGCGGGACTAATCCGAGCTATCAATGGAAAAAGAATGGTGCGATTATTGACGGGGCAACAGCAATAACCTATACATATACTCCTGAAGACGGGGATATAATTAATTGTGAGATGGTTTCTAATGCAGCTTGTGCTGAACCGGATACAGTCCTATCACAAAGCATATTAGTAAAGGTGAATTCTCCTTTGCCTCCTGTTTTTAATCCGGTAAGTGATGTCTGCGATGGTGATTCGATAATATTCAGTGTTTCTTCAAGTTATTCGGCCTATGAATGGCATTTGGGCGATAGCACTGGGGCAATAGTGAGCACGGATTCATCTATAATACAGACCAATCCTGGTATTTATACGTATGTATTACGAGTTCAGGATGAGCAGGGTTGTTGGGGCAACTATACATTGCCGGTAATTGCAACAATAAAATCACTTCCTGCTGTTTTCGTAGCAGGATCGGATAGTATTTGCATTGGAATCCAAACCCAGTTATCACCAAGTGAAGGAGGGAGTTGGGTAAGTAATAACCCTTCTGTTGCATCGGTAACGAATGATGGTTTTGTAACTGGGATAGCTGTAGGATCTGCAACATTTACATTTACGTCTTTGGTAACGGGATGTTCCAATACTACTGATACGGTATCTGTAGGGGCATTTCCAATAGTGAATGCTATTACTGCTGAAAAAAATACTGTTTGTTTGGCAGCTACAATTCAACTTTCCTGTACGCCGTTGGGAGGTATATGGACACTTTCCAATGATCATGGTCAAATTGTTGGGTTATCAGCTAATAATCCTGTTGAAATAGAAGGGATAACACCCGGACAGGTGTATGTTTCTTATATTTTGGGAACAGGAACGTGTAAATCAATATCTACGTTTTCTTTGAAAATAATACCGGCGACTCTTCCGGAAATACTTACAGGCTTTGAAAGGTAATTCCTTCAAGAAACAAATATAAAAACTGATAGTGGTGAGAACATATATGGTAAAAATGAAATCAATAGTGATTATTTTACTTTGCCTATTATTGTCTGCTACAACATTACAGGCTTTTGGACAATCGAAAGAAAGCCTTCAGGGAAAGTGGACACTGGAACGGATATCTGCAATAGAAGATAATGAGCAAATAACGATTAGCGTAGACAATGTTATTTTTGAAATTCCTTCAGAGATAGATATACAACAGAATGAAGTGACTTTTGTACATAAAGGAAATAAAACGAAAGTAAAATATGATGTGGTGATTAAGGGAAATATATTCTGTTTCCCAGCTTGTGTTGATTGGAAAATAACCGGCAATAAACTGCAATTGCAATGGATTCAGCAACCGGATCCGGATATTATTGCAACCGGTGTAAAAGTACGAACTATTATATTGGATTATAACCGGAAGTAGCTTTTTATGTATGTATAAATGATAAATAATAACAAGACGATATGAAAGACTTACAGTTCTACACAAAAAACCTTATGCGGATATGTTCTGTATTGTTTTTTTGTATGTTTGTTGCAACAACGCTGTCAGGACAAACAACTATAACCCATGATATTGGGATGCAAGGAGATTTAATTATTCCAGGTAGTTCTACCAATAATTATGTTCTTACAGGCACCACTGCAGCCAATACGGTAATAGTAGAGTCAGGTTATCACGGCACTATAACATTAAGGAATCTTTCCATGACATCTTCTAAACACCCTTCCGGGGGAACAGGTGGAGCTCAGTATACCGGATTGAGCGGTTATTCATGTATTACCGTTGAGGGACAGGACGGCCTTAATACAAACTTAACGCCTGTCACCAAAGTTAATTTTGTATTGGAAGGTACAAATACTCTTCGCTATGGGATTGCTTCCGGTTATGGTTATTATTGTGCCTTACAAGTAAATCAGGGAGCGCAGATTCAGATTAGTGCTATTGATCCCAATAATAATGCCAGTGGGACGTTACATGCTAGTGTTCAAATTTCCAGTGCTGATGGTGCCGCAATTGGTGGCCCTAGTACAGGACATTTGGGCACCGCAGGCAATGGCGGTATCGCGCAAGGGCCTGCGGTCCTAACTTGTACTTCCACTCCTGCATATAACACCACTTTCACGTCAGGAGGCAATGTTATTATTACCAGCGGAACTGTTGTTGCTATAGGAGGACACAGTGCCGGTATTGGTGGTCCGAGGGGTGGTTATTATGATGGAATAGTTATTATTACAGGAGGTAATGTCACTGCTACTTCGCAGCGTCATTCTGCTGGTATTGGTAGTGGTTGTCCACATTCCGGAGGGCTCGAACCTTGTTATACTCAGAATAGTGCAATAATAGTTCTGCCTCCTGCAACAATTTCTGCTATGGGAGCTATTGAAGCAAACCAACCGAGTGCTGCTTGGGCGCTTGCAGGAATGAAAAACATTACTTATATCAACGATCCTAATAAGCCGCTTATCACAGTTCGTACGGTGGACAATGAACCCAATGCAACTATTTATCTCGACCTTACTGAAACTCCGGGGCTGGCAAGTGTTTTTAATGCCGTACTTCCTGAGTTTGCCTTGAATAAAGTTGCCGTGGGCAGGACGGATGCTTCTTTCGGATTGCTACAATTTAATGGCTTGTTTGAGCAGAATACGACATTTTTTACTGATGCTTCCAGTTCTCAATTGAGTACTTTTGGTCGTCCCTACCTGCCTGTTACTACTAAAGTGTTGGCAGCAGGGGAAATAGTCCTCCCCTTGCTGGGAGCGGATATTTCGTTTACGGATATAATGTCCATTCCCCTTGAAGTGGGTTATACGGCAGTGCAAGCCTATACCAATGCCCATCGTATAAAGGTTGAATATAAGGATATTTACCCGATGGAAAACATTACTTTTGCATTGCAGGATAAAATAGATTTCGATACTTTGATTTTTCTGGGTGCTGATGGGGTAACCCCTATTTCTACTCCTACTGCACTTAATCAGGGGGATATTTTCTATATAGTCCTGCCTATAGATCAGGGTAGATCTGTTGGTGTGTATTCCGATGTATTGCTCATTGGAGGTAGCTATATGTCCGTTCCGTTGCCGGGTTATATCCGTAAGATAGGTCAACAACGTGTTGCTACGGACGATAGCCAGGATAATATATATATAAAGGTAACCGCATTGCCATCTGGTTTTTCAACATCCTATTGTTCTTCTACGAGTACGGTGACATTGACCTTAAATATTGATCATACAGGGATGACCGGCATTCCTTATGCTTCGTTGGATGTAACGGCCAAATATCTTATAACAACGGAATCCGATTATGCGGCGGCATTGTCTGCCGATCCCCTAAGCGACTGGTCATCATTGAATGTGCCTCCCGGGAACAATACCAATACAACAACGGATGTATCGTTTAGTAACCTGCCTTCTGGGACTTATTATATTCATTGGTATGTTGAATCTGGTGCTGCCTATGCGCACAGTCTTGATGTTGCTGATCTGCCGCGTACCTATGGAGGATTTGGCCCTTATGAACTTATCCCTTTAGTTTCCATTGCAGGATCGGATAGTATCTGTGTTGGAACTACTACCCGGTTATTGCCGTCAGGAGGAGGTATTTGGGTGAGTAATAATCCTTCCGTAGCATCGGTAACGAACGATGGAATAGTAACAGGAATCGCTGCAGGTTCTTCAACATTTACATTCACTGCTTCGGGAACAGGTTGTACCGATACTACAGGCGAGGTGTCGGTAGAAGCATTTCCGGTAGTTAATGCTATTACAGGAGAGAAAGATGAGGTTTGTATCAATGCGATGATTCAACTTTCCTGTACTCCGGTTGGAGGTATATGGACGCTTTCCAATGATCATGGCCGAATTGTTGGCTCGTCAGCGAGTAATCCTGTTGAGGTAGAAGGAATAACATCAGGAGAGGTATATATTTCTTATGTTTTGGGAACAGGAATATGTAAATCAACATCTACACTTTTATTGAAGATAATACCAGCAGCGCATCCAAGGGTTATAATAAGCCTTGAGAAGTAATTCTTTTAAAAAATAAAACAGTATAAAAATTGATAAGCATGAAAACACCTGCGGTAAAAATGAAATTGATAATGTTTGTTTCGCTTTGTATATTGCTGTCAAATGCTTTTGGGCAATCGAAAGAAGATCTTCAAGGAAAATGGAAATTGGAGCGCATATCTGCGGTAGAAAATCATAAGCAAATAGCTATTGGTTTGGATGGTTTCGATTTTGAAATTCCTTCGGAAATAGATATACAGCAAGGAGAGCTTATATTTGCGCGTAAATCATATACAGACAAGGCAAAATATAACACAGTAATTAGGGGAAATATGTTTTGTTTTTCGGTTTGTGCTACATGGAAGATAGCAGAAGGAAAACTACAGTTGGAATGGGACCGGGATATAGAGGGTCCATCAGGTGATCCGGAAATGCAAACGGTTACATTAATCTATGGGCGAAAATAAACTCAGATATATAAAAACAATAGATTAAGAATAAAGTAATAAGTAATATGAATCATTTTGCAGTTTTACAGAAAAAAACAGTTCAAATAGTTTCCATATTGGTTTTGGGTTTGTTTATGGCAACACCTCTGTTAGGGCAAACAACGATTACCCATGATATTAGCACGGGAAGCTTGACCATACCGGGTACTTCCACTTCTAATTATGTCATTAAGGGTACAACTACGGTCTATACGGTAACAGTCCAAACCAATTATAACGGAACAATAACATTGGATAATCTCAACATAACATCAAGTAGCCTGTCGTGTATTACCATTGAGGGGTTTTACAATCAATCTAACCTGAATCCTGTTACCAAAGTCAATATCGTATTGGCAGGAGATAATAATCTCCAGAATACGAGTGGCAAATATTGTGGAATACAAGTAGATCAGGGTGCGCAAATCCATATCAGTGCAATTAACCCTAATGATAACGCTAGCGGTTCATTATTTGCAAACTCAACCAGTTATGTGAAAGGCACTCCCATTACTCTTGATCCTCCTACTCCTTACACTTGGGCTAACGGTAGTTTTGGTGGAGCGGGCATCGGTGCACCCCAATCTGTCCTTCAGGGTACAACTACCATTGAATGTGACTACAATAAGGGAAGCGGCCCCTGTTCCAATCTGGGATCCAATAATGGTACAGCCGGAGGAAACATTATTATTTCCAGCGGAACCATATTTGCGCATGGAGGACATGGTGCTGGCATCGGTGGTGGGTATCAAACTTATTATGATGGAATAATAATTATAACCGGAGGCAATGTGCAGTCTTATGCACAAGCACATGGTGCCGGTATTGGTAGTGGCTGCCCGTGTGGCCAAGGGGTTGACAATTGTTATGGTCCGAATAGTGCCATAATAGTATTGCCTCCTGCTGAAATATTAGCTGCCGGGGCTGCCAATAAATCTCCGTATCATTGGAGATATGAAACAGCATATGCTCTTGCAGGATCGAAAAATATCACTTATCTCAACGACCCTGCCAAACCTCTTATTACGGTACACACTGTTGACTTCGAACAAAATGCAAATATATATCTTGACCTTTCGGAGACGCCGGGATTGACAGGTGTTTTCAACGCCGTGTTTGCTGAATACGATTTGACCAAAGTACGGGTCGGAAGAACAGATGCTTCCGGATTGGTACAATTTCATGGATTGTTTGAGCAGAATACGACATTTTTTACCGACGCTTCCAGTTCCCAACCGGGTACTCTAGGACGTCCTTACCTGCCTGTTACCACTAAGGTATTGGCAGCAGAGGAAATAGTTCTTCCCTTGCTGGGAACGGATATCTCGTTTACGGATATTATGTCCATTCCCCTTGAAGTGGGTTATACCCCAGCGCAAGCCTATACCAATGCCCACCGCATAAAAATTGAGTATAATGATCCTTATCCGATGACGGACATTACTTTTGCGTTGCAGGATAAAATAGATTTCGATACGTTGATTTTTTTGGATGCTAACGGGGTAACACCTATTTCTACCCCTACCATACTTAACCAGGGAGATGTTTTTTATATAGTACTGCCTATCAGTCAGGGTCGGCCTCTCGGTTATTATTCTGACGTGCTGCTGATAAACGGTAAATATATGGACGTTCAGCTACCAGGTTACATTCGCAGAATAGGGCGGCAGCGGGTAGCCTATGAGGACAGCCAAACGAATACTTACATAAAAGTGACAGCTTCTCCGGTGAGTTTTTCGGAATCTTATGCCTCAATGAATATAGTTACCCTTACCTTGAATATAGATCATACCGGTATGACCGGCATTTCCTATGCTCCGTTGGACGTAGTGGCCAAATATCTTATAACGACAGAACCCGATTATGCAATGGCATTGTCTGCTAATCCGTTAAGTGGTTGGTCATTGTTGAATGTAGCTTCTGCGAATAATACAGATGCAACAACAGATGTATCGTTTAGCAGTTTACTTCCGGGGACGTATTATATCCATTGGTATGTAGAATCGGGAGCCGCCTATGCGCACAGTCTTGATGTTGCTGCTCCGCCGCGTACCTATGGTGGTTTTGGTCCTTATGAATTATTTCCTTTTGAAATTTGTGCCGGAACCAGTGTCACTTTTACCGCTACACCCTACGATGGAGGTTCCAGCCCGAGTTATCAATGGAAAAAGAATGGCGTAAATATTGATGGAGCAACGGCATTAACCTATACCTATATTCCCGAAGACGGGGATACAATTATTTGCGAAATGGTTTCGAACGCAGCTTGTGCCGATCCGGATACGGTTCTGTCACACAGCATAGTAATAAAAGTGAATTTTCCTTTGCTTCCTGTTTTTAATCCGGTAAATGATGTCTGCGAGGGTGATTCGATAATATTCAGTGTAGCGTCAAGTTATTCGGCTTATGAATGGCATTTGGGAGATAGCACCGGGACGATAGTAAGTGCGGATTCTTCTATAATGCAGACCAGTCCGGGTGTTTATACGTATGTATTGCGAGTGCAGGATGAGCAGGGTTGTTGGAGCAACTATACATTGCCGGTAACGGCAACAATAAAATCACTTCCTTCGGTTTCCATAGCAGGATCGGATAGTATTTGTATTGGAACCCAGACTCATTTATCACCAAGTGGAGGAGGGAGTTGGATAAGTAATAATCCTTCTATCGCGTCGGTAACGAATGATGGCTTTGTAACCGGGATAGCTATAGGATCTGCAACATTTACATTTACGTCTTTGGCAACGGGTTGCTCCAATACTACCGATACGGTATCAGTGGGAGCTTTCCCAATGGTTAATGCTATTATTATGGAAAAGGATGCGGTTTGTGTAGGGGAAACCATCCGGTTTTCCTGTACTCCGGCTGGTGGTGTATGGATACTTTCCAATAATAATGCCCGGGTCATTGGCGATATATCTGCTAATCCGGTCGAAATTCAAGGAATAACAACAGGTCAGGTGTATCTATCATATACCCTGGGAGAAGGTGTTTGTAAATCGGTATCAACGTTTTCAATAAAAATTATCTCTACAATCATTCCTGCTATTATGGTAGGAATAGAACAATAATAAGCGGGATAGATTCCGCCAGTGTTTGTAAAATAGGTATATATTTGCAGGCAGAATCATGTATTTGATTGAATATATTAAATGAAACCCTATATGACATCGCAAAACAGGCAAAATCATCTTCCGACCTTTGAGAAAAGGATGGGAGAAGGTATTTGTTTCTTTCCATACAGGGATTTTTTACTTTTACATAGCCGGGCAAAGCGCGATGCCTTGCGGATATTGATCAATTATTACCGGAACCTGACCATGAAGATGTTACAATCATTATATAAAAGCCTCTTTCTTTTTTACGGAAAGAGTTTTTTCTTTTATAACCGTTTATTGTCCGCCTCCGGCAAACGTGTTTTCGGTCATGAAAGGCATTTTGGATTTACCGGCAACTATTTCAGGACGCCGGAATGTGTCTTCCAAATTCTCCTGAAGGAGTTCAAACGCCTTAGATACCTGTTTTCAATTCCGTATAAGGGTTCAGGAAGTCCTGAGACCCTGTTTTCAATTTCAAACAAACAATCCCATGGATGGAAGACCCTGTTTGAGAATTCAAACAATGAATTCCATAGATGGAAAACCCTGTTTAAAAATCCAAACAAGGAATATCGCAGGCGGAAAACCCTGTTTGGAAATACAAACAGGGAATACCATGACAAAGACTGCCTGTTTGAAAATAAAAACAGGGTACATTACGACGAAGACTGCTTGTTTAAAAATGAAAACAGGGTCCATTATGATGAAGGCTGCCTCTTTGAAAATGGAAACAGGGTCTATAATAATGAAGATTGCCTGTCTGAAAACAGAAACAGGGTCTGTTATGATGAAAAGAGCCGGAACAAAACCGTTTACCTGTATTTCTTTTCTTTCTTTTGTATTTTTTTAGTATTAATCATATAAATTTATCTAGCATGAAAATTAAACTAATAAGCTTTAAGGGCCTTCACAATGAAGAACATTTTCAATTCCAAACTATATTTTCAAATTTAGTTCAGGAGTATATTGCCGGAACCCTAAAATCAGGGAGCCATTCGAAAAATTTGTATCTTCCTGTTTATAAAATGAAGATAAATGTATCAAATTGATTCTCAAAATTTTCACCGGAGGATGGCAATGATGGATTCGGTAAGGGATCGTGTTGTAGATGGTTTAGCCCTTATTGGGGAATTCCTTTTCGTGTTGCAAATCTTCAAGGTTTGATGAAATAAAAATGAATTAACTGTGAGAGTTAGAGTATATAAAGTTGGCAATAGGCTCTTCCATAAAAAATTCTTCTTTCTACATAGTTGAAGGTGGCTGATCTGTGGCGAAAGATTCCTTTCCAACAGGTGTTTGAGAGCCCAGAAATCAATTTTTGATGATGTCAATATATAAAAATGAAGGGTTTATAAAAACAATTATTTAGTAATAGTGTTATTATAATTAATAAAAAGGTGTTTTTATATAAAAAAGTAGTTGTTTTATTGTATATCTTTGTATGTTAGTACCTAGACTATATTATGACTATTAAATTATTGGTTAATAATGAATTAATTTGATGTGTTTGATTTATAGACACAAAAAATGTGTTTAAAAAGAGACAAATTAACAGTAAAACGCCTTCGTTCTTGTAAGAAATAATGTAAAAAAGGTGTTTTCGGGATGAAAATTTGAGTACTAAACAGTTATTAGACATTGAAAATAATAATTAAAGGACAACATTGCAGCATAATAATAATATATCTATTATTAATGACAAGACTTTCTTTCGTGTTCGGAGGGAGTTATGGGTCTATGATTGTTGATAATTCTATTAGAACAGATCCTGTAACTCCGGTCGTTTTCAGTACTTTGAAAAATGATGTATTGGCTTGCATGGACCAGTTACCATTGGGAATTATAATTTCTTCATCCAATGAGTTACGGGAAGGTATAAATCAAAATACAGAGGTAATAAAATATATTTTTAATACCACCGGATTTGCCGGTGATGATAATGTGTCCCTTAGTTCATATAAATATTCACACACTTTATGTTGTATAACGATAGCGAATAATAGAAAATTAGTGGAGTTTATTGTAATAAATTCATGTAATAACGATGTAAAATCGGGTGCAATTAAAATTGAGACAAATTTGAAAGTTGATTCAATGTTGGATTTAGAAGAATTTAATGAGGAGAATCCATATCTGTTTTATTCTCTGGAAAATTTGTGTGAAACCACAATGATTTTTGTGGAGAAGGGTGTTAAAACTTCAATCTCTGCTGAGTTATTATGGAAATTGAAAGATAATTGTTATAAAAAACACATAAAAATATAAAATAATATTTAAAAAAATAATATATTTGCATTGTTTACGTTGAGAGTTATTCGATAAAAACCATAGAGAGAAAAACAAAACAAACAAAATGAGAAATTTATACTTTATTTTACCAGAGCGAAGAAAAAAAGCTATTACTGTATTTTTATTTATGATAGGATTATTTATATTTTTGCCGGGTATCAGTAATGCTCAGGGAATACAGGTTTTTAACTATGTATCTAAGATAGGAGGACATATAACGTCTTCTCAGGAGAATCTGGATGTATTGCCGGAGCAGGAAATAGAATATATTTTGGAATTGCGTAATGTTTCCACTGAAACTTTTTCCGGTTCGGTAATAGAGGTAAGTGTACCTTACTATGCTAATTTCCATAGCTTGGATGTTGTCTATTATCAAGGAACTATTGGTACAGCTCCGGTATATGTTCCCGGAGACAATGTCATAAGATGGAATCTTTCATCCGTTCCGGGGTTAGGGACTGACGACTTGCTTGCCAAGCTAACCTATACATTGGTGTCATCCCATGATTGCTACGCTCTTAATTCAACATGTGAAAAAGAAATTACTGTTACAGGATCATTCACCGGAACCGGCAGCACTTCAGGCTCGGTTACTGCTCCTTTTGTATATGGTTATCGCAATGTAATACAAACGCCAACTACTACTCCTGTCAAGATTACGATTGATGCATCTGCTTTTGTTGCCGATTGTAATAATGCAGACCAGCAATACCGGCAATATGTTTATCTAGAAGATTTAACATCAGGGGCAACAATCCCGGTATCGGATATAAGTTCTAATTATCCTTCCGGTTCAAAATATTATGATACAATCAATACAACCACAGGTTTACCGGTAACGGGTTCTGTAGAATATACGTCGACCGGTTTTCCGAAATCGGCCGGTAAAGGTTCCTATTATGCAGTATCGCCAAGTAATTGCTGGCAGAAGTTTTTTATTAATGTCTTGGATACTTCCGACATTGTATTTTGTGCGGGGGAGACCATGGACAAAGCAGTAGTTTGGGCAAGTGACTGGGATGCGGTTAAAAGTAATTCCGGGAATTGGTATTTGGGAACTGAAATGGTAAGTAACCTTTCAGCAAGAGAATTAGCGCTGGCAGATACAAATAAAATTCTTACTTATCAGGCACAGTTTGTATGTGATAATTCTTCGATTACCAGTAACGGGGTTAAAATTATAGTGCATGATAAACCAACCATTACAAAGTTTGATCCTGACACAAGTTATTGCGTGGGACAGGGTTTTTCAGCAGAAGTGGAGGTGACTGCAAATGACGATTATGTAACTTATCAATGGACGTTCGGAGGAGTGGTTATCGGAGGTAATGATGCTTCGGTAACATTTTCTTCGTTAGCGATTACAGATAATGGAAAATACCTGAAAGTGGTTATTACAAATTCATGCGGATTTGTTTCCGATTCGGTAAAAATCAATGTGTATGCAAATCCTGAATTTACTTTCGCCGATCCTACCCCGGTGTGTTATCCATCGACGGTAAACCTTGAAAATTTAACAATATTATCGGGTAGTATTACCGGTTTGACATTGGCCTATTATAATTCGGATTATTCTCCGGTAAGTAATACAATTATATCGGGCGTACAAGATGCGTCTTACCATATAATCGGAGAGACTGTAAACGGCTGTTTGGATACTTCAACAGTAAGAGTGATTATTTACGAGAAACCGGAATTTGCATTTAGCAATCCTGCTCCTGTATGTTACCCCTCAACGATAGACCTGAAGGCTTTGACAAAAGCATCAGGAGATACCATTGGCTTGACGTTGGCCTATTATAATTCGGCTTATACGCTATTGAGCAGTACGGTTATCTCCGGCGTACAGGATGCGGATTATCATATAATCGGAACTACATCAAATGGCTGTTCCGACACCTCAACAGTAAGAGTGACTATTTATACGAAGCCGGAATTTACCTTTGCCAATCCTACTCCGGTATGTGATCCCTTCACAGTAGATCTTACAGGATTAACTTTATCGTCCGGCAGTATAGCAGGATTAACTTTGACTTACTATAGCTCGGATTATACAGAGTTGAGCAGTACAACTATCTCGGGCGTACAGGATACCATTTATCATATAATCGGAAAGACAGCGGACGAATGTTCCGACACTTCGACAGTAAGGGTGATTATTAATACAAAGCCTGAATTTTCGTTTGCCAATCCTACTCCGGTATGTGATCCTTTCACGATAGACCTGAAAAATCTGGTAGTATCCGCAGGAGATACCGTTGGCTTGACGTTGACCTATTATAATTCGGCATATACGCTATTGAGTAATACGGTTATCTCCGGCGTACAGGATGCGGATTATCATATAATCGGAGAGACCATAAACGGTTGTTCCGATACATCGACGGTAAGGGTAACTATTTACCGGAAGCCTGAGTTTTCGTTTGCCAATCCTTCAGCGGTATGTGATCCCTTCACAATAGACCTGAAAAATCTGGTAGTATCCACAGGGGATACCGTTGGCTTGAAGCTGACCTATTATAATTCGGCATATACACTATTGAGTAATACGGTTATTT
Organism: Bacteroidales bacterium; assembly: GCA_031553535.1. GTDB lineage: Bacteria > Bacteroidota > Bacteroidia > Bacteroidales > WCHB1-69 > JAIROC01. The sequence continues at coordinate 34,380 of JAVBLM010000024.1, read as the reverse complement.
CCGGCGTACAGGATGCGGATTATCATGTAATCGGAGAGACCATAAACGGTTGTTCCGATACATCGACGGTAAGGATTATTATTAACGCAAAACCGGAATTTTCGTTTGCCGATCCTTCAGCAGTGTGTTATCCGTTGACAGTAGACCTCAAAGAGCTGACAGTATCGTCAGGAGATACCATAGGATTGACGCTTGCGTATTATAGTGCGGATTATTCTCCGGTAAGTAATACAGTTATATCAGGAGTACAAAATGCTTCTTACCACATAATCGGAACCACTGCAAACGGTTGCTCTGACACTTCTACAGTAACGGTAATAATAAAAGCATTGCCTGTAGTTTCTATTACCGGTGCTGACAGTATTTGTGTTGGAATAGTTACTCAGTTGTCTCCGACAGCAAATGGTGTATGGCAGAGTAGCAATACAGCAATCGCAACCGTGGATAATGCGGGTGAGGTAACAGGCGTTAGCGCGGGTAGAGTGGTATTTACTTATACTGATAATACGACACAATGCTCATCCACTACAGATTCTGTAACTATTAAGCCTTTACCAATAGTATCTATTATAGGGTCAAGCAGTATTTGTATTGGAACTCAAACCCAATTGTCTCCAAGTGAGGGAGGAACTTGGGTGAGCAATAATCCTTCTGTTGCTTCGGTAACGAATGATGGTTTTGTAACAGGGATAGCCATTGGTTCAGCAACATTTACATTTACTTCATCTACTACAGGTTGTTCGAATACTACAAGTGCGGTATCTGTAGGTACATTTCCAGTCATTGATGCTATTACGGCTCAAAGAAATGCGGTTTGTGCAGATGCAACAATTCAACTGTCTTGTGCTACGATAGGTGGTGTATGGACACTTTCCAATACGAATGCACAAATAGTGGGATCATCAGGCGATAATCCTGTTCAGATAAAAGGAGTAACAACGGGGCAAACCTATGTTTCCTATACAGTGGGAACAGGCATGTGTCAGTCTACTTCTACATTTTTATTGAAAATAGTACCGGCAACGCCTCCGGAAATTATAATAGGTTTTGAAAGATAATTTGTTTTATGGAAAAGGATTGTAATAATATATATAAAGGAATGATAAAGACATTGTCGACATTAAATAATTTCTTATTAAGGAACAGAATAAAATTAAGTCATATGAGGAATTTGTATTCAGTTTTAGCGAGACATAGAGGGAGGGCAATTGTGGCTCTATGGATGATGGTATTTATTACATCTTCAGCTATTGGAAATGCTCAAGGAAGTACATCTATTGAAGGGTATAATTATATATCCAAGATAGGAGGACATATAATTTCTTCTCAGGAAAATCTTACAGTTTTACCTAATCAGGAGATAGAATATGTTTTGGAGTTGCGTAATGTATCCACTGAAACTTTTTCCGGTTCGGTGATAGAGATAAAGATACCCTATTATGCTAATTTTCATAGTATGAGTGCCGTTTATTATCAGGGAACTACCGGTACAGATCCGGTATATACTCCCGGAGATAGCGTCATAAGGTGGAATCTTTCTTCGATTCCCGGCTTAGGAACTGAAGATTTACTTGCGAAGCTAACTTATACATTGGTATCGTCACAAGACTGTTATGCTCTTAATGCAACTTGTGACAAAGAGATTACAGTCACAGGAACATTCAAAGGAACCGGGACCACATCAGGTCAGATTACAGTCCCTTTCGTATATGGTTATCGTAATGTAATACAATCACCAACCAATATTCCTACCGAGATTACAATTGATGCTTCCAGTTTTGTTGCTAATTGTATTTCTTCGGGTCAGGAATTCAGGCAATTTGTTTACCTGGAAGATCTCTCATTGGGAGCAACAATTCCGGTATCGGATATAAGTTCTAATTATCCTTTCGGTTCAAGGTATTACGATACGATCAATACAAGTACCGGTTTACCAATATCCGGTTCTGTAGAATATACATCTTCGAATGGTTTCCCTAAATCAGCGGGGAAAAATTCTTATTATGCGGTATCGTCAAGCGATTGCTGGCAGAAGTTTTTCATTAATGTTTTAGATACTTCAGATATTGTATTTTGCGCAGGCCAAACCTTGGAAGATGCAGTAGCTTGGGCAAATGATTGGGATGCGGTTGTAGCAAACTCCGGAAAATGGATTTTTGGAGGTTCTGTTATTAATGATCTTTCAACAAAATTTTTAACATTGGCAGATTCTGGACAGGTACTTCAATATGAAGCGACGTCATTATGCGGGAACAGTCAAATCTTTAGTAATGGAATTAAGATTAATGTATACGATGCTCCGGAGATTACGGATACTACTTATCTTTTATCTTATTGTATAGGGCATCCATTAACAGCCAGTGTTGTTGTAGATCCTCATGGATCACCTATTATTTCTTATGTATGGACGTTAGATGGAGTAGTGGTAGGCAATGGAGCGTCATTGAATAATCCTATATTGTCAGCGTCGGATAATGGGAAAGTGTTAAAATTGGTAGTTACAAATTCTTGTGGTTCTGATTCCATGTCAATAAATATTAGAGTAGTGAATACTCCGATTGCATTGACATGTCCTGCAAATACGGTTTATGCAGATGTTCCTACAGAACAGGATGTTTGTTATGCTGCTGTTAATTATACTTCCAATATATCTCCTGGTGCTGGAACAAATGTTTCGTATAGGTATGAGTTTTCAGGTTCAACCACAGGTTCAGGTTCAGGTACCGGAAGTGGAGAAAACTTCAACTTGGGTTCAACAACAGTAAAAGTAGTTGCATATAATGATTGTAGTATAGATTCTTGTGAATTTATTATTGTAGTAAAAGATCACCAGACTCCAATGCTTTCATGTGTGGGCAATCAGAATGAGCCACCAATATCAGGACAAGATTATTATATAGTAAGTGGAACAGAATTTGATGCCACTGCTACAGATAATTGTTCCGGAGTTATAACTTTAACCCATAATATTAATCAGTCGGGTGTTTCTAATACATCGTTGGCAGGTGCTAAATTTTACTTAGGAGAAACAACAGTAAAATGGATAGCAATTGATGCAAATGGAAACGAAGACTCTTGTAAATTTACAGTGACAGTAGGATCTTCTCCTGTTATTGAAGAATACCCTTCGGATTTTATTTGTGGAGATTATGGTGTAGTGAAATTGTCTGTGGTTTCGCCTGACCCCGCCTTGGGTTTTGCAACATATCAATGGTATAGGGAAGATACTCCGATCAGTGGAGCAACAGACTCTATTCTTTTTGTGAATGAACCGGATGGTTATAAATGTGAATTAACATATATAGTTTCCGGAACATCGGAGTTTTCCAATATTATAAATATTAAGAAGACATCAAGTTTACAACCTCAACCAAGTCTGGTTTCTATTCCGGCGAGTGGAAATTTATGTGCAGGGGATGGGAAAGTATATTTATATATCGCAAATGCGGATGCTTATACTAACCCTGTATTTATGTGGTATGGGGCAGATACTTTGATTACAAATTCGGGGGCTTATTATTATGCAGCTGCATCAGGTACATATCATGTAATAGTAGTTGAAGGTGGTTGTGCATATAAATCAAATTCGCAAGATGTTTCAATCAGCAGTACTTCTATCAATGCACCTACTATAAGTTCTATTAACTCGGAAACGGATATATGTGGAGAAGATGGAATGATAATTTTACAGGTTACTTCTACACATACGGGTATATCGATAAAATATACATGGTTTAAAGATAATGCTCCGATAGCAAACAGCGATCGTCCTATTTATGAAGTTAGGGATTCAGGTTCGTATAAAGTAATGGTAGAAATAGATGGTTGTGCTGCGGAGTCCTCATCGATAGATGTGAAAAAGACAGGAACAACAGGTACAATAAAAGAACCGAAGTTAGATATATTTCCTGCTTCAGCAGAAATATGTACAGGAGGAAAGGTATATATAGGGATCAACAATGTTGCTGCTTATACAAACCCAACTTTCAAATGGTTTAGAAATGATACCCTTCAGACATCTTTAACAGATTCGTTTGTTATAGTTGATATAACAGGTAAATATTTTGTTATTGTAATGGATGGGCAATGTATTACCCGGTCGATAGATGTTGATGTAGAAAGTGGAAGTGGTTCTATTAATAAACCGATTGTCGGCAATTATCCAACAACCAATATTATCTGTGGAAGTGACGGGGTTGTAGTATTACAGTTAGAAAATGAAATAGACTATACTGGTCTTTCTTCTGTAACTTATCAATGGTATAATGGAAATGCAGTAGTTGCGGGAGCAAACCATATTGTATTCTCGGCATATCAAGACGGGGATTATTATTTATTGGTAACAAGTGATCAATGTGTTGCAATATCTGATACTTTTAAAGTACGGATGCAGAGTGTGCCTTCTATAGCAGAACCTCAGGTAACAATGGTTCCTTCTGATGGTAAAATTGTTTTAGGTTCGAGTTCAGCGGTACTTACATTAACAAATACAACGGCTTATACTAATCCTACTTATCAATGGTATAAAGATACCCTTCCAATAGCAGGGGCAGTAAGTCCGATATATACGGCAACTACAGAAGGGTTGTATCAATTATTAGTGGTTGAAAATAATAATTGTGCAAGATGGTCGGATACATTTAGGGTACAGGAAACATCATGTATAATTGCACTTCCTGAATTAGCAATGATTCCAACCAGTGGAAAAGTATGCGAACCTTATGGTTCAGTATTGATCCAATTAAACAATGTGTCGGCTTATGTTAATCCTACTTATCAATGGTATAAAGGGAATACATTATTAGCAGATACTACTCCTACTATGGAAGTTACAGAAGCAGGAGAATATAGAATAAGAGTTACAGCTGATATTTCGTTAACAAATAATAATCGCTGTGATTTATATTCAAATCCAGAGACAGTAGTATTGGATAATGGCTCGTTTACAGAAAAGCCTGTAATTGCAAGAAGTCCTGAAAATGGAGTAATTTGCGGAGATGAAGGTAGTGTTCTTTTAACTTTTACCAATTCATCAAAATTCTCGGGTGCAACATTCTCTTGGGTTAAGAATGGTTATGAAATACCGAATGAAACAGGATTAACTTATTTAGCAACAGATTCCGGCAAATATCAGATTCTTGTAAGGGATGGGGATTGTGCAGCTTTATCATTAGTAGAAAATGTTATTAAGAATACAAGTAATATTAATAAACCAATTATTACAAGTACATCAAACGGAACTAATATTTGTCAAAATAATGGATCTATCTTGATGAGAGTAACCAATGGAAGTTTATTCGAAGGAATGAACTATCAATGGTATAAAAATAATGTAGCAATCAGTGGCGCTACTACTAATTATTACAATGCGTTAGACTCCGGCATTTACCGTGTGCAGGTAATAGATGGTATCTGTTCGTCGGTATCGGATTCGATCCGAGTAACAAAAGACGGCAATGGTAATATAGACCAGCCCGTCTTATCGAAAATCCCGCCACATATAGAATACATCTGTGATGGGGATGGGGAAGTATATTATTATGTAAGCAACAGTGCCTCTTATAATAGTGCAACATATATTTGGTTCAAGGATACCGGTATTGTAAAAACGAGTGGTGAGCCATATTACCGGACAAAGAGCAATGGTATCTATTTTGTACAGGTAATAGAAGGCAGCTGTAGTTCTGTATCAGTACAGGATACGTTGAAGTCCAACAGCAGCCCGGTAACGCAACCGGTTATCGTAAGCACTTCGGGCGGGACGAACATTTGTTCTCCGGAAGGGACGATCGTATTGCGTTTGAACAACAGTTCAGTTTATACGGGTCAGTTGTTATCGTACCAATGGTACCGCAATGATACAGCGATCACGATTAACGGGACGCAGATGAGCTATACCGCTACTGAGGCAGGGGATTACCGTTTACAGATAGTAGTAGCAGGCTTATGTTCGTCGATATCGGATTCCATCCGTTTAACGAAAGACGGCAGTGGTAATATAGTTAAGCCAGTATTGGTATCTGATCCTCCCCGTCCGTTGGCTTTATGTTTGGGGTCGGGAGTTATTAAGTTATCGGTGAGCAATGCTAATTCTTATACGAATGCTATTTACCATTGGCACAATGATACGGGTATTGTTCAGAGCGGAAATTCCCCGGTATTGTATGTAGATGCTTCAGGGCATTATTCAGTAGAGGTAGTAGCAGATGGCTGTAGTTCGATCTCTGATATAGATACGGTAAATCTGGGCAGCACCACTATTGATCCTGCTTTGATCAGCACAAATACACGTACGATCTGTGGAGACACAGGAGTAGCAGTGATTTCACTGGATAATGATACGGATTATAGCAATGCGACGTATCAATGGTATCGCAATGATACGTTGATAGCAAATGCAACCGGAAAGATATATGTAGCCACGACAGGCGGTTCCTACCGTATCAAGGTAATGGAAGGCAGTTGTACAACGTATTCTGACAGTATAAATATTATAGAGACGAGTGGATTGATCCATACCCCGTTAACGAGCTTATTCCCACCGGATGGTATCATCGTTGGTAGTGGCGGGAGTGTTACGATTAATGTAAGCAACACGGGAGATTTCACTAATGCAACATATGCATGGTACAAGGAAGATACGAAGGTAGGTATTGGTACGAGTTATGTAGCAACCGAAACAGGGGTATATTATGTATTAGTAACGGAAGACAATGGCTGTTCGTCGATCTCTGCAGGAGATACGATCCGTTCGACAGAAGCCAGGGTACCTCGTCCTATCGTTCATGTATCACCCAGTGATACGATCTGCGGTAATGAGGGATCAGTGGTATTGACAGTTACCAATACACATGAGTATGTATCGCCGATTTACAGATGGTTCAATAATGGCAGTCAGTTAGCAGGAGGAGACTCTTCGGTATATATAGCCAAGGTAGCAGGTATCTATACGGTAATCGTAACAGATACAGGTTTTAACTCTCAGGCGTCGCTTCCAGATACTATCTACAAGGTAGTAGGAGATATAGAAACGCCGTTATTATCCCGTTCTTCGTCAGGCATGGATTTATGTTCGGGATCAGGCAGTTTTATCTTATCGGTAAGCAACAGCAGTATTTACAGCATGGGCACCGAGTATGTATGGTACCATGGTTCTTGGGTGGTACAACGTTCGGATAAACCGATCTATATTGTACAAGATACGGGCACGTACTGGGTACAGGTAATCGAAGGCCATTGCAGTTCCGTATCAGACATAGACACGGTAAAGATGGGCAATACGTCTATCAAGGAAGCGAAAATAGCTTCATTATCCGGAACAAACCTTTGCGGCACGAATGGTATTGTAACATTATATTTAACGAACGAGACAGATTACAGTTCCCCTGTTTATACATGGTATCGCAATGATACGCTGTTGGTTGGAGAAAACAACTATACGTTGAATGTATATACCCCATCAGATTACCGTATCCAGGTAGAAGACGGTTCCTGTAGCAGTGTATCGGATTCCATCCGGGTGACACAAGACGGCAGTGTGATAAGCAACCCGATCTTGGTACGTAATCCTTTGAACTCCGATTTATGCGCAGGCGATGGTATTGTTTACTTGTATGTATCCAATAGAAGTGATTATACTTCACCAGTATATACGTGGTTCCGCAATGATACGCTGATCCAGCGGGATACTATGTGGCATTACGATGCTACGGTAGCAGGGTTGTATATGGTGGAAGTAACCGAAGGCTTATGTTCGTCCTGGGACAGCACGCGTATAGAACCGGGTAATGGCAGTGGCATAGTAGCCCCGGTGGTGACATCCCGTCCGGTTACTAACGAAATATGTGGAGAAAGAGGTGTAGTGGTATTGACAGTAAGCAACAGTGCCGTATACACGAATGCTACCTATCAGTGGTATCGTAATTACGTGCCAATCACAACCCAAGGCACGGACAGTGTTTATTTTGCAGAAGTAGCAGGTTTGTACCGGGTTCAGGTGATGGAAGGCAGTTGTACGTCATTCTCGGATACGTTGCGTGTTAAGAGTAATAATTCGTTGATGGAGCGTCCTATCCTCTTTGCTTCCGGAGATACCTTATGTACAGGTGGAAGCGTTTTATTGAGCGTAGACAATACGGGAGATTATTTTGGTTTTTCTCCGCAATATATCTGGTATAAAGGTACAGAAGTGGTACAGGATGATACATTGGCAGTATATGAAGCTACAGAGGATGGAGAATACCGTGTACAGGTTATTCTGGATGATATGTGCAGCAGTGTATCTACTCCGAAAGAAATCTATCCAGGCGGCACTGTTGTTCCACCAGTGATAGCAAGCGTATCGGGAGGCCAGGTTATCTGTGGCGTAGAAGGCTCTGTAATTTTAGAGTTGTCGAACTATAGCTCTTATGGAAATATCGCTATCCAATGGTATAAAAACAACAAGCTGATAGCGGGTGCGGTATCAGAGCACTATAAAGTAGAGGTAAAAGATACGGGTATCTACAGGGTATATATAAAAGACGGTGCATGCAGTGCGTTCTCGGATACAATGGGTGTATACTTTGACATCAATGGTGATATCAAGGCTCCGAAGGTGGTTAGTTCTTCTCCGGGCTTGATGTTATGTTATGGCGGAAGTATCCTGTTGCGAGTAAACAACACGGGTGATTATAGCAATGATGCACGTTATGTGTGGTATTTGGGTAGTTCGATCGTACAGGATAGTTCGCTATCTGTATACGTTGCAAAAACCCCGGGTATCTACTATGTACAGGTCGTAGATGGAGAGTGTACGGCTCATTCCACCAATGATACGGTAAGACAGAGTCTTTCATCGATCGATCCTGCCGTGATAGTATCTACTTCGGGTAATACAAACATATGCCAGGGCCAGAGTGAAGACGGCATTGTATTAATGTTGTCACCAACTGTTAGTTATGGCAACAATGCCACCTATCAATGGTATAAGAACAATGTAGCGATATCGGGTGCAGATACGACATTGTATATAGCCCGTGATAGTGGGCGATATATATTAGAAGTCATCAACGGCAGTTGTTCTTCAGTATCGAATGAGATCAGGATCACGAAAGACGGCAGCGGCAATATTGTAAATCCGGTATTGTCCCGTATTCCACAACAGGGAGACTTGTGTGTAGGCGGAGATGTATATTATTATGTATCGAATGCCTCGGTATATGGTAATGCAAGATACAACTGGTTCCGTGGAAATGCGCTGATCCAAAGTGATACGCTGTCATACTACCGTGCGAGCCGTTCGGGTGTTTATTACGTTGAAGTGGTTTCAGGAACATGTAGTTCGATATCAGGCTTTGATACGTTGAAGGATAATACAAGTACGATAGACCGTCCAGTAATTGTATCGACAGCAGGTACAAACTTATGTCAGGGAGACGGTTCTGTAGTCTTACGTTTAAACAATCAAAACTTATTTGGCAGTGGTGCCCTTTACCAATGGTATAAGAATAATGTACCGATCGTAGGTGCGACCTCTACGGTATATACTGTGGTAGACAGTGGCCACTATCGTATCATGGTTATAGACGGCAGTTGTTCTTCGATGTCTGATTCTATCCGTATCACGAAAACCGGTACGACTTCAATCACACAACCTCAATATAGTAAACAACCGGATACGAAGATGATCTGTTTAGGAGGAAGTATCGTGTATACAATCAGCAATCCGGGATCTTACTCTTCGAATGCAGTATACATGTGGTTCCGCGACAGTATCATCGTACAACAGGATAAGAAGATTACTTATGAGGCTACCACTTCAGGTAAATACTATGTAGAAGTAATAGACGGCTTATGCAGTTCAGTATCGAGAGTAGATACGATAGAGTTGTCAAACAACAGCGCACCTTTGGCCGAGATAGAGTCAGTATCGGGTGGTTATGAAATCTGTGCGGGTGATGTCCCCCAGGCCGGTTCGGTAATGCTATGGTTGAAAGATACGTTAAGCCATTCGGGTTCTACATATCAATGGTACCGTAATGGTATCGCGATATCCGGCGCAACAACTATTATCTATAATGCTACGGATTCAGGGTATTACCACATCCAGGTAATGAATGGGGAATGTTCCTCTACCTCGGAAGGTAAACAAGTATATAAAAATACTGGTTTGATCATCAAACCGGTATTAACAAAAACCCCATTGAACGGTCAAATCTGTGAAGGATCCGGCAGGGTGTTGCTAACAGTAAATAATGCAAGCATATACAATGCCGGATCAGAATATATCTGGTATTACAACAATCATGTAGTAGCCAGAGGAATTGAGCCTACTTATATAGCAAAAGAAGCAGGAACTTATTTAGTACAGGTAGTAGAAGGCAGTTGTACGTCTGTATCTGCTCCTTCTCAGATTTCCAGTTCGACCAATACTATAGAGTTACCTCTGATTGTGTCTACATCCGGAGAGACGAATATCTGCCCGGTAAACAGGGGATCGATTGTAATGCGATTGATAAATGGAGATGATTATAGCACATCAGCCACCTATCAATGGTATAAGAACAATATCTTGGTGCCTGGAGCGACAGGACGTATCTATTCGACAACAGATAGTGGTGAATACCGCATCATGGTAAGAGATGGTATATGTTCTTCGATATCGGATTCTATCAAGGTAACCAAGGAAGGTACAGGAAGTATAAGACGTCCGTTGTTGGCAAAATATCCTACCAATGGAATGATCTGCGAGGAATCGGGAAGTGTTGTTATTTATGTTACCAACACGACAAATTACTCTACCAGTTCGATATACCAATGGTTCAATGACACGGGTATAGTACAAAGCAGTATGAGTCCGTCATATGCAGTAACGGTAGCAGGCGATTATTTTGTACAGGTAGTTGAAGGTAGTTGTTCTTCTGAATCAGCACCTATAACGGTAGAAGAGAACAGTGCCTCTACTCCGATCACAAAACCGAATATAGTAAGTACATCAGGCGACACGAATATCTGCCAGACGAATGGTTCTATCTTGATGCGTGTAACCAATGGAAGTGCATACAGTACAAATGTAACCTACCAATGGTATAAGAACGGAAGTATGATTACCGGCGCTACTAATAATTACTACAATGCGTTAGATTCCGGTATTTACCGTGTGCAGGTAATAGATGGTATTTGTTCATCGGTATCGGATTCGATCCGTGTAACGAAGAAAGGCAATAGTAATATAGGGACTCCGATCTTGTCAAAACAACCCAATAGCAGTACTATATGTATCGGAGGAGAGATAACATATCATGTGTCGAACTCTTCAGATTATCAAAATGCTACTTATATTTGGTTTAATGATACAGGTATTGTACAAAATGATACAAGTTCTTCCTATTTAACAAAACAACCGGGTATCTACTTTGTACAGGTAATAGAAGGTAGTTGTTCTTCCGTATCCAGACCTGATACGATCAAATCCGGGGGAATTATTATTCCGGCACAGATCAGCAGTGTATCTGGTGGTCAGGTTATATGCGGACCGGACGGTACGATCATACTACAGTTGGCCAACAAAGACCAATATGGAAGTATAAGTATCCAATGGTATAAAGATAATAAGGTTATTCCGGATGCAATATTTGAAACATACGAAGTCCATATAGCAGATACAGGTGTTTATAAAGTTTATATTCAGGATGGAGAGTGCGGATCGTTCTCAGATACGATAAGAGTACGGTACGACATCAATGGAGATATAAAGAAACCTGTATTATTAAGCTCTTCACCGACATTAGAATTGTGTAATGGTGGTAGTATCTTATTGAGTGTATCTAATACGAACGATTATGCTCAAAATGCAAGATACGTTTGGTATAAAGAACATTCAATTATACAAGATAGTACACTGTCGTATTATGAGGTGAAAGCTACCGGAATTTATTATGTTCAAGTAGTTGATGGAGACTGTTCTTCAAGGTCTAAATCAGATACAATTGTATCGGGAGGAAGTATCACAACACCAATAATTACTGCTATTCCCGAAAGTAACGAAGTTTGCGGAACAACGGGAGTGGTTATTTTACGCATAACAAATGCCGGTTCCTATACGAACCCCACTTACCAATGGTACAAAAACAATGTGATTATTCCGGGAGAAACGAAGGCTCTTTATGAAGCAACAGATAGTGGTTATTATAAGATTCATGTAACAGAAGGATCTTGTACCGCATTCTCAACACCGGAAGTAAAAGTTACCAAAGATAACAGTAAGGGTATTGAACCTCCTATATTGTTTAACCAGTCTCAAACAACCGAATTATGTACAGGAGGAAATATTCTCTTAGTTGTTGATAATACCGGAGATTATGGCCAGGGTGCACGTTATGTTTGGTATAGAGGAGATCAATTAGTACAAGACAGTATAATACCTTATTATGAAGTTAAGGTAACCGGAGTCTATTTTGTACAGGTTGTAGATGGTGAATGTTCTGCCAGATCAGGACGGGATGAAACTATTACGCCGGGAGGCAACATAGAAAAACCGTTGATCAGCGCTGTTCCGGTTAGCAATACGATATGCGGTAACAATGGCATCGTAATGTTGACATTGGAAAATGTAAATGATTATGTGAACCCGAGTATCCAATGGTACAGAAATAACAAACCTATTTCCGGGGCAACAGATGTTATTTACGAAGCACATGACACGGGATCGTATCGTGTAGGAATAAAAGAAGGTACTTGTAGTACACTTTCGGATACTGCAATAAAGGTAACGAAAGATCCTAACAGTTCGATAGAGATACCTCGATTGATCAGCACTTCTCCGAATTCAAAACTATGTACGGGAGGAAGCATTCTGTTGACTGTTGCCAATATCGGAGATTATGGTCTGAATGCACGTTACATTTGGTATAGAGGTACAGCAAAAGTTCAGGATGGTATATTGCCATACTATGAAGTGCTAACGACCGGAATCTATTTCGTACAGGTTGTAGATGGAAATTGTTCTTCAAGATCTAAATCGGATACAATTACATCGGGTACCGGTAACATAGAACCTCCTACCTTTAACAGTTCACCGATCAGCAATACAATCTGTGGAGATACAGGAGTAGTAATCTTAACATTCACCAATGAGACAGATTATACTAATCCTACAATACAATGGTATAAGAATAATGTACTGATTCCGGGTGAAAATAAACACATTTATGTGGCCAGAACTTCAGGATTATACCGTCTTCATGTAATAGATGGAGATTGTAGTGCATTCTCTGAAGATACAATTCGTCTGATTAAGAATAACAGCAATATTGCACTACCGGTAGTATTAAGCTCATCTCAAACAGGTGTGATTTGTGGTCCGGACGGAAGTGTATTGTTAACTGTGAAAAACACAGCATCTTATTCTCCAGGCAGCACCAGGTATGTTTGGTATCGTGAAGATAGAATAGTTCAAAATGATACACTGTCATCCTATGAAACACAAGATGCAGGTAACTATTTTGTACATGTGATTGATGGAAGCTGTTCGGCAGTATCTGCAACAATTACGTTGACTAAAACAATCAATAATTTTGATAAACCGGTTGTTGCATATTTACCTGCAAGTCTTAATATTTGCGGCGATACGGGAGTGGTATTCTTGTCGGTTTCGAATACAAGTGTATATACTAATCCTACTTATCAGTGGTATAGAGGAAGTACCCTTCTGCAGGGAGAAACACATAGCTACTATAGTGCTGTAGATAGTGGAAACTACAGGGTTCTTGTAATAGACGGAAACTGTTCTGCATTCTCGGTTATTGTTCCTGTTACGAAGACTAACACGGATATTAATAAACCGATAATCGCATCGTCTACACCTAACGGAAAAATATATGGTGGAAATCCTGTGAAATTATCATTACGTAATGAAGCCATGTATAGTTCTCCTCAATACTATTGGTACAGAGATGATATGACGTTGACGTTATTAACGACAGATCCGATATGTACAACTAATATAGCAGGAAAATACAAACTGTTATTGGTAGACGGTAACTGTGCTGCATGGTCGAATGTGTTGATCCTAACAGACACAGCATGTAATACACCTTCGTTTGTAGCAGATAATATGGATGTATGTGACAGCATGTCGTTTGATCTTGCATTAACGATAGATACGATGTCTGTGAATAGTGTTATGAAGTATTATTCGGATAATTTGGCACAGATTCAATTGCCAAGTTCTGAAATAGAACCGCATCATACGAAGACATACTATTTACAGTCTACCGATACAATCACAGGTTGTAAAAGTGCCATTGTGCCTGTTGTTATTACAGTAGTTCCGAAACCGGCCTTACCGAGTGCCGTAGCAGATATGATATATGTTAATGGCGCAACCGTTTCTTCCTATACGTTTACAGGAACGACGCCGAATGCCTCTTATATTTGGGCATGGGTGAGTGGTGATACCATTATAGGATTACCGAAAAGCGGAGTTAATATTATGCAAGGCTTTACTGCAATAAATACTGATACGGTTGTTAAGGAAGCAACGTATATGTATACAACAGTTATTACAAATACAGGTACGGCATCTTGTTATGCAAGTGATACCGGATATTTCAAACTAATAATCCTTCCGACACCGGATGTGAATATCCATAATGATAACCAGATAATTTGTTCAGGTCAAGTTATAGATACGGTTTCTTTCACAGGCAGAGTACAGAATACAGTGTATAGCTGGACGCGTACGAGTGGTAGTTATGTTGGATTCCCGTCAACCGGAACCGGAAATATCCAGGATAGTATCTTGATTAATAAAGGATCAAGTCCGATTACTTTAACTTATCAGGTAACTCCGACGTTTACTTATCGTGGAGTAACAAGTTACGGCACTCCGAAATACTTTAATATTACGATAAATCCGGAGCCTGTCTTGAGTAGTGTTCCTGATATGGAGTATTGTCCAGGAACAGTTGTGGCGGCATACCAATTTAGTGGTACTGCAGGAATGACCTATTCTTGGACCAGGATCGGAGGAGATTCGGTAGGATTGAAAAATAGTGGAACAGGTTCGTTACCTTCATTCACAGCCACAAATACAACAGGTTTTGTACATACGGCAATCTATGAAGTAACGGCGTATTATACAGCTAATAATCTTACTTGTGATACGAAAGACACATTCTTGATAACTGTTAACCCGCATACTACGATAGATGCTGTAGCAGATCAGGAGTTGTGTAACCACGATCCGCTGTCGATTCAATTTACCGGAACGGGTAATGAGTATAAGTGGGAACATGTTTCCGGGGATGTTATCGGTAACCTGCCGTTTGCAGGAACAGGAGATATCAATATTGCTTCTGTAACCAATTCTACGCAGCGTACACTTTCTGCCGTATATAAAGCAACAGCAGGATACTATTCTTCTACGATCGGAATCTGTGACGGTGATGCTACTTACTTTACCTTTACCGTTAATCCGACACCGGTGTTGAATAGCATAGCTCATGCAGGAACAATTTGTTCGGGAACAAACTTCAACTATACTGCTACAAGCCTTGTTCAGGGAGTAACCTATGCATGGACACGTATTGCTGATCCGGATATTAATGGTGGAAACGTATCCAGCGGAAATACTCCGTATATCAATGAGGTATTGAATAATACTTCCGGTTCTACGATAACGGTTACCTATGAATTCACGTTAACCGTGGGTATATGCAGTGAAACCTCTTTGGTAACGGTTGATGTATTACCGTCCGCACAGTTGGAGATTACGTATCTTAACGATGCATGTACGGGAGACTCAACGGTATTGATACCATACACAACTACCAGTACGGCAACGATGTATTATACGATAACATTCTCTACAGCGTCGTTGAACGCAGGCTTCAAGTCGATAACAACACCGACTCTTCTACCTGCGTCTCCGCTACAGATCGTGTTGCCGTCACATGTACAGTCGGGTATTTTTGATGGAATAATCCATGTTCAGGTAGGAAACTGTGTGGAAAATGTTCCATTTGGAATACAGATATCGAAACCGGCTCGTATTACTACTCAACCTGTATCATCGTTGAATCTTTGTGACGGGGAAGATAATCTTTCATTATCGGTAGTGGCTGATGGAGACAATCTATCTTATCAATGGTATCACAATGGTATGGCGATAGCCGGAGCTACTTCAAGCACGTATATTGAACCGTTCACTTCAGAGTTGGAAGGTAAATACTATGTGGAAGTAACAGGAAGCTGTGGAATTGCTGTAAGTGATACGGTAGAAGTTTCTTCCAGCAAGCTGGCCGTTGAAGAAAAGTGGGATGATGTACTTTATGTTCCTAACTTTGGAAACCAATATGTAAGTTTCAGATGGTATAAGAATGGAGTAGCTATTGCAACGGATGGTGCTTCACAATATTATACCGATCCGAATGGTTTTGTAGGAACATATCGTGTACGTGCATATTTCGCAGACGGTTCTTATGAGGAAAGTTGTTCCATAACACTTAACCGTGCTAAGGCCCATAAGACAGTTCTTTTCCCGAACCCTGTACAAAGAGGAGGGGAATATAAGATCGTCTTCGACGGAGAATATCTTGATAATGCAGTTATAGAGGTATTTGATGCAGTGGGTAAATTACTGGAAACACATACTATGACGGGAGATCAAATCCAACTTAGTGCATGGTATGCAGCCGGAAGTTATACTATACGGGTAATCACGAAAGATCAAAATATCAGAGTGAAGAAACTAATTGTTGAATAGAAAACTTTGTGGTACCCTACACAAAAGTAGGGTACCGCTTTATATTAAAGAGAAATGTTAATCAAAAAATGATCGATAAATGAGAAAGGTAATATTTACAATTGCGATTCTGGCATTGTCCTTTGTAGCTTTAGGACAAGAGTCCGGATCCTTTATATCTGTTTCCGGAGGACTTGGCGGTGGTGGATTTCAATATACCCCTAAAGGGATACATTCTGATGGGATCAGTAAGGATAAGTTGGGCTGGAATGCGAATATAGGATATAGTTATTATTTTACTCGTCACTGGGGATTAGCAACAGGTGTGGGTGTATCGTATTATCGTACTATCGGGAAATATGACGTTGATTTCTCCAAGGGAAGTTTTTACTCTTTGGGGGATCAAACCGATAATGACCCGGTTGTTGGAGCTCCAAATGATTACGAACTCCGTGTCCGCTTAGCCAATTGGGAAGAAGAGCAGAAAGGATATTTTATAGAAATTCCATTGATGGCGATGTTTCAACATAAATTTGGGGAAACTCAACGACATGGCATTTACGTGGGTTTGGGAGTAAAACTTCAGATTCCTGTGTTTGCCCAATATCGCGTGTTGGATGGGAAATATGAGGATGATTTGCGATTGAATGTCTCAGGGGCATATTATGGAGGATCGAATTTGGAGTTGGGTGGACCGGGAGATCCTAACCTTGCTGCTCATGGATTCGGATCGATTTATAATCCCGGTTCTTCCTTGGATTGGAATGGAGATCTTAACTTGAAGATGAGCATAGCCGGTACTGCCGAGATTGGATTCCTGATAGGATTAAGCAGACGCGTAGACCTGACAGTAGGAGGATATTTTGATTATGGATTCAACAATATTAAAAAAGGAGATAATAAAGCTTTTCTGGAAGCTCCTCAACAATATATACCGAATGCGGATAACCATATAGGGAATGGGATACAATACAATGGTATGATTAACACCGATAGAACAAATAAAGTTAACTTAATGGCCTATGGAGCTAAAATAGGAATACGTATTAAGTTAGGAAAACTGTCGGGAGAACCGCTGGATACTGTTCCTGTTCCTGAAATAATTCCGGATATTATTGAGGATGATGCGGATTTGGATTCACTTGAAAGACAATTGGAAGAAATGAGGAGGCTGTTGGAAGAACTTCTTAGAGAACCTGAAATTGTGCCGGTACAAGAAGAAGCTGATATTGTCGTGCAAGGTACTATTATGGATGCCAAAACAAGAGAACCATTATCTGCTATTGTAGAGATAACAGATGCCCGCACAAATAAATTAGTGGCAATAACCAGGACCGATAGTATTAACGGACAATACAAGTTTCCTTTAACGGATCCCGGAAATTATATTCTGGATGTCCGGAAGGAAGGATATTTGTATTATTCCGAAGACTTTAATATTCCGGCTTTGAATGAAAAGCAGGTAATTAACCAATTAGTTCTTTTGAATAAGATAGAAGTGAACCAGGTTATTATATTAAAGAATATTTTCTTTGATACGGGTAAATCTACATTAAAACCGGAGTCAATGTCTGAAATTGACCATGTGTATAAATTGATGATAGATAACCCGACTATGGAAATAGAGATTTCAGGACATACCGATAATGTAGGAAGTGAAACTGTTAATAAAAGATTATCGCTTGCCCGTGCAAACGTAGTTGTACAGACTTTGGTGAACAAGGGAATTTCTCCCAGCAGGATGACAAGTGCGGGTTATGGATTTGACAGGCCTGTAGCACCGAATACAACGGCAGAAGGGCGTGCTCAAAACAGAAGAACTGAGTTTAAAGTTACTAAAATGTAGTACTATTTGATATTCATATAAAAAGCTATTCTGATTCCGGAATAGCTTTTTTTTTATTTCCTGCGTATCGGGGGCTTCGCCGTCTGGTGTAGATGCAGTACACCGTTTGATGCAAACACAGTGGTGAGTTCGATGCAAGTTTAGTAGTGGGTTTGATGCAAGCCCGTTGTGCTCTTATCCGGAAAAGAACAAAAGGAACTGACCGAATTTCCTTATGAAACCACCCTTCATGTCGGAGAACAACCAATCCGTTGCTCCGGATACCCTGCTCGTGGTGGCGGGCAACCAATCCGTTGTTCCGGATACCCTGTTCCGTGCCGACGAACAATCAATCCGGCGTTCCGGATACCCTGTTCCGCGACGACGAACAACCAATCCGTTGCTCCGGATATCCTGTTCCATGACGGCAAACAATCAATCCGGCGTTCCGGATTTCCCCCTTCCTGTCTGTCCCGGACCGGCAGGGATTATACCTCTTACCGGTATAAGGATGTGCAGTGAAACATTAAGACAAGGTTGTGCCTCCTCTCGCCTGTTCTTGCAGGTTCTATCTGTCGGAAAGAAAAACAAAATGCCCTCCAAGAGTTAAATATAACACTGGAGGGCATTCATATATAAAACCCCTTTTTGTTTTATTGGGATATTTACTTTTCTATCCGGATACGTGCATCTACGGCAACTACCGTTTTCGGAGAACCTAATAGTGGATTTAAGTCCATTTCCGCAATTTCAGGTGCCGCTTGGACTAACGCCGAAACACGGGAAACAGCATCCGCAAACAAATCTTCATTAACGGGATCCTGTCCTCTTACGCCTTGGATAATTTTATATCCCCGCAGGCTTTTTATCATATCCAAAGCTTCCTCTTTTCCTATGGGAGCCAGGGATGCTTTGACGTCTTTCAAGACTTCGATAAAAATTCCGCCTAAGCCGCATAATACCTGATGTCCGAATTTTTCTTCCCTGCTTGCACCGATAAATATTTCCGTACCGAACAGCATGGGATAGATTTCAACCGCGTATGTTTCGGGAATCTTTATCAAACGGTTAAACTCACGGATTACGGTTTCTTCATCTTTCACATTAAGAACTACTCCCCCTACATCGGATTTATGAATCGGGCCAACCACTTTCATTACCAACGGATATCCTGCTTTACGGGCAAATGCTACAGCAGCAGCTTCCGTATCTACTTCCGCTTCATCTTTGCGTGAGATTCCGGCGGCATCCAACAGGATGCGGATGTTTTCTAATGACAGATAACCGTCTTCACAATGATCAACTACATTACGAATTGCAGCTACATCAATATCCGGCATAACAGGATTAACAGGAACAGGCTTAGGTGTGTTGAGTACTTTTCCTAATGCATTTCCGAATACGCACTCTTCAGGGAAGTTGATTCTTTTCTTGTTGTTGATAAAATCGGCAATCTCATCTTTAACATTAACAACAGAAGGTAAGATAGGGAAGATCGGTTTCTTGCTGGTTTTCATTTTCTCGTCCAGCAGTGCATATACATCCCAGTTGGGGAACAATCCCGGGCTACCGAATATAATAGCCATTGCATCGATATGATCAAAATCGTTGTTACAGGCATCGATAATCTCTCCCAGTTGTTCTGCTGTTCCCGTTGCCAGAAAATCTATCGGATTGGCAACAGATGATCCCGGGAATAACTTTGATAATAGTTTTTGCGCCTTTTCTCCTTCGATAGCAGGTACATTTAATTCATGATTCGATAGAGTATCGGTAAGCATAACGGCAGGGCCTCCCGCATGAGTGATAATAGCGATATTCCTTCCCTTTACTTCGGGGTGCATGAAAACACTTGCCACCGTTACCAACTCTTCGCGGTTATAGCAGCGGACAATACCGGCTTTGCGGAACAATGCATCTACGGCAACATCCGATGTGGCCAAAGCTCCCGTATGGGAAGATGCCGCACGGCTTCCCGCAGCGGAAGAACCTGATTTTATCGCAGCAATCTTACATCCCTTGTTGATAAGCGAAGAGGCATGTTTGAGTAACTTTTGGGGATTACGTACATTTTCCATGTACAGCATCTTTACCCTTGAGCTTGTCTTTGGATCGAATGTTTCGTCCAGGTATCCCAATACTTCTTCTATTCCCATTTGAGCGGAGTTCCCAACAGCCCAAACACTGTTGAAAGATAATCCGTTTATCACTCCGTATTCTTTGATAAATACGGCTGTTGCTCCCGACCCGGTAATAAAGTCTGCTCCTTTGGAATTTAGTTCGGGTATCGGGGCATCGAAAGCGCCGCAATAATTGGTGTTTAGAAAACCCGTACAATTGGGGCCTATCAGGCTTCCGTTAACGCTGTTTATCTGGTCTACAATTGCCTTTTCCAACTTTGCACCTTCTTCATTTTCTTCCGAGAATCCGGCGGAGAGGATGATATAGCCCCCTGTTTCTTTTTGCTTAGCCAATACTTCAACCGTAGCAGGGCAGTATTTGGCTGCGATAGCCAGAATGGCGCAGTCTACTTGAGGTAAATCTTCTACTTTTGCGTGGCATTTTATACCTTGGACTTCTGTTTCTTTAGGATTGACAGCATATACTGTTCCTGAAAAATTACTATCGAGTAAATTCTTAAAAACTTTTCCTCCCGGTTTCTGAATATCATTGGATGCTCCAACAACAACAATACTTTTGGGATTTAATAATTTTTTATTTATCATGTTATTTAATTTTAGTTCTATTTCTGATTAGTCGTTTGTTTCAATGTAAGGTACTGCGGGAATTCTATTCCGTTAATGGTAGGTTTGATTTTTATCGTTACGGTAGATTCCTGTTCCGTGTTCTTTCCGGTGATATTCTGGTACAGGCGAAATGCACTCTCAGGGGTTGATCCGTCTAAAAACTGCACTGCATCCAGATTTATATCAATGGGTAAGGTATTCGACCCTTTAGCGGGAATGGAGAATTTATCAACGATATTCCCATTGAGAACTTCCCTGTCATCCAATAATAAGATCCATTTTAACTGCTCGATCGCGGCTGTAGAACTGTTTGGATTTTTTCCTTCCAGATTAACATTAAAGGAAACGGGAGCCGTCTTCGCTACAATTGCAGTTGTTATTTTGGCAATGTCGATAAGGTTTATGTCGCTGGCCGAATTAATATTGTCGAGGCTTACCCCTGCAAAACGGAAATTATCTATATTCTTCCGTTCAAAAGTACAGTTAAGCATGTTTTTTAATCCATTAACCGTATCACATCCGCAGAAGGAAGGTATTATGAATAATATGACACTGACTTTAATTACTATTTTTCTCATATTCTTTATTTTATGAGGATGAAACATAATGGGCAAAGATACATTTTTTTCCTATATGGACTGGATGTTATTTTGAAGTGCCGGAATCATAAGAGTTCAACTCGAATAACTACCAAATATAGTAATTTACTATGGAAGTTGTCAAAAGTTAAGATAAAATGCATAGAGATTATCTCCGTTGAGCTCGCAAGCCGGTTACTTCGTTCTTCTAGCAATGAATAAACCTGTTCCCTTCATGCTGAACTTGTTTCAGTATCCCCGTTTTTAAGGAGATTATCTCACTGCGTTTCGATGCACCCACCTGCTTCGTTCAGTTGCTTCGTCGTTCCTCCTCTTAGTAACGGAAGTGCGTCATTGCAGACTTGATCCGCAATCCCCTCAGAAGGAAGGGGGATGCTGAAACAAGTTCAGCATGACGGCAATATGTTAGTTAAGAGCGAGGTATGATCTCTGTCATTGGTAGTATTTATTAAAGGTTCACACAAAAGGAAATGACAGCAACTGAAAAGAAAAATCGCTCTTTTGTCAGGGATTGCCACGTCGTTCGTTCCTCACTCCTCGCAATGACGCAATGTGTTGGTTAAGAGCGTCATTGCGAGGCACGAAGCACCTGAGCCACGAAGTGTAGCGAAAGCATCGAAACGCAGTGAGATAATCTCTGTCATTAGTACCCTCTACAGCCTGAAAAAGGTCGAACATCATAAAAGGAGAGTTGCAAGGAGAGCGTTATCCAAAGATTCAAGGAGAAGGGAATTGGTTTTGATCAATGTTTCTTTCTGTAATCTTTTTCGATCTTTCAGATCGTGGAAACACAGAAGCCACCTTTATCCCCAGTCGTTATACTTATTGGGGGTTATACAAATTAAACTCTCCGAGTTCCGCTACTGTTAAGTTTAATATTTCAATAAAATACTTTTTTATTCCCGGCATCTTAAAAGTAAGATTTATCACCTATATGAATTTTGATGTGTATTTGATTCGATACGTGGTAAAAAATAGTACTTTTGCATCTTGAATAATCAAATACAAAAGTAGTAATGAAAAAAATAACAAGTATTGTAATCATGGCAGGTTTGTTTGCCTGTTCATGTTCAAACAAAAAAGAAAAATTAGATATGAGTAATCCGTTTTTCCAGGCATGGGAGACCCCCTACCAGGTTCCACCTTTTGACAAGATAAAAACCGAACATTATATTCCTGCGTTTGAAGAAGGGATGAAGCGGCATCTTGAAGAAGTGGATGCAATTGTTAACCAAAAGGAATCTCCTACCTTTGCCAATACGGTAGAGGCGTTGGATTACAGTGGTGAATTACTAAGCAAGGTAAGCAGTGTGTTTTTTAATCTTTTGCAGACAAACAACAGTGACCAGATGCAGAAGATTGCAGAAGAGATTAGTCCCAAGTTAAGTGCGCATGGGGATAACATAAACCTTAACCCGGATTTATTCCAGAGGGTAAAAGTTGTTTATGAAAATAAAGGGAAAGAAAACCTGAATAAGGAACAACTTCGTTTATTGGATGAAACCTATAAGAGCTTTGTTCGTGGCGGTGCAAACCTGCCGAAGGAGAAGCAAGGCCGTTTCCGTGAAATCAATGAAGAGATAGCTACTCTTACGCTCCAATTCGATAAGAATGTATTGGACGCTACAAATGCGTATCAGTTGGTTATTGATAAAGAAGAAGATTTGGCAGGGCTTCCCGGATCGGTTATTGCAGCGGCAGCTCAACTGGGGAACCAGAATGAAGCCACAAAAGGGAAATGGGTTTTTACACTGGATAATCCGAGCCTGCTTCCTTTCTTGCAATATGCGGACAACCGGGCGAAACGTGAAGAGATTTGGACAGCATATTCTTCCCGCTGCAACGGCGGTGAATTTGATAATAATGCGATTATTAAGAAATTGGTTCAATTACGGATAGAACGTGCTCAGCTTTTAGGTTATAAAACACATGCGGATTTCATCCTGGAAGATCGCATGGCGAAGAATGCGGATGCTGTCTATGAACTGTTGATTCAGGTATGGAACCCTGCATTGGCAAAAGCAAAAGAAGAAGCGGCAATGTATCAGAAGATAGCAGGAAAAGAAAAACTGCAACCTTGGGATTGGCGTTATTATACGGAGAAAGTTCGTAAAGAAAAATACGATTTGGATGAAGATAGCATCCGTCCTTATTTCTCTTTACCCAATGTTCAGGAAGGTGCATTTATGGTTGCAAATAAATTATATGGATTAACCTTTAGACAAAACAAAGATATTCCGGTATATGATAAGGAAGCCGTGGCCTATGATGTGATTGATAAGGATAAGGTAATTGGTATCCTGTATTTGGATTACTATACCCGTCCGAGCAAAAGCAGCGGGGCATGGATGACGGAATTTAGAGGGCAATACAAAAAACCCGATGGCGAGAACGTAATACCGGTTATTTCACTGGTACTTAATTTTCCTAATCCGACAGGAGATACACCTTCCTTACTGAACTTTGATGAAACCGAAACCTTTTTCCATGAATTCGGACATGGCTTGCATGGCTTGTTGAGCAATTGCCAGTATAAATCATTGGCAGGAACAAGTGTTTCCCGTGATTTCGTAGAACTTCCTTCCCAGGTTATGGAAAATTGGGCAAGTCATCCGGATGTGATGAAGATGTATGCAAAACATTATATTACCGGCAATCCTATTCCACAAGAATTAATCGATAAGATAGAAAAGGCAGGGACTTATGGACAGGGATTTATCAACACCGAATTGATTGCAGCATCTCTTTTGGATATGGATTATCATACATTGACAAACGCGGATGATATAGATCCGGCTGCTTTTGAAGAAAAGACAATGGGAAAATACGGATTGATTCCGGAGATTATCTCACGTTATAAGAGTCCTTATTTTAAACATATCTTTACTTCGGCAACAGGGTATTCGGCAGGTTATTATAGTTATACATGGTCTGCGGTATTGGATGCGGATGCGTTTGAAGCATTCAAAGAAAACGGACTGTTCGATCAGAAAACAGCATCGGCTTTTCGTCAAAATGTTTTGGAGCGTGGCAATACCGAGGATCCAATGGTATTGTATACCACCTTCAGGGGAAAATCACCCAGTATTGATCCGTTGCTGCGGAATCGTGGGTTGAAATAGTGTTTAAATAAAGTATGATATGCTTTTCAGGGAATACAAGGGATTTATATGTGTAAATCCCTTTTTTTACATTTAAATAGAAAAGATGTTAAAAAGTCGAGGAGGCAATAAACTGACAGAAGAGCATATTCCCCCTTTGAAGGGGGCGTAGGGGGATGTTGGGAAGCATATTCAGTTATGGATGGTGTAGTGAACAAACAGAGGGACTTCGACCTGAGGCGAAGCTCAAAATATGAAAGCTTGCTCGAATAACGGGGAGTAAGGGGGAATGCAAGTAAACCGGAAGAGAGGACATCCCCCTACACCCCCTTCAAAGGGGGAATACGCTTTTAACTAACGAATTAATTAACTTCTACAGCAGTGACGGAAGTACTTCATTGGTAGGGATGAAGTGATACAGACGTTTTCTTTTATCAAGTATATATAAACAAAATTAATATCTGAAGATGCTATTAAATGATGAATATTTCATGCGGCTGGCTTTGAATGAAGCCGAAAAAGCATACGAGAAAGGGGAGATCCCTATTGGCTGTGTTATCGTGAGTAATGACCTGGTAATTGCACGTGCTCATAATATGACGGAGACACTTAATGATGTAACGGCGCATGCGGAGATGCAGGCATTTACTGCGGCTTCCGAATATTTGGGGGCTAAATATTTAACGGATTGCATTCTCTATGTAACATTAGAACCTTGCTTTATGTGCATCGGGGCCTCCTACTGGACACATATCCATAAAATTGTATATGGAGCTGCCGATCAAAAACATAATAACAAAGTTGACAAGAAACAACTCCTGCATCCAAAGACTCAGTGGGTAGGAGGGGTTTTGGAAAAAGAATGCGCACAGTTGTTAAGTACTTTCTTTAAAGAAAAACGAGATAATACAAGTAACAATTAATAATTAATACAGAAGTTACGCAAGTTAAATGAAGTTACGGGAAGTTATAATTTAGTTATTTAACTGTTGAGTTGATTATCCCTTTTATCTGCTTTATCCTTTCCGCATTTTGCTTGTTGCATTCTCCGTACCTTCATACAACTGTTGTAACCCGCTAATCATTTTATCCTTTCAACTATAAGATTACATGCTGCATCAATAAGCTGGAAAGCATATTCAAAGTCTTTTTCTGTTCCGCCCCAGGGATCAGGGACATGTTGGTTCTTACCCGGATGAACAACATTGAGAAGATAGTCCACTTTCTCCATGTCTTCAGCATTTCTTGCCATTCTTTTAACACTTTGATAATTGCCGCTGTCCATTACATAAATCTTATCGAAAAGATCAAAGTCTTCCGTTGAAAATAACCGTTGACGTTGACCGGCTATATCAATTCCATGTTTCTTTGCCGTTTGAATAGCCATGTGGTAAGGAGGTTCCCCAAAGTGGTAGGATTCAAATCCACAAGAATCCACATGGACGGTATCTTCAAGATTATATTCTTGTAATTTATGTTGTAATATTCCTTCTGCCATAGGAGATCTACAAATGTTCCCTAAGCATATCATTAATATTTTCATTGTTCTTCGTTTTTCGGAGAAAAGGTTATTGTAAATTCTAAGGTTAAAGATTCTGCCCGGAGTATTTTGGCGAAAGGGGCGTATCTTGCGGATATTTCCAGGTATTGGCTATGACCGAATAATAAGATTAACTGGTCGTCGGCTTTATCATTATACTCCCTGGATATCCGGCGCTTCTTTTTGAGGCCTGTTTGTGTGCAGTAAAAATCGAAGGTAGTCCGTCCGTCGGCAACCTTATCAAAAAAATCTTTGTGCAGATTAGTAATGATATTCCCATAACTATCTATGTGTTGACTGCAAAAGACAATTCTATCCTGTTGCCCGTGAGGAGTAAATGCTGTTGGAGCTTTCAGTAATTCAATATGCTCTGTATTATATTTCTCACCAATAGCATGCAAGTTGTCTCCTTTGGCCAACCTCGTAGCGGCCTTTACCCAATAAGCAATAGCTTTAAACGAATGAAAGTCTGCCTGCAAATCATCAGGGGGGATTTTTACTATTTCTGTGATTTTATCAGTGTCGCATAACAGGGAAATAATGCCGTTGTTTTCGCACAGGAAATAATGCCCGTCATAACAGAAAGCAAGATAATGTGTGAAGTTTAAAGATTCAACGCTCTTTTCGGTCTTTAATGCTTTGCGATATTGATTTTCATTATAAAATGCCAGGAAGTTTACATCAATAATGTGAATACTGTTCTTAGGGAAGTGATGATATGCTGTCTTCACTAAAAAAGCAGCATCCGTAATTGCATTTTTCTTTACGTCATGTGTGATATCAACAATCTTTATATCCGGCTTTTCACGATATAAATGAGCTTTAAATATCGCGGTATAATTGTCGGAGTATCCCCAATCGGTTGTTAATGTTATTATATTGTTGATCATTCTTTTTAACTATTCTTGGATGCAAAAGTAGTCAAAAAAAGCAAAAAGGAATATATAATTAACAATTAATAATGTACTGAATAAATAAAATGGCATCATTGCAAGGCACGAAGCAATCTTACAAACAGGAAATGATACGAAACTATTAGTGAATGGTAACTTCTATAACTTCCTGTAACTTGCGTAACTTCTATTAATAAGTGATCTTTAACTTCTTAAATAGATTATTATCATTTATTATTTCAAGGGCACGCTTGTAGGTTTCGTCCATCGTTAGCCAAATCTTTGTCGATTTATTTGGATCGTATAGATTCCGTGCGATTAATGTTTTCAATTGTCTTTCGATTTGAGCATTTGTATCGAAATTCTGATTGGTCTTTTCTCTTTTTTCTATCTCACTATCGATGTATTTTGTCAACATTTGTTGGAACTCATTGCTGTTTTCTACTTTTTCCGGTGAGATAAAGATTTTGTTCAATGTATCTTGATTCGAAGAGATGAATCCATTCAGATAAGACTTAAAGTCAAAGGTAAGAGAATCGGTGACATTCTCTTTTTTTGCGAAATCGTAAAACTCATTCAAGATCTTTTGATCAACTTTAAAATTATTGTTGAAGGAATCAAAGGTAGGATACTGTTTGAGTATATTATTCCTCTCCTGCGAAAGATATGAAAGAACAAATTGATTGAAAATATTATTACGGAATAGTTTCCAGTAATAATCAGAGACTTTAATGGTATCCATAGGAACAAATATATCAGGCATTATTCCGCCACCGCCATAAACAATCCGGTTTCCTGCCGTATAATATTTAAGAGAGTCAGGGAAGTGTATGCTATCGGCATGAGTAAGTTCCCCTGTATTATATCTTTTGATAAGATCACGGCTATAGTCTTCAACTCCTTCGTATGGTTTTTGGATATAACGACCACTTGGAATGTAATAACGGGATGTAGTTAATCTAATAACTGAGCTATCCGGAAGCATAGTAGGAATTTGTACCAACCCCTTTCCAAAGGAACGTCTTCCTACAATAATTCCTCTGTCCCAGTCCTGTATTGCACCGGAGACGATTTCGCTTGCTGAAGCAGAGTATTCATCAATCAGTATAACCAACTTTCCTTTTTCGAGAACACCGTTTTTCTGAGTATTGTAAGTTTGTTTATTCCCATTCTGATTATTCTGTGTGTATACCACCAGCCTGTCCTTTGGCAGGAATTCATTAGCTAATTCTACAGCGGTATTTAAAAACCCTCCTGTATTTCCTCTAAGATCCAGGATCAGGTTTTTCATACCTTCATTTTTTAACTCTGTCATTGCCTCTACAAACTCATCCATGGTAGTTTGGGAGAAACGTTCGAGCTTTAAATAACCTGTTTCCTTATCAATCATAAAATAGGCTTCAATACTATGGATAGGTATCTTGTCCCGGATAATAGTGAAAGTCATCAGTTCGGGATTGTTCCCTCTTTTTATTTTTACAACTACTTTCGTTCCTTTTTTTCCACGCAGCTTGCTGTATACCCATGCATTTGTTGCTGTTTTTCCGGTTGCGAGGCTGTCATCTATTTGTATTATTTTATCTCCGGCAATTATACCAACTTGTTCTGAGGGGCCGCCTTTTATGGGCTGAATTACCACAATCGTATCTTTTATAATCTGGAAGGAAACACCAATACCTTCAAAATTTCCTTGTAACGGTTCGTTGGTTTTTGTTACTTCTTGCTTGGGAATATAAGTTGAATGCGGATCTAACTCTTTTAATATTTCGATGGTTCCTTTTTCTACAATTTTATCAAAATCTACGGCATCGACATACATATAACGTATTAATTGAAGCAACCGGCTCATTTTTTGTGATTGCAAATTATAATCATCTGTGTTTTTTTGAGCTGTTGCGCTGTAAATATTTATATTAAACAGTAATAATCCAATGAAAAAAACAAGTATGTTTTTTTTAACTTTATTCATTTTTTGATAATTAATTTATTGTTTTATTATTTTCTTTGTTACGATGGTGTCGT
This sequence comes from Bacteroidales bacterium, assembly GCA_031553535.1. Taxonomy (GTDB): domain Bacteria; phylum Bacteroidota; class Bacteroidia; order Bacteroidales; family WCHB1-69; genus JAIROC01. Next base: position 4,927 of record JAVBLM010000024.1, on the reverse strand, counting down.
TACTTAATGTTATTTGCAAGAAATAGATTCCGGCAGACAAACCCGACATGTCTATAACATTTTGTGTCTGTCCGATAGAAGAAATAGTTTGAATGATACGTCCTTGGACCTCCATTAATTGAATTTCCTTCATTATATTATTTCCGGCTTGGATGGTTATATAGTCTGGAGTCGGGTTAGGATAAACCCGTATCAATTGTGCCTCTGTTTCATTATTAGGAATAGAGTTTGAAAATTCCTGTGTAATGGTTATTGCTCGCAGAGCAAAAGTTGCTCTAATATTAAAGTTTGTACTTCGAGTATTTGTGCCTGAATTTGTTTCCATTGCCGTAAAAATAATATCCATACTGTCCTGTCCACTGGAAATATTGGGGGTTACCCAGGGAACACTATTAGATAGTACTGTCCACGAAACATTTGAATAAACAGGCACAGATACCGTTGAGCCTTCTTCTGCGCCCAACGTGAATGATGTTTCAGGCAATACTAAGAAATCACTGGCTTTTTGAGAAATAGATATGGGTGTTTCAGGAAGTCCATTCAGATAAAATATGGCATTTGTTGTAAGAGAAACATAACCGGAATTTGTTGTTTTGGCTGCGATAACCACAAATCCATTTCCATATCCTGATGTTGGAGTTATCGTTACCAGGCTGGTATCATAACCGCTGATCATCCAATCGGTATTGGAAGTAATCCATAATGTATCCCTGGCCCGGTTTGAACTCGTTAAGGTAACGGTTTCCTTATTGGTAGAGAAAAACAAATCTTCGAAAACTTGAATAACGGTCAGATTGGTATCCGGAACGCCATTGCCGGACAGAACGAAGGAAGAAGACAAATTAGCACCTGTTGTATTGGTTGTATTCGCTGTAAACGTAACCATTGCACTCGTGTCTCCTGACGTATTGTTGATCGAGAGCCATCCGGGTTCAGATCCGGTTATTGACCAGTGGATGTTACTGGTAATAGTAAGCGTAGATATACTGTTTTGTTCACGGTTGATACGGATTGTATCCCTGTTTATCAGGAGGGTTCTGGGATAGGCAGGTTGAGAAATTGTTATAGTGATGGTGCTGTCCAGGTCTGCGGAATAAACAGTCAACTCGTGAGAACGTGGGCTGATTGAGAAATTTTTATCTACATGAACAATCAGGCGTTTTGAGGTTTCGTAATAGTCTTTAATAGTAGTGCTCATCCATGTGGGAGGGTCGCTGATTGTCCAGTTGGAATTTGAAATTATTAAAAGACTGTCGGTGTGTTCCTCATAGGGGCAATTCAGCGCACCCGGAGATACTTTAAATATGGGAATACCTGCATTTAGTGACATCAATGCGGCAAAAGCATTAACGTATCCGTTGCCTCCGATATCAGTGGGGGATTCCGGGTTTAGCGGAGATGCTGTTTCTTGTAATAACGATTTTATTTGCGAAGGTGTCAATGTCGAATCGAAGGAAAGTAACAATCCGCATAAGCCTGCAACCATGGGAGACGACATAGATGTTCCTTGCATGCCGTCGTAATATGTGCCCGAAAGAGAAGGATAAGAGGCTGGTAACAAATATGATTCACAGAATGTTGAGCTTAATATATTGGGATAGGAACGCGAACTGTTGATGAATCCTCCCGGAGCAGCAATATCGGCATTGGTTGACCCGTATTGTGAAAAGTACGATAATTTTCCATCACCGTCAATACTTGCTACGCTTATCACGCTGGGATAGCCTGCGGGATAGCTGGTTGGATTTCCTTCATTTCCCGTGTTTCCTGCGGAAGCTACTAATACAACACCGGAGTCGGCATATGCCTGATATGTATCAGCATCTGTTTGAGAATAAGAAGATGTCGATCCGTAAGACATATTTATCACCTTCGCTCCATTTTTGACCGCCCAACTTACTCCCTCGCGGGTATACCATAATGTTCCATTATTATTAGCAGCACGTATGCCCATTAGGGTAACCCCACTGCCGATAGAAGCAATGCCGGTATTGTTATTATTTATTGCTCCGACGAGACCGGCGGCATGTGTTCCATGAGAATGTGCATAAGATGTTGAGTCGGGAACTTGGCTATAGTTGGGGGATGAATTTCCTACGGTAGTAGTATAGGCATTGTATTGATTAGAGCTTGTTATTCCCAAGTCCGGATGCTCTCCCCATACATAGTTATCCACTATCGCCACTTTGATATTAGGATTTCCCTGTTGAATACTCCATGCCCCATCTGCATATATTTTATCCAGATGCCATTTAAAATTACCATTATCTACAATTCCGTAATAAGGGTCATTCGGGTTGTAAAGGGGTTTCATGATTGGGTTTTTTTCTGCGTATTTTATGATATCTTCCTTTGATTCTAATTCATAAATGAGCATTTCGATATCCATTATTCTCGAAAATTCGATTTTAAAGATACGCAGTAATACAGGATGATTGAACGCAATTAACGGACGTGAAAGATTTATTATTCCATAATTTTCGAAAATGCTTGTCAATTCAGGTAATAGGGTAGGATCAACACTGAAATCTGCGGTTAAAGGAATATGGCTGATGTCGTATTGATCGGATAATCTGAAGAAAATAACCCCATCCTGAAAATCTTCGGAGGAAGGAAAGTAATTACTTTGTGCAAAACTGAAAGAACATAAACATATTAGAATAATTGTAGAAAAGTTTTTCATTACATTTTTTGGTATTTGAATATAAATTAAACAATTAACGAAAAAAAATTCCTGTTGTTATATAATGGCACTAAAAATAACAACCAATGCAATATAATTGTTTGTAAATCAAATCGCTTTTTTTAAATAAAAAATATATAGCGTTTTTTGCCCGGATTGGGAAAAATATACTTATTTTTGCAAAACAATAATGGGTTGCAAATAATAATATACAAATATAAAATTTAATAATATGGCAGATATTAATTGGAAAGAATTATCTTTCGGTTATATTAAAACCGATTATAATGTACGTTGTTACTTTAGGAATGGGCAATGGGGGCCGATAGAAAAATCCACATCTGAAGAGATTAACATCCATATGGCAGCAACCTGCTTGCATTATGGACAGGAAGCTTTTGAAGGATTAAAAGCTTTCCGTGGCAAGGATAATAAGGTGCGTGTTTTTCGTTGGAACGAAAATGCTAAACGGTTACGAAGTTCAGCGGAAGCAATTATGATGGCGGAAGTTCCGGATAATATCTTCAAACAAGCAGTCTTTGAAGCTATTCGATTGAATGAAAAATATATTCCTCCATATGGAACGGGAGGGTCGTTGTACATTCGCCCTTTATTAATCGGAACGGGCGCGCGCGTTGGGGTAAAACCGGCCGATGAATATTTATTGGTAGTATTTGTAACGCCGGTAGGCCCGTATTTCAAAGAAGGATTTAAACCTGTTAAGATGCAAATAGTAAGAGATTACGACCGGGCAGCACCTCTTGGGACAGGACATATAAAAATAGGCGGAAATTATGCGGCAAGTTTGCGTCCGGGGGAACGTGCCCATCAGGAAGGGTTTGCATCCTGTCTGTTTTTGGATGCAAAAACCAAAACGAAAATTGACGAGGCCGGCCCTGCGAATTTCTTCGGCATAAGAAACAACACCTATATTACACCGAAATCCCATTCGATACTTCCTTCAATTACGAATATGAGTCTTCGCGCATTAGCAGCAGATATGGGGCTAAAGGTAGAAGAACGGGATGTTCTTGTAGAAGAGTTGGGAACTTTTGAAGAAGGCGGTGCTTGCGGAACAGCAGCGGTTATTTCGCCTATCGGGGAAATTCATGACAGGGAAACGGGTAAAGTATATAAATTTGGAAACGGAGTTGATCCGGGCCCGTGGAGCCAGAAATTGTATACCCGTTTAAGAGCTATTCAATACGGAGAAGAACCGGATACATTCGGATGGTGTGACATAGTAGGATAAATCTTGTAAAGAATACTTTGCAAAGGGTGGCGTAATGTCACCCTTTTGCATTTAACTTGTTTAACGTTGACATATCCGGCTTAAATCCTGAACTTATATTAACACAAAGCGCCATTGCTCCTGCCCACGCTAACATTATAATGTTACCCGCTATATATAGCACTATCGCGTCACTAACGATAACATTATCGTGTCGATAGCGGCAAGATTACTAACCCGGATTTTCAAAGCCGGTACTTTGTCATATACAACCGTGCATGGCTCTTTTAACTACTTCTGTTGCGTTCTGTATTTTTGCTAAAATCGTCTTTATCTATCTTATCGTCTTTATCTTTTATCTATTTCTGTTTGTTGCAATTGTTACCTGTAACTTGTGTAGCTTCTTTTAACTTGCGTAACTTTTATTAATGTGAGTTCGGGGTATAAATTGAGACTTTTTCAAGTACGGATAATATCCCCCTTCGTGTGTCTCTCACAGATATCCGCATAGATGCTGCTTTCTGGTCTTCCCGAAGCGTCCAAACCAAATGGTTTGTTACTTTCTGATCTTCCAGAAACGTCCAAACCAAATGGTTTGTTACTTTCTGGTCTTCCAGAAACGTTCAAGACAAATGGTTTGTTACTTTCTGGTCTTCCAGAAACGTTCAAGACAAATGGTTTGTTACTTTCTGATCTTCCAGAAACGTCCAAACCAAATGGTTTGCTTCTTTCGGGTCTTCCGAAATGCCCAAACCAAATGGTTTGCTTCTTTCGGGTCTTCCGAAATGCCCAAACCGAATGGTTTATTGCTTTCGGATCTTCTGAAAATATCCAAACTAAATGGTAAAATGTTTTCAGATTCCCCCAAAATATCTATCCCAAATAGTAAAATATTTTCTTTTTCCTGCGAAACCGGTAAAGTTTTCAGGATAATAAGAAAATGGAAGGAGAAATAAGAAGGAGAAAAATAGTATTCTTGCAATCTGTATATCAAATAGTCCGAAAAATAAATT
>JAVBLM010000014.1:0-119843 GCA_031553535.1 Bacteroidales bacterium | reverse complement strand
ATTCGCCTTTTTCTATTGCTGATACTACTTGCAATTTAAAGGCCAGAGTGTAATTTTTTTGACTTCGTCGCGATTTCCCTTGTTGCTGATATTTACTCATTATAGGTTGATTTTGTGTCAACCTATTTTAGGACGGGACATGACAATAAAAAAGGCTGCCGGGGAGGCAGCCACAATTTGAATTATGAAAAAGATTTTATCGTTTAATGCTCATTCGCTTTGTAATCTTTTGCCCATTGAATTCCATGGAATAGAAATAGATTCCGGCAGCTAAATGAGATACATTGATGTCTATTGTCTGCATACCTAACTCGCTTTTTATAGATTTATTGTATAACACCTGTCCGTTTATGGAAGATATAGTAAAGACTACATCACCGTTTGCAGGAATACTGTATGTGATGAAGGTAATGCTACCGGCTGGGTTCGGAATATTCTGATTCATACTGATCTTTGATGGTTCTATAGTTTCTATTCCTACTTTATAATCCGTGATCCGTTTCATCCATATTGTATCATCCTGTTGATAGCTGTCTTGTTTTTCAATGAATACGGTAATATAATAGACAGAATCGGCAGGTACAGTATAAGGAGTAACGAATGTATAAGATTCAGGTTGTAACGGATCGATTGTCTTGGAAATGATCTCCGGTATATTGGCAACGATATTTCCTCTTGAATCTTCTATCCGGGCATGTATTTTCACACTAGGGAAAGGAGTAGCATCACTTCTATTTTCCAGTGTTACCCCAATATTGATATTTCCTCCAACGGTATCAATCTGTCCTGAAGAAGGTTTATCGATACTGGTAAGAGCCAGGTTATCGGTCTCTACGCATTCGGAAGCGGATGTGTTTGCATTGGCCACTGCAGAATCACACACCAGGTAAGCATATGCCTGAACTTGGAAGGTAGGGCTCCAGGGGATGGAATAGAAATCGGCAAATGGGTGCCGGATAGAATCTCCGGGAGCAATCGTAGTTGTGATGGTATCCATTAGGATTCTGGAATAAGGAGGATCTGCTTCAGGAGCTTCTATAAGTAATATCAATCCGATATTATATACATCCATGTTACCGTTATTCTTAATAACTAACTCTTGGTAGATGTCGGTTTCGGCGATAGCACAATTCGTAAAACCGTTGGATATAGGTATTATCCTCATATCTAATTTCGGATTGATCGTAATACTGTTTGTAGTTGTATCATCTTTACGGTTGAAGTCAAATACAGCCGCATCCAAATATGCTTTTATCTGATATGAGCCGGCATTAAAATCAAAGCCCGAATAAATGGTTATTGTATCACTTAATAGTGCTTCCAATGAACCTTCCAAAGGAATAATTGTATCCCAGGTCATACTGCCTCTGATCCGAACAAGTATATTAATAGGATTATTATCAAAATCAACATCTTGATTTATGGTATTGGATAAGACAACCTTTAAGTCGTTGTTTTTTAATCTACATACCGAAAGTTCCGGAATTAATATTGTATCCAGTGCAAGGTTTTGATTCGAAGTGATAGTAATTCTGTCAATATGCTGAACTCCTCCATAGGAATAGGCTTCAAACAGGATAATCACACAGGAAGAATCTACATACGGAGACAAATCAACGGAATAATTTACCCAGGCAGGTGTTTTATAGTTTGTATCATGCCTGTAGACGGTCTTCAGGGGAATTGCATTATTTACATCGCCATTGAAGATCGCTTTTACAATCAGGTGGTCCCGCATTGGTTCATTGCTGTTATCATGTGCATACCAAAATTCTAATTTAGGTTGTGATGTACGGTTTAATTCAACCTGGCCTGTGATTAATCGGGTTGCAGATCCATCCGCTCCGGCAAAAATCAGCTTTTTATTTCCAAAAGCAGGATTTATAATCGCATCATAACCCGATGAAACAACTTTCCATACATTGGTATCTCCCCCTAACAGATTTTCAATCGTTAGGTTCTGCAATTCCGTAGCATTAAACCTTTCATCGTAGGGCAACGCGATTTTATTCGTACGATAAACAGATCTTAATGTATCATTAGAATAAATAGTATCTACCGGACTACTTAGCCATGCCGTTATATGATAATCCCCTGCATATGCAACTCTCGGTAATATCTGCAACTCGAAAGTATCTGTTTTAAGAGCTTCTAATATTCCGGTATTAATGGTGATAACCGTATCAAATGGTAGTATCCCCATGTTATTGATTATATTAATTCCCAATATTATACTGTCATTCGAAAAATCGTAATCCAGCGTTCCTCCGTTAAAGAGAGCATATTTGACAGGAACATATTCCTGGGCACATGAAGATGCAACACTTTTAGGTTCTATTATGGCAATCAACTCTAAATTATAACCATCCGACAAAATGGCTCCGTATGCCCCCATCGTAGTTAATGCTGTTCTTGTCTTTCCTCTGATATCTTCTCCTACATTATCAACTCTGGGACAATACATGTCTTTGTAATTTATTAACTGCAATCCTTCAGAGAGATCAGTAAAGGAAGGATTCATGTTTTTTGAAGTGCTATCCTGTGGTACTATAGCTACCCAAGTAGCTAATGAAGTTCTTGCGGCTGTGGCATAACCAATATTATTTAATGAGTAATAATTATTGTAAGCTATATCCAATCCTAAAAAACCGCTGGCAAGATATATGGGATAAGCAGTTGTAGATAACATTACAATGTTGTTATTTCTAATTTGATAACTTCTCTGCGTTGAGGCAGTCGCAATTCCCTGACCTGCACCATTTCCATATGAATAAATGGAATTATTAACAATATCCGCTACAGAAGTACCTGCAACGTATATCCCTCGATAGATAGGCGATACGCAAATGATTTCATTATTAGCAATCAATCCGTGTTTTGAAGTAAGATGAGTATTCTGTTCAACCGAATAAATGCCATAAGGATATGTTATTGCCGTATTATTCTGTCTGATCTTATTTCCAACGATATATCCGTTACACCGGTCTATCCGGATAGCAAACCATGTTGTACTCATTTCCGAAGAGGATTTGCTTATAACCGTATTAGCTGTTAAAGAAGTAATATCAGTATGTAGCAAATACATCCCATAATAATGTTGACTGGAAACAATATTACTGTCTATTACTACATTCTTCCCATAGATGAAATTCTTAATTCCGGCATCCAAATAGATGCCATAGTATCCTCCACTTATTACATTGCTGAAAATACGGATATTGTTTAGTATTCCGCTTCCTTCCCCTTTATAAATAGCAGCATAACGATCTGTTGTAGCTGTCGGACTGCCCAAGATATTACAATTCTGAATAACAATATTTGTACATGCTTCTATAAATTTAATCGTATATAACGAAAGGGAACCATCCAATGTAATATCTTTTAAAATCAGGTTATTTGTCTTCCCTAATAATATTCCATAAGCGGCAGATGTAGAATAAATGACAACACTATCTTTTTCTTTTGATAAAGAAGTAATGGTTAATTGGTAATGGTTCATCATATCTGTCAGATTTGTCAGATCGAAACTTCCCTGATGATCTCCATTTGTTAGTTTTAGTGAAATATTTCCTCCTACACCACATGCATTCATTCTTGTAAAGGCATCTTCAAGCGTATAAAAATCTCCTATTTGTCCGATTATATAATCTCCTCTAAGCAAAGAATCACAAGCATAGAAATTCAATATAATGGTGTCATTTTCTTGATTCATATCCAGGCCATTATTATTGACAGATGTTATCCATGCTGTAAGTTTGTTTGCTCCGGCTATAGCAGATAAAGTTGGAAGGGTTATCATATTAGCTCCACTCGTACTTATAGAACCTGTCCAAGAAATAGAGGTTGGAGCACTACCATTGAATGACCATTGAATAGTTAAATTTGTCAATGTAGTAAGGCCCACGTTTTCAAACACAATTTGAGGAGTAATCGCTTCATTCTTTATGATATCCACAGGTATATTTGCTATTTCCCTTAAAGTAATGTCTTGTGTCAAAGAAGATATTCCATAAGCTCCTTTTACTGTAATATTATTACGCAGTAATCCTTTAATATCTCTATTTATCGCTGGAATTACCGAACATACAAAATCATTCATGTTTACAAGTTCTAAACTATTAGTATAGTCTATATATGAAGGCTCAATAGCCTGGGAATTCAAATCGCATGTAACCGAAGGAATCCATCCTCCCATTGTTGTTCTGCCGGTATTTATATATCCAATATATTTGGGAGAATAATAATTATTGAAATTGATATTCCATGTTTCACGTCCGGATGTTCCACTCATATAAATAGGATAACTTTCGGCGCCTAATGTTGTAAAAATGTTATTCCGGGCATTGCATGGTAACTCCTCTGTTACTCTGAACTCAATTCCTTTTACATTACCATCTAATACCAATACCGAATTGTGAATAAACTCAGTATTTGCGCTGTCGACACAAATTCCACTGCTTGAATCGCTCCCTTTTTTTGCAATGATTTCATTATTGGCAACCAAGACCGTCCGGACTAACTCATTATTTACATTATGCAAATAAATGCCGGCACCCAGGGATTCTATTTTGATACTGTTACCCCATAAAAGTCCGTCTGTTATGTTGTCATAATGTATTCCGCAGAAATCAGAAGGATTGTTGATTAAACGTTGAGTTATTTTATTGCTGATCGCAGATGCAGAATCGCAGAAATCAACATATATTCCCGTTTTATCCAATGTTTGAAGTATGTTGTTTTCTATCAGGATATTTTTATTCCGGTTTGTATTGTTTTCTCCCAACAAGTAAATACCAAAAGCACCCCCTTCTATTAAATTATTGTATATACGTATATCTGTGATCTTTTTTTGATACAATGCTTTATAATAGATTCCTGCTTGGTTTTCGGTAATAATGGCATTGGCAGAGCCGGAAGGTAAACTAAGCTTACAATCATTTATTTCAATGTTGTTGCATTCCCCGGTCAAGATTATTGCTTTTGCATAATAGATAGAAGAAGAGGAGACAGGTATTGCATTCAAATGCAACCGGGAGATTTTTATGTGAGATACACCATCGAGCATAAAGGGAGCTAAATCCTGCGAAGCATCATCTTTTCGCCGGACCTCAACCGTCTCTCTATCACCATTGATGGATGTAAAAGTAACTGTATTTATTTCACTTGCTCCTGGAATCATACCGGAAAGTTTTACAAGTTCATTATATGTTCCATTTTGCAATTTGATAACAACGGCTCCATTTACACCGCAAGCATACAATTCTTTTACTGCATCCATAATAGTTAGGTAATGGGCGCCCGGCTGTAAGCCTACAATATAATTACCGTTCATTGCCGTATCGCAACCATGCGTTATCATTTGAATAGTATCATTTTGTTGATTTTCATCCGGCATATTGTTAGGCATGGATGTCCATAGTATTATCTTATTTTCTCCCGGGCTTGGTGAAAAATTACCAATTGTTATCGGGCTTGAAATGTTCCCTCTGCCAAGAGTCCCTGTCCATGAAGCAAATGGTGTTTGGGTAACTCCGTTAAGCGACCAGTTAATAGTTAATGATCTAACAGTATCTGTTCCCAAACACCGGATCTTAATTGTAACCGGGGTAGATATATTGGGAGTTGAGGTAGCTGCTGGCGAAACAACTTCAAAAGGATAAATATCATAAGATAATGGGATAAAGTAATAAGCTCCTACGCAATTGGGTATTATTCGGGAAGAATTATTGATATCGTCGGCGACATCCGGCAAAACAGGACACAGCAGATTTTCATTGTTTAAAAGCCTCAAGTCTATATCCGCTTGCTTGAACATAGGAGATGTAACCATGGAGTTTAAATCAGAAGTTACCGTTAATTGCCAACCGGCCAATGTTGTTTTAGGATCTCCGACATAACCTACATATACTCCTGTTTGACTATAATAATTATTGTAATTTATAGCGTATTTGGTCAAATTATTGTTTGAATTAAGATAAATAGGAAAGTTCATTCCTAAAGAAGCGGTAACGAAGTTATTGTTTTGAATGTTTAATGTAGTATTTGCATCCGATGAATTTACAAATAAAGCATTACTTGTTCCCGTACCGTTTATCAATACCGAGTTATGATAGATATTTGCATGTGTATTTTCATCTATATAAATACCATTTTTGGCAGAAACACTATTTGAATTTCCTATTATTTCATTGTTTGCAATCAACGCTTTTTGATTAAGTTTATTCAGATTTGTCGTATAGATACCATTGTTAATCGTTTGTGCTTTAATCTTGTTCTTCAAGATATTTCCTGATACATCAAATAAATAAATACCATCAAACTCTGTTGTTTGCGATGGAATATTTCGCTGTTCGATACTATTTCCGGTAATATTCACAGAATCCGTATTGTATAATAATATCCCTTTTTCGTCCACTGAATAAATTACGTTATTTCGAATTTGTATCTTATTATTACGGTTGGTTGCAGAGAGTCCATGCAAATAAATACCGGTATTTCCTCCTTCTATCCTGTTATTCAGCATGCGGACATTCGAAACTATTCCATTATTTGTTGTATGATAAATTGCAGAATGATTGACAGAGGCTGTAATATCCGGGTTGTTAGGAACGATCAATTTACAATTGTTAATCTCGATATTATCACATTTGTTTTTCAATATTACTGCTTTTGCATAAAGATAATCTCCCGGAAAAGTTGACCGGCCGTCTAATGTCAGATCCGATATTTTTATATTGGAAACGCTATTCAATATAAAAGGTGCTTCATCCATGAAATAAGTTCCCTCCCGTTGAATTCTAAATTTGTCGGCATTACCGGATACAGAGGTAAATGTTACGGTATTTATATTGCTTGAACCGGGGATTGCTCCTTGCAATTCAACAGTTTCCACAAATACACTATCCAGTAGTATTATGTTAACAGGCCCGTTTATCCCACATGTGTAGAGCAACTTTACGCTTTCTTTTATCGTAGAAAAAACGCCTGTTTTTCCAACCGTGTAACTTCCATTAAGTAAAGTATCACAAAGATAACCTGAAACCGATATTGTATCATCCGAAGGATACCCATCGTTCAATCCTCCTAAGTTTCGGATCCAGGCAGTTAATTGATTCTTGCCTGATATGTAGCTGATCTCATCCAATGTTATAATATCCGATTCTCCTGCTGCCAACGATCCTGTCCAGGTTTTGGGAGTACGGTTTACATTATTAAAATTCCAATCTATAACAGCAGAGGTGATAGGAGTAGAACCCCCATTCCTTAATACAACTTTTACAATGTCTTTTTGCCCGGGTGAAGGTGTTTCATCCCAGTTCAGAACTTCTGTCAATAAAGCTTCAACGGTTAATGGAGTTGTCGTATAACACCCCATAGCAGTAATACCTGCACGAATATTGTCTTTTATATCAATCGGAACTTCGTTCATTGCTTGAGTTTCCAGTCCTTGGTAACCAGACAATTCCAGACTTACCGTATTGTCAACAAAAGCAGGAGTAACCTGTACGGAATGATCATTGATGAAAATAGCTTTCCAGTCGTTTATGGTATTGATAACATTATTTCCGATCATTCCCACATAATAAGGGCTGTAATAATTGTTATTGCTGAGGTTGAGTGTCCTTAAAAATTCTGTTCCCGCAAGTAGAACAGGATAACAGAAATCTTCAGCCATGAGATTATTATTTAAAACAGCTATATTTATCATCCCATTATTTCCAATATAAACGGATGCTCCATTGTCTCCTTTTGTATATATTGAGTTATGGGCAATAACAGCATTACACGTGTCTACTATATTTATCCCATAACAACTGGAATTTATGGATGAAATATCAATTTCATTGTTCGTAATCAATCCTTTGATCTTCGCTGTAGAAGTATTGAATTTGGAAAGTGTTATCCCGTAAGGAGATGCTACAACACTGGTCCGTTGTCTTATTTTATTGCCGTTGATTGTGCCGTTAATACTCTTCCCATTGATCCCTCCCCAGGTTCTTTGCGTGTTTTTTCTGCTTAATAATGTATTCTTAGTGATTGTCAGTGTATCAATGAAGAAAACATTTATCCCAATTTTGTCCTGATTCCGGATGATATTGTTATCCAAAAATACTTTTGTTCCGTAACTTGCATTGGTTCCTCCATAGAAATGAATTCCTTCAATTCCTCCATTAATAGTATTGCCAACGATATTGATATTCTTTACAGTTCCCGTAGTTGTTGGTTTATATATACCATAAGCACCTTTGGCTGAAGAAGAAAAGGTAGCCGAGTCGGCTGAAATACTACAATTACGGATGTTAATATTTGTCGCCAGAGATTTGAATTGAACGGCTGCAATATCAGATGCCTGAATTGTTATGTTTTGCAGTGATATATAATGAGCCAAATCCAATATAACACTTCCGATAGTTACGTCGTTTTCAATCCCCGTTGATGATGTAAATGTTATTGTACTGGTGTCCCTGGCTCCCCGTATATTTTTCAAAGTTATACCGGTATACGTTCCCGGGAAAATTGAAAATATAACATGTCCTCCTACACCACAAGAATCCAATGCCAGAGCAACATTTTCCATTGTCGAAAAATCACCATCGTCCAGTTGAACCGTATAAGTACCTCTTAATGCCTTGTTATGCACCATTACATATCCCCGAAGAGTATCATTGGATACGTTCTCATCTGTCTTTCCATTAGGCATCGATGTCCATACTTTAATTTTATTTTCTCCTGTAACAGTAGCAAAGCTGCCTAATGGAATTGAACTTGTAAGCAGGTTAGGGGCAAGGGAACCATACCAATAATAGGGGGGTTGGGTATTTCCATTGATGCTCCAGTGTATTATAGCAGAATCAATAGTTTCAAATCCCATATTATACAATGTGATTGTTACAGGGACAGAATTCCCAAGCGGAGAAGATCGAGGTAAGGAAATATAGGAGTTGGGAGTAATGTCTGTCGATACTTGCTCAAAATGATATGCGCCCATAGTTGTTATTGATGTACGGGCAATATCATGAATATCCATATTCGCATCTGTTAACAACGGACATTTTAAATCCCTGCTGCTATTAATGTTCAAATCAATATCCGTGTTAATAAAACCGGGTTGTAAGGATACAGAGTTTGAGTCTTTTATAACTGCTGATTTCCAAGTTGGTAATGAAGTACGTGCCGCTCCTCCCACATAACCTATATTAGTAGGAGCATGATAGTTATTATAATTTATATCCCAGTTGTTTAAGTAACTTGTTGTTGCTATATAAATAGGGTAACTTGCAGTTCCTTTTGTGATTATTATATTATTTTTAACGGCAAGTTTATGGTCGTTGTTTGTAATATTAATCCCTCTGTTTGCGAAAGTGCCATCTACATAAATAGAATTATGTAAAATAGAGGAGTGTACTATCCCGTTAAAACGAATTCCATATGAAATTGACGAATTGCCAATTATCATTATTTCATTGTTCGTTATCAGTGTTGTTTTTGTTATATCACTAAGATTGCTCAAATATATTCCAACCGAAGCTACTATAGCAGAACTACGTTGCCTTATTTTATTTGCATTTATTTTCCCATAGGAAATATTTAGATTCATGCCATACCAATTACCACCGGTTTCTTCGGTTCGACTCAGCATGGTGTTATGGGATAAACTTACTGCATTTACATAATGCAAATAAATAGCATTAAAATATTGATTTTGGATAATATTATTGTCTATCGTTACCGATCCTTTGGTAGACGGAGAGCCACCATAGAGATATATTCCACTTCCTCCGCCATTAATTATATTATTTGTAATCTGAATATTATTAAGAATACCTGTATTATCTTTTTTGTAAATAACAACATTTTCTGCTTGTACTTTAAGGGTCGGATTCGTTAAAAGAGTAGAATTTGTAATGATGATATTCGTACAGGGGGCAATAAATTCAAAGCCATGAGTTCCTGAGGTTGCTGCATCTACTGTTATTCCGTCGAAAATAAGATGGTTGACAAATCCAAGGGTAATGCCTACATCACCGGATGGACGGATAACAGCCATATCCCGATTTCCCGAAGCAGAAGTAATGGTTATTGTATTGGTCGAAGATGTGCCATAAATATCCCCTGAGAAGACTATATTTTCACGAAAGATTTCATCTTGAAGTTCCAGGCGTACAGCTCCATTAATTCCACAGGAATACAGTTTTTCAACAGCATTTGTTATAGTAGTAAAATCGGCTCCGTTTGTACCTATGGTATAACCTCCATTCAACATGGAATCACAAATCATATATTCTACCGACAGAGTATCATCTTTTGCATACCCATCTGTTGGCCCTCCTATGTTGTTTATCCAGGCGGTTATAGAATTCAGGCCACTTTTATAGCTGATCGTATCCAGAAAAACAGCAACTGATTGGCCCATATTCAAAGTTCCTGTCCAGGTAATCGTTGGTCGATTTGTATTGTTATATTTCCAACCTATATTTACATTGTACAAATTATTTGTTCCGCTATTTGTTACTATTACTTTTATAGAATCTATCATTCCGCTTACCGGATATTCATTATTAACAGAAATCTCCGTCAATGTTGCATTATTGGCTAAAAGCGGCATGCTATAGCAACCCATAGTTGTCAATCCGGTACGTGATTGTCCGATGATGTCGGTATTGACTTTATAAAATAGAGGACAATTCAATCCCATACCATTAGATAATTCCAAACTTACGGAATTGTTGATAAATGCCGGTTGAATACTAACAGAATGCTGATCTGTAGCAATTGCTAGTTTCCAAGCAGGCAGATTTGATTTTGGAGAACCTATATATCCGATATATTGCGGTGCATAATAATTATTATAATCAATAGTCAATCCTTCCAAATAGTCCAATGTTGAAATATAAATAGGATAAGCATTCATGGATGATACAATAAGATTGTTATTCTTCACAAGAATAGAATTTGAAGCACCACTGGTAATTGAAAGAGCCCGTGAACTAAAAGCAGCATCTTCCATATAAATAGAATTATGCAAGACTAATACTTTAGATCCTGTTATGCTAAGCCCTTCTTTATTTTCTACTCCCGGATATAGGATGATCTCATTATTCGCAATAATTCCTTGTTCTGTAGTAAAGCTATTGTTTATATTGCCGGCAGAAATTCCTGTTGGAGTTGTGATTGCCTTATTTACTTGTTTCACATTATTTCCAATAATCTTACCATTACAACCCAGTAATCGTATTCCAGTCCAATATGCTCCGAAATTGACATTCCGGCTGTAAACTTTATTGTATGAAACACTGAGAGAATCACAGTATAAAATATTCAAACCATAATAATATTGGTTTGTTATAATATTACTGTCTATTATAATATTCCTTCCATATTCTCTGCCGTCATCACCTCCATAGAGTTGAATTGCCTGATAACTTCCATCCATCGTATTATTTGTTATTCGAATATTTTGAAGAATACCTGTAGTTCCCGGTTTGTAAATAACAGAATGAGTGCTTGTAGTTGTTGAAGGATTTGCTAAAAGCTTACAATTATTAATAACAATATTTGTACAGGCATTGGTAAATCGAATAGGGTATACGGCTTTTACAGCATCGATTGTAATTGCTTCTATTATGAAATTATTTATATTCCCAAGCGTAAGTCCATCTCCGGAGGGAGGCTGAATAATTACACTGTCCCGGTTTCCGTCCAATGAGGTTATTTTACATGTGTAATTTCCTAAGAAAGATGCCAGATCGGTTAGATCCACACTTTCTTTATAAATACCCTTCTGTAATTTAAAAACAACATTATTAGCTATTCCGCAATAAGTTAAAGCATTTATTGCTTCTTTGATTGATGGAAAAGCACCGGGCTTGCCTACGATATAATCACCGGCAAATCCTCCGGCAGCACAACTGAAAAGGATAATTGATATAGTATCATCATGTGTTGCTATATCCGGTGAACCATTGGGGTTTGTCAACCAAATGGTTATTGTATCGTAGGCATTTATACTTGAAGAGAAAGAACCTATATTTATATTTTGTGCTTTATAATCCCATGCCAAATTGCCTGTCCATGTAAAAGGAGTCTTTAGATCATTGTTTATTTTCCAGTTTACAGTAACGGATGAAAGATTCAGATCGCCTTTATTTTGAAGAGTTATTCGTATGGGAGTATTTGTCCCACCGGTTATATTATCTTGTGTCGGGGAATTAATGGATAATAAAGAAACGGAATTATTTCCGTAGTTTTCTTGCCTGTTTTTTGCAATAACATAGCCGGATTTGGCAGTACTGTAATTTCCCAAATTATCCTCTGCTTTGATTGAATATGCAATTTGTGTGTTCAGAAATGATTGAGGAATGGTCGCTTTCCATAAAGAATCTCCCTGTACGTTTATTAACAAAGAAGAATCCGTTGTGGATACTCCGTTTAAAGTACTGATATATTTTAGATATAAAGGTTTTAGTGGGGTAGACGAATTGGTTTTTACTTTTGCCCTGATTTCAAAAGGGCCTGAGGAATGGAGGGTATCGGAAATATTAGAAGTGGTAAATTCCACGGTAGGGAGTAAAATAGGGGTTTTATCTGCGATTATTTCAAAATCATCTATTAACCATCCGTACGACCTTTGTGTGCCAACTCCCGGTCCTCTCTTTATAACAAAGCGAAACTTGGTCTTACTAAGGGAAACAAGATAAGTTACATCAAAAACTTCTTCTTTCCACCAGCCAATACTGGGATTGATCAACATGTTACCCGATTCCCATTGGGAATAGCTACCGGCATTGAATCCGGTATCAACTAAATATCTATTCGAAGCACCCAAATAGCAATCTGGAGGAATTGCGGCCCAAAAAGTATTTGTCCCTCTCTGTGCAAGGTACTCCACACGAACAGTATCAGAAGGTTCCACTTTACAGATATGCCTGAATCTCACTATGATATTAGTATATCCCTCCGTTTCAAAATCATAATCAGGAGTTTCTAAAATAATAGAATCTCCGTGATTATTAGGGACAATACCATGATATGAATTCGGACTACTTGTATAGTATGTTGTGTTTGTTGTCCATGATCCTGTCGGAGTAGGATTGAAAGAAATTGATTGGTTATCAAAGTCTTCATTAATATACATTCGTGTTTGGGAATGTCCTATTTGAAAACATAATACTCCTGCTAAAAGAATTAAAAAATTTTTCATATTTCACTACATTTTTGATAATTTCCTGACTTGTTCGAAGAACAGGAAATTATTGATTATTAATATTTCTTCATAACCATTTCTTATTCAAACCCACAAAGGAAGAATTCATCTTCCTTTGTGAGTTTTATATTGTTTATTTTTTGATTATTTTCTCGGTACGAATTGTATTGCCATTCTGTAGGTGCAATATATAAACGCCACTAGATAAGTCATCAACCTCTATATCTATATTTCCAATAACCGAAGGAATATTTTTAACTAATTGTCCATTGATTGTATATAAACAAATGTTAGTCGGTTCATTCAGGTTTTCAAGAGTCAGCTTGTCTTGAACAGGGTTGGGATATATTTTGGCTTGTTCTAAGATATTAATATCAGCAATACCGGTCGGATTTAATATAGTAGTGAAATTCGCACAATATTCTTTATTGATGGGAGTTTGAGCAGCTCCGGCTCCTCCATAAACAACATATGATACTTCCATACATAATGAATTTGCCTTTTGTCCTTCTTTAAACATCGCTATCGGACATGGATATTTAATATAGGGGATCATGATCGTAGCATTAACAGCTATTTCCGATGTTGATATCATTTTTATTATTGGAAAAATAAGTTCATTAAAAGAAGCGACAGCTGCAATACTATCTCCAATAGCTATAGGCTGTTCTCCTGTATTTTTCAATACAAATGCAATTTCTAACGGTATGGTTATAATGCCGGAAGGATAATCTAAATTTATAGACAGATTGTTTAAATTCACTTCCTGGCCACTTGCCTTTAGCCTGACTTCTGTTACTTCTTGCGCCTGCATAACAAATTGCAAACCTGATACTAAAATAATGGTGTAAATAATTCTTCTCATTTCAAATATGTTTTAAAGGTTAATATTTTTTAAATTGATGCGACAAAAATATAACTTAATCGCTTTAACCATTAAAAAACGGCTTATAAATGGTGTGACAAAAAGGATAAAAAGTGTGACATCTTTTAATTGAATTTAAATGTCCGTTCTCTGCCATAATATATAAAAACATGATTTTTCGATTGTTTGTCGGAATGAGAAATTGATTAATGACAAAAGTCGCACAAGTTATAGGATACAATTGCAATAACCAGAAGGCAGAAAGGATGAAACCGATAAAATAGATAAAAGTGATAAAATGTGTTAACCATTATTTTATCACTTTCTGTAGCTTCGTTTATCTTGCGTAACTTCTATTATATAAAAAAGTTGTCCAAAGTAAACTTAGAAGTTAATCTCTGTCATTGATAAGGACGGAACATCTGGGCCACGAAATGTAGCATTGAAATATAGTGAAGTAATATCCCAGGTTGGCTTTTGAAAACTTCAATAATAAGAATTAATAGGTAATTGACTATTATTTATAATTATTTTGGGGAATGGGGTTTCCTAATCTCAGGTAGAAAAATCCGGGTTCAGGGGCGAAAGAATCCAACTGTCGGCAAGCATTCTCAAACCTGAAGACGGATGAATCCAATTGTCGGCAACCATTCCCAAGTCTGAAGACGGATGAATCCAACTGTCGGCAAGCATTCTCAAACCCGAAGACGGATGAATCCAATTGTCGGCAAGCATTCTCAAACCTGAAGACGGATGAATCCAACTGTCGGCAACCATTCTTAAACCTGAAGACGGATGAATCCAATTGTCGGCAACCATTCCCGGAGTGAAAGATATCCATCTGAAATGAAAGAAAAGAATTATATATTATTTTTATTAGGAAGTATAATCGTTAAATAGGTATACAGTTCTGTTGTTTCGATATTCATTTTTGTAGCAATTCGTTGTTTTTTCTTTCTACATGCCTGAAAAGAAATATTCAACAAAGAGGCTATTTCCTTTATTTCCAGATTTAAATAAATATAAGAAAGAAAACGAATATCAGCAACTGTTAGATCAGGATGCCTTTTTCGTAATGAAGATAGAAAAATAGGATTAATCTTTCCGAAATATTCAAGAAATCCGTCCCATTGCGTGAATTCTTTCAGTTGTATTTTTAATTGCCTGATTAAGGTGTCTATTAAAGGACTTTTTACTTGCATTGAAATGTCACAAAGCTGCACAATAATATTGTCTAATAATTCTTTCTTGCTTGATTGGACAATAAATTTGGCTGCGAATTGTCTGTTTTTTGAATCAATTTCATTATTTAAACGTTCTTGTTCCAACAATGCTATATTTTCTTGTTCCTTTAATTGTTGCTCAATAATCAATTTTCGACTCTTCTCTTGTTTTAATTCCAATTCCGCGATTTGTTTACGTTGTTTATTCCGTATAGACTGAATACGAAGTACCAATATAAGTATAATTGCAAGAAAAGAGATAGAAACAATAATGAACATAAAAAAAGTACGCTCTCCCTTTTGTTTTGCCTGGTTATCGCTAAGCTTTTTTTCTAAATTTAATAAATCAAATTTTGCTTGACTGTTGATAATTTGATTCATATCATTTATCTTCGATAATGAATCCTTGCCTATCAACACGGAGTCTTTATATTGAAGCGCTAGAATATACGACCCGTTTTCCTGATAAAGCTTGGATAATTGTTCGTACATATCAATTGTCGTTGTCAATCGGGTACTGTTTTGTAATGCTTCCTGTGAATAACTAATTGCTTGGGAAATATTTCCTTTTTCTTGATATATGCGGGATAATAATGAAAAACAATGCGTTTTTGAATTGTTTGTTTCATTGGCAGATAACTGATCTAATATGTCCAAAGTTAATTTTTCTGCATTTATGTTATCTTTTTGCAAATTTAAATTCACTGCTTTTGCTATTTGTGCAGTAATCAACATGGATGAGTCTTTTCTGTTTTTTAATAGTTTAATAGCAATGTCCAAATATTTTTTTGCCTCATCAAGATCACCGGCTTCATTGGCATAAATCCCCAAATTTGTCCCAAGTGCAGCCATTCTGAAAGTATCACGTAATAGTACAGCTTCTTCGTATGCGATTTTTACATATAGCCGGGCTTTTTCCAGGTCATTATTTATCAAATATAAATGCGAAATGTTGTTTAAAATAGATATTTCATTCGTTTTGTTGGCTTCTTTTATGGCAATTTTATAGGCTTCCATATAACAATCTATTGCTTTTTCGTATTCCAAAATTGCAGCATAGACCATACCCATCCTGTTCAATATTTCTCCCTGTAAATTTCTCCAATTATTATTTTCTGCAAGTATTTTTATGTCAACTAAAATTTCTAATGATTTTGTATAGTTTTTGTCAAGGTATTCTTTGTAAGCCAGATCTAGATTTTCTCTGCAATAGGTTTGGGAATTACCATAGCCTGTATAGGAAATAAAAAGCATTAAAAGCAAAGAAATAATTTTATAAAAAAACTTCCTTTTCATTATATGGCAGTGGATTTAAAATAATGTACAAATATAATAAAAAATAACAACAAAAAAGGCCGCCCCGGAGAGGGGCAGCCATGATGAAAAAGATTTTTCTTTATCGCTTAATACTCATGCGCTTCACTATACGCTGACCTTTGTATTCCATCGAATACATATAGATCCCTGCGGATAAAGTGGATGTATTAACTTCTATACTATTTATTCCCGGCTCTGATGGTACTGCTTTGTTGTACAGCAACTGACCATTTATACTATGGATACGGAAGATAACCTCTCCAGATTCCGGAATGCTATACCTTATTATCGTATTGTTATTAGCGGGATTGGGTATGTTTTGTTCCATACTGATCTCCGGCAGGTATCTAGATTCTATACCTACTTTGTGGTTTGTAATCCGTTTGGCTTGTATGGTGTCATCCCGTTGATAATTATCCTTTGCCTGTTTTTCGATGAATACGGTAATGTAATACACAGAATCATCAGGGACAGTATATGGAGTACTGAAAGTGTGATGTTCGGGAGATAACGGATCGATTGTCCCGGAAATAGTTTCCGATATGTTGGCAACGACAGTTCCTTTTGAATCTTCTACCCGGGCATGTATTGCGATATTAGAGAAAGAAGTGACATCGCTTCTGTTTTCCAGTGTTACCTCAATATTGACGTTGTTTCCTATGCTATCCATTTGCCCTGAAGGGTTATCGATACTGGTAACGGCAAGGTTATCCGTTTCCACACATTCGTTAACGGCAGATGCATTATTTACCATAGCAGAGTCGCAACTTAAATAGGCAGTAACCAATACCTGATAATTTGGAGTGCCTGGGACAATGTAACCATTAGAGAATTCATAATTGACAGATTGTCCCGGAGCAATGCTTCCCGGTAAAGATTCCCGCATGATGGAATAGCGGGCGGAAATATTACTTCCCGTATCAACCTGTAAGATAAGCCTAATATTTGAAAGTTCCATATTTCCTATGTTTTCAATCGTTACGCTCTGAAAAGCGTCCATTCCTGCTCCAAGACAATTGATATCCTGTCCTGATAATTTGTGAACCGTTATTTTTATATCCGGATTAATATCTATGTACCCTGTTAATGTATCATTTAATGGATTATCATCCAGCGGAGAAGCAAAATAGACTTTTACATCGTATACACCCGGAGCAATATCAAAATATGGAGATAAAGGAATGGTGTCGGAAGCAAGTCCTGCTACAGAACCTGTTTGTAAGGATTTTGTAAATCTATGAGGTGTACCTATTATTTCCAAAACAATCTCTGTTGGCGTGTTGTCATAGCTTAGAACAGGTTGGGTTAGATTTTTCAATACCACTTTCCATTCTTTATTTTTCATATCACAAACAGAGAAATCGGAAATAAACACTTCTGTTATTTTAATATCCTGTTTTGCGGTAATTAAAACACGGTCGATGTATTGAAAGATAGCTTCACCTGACAGAGACATAGCTTCAAACAGGATATTGATACATGATCCATTCATGTAAGAAGATAAATCAATACTATAATGTTTCCATCCACGAACATTATTTTGTTTTGATAGCGACTGGATGGTTGTATAGGATTCCCCGTCTAGTGTTATCCGGACATCTAAATAATCTTCTGTTTCTGTTGTGTCATGAAAATACCAGAGATCCAATGCAGGTGATATCATTCCCTGTAGCTCTATTTTAGCACTGATCAATTCCGTTCTGGCACCCCTTGTTCCATTGAACATTAGCATCGATGTACCGTAAACGGGTTTAATGCTTGTGTCTGCTCCAATGCCTTGTGCTACCGGAGTCCATGCAGATGAAGTATTGCTTTTTACAGTGAATTCTGACGGAATCCCATTACTGAAATTTTCATCCAGAGGCAAGAAGATTTTGACCGTACTATAGGTTTCTCGTATAGTATCATTTGCCTTTACCGGATCCATACTGTTTGTGATCCATGCTGATAAAAGATATTCATCTGCCACCGATACATTTAACAAGTTCTTGAGCATGTATTCTATTGATTCAAACAAATCCAATTGTCCATAATTAATAGTAATAGCCGTATCGAATGGTGGAATTAAGCCTAACCGGCCGGTTACGTTCAGATGCAGGGTTATCGGATTGGCGCTAAAATCATGTTTAACGCTACCATTATTGCTTAATTCTACCTTTACAGGAACATAATCCGGCGAACATGAACTATATGCAGGTTCTTTCATTGCTTTTAAGGACAAGTCATATCCGTCGGGTAATCCAATCCCATAAGCTCCGATTGTTGTACGGGCAGTACGTTGTTCCCCTTTTATATTATCTTGTGCTTGGGAATATTGTAAGCAGAATAAATCCGAATAGTTAGTCAGTTCCAGACTTTCCGTTATATCGATAAATGCAGGTAATACTTTCACGGAATGTTTGTCTGTAGGTACTAACTGCTGCCAAACAGGAATTGAGGAGATAGAATTTCCTATAAATCCGACATAATTGGAACCGTACATATTATTATAATCAAGATCTATAAGAGCAATAAAATCAAGATTTGTCATATGGATGGGATATCCCGAAGGGGATTCCATTACGATGTTATTATTTTTGATGAAAAGAGAACTATATGCTGAACTTGCTATGGTTATTCCCCTTGGTGATCCTGATGTGCCTTTTACATAAATAGAGTTATGTAGATAATATCCCCGGGAATAGGTTCCTATGTTTATACCATGGTATGCTCCTGTTGTGCTGACAATTATTTCATTGTTAGCTACTACTCCCAAAGTACGTGTCGGATAATAATGATATTGATATGTATATATTCCGGTAGGATTTGTAATTCTTGTTCCCTGTTGAATAACTTTATTACCTGTAATAGGTCCGTTAGAATAATTAATAGATAATCCATTCCATGTTGTAGCAGCATCTGCCGCTACCGATGATGCACTACTCAATACCGTATTATGAGAAATACTTGTAAAATCTGCATAATAGGTATACAAACCAGTAGAATAATGATTTTGTATCGTATTGCTATCTATTATGATATTTGTTCCATATGCGGAACTACCGGTTCCGCCATATATATAAATCCCAGCATATCCGCCATCTATCAGGTTTTTTACAATAGATATATCTTCCTGGATTCCACCTCTTACATAAATGCTAGAGGCTGTTGTAGCGGAGCTGGTTGGTTTGGCATAGATTGTACAATTTTTAATAGTGGTATTCTGGGAGGCATTCAAAATTTCGATCCCATGCGATCCGCTACGGCGGGAATCAATGGTGATCCCTTGTAATGAGAAGTTCTTTATTTCACCAAGTAATGATAATCCTGCTCCTTCCGACGGATAAATAACTACGTCGCTTGCATTCCCGGATAATGATCTTATTTCCAGTGTATCTGCCATAGTCATTTTAATAGCACTGCCAAGTGCCGCACTTTCTTCGAAAGTTTGTGATTCCAACTCTAACGTTACTTTTCCTGAGATACCACATCGTTCTAATGCAAAGAATACGCTTGACAATGTTCTATAATAAGGAGCATTGTTCCCTACCCGGTATACTCCATTTAATGGAGTGGTACATCCGGCAATAGTAGTTTGTAAGGTATCATCATAGGTTAGAAGGTCAACTTTTCCATTGGGCATGCTTACCCATACTACTATTTCATCCGACCTACCTGCAATTGCTGTGTATGACCCTATTGTTACTATATCATTAAATCCTTCCCATAGAGGGCCCCTATAGATATATGGAGGCTCTTGTAAAACTCCATTTAAGGTCCAGTTGATTTCGCATGAATCCAAATCCCCGATACCCAGATTCATGATTTCTACGGTTACATCTGTGGGATTTGTGAATTGAATGTCATCCTGCACAGGAGATAATATGGATTTTAATGCCACCGAATTAGTGTCAATATTCTTTATCGTAGCGATTCCAAACGAAGCCGCGATAAGAGAGACACGGGAATTGCCTCCTGTTCCGATAGGAGCACCGGTAACGGTATTAGAACGCCTAAGTATAGCAACCGGCCAGGTAAGGGATGTTACTATACTCCCTGCATCCGGAATATATTCTACGTAAACCAGTAAATTATGCTTGGGTTTTAAAAGGAACGGAGTCTGGAATATCACTTCATTAAACTGACCGGCAGCACCTGGCCCATTAATCCATGCATAAACCAGTGTCCAAGGCCCTTCATAGACTAACTGAGCGCCCGCTCCCACAGGATCTACATAGCCCAATGCAACTTCCGTATCCAATACCTCCTGAAGATATATTCTGACATTTTTACACGTATATGTACCGGTTGATTGAAGTCTGACTCCATAACTGCCTATAACTCGCGTGTTAACAGTATCCATATCTGTAAAATCTTCATAAAGGTATAAACTACGCGCCCAGCTTGTTGTGGATGTTGGCTGGAAATAATAGCCAGATCCCCCACTCATTGAATTTGTCATAGTATCAAGCGGAGAAAAATAGAAACTGCCAACCAGTTCATCTATTATCATTGTTTTTTTAATATAGTATTCCCTTGAAATGGAGACTTCATTTCCCAAAATATCTGTTAAGGTTACACTGTATTTCACACTCGTTCTAATACGATGACTGGGGATATCCACTTCCCAGGAATTCTCATTTGCATTGTATACCATTGGGTATGTGTTGTCGCTTGTTACTCCTTCATAAGTAGATGCTACATTTAAAGTTACAGAGGGAATGGTATTGCCGGAAAGGGTTTCAATACGAACTCCTATTGTATGAGGACCAACGGAATAAACCGTGTCACCGGGAGCCTTTACAAACCTCATTTGTATGTCGGTTGTCCCATAAGTGATTTTTGTTAAACTATCATCAAATACAATTGTATCTTCTACGCTATTTGGCATTTTTATCCATGCGGTAATCGTATCATATCCTTTCATTTTGGGAGTATAATAACCTATCGTATCTTGAGAAGTATAATCCCATGGCAAGCCGGTGGTTTTATTCCAGTTATAATCTTCCGGTACGTCTCCGTTTATCGTATAGGAGATAGTTGCAGAATGCAGATCCGATATGCCTTTGTTCTTTATCGTAACTACAATAGGGACCTGATGATTGGTTGTAGTTGCTACAGGAGTTGCCAAATCAATAGAATACATTGCCGTTGAGTTGCTTAAAGTATCAGAAAGGCTTTTTCGTATAGCGTATCCGGATATTGCATTTGCATAATTCCCGACAGTGTCTTCTCCTAATATCGAATAGAGTATATCTGTTCCCAATGGGAATGCTTTTATTTGGGCTTTCCATAACGAATCACCCGATACATTTTCCATTAATATAGAATCTGTTTTTACATGGTTTCCATTATTGGTTGCTGTATATTTTAACCATGGATTCTTTATTTTTGCAGTAGTGCGTGTTGCCACTTTAGCATTAATTGTGTACGGCCCGACACTGTATAATGTATCTTTTATAAGAGGAGATACAAAGTTTACTGCGGGCGTGTTTACCGGATTAACCGATGCCGTTACCTCCAAGTTGTCTATCAACCATCCGTATGATACTTGGGTTCCAGGCGTGTTTCCATGCTTGATAAAAAACCGGAATTGAACTTGATAACCTGTTGCAAAATATCTTAGATCAAAGATTTCTTCTTTCCACCATGATTGTGCCGGAAATATTGTACTGTCATTTCCCCTCCATTCGGAGTAACTGGCGGCATTGAATCCGGATATACGATAATTTGCGGCAGAACCCATATAGTCACTCCAAGGCAGAGAAAGCCAAGGCCCCATAACCGTACCTTGGTTTATCCGATATTCTACCCGGACAGTATCACTCGGAGATACTTTACAGATATGACTGAATCGTAACAATCCGTATTCATAATCCTCCAAGTTATAAACACGTGTTTCCAAACTAACGTATTCTCCTACATCGTTAGGAACTTTTCCCCGGTAGGATTGGGGATTTGTTGTTGATGAACCCGGTTGATGGTACGTCGTATTGGGCAGCCACGACCCGGTTAAAGAACTTGAAGAAACTGCCCATGCGGCGGGAGGCAAGGTGCCGTCAAAATCTTCTGTCCATGTCTGTTGTTGTGCTTGTATTTGCTGTATGCACAGCAAAAATCCTGTTAAGAAAATAAAAACCCTTTTCATTGTTTAAAATTTTTAGTTAATAATTAAGTTCATTAGTTAAAGTTTAAAAGTTAATAGTGTTGCGTTAAAATATTTTATTCGTTCTATGAAATTTTGATAATCAATGAACTACGTTGTATTTTATAGTGCGACGATTCTTTGTATACTTATACTTGTTGTTGCGGAGCGACCGGAAATCCACTCGTTTAATTTTCATAATGATTGATTTTTAAATGAGTACTATTATTTTGTTCCTGTAAGAATTTTTTTCTAAAGAAAGATGTCTTATTATTTCCCATAGAATGATGAAAATGCTTTTCCGGAAGTTCGGAAGCTTTCAAACAAGGGTGAACTCCCCTTTCCGATAATTCGGAAGCTTCTATACAGGCATGGAAAACCCTTTCCGGAAGTCCGGAAGCTTTCAAACAAATGTGTTTCATCCTTTCCGATAGTTCGGAAACCTCTAAACAAGCATGAAAATATCTTTCCGGAGCTTCGGAAGCTTCCAAACAAGTGTGTCCCATCCTTTCCGATAGTTCGGAAACCTTTAAACAAGCATGAAAATATCTTTCCGGGAATTCGGAAGCCTCCAAACAGGCATGAAAATGCCTTTCCGATAGCTCGGAAACATCTATGCCGCAGTGCGGATATGTTTTGCCGAAAGAAAATCCATACCGGAAAGTTATGTATATTGTTTTTTCCAGTAAAGAAATGCTGCGGACACCTGTTTTTACTGCAAAAAATAATAGGGAGAATAATGATTTCCTATTGATTATAGGACAAAAAATGAATAAATTACGCGCCCGCGAAACTACACTATATGCTAGGTGCTGTGTGTGTGTGTGTGTGTGTGTGTGTGTGTGTGTGTGTGTGTGTGTGTGTGTGTGTGTGTGTGTTATACTTTTATTTGACAAAAGCAAATAATCCATATCTGTTTTTCTGTAATTTTCCAACATAAATTGTTGGGAAAACCGCTCAATAAAGACAGGCAGCATATTTCGCATCTTGTATACAACATGTAGGAAATCACACATAGCATGAAATGTAACAACCATTCCTCTATAATTTAAGGAGATAAGAGAGAGGGGATGTGATCCTTTATAATTCATACTAAAATCTTTTCATATTAATTTATAATGCAAAAGTACACAAATTTTAATACAAAACAACAAAATAGAAAAGATTTTTTAAAGGAATAATAGATTGGACTCAAATACAAATAAAAAGGGCTGCCGGGAAGGCAGCCACAATTTGAAT
The DNA here is from genome assembly GCA_031553535.1 of Bacteroidales bacterium. GTDB lineage: Bacteria > Bacteroidota > Bacteroidia > Bacteroidales > WCHB1-69 > JAIROC01. Next base: position 95,871 of record JAVBLM010000014.1, on the reverse strand, counting down.
TATGAAAAAGATTTTATTGTTTAATACTCATTCGCTTTGTAATTCGCTGTCCATTGAATTCCATCGAATAGACATAAATTCCTGATGATAAGTTAGAAGTATTGATCTCTATACTATTTGTTCCGGACTCCGACTGTACTGCTTTGTTATACAATAACTGACCGTTCATACTATGGATACGGAAGATAACTTCACCTGATTCAGGAATAGTATACCTAACCATAGTGTTGTTATTGGCAGGGTTCGGAATGTTTTGTTCCATGCTGATCATTACCGGGTCGATAGATTCTATACCTACTTTGTAATCCGTAGTCCGTTTCATCTGTATGGTATCATCTTGTGGATAATTATCCTTTGCCTGTTTTTCGATGAATACGGTAATGTAATACACTGAATCGTCAGGAACAGGATAAAAAGTACTAAAAGTATAAGATGCAGGAGATAATGGATCGATTGTTCCCGGAATAGTTTCATATATATTGGTAGAGATATTTCCTTTTGAATCTTCTACCCGTGCATGTATTCTTACACTGGAGAAAGGAGTTGCATCACTTTTATTTTCCAATGTTACTTCAATGTTAATGTTGCTTCCTATGGTATCCACTTGTCCTGAAGGTTTATCTATGCTGATAAGAACAAGATTATCCGTTTCTACGCATTCAGAAATAGCAGATTCTTTGTTTAACAATACAGAATCGCAACTTAAATAGGCAGTAACCTGAACCTGGTAATTGGGACTATGGGGAATAGTGTATGGAGTATTGAAAGTAACCACAACGGTATCTCCGGGATCTAATGTTTTGGAGGTGGATTCCGTTGTTGCAAAAGAATAGGCAGGGTAGGTATTCCATGCATCTGCAGATACAGACAAAGTCAAATTAAGTTGTGGGAGAGGTATATCTCCTGTATTCTTTATGATCATTTGTTGATATATATCCGTGCCGGAAATAAGACAATTACCAGACCCGCTTGTAATAGGAATGATTTGAATCGACATATCAGGGTTGATAATAATATCCTGTTTTGCCGTATCGTTCGCATGATAATTATCTACAGGGGTCTTAAAATATGCCTTTATTGCAGTAGTACCAGCCGGAATAGTAATCTTTGATAATACAGGTAATGTATCTGATGCATTAGCTTGTAATACTTTCCCCCGTAAGGAAACCGGATAGATTGTGCCTTTTATATCCAATATCAAAGAATCGGTATTGCCAAAGGTTACGGATTGGTTTTTGACAGCTTTTATTACTACAAATACATCACGTTGTGAAAGGTCACATAATATTGGGTCCGGAGTAATGATAATTTCCGATACGGCGGCGTCCGGTTCCGAATGTACCAGAATATAATCTATGTATTGAGCTGAGCTTGCAAACTTATTTAATGATTCAAACTGTATCAATACACAAGCACTGCTGAATGTAAGCCAGTTTAACGAATACCTGTATTTTACCCAGCCATGACGACCCAGAGAATCATGCATATAAATGGTACCTAAATTATTAATAACACCATCTACAACCACATTAACATCTGTATAGGAATAGTCGTCAACAGCCGCGGAAGGATCGTGATAATAGTAGAATTCTACAAAAGGATTAGATGTATTGTATAAATCCAGTTGACGGGTAGTTAAAAGTGCCGCGGAAGTTGCAGCTCCCTGGAATCGTATCATACCAGTACCTGAATCCGGCTGAATGCTTCCAGAGCCGGCATACCATTCCCATGCACTGTTACCTTGTATGGGAGAAGTCATAAATTCTATGGGAAATGCTGTGCTGAAATCTGCCCGTACAGGCAAATCTATCCTTGACGAGATATAAGCCGTGATGGACGTATCATCATATATAATACGGTCTATGGAACTGCTTACCCATGCCTTGATATCATAAGCTCCCGAATACATAATGGGCAGCGCCGACATAAATTCTATTGTATTTGTTGAACCCGATGTCAAAACTCCCGTACTCACAGTTTTTGTAATGAAATAATAATTTCCTATGGGATCATTGATTTCGATGCCTACTTCGATGGAATCCTGAGTGAAATCATATCTCTCGCTACCCAGATTGGTTATTTTTGCCGTTACCGGAATCTCATAGGGAGAACAGATGGTATTAATATCGCTTACAGGAGACGTCAATGATAATGCCAGGTTATGACCGGAATACCTTTCCGTTCCTGTCGAATTGATAGACACCGAATCCATCAAAATAATATTATTTCCTATGTTATCAGATACAGGTAATGAATATACCACTTTGCTGTTGTAATACTGCTGTGGAATAGCAGCCGTCCAGATATCCCCGTTTTGAGACATGGGAACAGAATCATATAAAGACAATCCATTTATCATTGTATGTATATACATCTTCGGAACAGACAGAGGAGCTCCCGTAAAAGTGCGTATCCTTGCAGGTACGTTAAATGACAATCGGGAAACAGTACCACTGACAAAGGGTGCAACAAACTCCACTAAGGGGACCAATTGTGCCGATGTCGTTATCGTATCATTCCAGTTTGCCGTATCTGACTGTCCGTTTATAGTTTCTATCCATACCTTTACATTATACTTATTGACCGTATCGGAAACGGTAAAACTACCTATATTGACATTGTCCTGTCCAAACATCGGCAGGGGCGGAGTTGCCGTCCATGGAACACCGGTCTGTTGTGTTACGCCATTCAAACTCCAACCGAATGTAGCTGAATTAATGTCTACAGCCCCGGTATTCAACACATCTGCATTTATCTGTATGGTCTGCTTGTTTATTACTTCCGCATTCCAAGATGTAATTGCCTTGAGCATCAAATCCAGCCCTGTTGGCGGTTGTGTATAGGCTCCCATCGTTGTTAGCGGCGGACGTACCTGCCCGCGTATATCGCTGTAAAGCATTCCATTGGTTGGGCACTTCAACGTATCATTATATTCCAACAGTTCCAGATTTATATCTGTATCTTTATAGATGGGTTTTATATTGACGGAATTGACATCCTGCTGGGTTGCCGTCCGTAAATCAGACATTGTCGTCATGGCCGCTCCAATATACCCCACATAAGAACCCGTACTGTGATAATCATTATAATCCATCGTTGTACTGTTATAACCCGGTTGTGCATCGCTAGCAGACGTAACATAAATTGGGTATCCTTGTTCATGAGATGTTTCGACAGAGAATATATTATTTTTGATATTGAGATAGAATATCCTGGTCGAACTCCGTATATATTTGCCGTATGCAATGGATGTTCCCTTGATATATACCGAATTATGCAAAATATCTGCTACAGTACTGGAAGTTTCTATACCATACGTTGTAGTAGCCGCTTCAAGATGACGTATTTCATTGTTTGCAACAATGGCAGGATGTAGCGCCTCATAATAACTTATATATTCGTTTAGATAAATACCACAATTTGTACCTGTTGTAGCTGTTGTTTGCAACAGGATTCTGTTGTTTGACATTGTATCTACATTGATATAATCACTCACATAGAATCCATATTGCGCAGTATCTGCGGCACGGGTAGTAAGCGTATTGCCGGAAATGCTGTAGCAATGTCCGAATCGGTATAAATATACTCCACAATAATAAGCATTGGTCAGAATATTGTTGTCTATCCTGTTATTTACGCCCTGTGCATCTGCATCGTAGGTCCATCCCAAATAATGCAGGTAGATATTGTAGTATCCGCCGTCTATTGTATTATTCAGAATCGATATATTTGTAATCATCTTTCTGGAATCTTCCGTATTGCTGTATGATATTCCCCGTACGGTAGAAGCAGTTGCAGCCGGATTAACAAGAATCGTACATCCGTTTATTTCTATATCGGAACATGTTCCTGCTAATTCTATCCCGCTGACATTCAAAGATGCAACATCTACCGTTATATCCTTTATTGTTACCTTGCTTGAAGTATTTAATGATATGCCAACTCCTGATTGTGGACGGAAGGTTACATCGCCTGCATTGCCTGTGGAAGAGGTAAGCGTTACTCTGTAACTTTTAAATCTGACCGCATTGTTCGACAAGTCTATATTGTCTTCATAGATGCCGGACTGGAATGCGATGGTAACATCCCCTGATATTCCACACATGTCCAATGCGCTATATACTGATTGTAGATTCGGGAACATTCCTCCCTGCCCCACTGTCATCAGTCCGCTATAACCATCGACCGGACAGACAATGACAAACCGGCTCAACGTATCATCTTCCGGTTTACTGTCCGGAAGCGTGTTGTTGTTCAGGTTATTTATCCATACTTTTACTATTGTATTATCCGATGAATACGTTATGGATCCGATATGGATTGTCGTATCATCTCCTCGCCGCAACGATACGGGATAATCCACGCCGTTGCCTTGTTCTGCATCATTAGCCGACCAGCTTAGATTGACAGATGTTAAAGGTGTTGCCCCTTCATTATATATTGTAACATATACATTTTCCGTTTGTCCGGCAGTTGTTCCATCAGTTAAGCCTGTAATTTCCATAAGCATGCCGTTGCCCGCTACCGGCGGTACTTCATAACATCCCATCGTTGTTACAGCTCGCCGTGCTGTATCCCTAATATCTACGGTAACCGAAGAGTCCATAGGACATGTCAATCCCATAGCCTGTGTCAAGTTCAAGTGATTTATAGCCGCAGGATCCGGAAAGACAGGCGATGCCACAAAATCAGGCAAGACACGTACCGAATTACTATCGGAAGTTAACTGTTTCCAGTCTTCCATTTTAGTATAGGTATTGCCCATTATTGCTACATAGGTTGGAGCATACATGTTATTATAATCAAACGTCCATCTAAACAAAGCGCTGGAAGAATTACAATAAATTGGAGTTGACAATGTACCTGTCGTAACTATATTATTGTTCTTTATATTTAAAATATTGGCAAGCGATTCAAGATGAATACCTTTCCTTTGTCCGCTTCCGCCTACATATATTGAATTATTAAGAACATCAACTGTTGACATGTAACCAATATGCATCGCACCACTACTATAATAATTATTATCAAGTTCATTGGAAAAGGTAATTATTTCATTATTGGCAATTAACCCCTGAATTCGATTACCATCCGGGCCTGATGTATTATCATTATGAGACTCTACATAAAGCATAGATGGATTGGTAATACTTGTACTGCGCTGGATAAAACGATTTCCCACAATGGGACCACTTGAAAGACGGATATAAAATCCCTGAAACGATTGATTGGTAGTACCGGTACGGGTTAATACCGTATTATAAGAACAACTTATGAAATTCACAAAAACCAATTCTGCTCCCTTCACATAGCCATTACTTACGATATTACTGTCAAATCGCACAACCCCGCAATTTTCAATAGTCGAAGCGGCAATGAACTCAATATTGTTATAACCTCCGTCTATCAGGTTGTTAATAAATGAGATGCTATCTACTGTTCCTGTACCGTATCCTTTACTTATAGTAGTTGTTGGGGGATAGGGAAAGGAGGAGGTAGTGGTAGGGCTTGTCAACAGCTTGCAGTCACGAATCATGATATTCTTACATGCCCCTGTAAATAAAAGGGCATTTGTCGCTGTTGTTGCATCTACCGTGATTGCTTTTAATATAATATTGTTGCTGTTGTTGAACGTGATTCCTGCTCCGGTAGCAATCTTGAGAACAGCGCTGTCCGCATGATTGTCAAACGAAGTAATAGTCAGGGTATGGCCATTGGTATAATCCGAAATATTGCTTAAATTTATATTCTCAGGATATTCTCCTTTCAATTGCAGTTCAACATCACCGCTAAGCCCGCAATTTCGTATTATTTCCAATGCATCATTCAGGCTGGCAAACTGTTCGCCGGAACCTATCCGGCAAGGTCCTGCATAGCCAAGTCCACAACCCAGGGGATATAGATTCAATGTATCGTCATCCGTCCTGGAATCAACACGGGCATTTGGCATGCTTACCCATATGGTAATTGTATCCTGCCTGTCTGCTGTCGAAAAATAAGTACCAATGGTAATTGTATCGGTAAAATCATCCGGAAGTGGACCTTTATATACAGCGGTATCAGGTTGTACTACTCCATTCAAACTCCAGTTCAGATAACAGGAGTCCAAATCGGCTATTCCTCTGTTGCGGATAGTTACATGAATAGGCACAGGCGTTCCTGCCGGAATTCCTGTTTGTAGGGGTGAATTGATCGACTCCATGGCTACAGAATTTGTGTCACAACCGCCCGTACCGCATTGTCTTTTTATAAAATAACTGTCGGAGATCGTAATGGTATTATCTAAAATATCTGTCAATTCTATGGAATATGATACATCCGTACCAAAACGTTGCGAAGGAATAGTTACTTTCCATAGATTATCTCCGGCATCCAGGTTCATCGTTAAAATATCATTCGTTATATTTCCTTGGTAAGTATATGTAATATCCAATTCCACTTGATTAACAGGCGTTCCGGAAAAAGTAAATGTTCTTGCTGTTATCTCGTATGGTATTGCTCTATATACCGTATCTTCTGGAGTATTGACAAAGTTTACCAATAAATCAGTAGTGCCATAAACACGCTTGGTCAATATATCATCTAAGGTTACAATATCCTGTCCGTGAAGTAAACTCACCCATGCCGTTACCGTATCAAACCCATTTACTTTCGGGCTGTAATCTCCCAGTGTATCCTGAAAATTAAAATCCCATGGTAATCCCGGATTAAAATACAGTTTCTTGGATATGGGGGCAGTATTGTTAATACGATAGGAAATAGTTAGCGAGTCCAAATTCAATGCACCCACGTTCTTTATGGTAACTACTACCGGTAGTTTGGTTGCGGGTGATACTGTTACCGTATCCGGCATATCTAATGAGTAAAGACCAACAGAATTGTCTCCATAAGCTATTACTTCCCTTCCAAAACGGGTAATGGGCTTAGCGGTACTGGCTGCGGCATCACCAACACCACGGGTGGAGCCATATATGGTCAGATCCCATCTTCCTATCTTGCTGTGTTCGATCTGCCAATTATTATAGTCCGAATTAGTCGAAGAATTGTCTTCCACATATACCATCAAATTACTTCCCTTGGGAAGAAAAAAAGCTCCTTCTGTAAACGGTAAAATAATCCAATTCGGAGATCTTACCAGATTCATGGGTCCCTGGTAAACCAGTGTCGCTCCATCGGCAACCGGATTGGAATAAGTTGTGGGATTTTCTGTCTGGTTTGTCGCCCGCATATAAATCCGGATATCTGCTCGGGGGGTTGTAGATGAATAACGATCCATCTGATATGCAATGCTGGTAAGAAGGGCAGGTGATGCATTCAGATTTTCCAATTCCGAATTCAAATACAGTGAACGGGACCAACTATTCATTTTTTCAGAGAGAACGGCCTCCACGGCAGTATTCCACGACGAACCGGCATCATATACTCCAAAATTAACATTATCCATTGCTGTCCCTGCTAAAGGCGCTGATATGGCATACCATGAGTTTGCCGTTGCTTCGTTGCCTGCTGCATCCTTTCCGGTAATGGAATATTTAACAGTAGTACCTATTACGTACTGCGGCAGGATAGCCTTCCACAAAGAATCACCTTCTATATGGGTCATTAATAGGGAGTCGTGTACTGCCTGTTTGTTCGGTTCTGTTACCGTATATTTTAGCCAAGGCTGTTTGATAAGGGTACTGCCCGTTGCTTTAACACGGGCGTTTATCTCGTATGGCCCTACACTGTAAACCGTATCATTTGGATATAAACCAATAAACTCTACCTTTGGAGGATTTAATTCATAAGTTGCCGTTGTTAAACGGATATTCTCCAGCAACCAGCCATAAGAAGCCTGTGTATAGGGAGTCTTGCCGTGGATAATCAAAAAACGTATCTGTACCCCATTTTGGCTAGCTAACTTAGATGTTAAGTCAAATACCTCTTCCTTCCACCATGCCTGTGTCGGAGTAACCGTACTGTCTCCTACCTGCCATTGGGAATAACTTGCCGCATTAAAGCCTCCGTCTCTAGCATAATTTGCTGCACTCCCAAGGTATGTATCAGCATCGATGCTTTCCCACTGGCTTTGCTGACCGATCTTACATTGTATTTTTGCAATGTCTTTCGAGGAAATCTTGCAAATATGGCTGAACCGCAACTGCACATTCGAATAATCCGAGAAATCCAAAGGTACGGTTAATGTCAATATTGTGGTATCTCCAACCTTGTTTGGAACCAGCCCCAAATACGATTTGGATACCATTGCTCCCGTCAAGCTAGGGAGATAATATTTTGTGTTGGATAACCATAGATTTTGTGGCGTCGAGGTAAACCCTACCTGGCTTCCATCAAAATCTTCTATCCATTCCTGACGCTGTTGTGCGCGCCCATGCTGTAAAGACAGCAACGTTACTGTTAATAATAAGATGAAAATCCTCCTCATGTTAATTAGTTTTAATTTATATTTAGTTTCGTTTAAATTTAATTTTATTAAATCATTCATAATTTACATTTATTTTTCTCTTTAAAATTCTGAATGCAAATTTATACATGAATACTCTTTTTCTTAATAAATAGAAGGGAATAAAAGGGGACGAGAAGGGGGACAAAAAGGGACGAAATTGTATTAATTCATTTTAAACAAGTGTATTAATATGTTTTTATTGTTATTAGGTAATTATACAATCCGGAAGTTTCTATTCCCATTTTGCTTGCAAGCCTTTGTTTTTTCTTTTTGCAGGATTCGAATGTAATGTTTAGTAAAGAAGCGATTTCTTTTGTAGTTAAGTCCAGGTATATATAAGAAAGTAGACGAATATCGTTTACCGTTAAATCAGGATGTTTTTCTTTTATTAAAGATAAAAAAGAAGGGTTAATTTGTTCAAAGTGTACAAGAAAGCTATCCCAGTTGTGGGATTCTTTCAACTGTGACTTTAGTTGCTGAACAATAGATTTTATTGTATCCTTAGAAGGCGTAGATGTATTAGAGAGTTTTTTGATCATTTCCTCTAAGAGTTCATTTTTGTTGGATTGGATGAGGACGTCGGCAGCCAATTGCCTGTTTTTTGTATTTATCTCGTTATTCAAACGTTCCTGTTCCAGTAACGAGAGTGCTTTTTGCTGTTTGTTTTTCAAAGATTGTATCAATAATAACACCACTGCAAGTACAACAACAATAAGAATGATAAATAAAAAGAGTGTCCGTTCTTCTTTTTGCTTTGCTTTATTTTCCATCAATTCCTTTTCCGAATTGAGTAAATCAAACCGTATTTGCGCATTGGTAACACGGTTTTTATCATTCATCTGCATCAGGGAGTCTTTCATTAACATCAAAGAATCCGTATATTGAAGCGCCGGTAGAAATGCATGATTACTTCTATGAAGTTGGGATAAAAATTCATACAATTCTATACGCAGCATCAATGAAATATCAACCGTCAACGCTTCATTTGCCAAAAGGATAGCTTTTTGATATTCATTCTCTTTTTGATAGATTCGAGCCAGGTATAACAGAGATTCTCCTTTAAGATCATCATCTTTTATTGTCGATAGAGATAATAAATCTTCGATTAGTTGTTTGGCTTCGTTGTACTTTTTCTGGAAATACAAATTTTGAACCTTTGTCAGTTTTATTTGTATCATCCAAAGAGGGTTTTCCGGTTGATCTTTTAAAATTTCCAAAGCATCATCAACATATTTTTCGCCTAATTCATAATTGCCCCTTTTGTTTGCAAGAAAGCCCAAATTGGCAGCATACCTTCCTATTCGCAGGGTATCATTCAACTGTTTGGCTCCTTCGTATGCTCGCCCAAGATATTCTTGTGCTTTATCTGTTTCGTTATTAATGATATATATTTTAGATATATTATTTAAAATAATAATCTCTTTCTGCTTATTATTTTCGGCAATGGCTATTTTATAACCTTCAAGATAATAATCCATTGCTTTTTCATAATCGAGCAATTCCATATAGACAACGCCCAGGTTGTTAAGAGCCAATATATGCAGGTCTGTCCAGGCATTATTTCCCGACACAGTATTAATTTCATTAAGTAATTCCAATGCTTTTACATAATTTTTTTCAATGCGTTCTTTTTCCGACAATCGTAGTAGTTCTTCATAATGGGAAATTGTATTTCCTGATACGATGGAATAAATACATAAGAAAAAAAGAAATAAGATGATGGATTTATAATGATTCTTTATTCTCATCATGGATAATTGGCTATATGAAATGAAATACAAATATATGAAAATATTTGATACATATAATAAATGAGTTTTTTGTAAAAAGGATATGTTTAATAAAAATTTAAATATTTAGTTATTATCTAATAAAAAAGAGTTCTATTGTTTACTATTCCTCCTTCTTGTGATTCTCTGTTTGTTGAATGTTGTTGAGCAGAAATAAATGTATGAAAATAGAATGAGATACATTATTTCCTATGGCGATATTTTGATAATAATTGATAGGAACCTACCGGTATAATGTTTTTATTTGCTTCACCGTTAATTGGATTCGTATATTTATCTGTTTGTATAAAAAAAAGACTTATTTTGTGAATGATTCACAAGTATACGAAAGAATGCCTCACTTCCAAGCAATCGTGTGAAACAATAGCAGACGAATGGACGGCACATACTTATAAGTGTGGACGGCACACACCTATAAGTATGGACAGTCCACACCTATAGGTGTGGATAGATCATAAATTATGTTCATTTTTTATTCATCCCTTAAATTCTTAGGATAAGTATATACGTTGTTTGTTTTCAACACACTCCTACATGTGGAAAATATATTCCTATATTTGTTTGATGATCTTTGCTGGGGTTCCCCTATATCATAGCGACGACCATCCCGGAATTGTTTTTTGTATCAGACCATCGGTAAAACAAGGAGGTGCTATCTCTATTCAGAGATCTTTTTCAAAAAAAAATATAGAGGCGTATGTCCGGATACTAAGGAAGTTGATGAGAAGTTGTATAGAAAGAGGCTGTCTTTCCTTTTTACGACATCTTTTTCTTTTGTTTTTTCAGCTGTTCTATTTCATCCCGGAGTCGTGCGGCTTCTAAAAAGTCCAGTTCTTTCACAGCGCTTTCTAAAGCGTTCTTCTTGGAGAGTAATAATTTATCAATTTCTTTTGCGGATAGAAGATGCATTGATTCTTTTATTATTACTTCATTTGCCTGTTTAGTTGATGCCTGTTGAATATCATTATTCTGCCCATTTTTACCAATAAAGGAAGAAGATCTGATCCGTTCGATAGTAGTAGGGGTAATGTTATGAGCGATATTATAAGCAATTTGTTTTTCCCGTCTGCGGTTTGTTTCATCCATTGTTTTTCGCATGGATTTAGTAATTTTATCTGCATAGAAGATTACCCTTCCGTTTGCATTTCTGGCAGCACGACCGGATGTTTGTGTTAACGACCGTTCGGAACGAAGGAATCCTTCTTTATCTGCATCCAATATAGCAACTAAGGAAACTTCGGGTAAATCCAATCCTTCCCTTAATAAGTTAACACCCACCAATACATCAACGGCTCCACTGCGTAATTGCTGTAAAATTTCCACTCTGTCAAGCGTTTCTACATCCGAATGAATATATTGTGTCCGTACATCTATTCGTACCAGATATTTGCACAAATCTTCTGCCATGCGTTTTGTAAGAGTCGTAACCAATACACGCTCTCCCTTTTGTACGGTAAGCTCGATCTCATTTAATAAGTCATCTATTTGATTTTCACAAGGACGCACATCAATAACAGGGTCGAGTAGTCCGGTAGGACGAACAACCTGTTCGATCACGACACCATCCGATTTTGCCAGTTCGTATTCTGCCGGAGTTGCGGATATATAGATAGTTTGTCCTATTAACTCTTGAAATTCTTCAAACCGTAGCGGCCTGTTATCTAGAGCCGAAGGAAGCCGGAAACCGTAATCAACCAGGTTTGTTTTACGGGATCTGTCACCTTCGAACATTCCTCGTATTTGGGGAATGGTAACATGGCTTTCGTCTACAACCATGATAAAATCTTTAGGAAAATAATCCAACAAACAGAACGGACGGGAGTGTGGCGGACGACGATCGAAATAACGGGAATAATTCTCTATTCCGGAACAATAACCCAGTTCCTTAATCATTTCAAGATCATATACAACACGATCTTCCAGCCGTTTAGCTTCTAAATGTTTTCCTATATCTTTAAAATAATCTACTCTTTCCTTAAGATCAATTTGTATCTCTTCCACTGCATGATGAACTCCTTCCGGTGAAGTAACAAAAATATTGGCAGGATAAATAGTCAGGTCTTGCAACGATTCGTATTTATTTCCGGTAACAGGATCGAAAGATTCGATACTTTCTATTTCGTCTCCCCAGAATAATATACGATAAGCAATATCCCCGTAGGCAGGAAAAATATCAATCGTATCTCCTTTTACCCGGAATTTTCCTCGTTCCAAAGCTATCTCGGTACGGGAATAAAGGCTGTTGACAAAACTTCTCAGCAATTTATTCCGTACTGTTTTTTGCTGTACTTGGATATGGATTGTATTGCTTGCAAATTCTTCAGGGTTCCCGATACCGTATATACAAGAGACGGAAGAAACTACGATAACATCTCTCCGGCCGGAGAGCAAAGAAGATGTTGCACTCAATCGAAGCTTTTCAATTTCTTCATTAATTGATAAATCTTTTTCGATGTATGTATTGGTAGTAGGAATATATGCCTCCGGTTGATAATAATCGTAGTATGAGACAAAATATTCCACTGCATTATTTGGGAAGAAATCTTTGAATTCACTGTAAAGCTGAGCTGCCAATGTTTTATTATGGCTCAATATCAATGCCGGACGATTCAATTCTTGTAAAACATTAGCAATAGTAAATGTCTTACCGGATCCGGTAACGCCTAATAATGTTTGATCTTTTACTCCTTGATTTACACCTTTTATCAATGATTCAATTGCCTTAGGCTGATCTCCTGAAGGCAAAAAGGGTGCGGTTAATTGAAAATTCATCTATCTCATCTCCTTAGCGAAGCCGATCTGCTGCGCGTATCCTCTTTTCGTCTTTTATAATATACTTATTTGCAAAATATAAGCAAGCTAATGGTACGATTGATAGTAATGTCCATAATGAATATCTTGTTTCTGCACCGGCTATTTGTGACAATTTAGGCAAGATATTATCCGGATATACCCACAACATCAATATAAGCAATATGAAATTAATAATAATTGCGGCAACACATACTTTTGATTGTGCAGGGCGTTTCTTGTATAAAAAGATCGCAACAAATGATATAACCGCCAGCATGGCCTGCAACATCCCGATAAAATAAGTCGGATGCACTATCGCTCCATTAGGGATATTTTCTTTTAATGCCCAGGGAGTAATAATATAATAAGCCTCATTAGTAGCGATTGTTCCTATCGGCATAAAACAAGCAACGGCAAAGCATATTGAAGCAATCAGAAGGAACAAGGTTTGAATACGTTGTATCATAATTTATCTTCTTTCTTTTTATTATACAAAGATACCACTTTTATCAATACTAAAATAACGTAACGTAACATTGGAAATTTTGTTTGAAGGGCTAAATTCTGTCAGCCTTATTTATGAAGGAACAGGGATAAAACCGATAAAATAGATAAAGCCGATAAAAGGGTTGATCCGGTGGTTGAGCTTATGATTTTCCTAAACTCAATCTATCCATTGACTGAACGGGTAACATTAGGAATCTTATTTTGAGATGCTGCGAAAGACTATGGTTTGATATTAAAAAGATGGTCTTTGCGTTGTAACTTCATTTAATTTGTGTAACTTCTGTTATTATTGCAGAATTCTTCCTTTTGAGAGAATTTTATTATGTGTATCACGTTGATAATAATTGACAGGAACATCAAATGAAATAAAATTTGTAACTTTGTAAAAAATAATATTATATATTGTTATGCCTCAAGGAATATTCAAAAAGCAAGAACCCCGTAAGTTTAACTACAAAGCTCGATATTACGATCAAGAGAAAGCGAATATACGTAAACAAAAGATTTTGGATGGAAAAGAAGATACGGAAGTAAACTTCGGAGACCGGTTTCATCAAAAAGTAAAAGAAACCAGGAAAATAAAACATAACTCTATGAGAAGGCTGGTGGTTATGCTGGCTTTACTAGCTGTATTATTATATATCTTATTATCATAAAAAACATTCGGAGTTACAGATGCCTGATATTATTAATGTTTTACCGGACAATGTTGCCAATCAAATTGCTGCGGGTGAAGTTATACAGAGGCCGGCCTCTGTAGTAAAAGAATTGGTGGAAAATGCGGTAGATGCCGGCGCTACCTGTATAGATATTATTATAAAAAATGCGGGCAGAACACTTATTCAAGTAAATGACAATGGGTGCGGCATGAGCGAGACAGACGCCCGCTTATGTTTTGAGAGGCATGCTACGTCAAAGATAAAAAATGCAGATGATCTTTTTAATCTGCATACGAAAGGGTTTCGGGGGGAAGCACTTGCTTCCATTGCTGCAATTGCACATGTTGAGCTACGTTCCCGTCATGCAGAAAGTGAGATAGGATCATCGATTATCCTTGAGGGCAGTAGTTGTAAGGGACAGAATCCGTGCAGTAATGCGCAGGGCTCTTCTTTTTTAGTAAAGAACCTCTTCTTTAATGTTCCAGCCCGCCGTAATTTTCTAAAGAGCGATAATGTCGAATATTCTCATATCCATGAAGAATTTCTGCGGATTGCATTTGTTCATCCCGAAATTGCGTTCACACTTTACCATAATGATAAAGCGGAATACAATCTCCCCAAGTCAACATTGAAGCAGCGTATTATAAACATTTTGGGGAATCCAAGCAAAGAGAAGCTCATTCCTATTGAACAAACCAGCGAGATTGTAAATATCACCGGATTTATCGGGAAGCCTGAATTTGCAAAGAAAACACGTGGAGAACAATATATGTTTGTAAATAACCGGTTTATCAAACATCCTTATTTCCATCATGCTGTAACATCTGCTTTTGAGGAAGTAATTCCCGCGAAGCATTTCCCGACTTATTTTATCTATTTTGAGGTCGATCCCAAGTCAATCGATGTAAATATTCATCCGACGAAAACAGAGATCAAATTCCAGGAGGAGAAGATCATATATAGTATTTTAAGAGCAACCGTTAAACGTTCGATCGGTTCTTTCAACTTAGGGGCGTCTATTGATTTTGAAAATATTTCCCCGATTGACTTTAGTTCTATTCCTCAGAAAGGAGTACCGCGGGAGCCTGTTATCACAACCCGGACTGACTATAATCCTTTCGATCGTAAACAGGATCCAACCCGGGGTACAGGTCGTTTTTCTGCTCCGGTTAAGTCCGCAAAAGTGGATGACAGCTGGAAAAAGATATACGAAAGTATCCGGGAAAATATACCGGAGGAATCTGCCGGTTCCGGCGAAGGAACACAAACGTTAATGGAATCTATCCTTGTCCAGGAAGAAAATAATACGATCAATCAACCTGCCGCCTTTCAGACGCTAAATAAATATATTGTAACACGGATAAAATCGGGATTTGTCGTAATTGAAATAGAAGCGGCAATGGAACGCGTTTTATATGAACGTTACACGAATAATCTATCTGAAAAACCACAAGGTTCCCAGAAACTACTTTTCCCCGAGACGTTGACATTCTCTCCGCAAAACAGTGATATAGTCAATGATTTGTTGAAGGAATTTAATAGTCTGGGGTTTGATATCGAGTCTTTTGGCAAAAACACCTTTATCCTCAATGGTATTCCTGCCGATCTTTTGGAGGAAAATGCACAAGAGATAATAGAACAGTTACTCGAATCGTATAAAAATAATCTTATATCTCTCAAAATAAGCAAGAAAAATAACCTTGCCCATTCTCTTGCAAGATCGATAGGGAAGAAAAAGAATAAAAGTTTATCCGAAGAAGCGATGCAGTCGTTAATCAGTGAATTGTTTGCCGGTGAATCGCCGCATATATCTCCCAGCGGAAGAAAAATATGCATAACCTTTAAAGAAAATGAGTTGATTAGGATGTTTGAATAGGATGGAAATATGAATAAAAGAAAAATAGTCAATGACCCTGTATACGGATTTGTTAATATATATAATGAATTTATTTTCGATCTGATACAGCATTCTTATTTCCAAAGATTAAGGAACATCCGGCAACTGGGATTGACTTATTTTGTCTATCCGGGCGCCACACACAGCCGTTTTCAACACTCCTTAGGGGCGATGCACTTAATGCAGAGTGCATTGGATGTTCTTTGTGACAAAGGCATTGATGTTACTGCGGAAGAAAAGGAAGCTACGTTGACGGCTATTTTATTACACGATATCGGGCATACTCCGTTTTCACATGCCTTGGAATTCTTTTTTGTTGAGAATTTGTCTCATGAGGATTGCACAAAATTATTAATAAGGGAACTTAATAATAAAAGCTTTCGTAATAAACTTGACCTGGCATTACAAATATTCGAAGATAAGTATTCAAAGCCGTTTTTGCATCAATTGGTCTCCAGTCAACTGGATGTGGACAGATTGGATTATCTTAACAGGGATAGCTTTTTTACCGGTGTTGCCGAAGGTGTTATCGGGTCGGAACGGATTATCAAAATGTTGAATGTTCATAATAACCAGTTGGTTGCCGACATAAAAGCAATCTATTCGATTGAAAAATTCATTATCTCGCGTAGATTGATGTACTGGCAGGTTTATTTACATAAAACGGTACATGTTGTAGAAGTGATTCTGATCAACATTCTAAAACGGGCAAGATTATTGTTCCAAGCCAAGAGGCTGAACTTTATTTCTCCCACACTGCAATATTTTTTTGAAAGGCAAAGGACGCCTGCTGATTTTACAGAAAATCCGGATGCATTGAATGCATACACAAGCATAGATGATAATGATATCTTATTCTGTATCAAAATGTGGCAGCAGGAAGAAGATATTGTTTTATCACAATTAAGTAAACGGTTATATAATCGTCATTTGTTTAAGATAGAAGTAGCAGAACATCCTTTTGCGGATTCTTACCAGGAATCAATCCGGCTACTTGTTGAGCGGGAATGGGGCTTGAATCAGGAAGAAGCGTCCTATTTCGTGATCGGTGGAAAAATGGAAAACCGGGCATACAACAAAAAAATGGAATCTATTCAAATACTGGATAAGAATGGGGATTTATTTCCTATGGAGGAACTATCCGATCATCTCAACCACCGTACACTTTCGGAAAGCGTAAGTAAATATTTTATATGCTATCCAAAAGAAATCAAAATATAGAAAGAGTTTGTTTGAAGTTGTCATAATAAAATGATAATACAAGCAATGATACCGGCAGATTCTTAATTAAGATTGTATACCCTGTGTTTTTTCGCAAGGGGGAAAAATTTGCCTTAAAATGAATGCCGGGATTTCCCGTAATCTTTCCAAAAGTTGTCGGAATGTTTTCATAATATTGTGAAAGTATGCCGACAACAGTTTTCATACTTTCACGGGGTTGTGAAAGTGTGCCGATAGTGGTTTTCATACTTTCGCGAAGTTGTGAAAGTATGCCGACAGCAGATTTCATACTTTCACGGAGTTGTGAAAGTGTGCCGACAATAGATTTCATACTTTCGCGGGGTTGTGAAAGTATGCCGACAGCGGTTTCTATACTTTCACAATATGATGAAACCATCTCCGATGTACCGGACATGCTTCCGGAATATTCTCAAAAATAGAATCCGGGTATTGAGACGGTATTAACCATATCATCTATAGGACACTTAAATATTTATACCACCATGATCGAGCAATCATTGAAAATGACACTTTTTTTTATATCGTTGCGAAGAGAAAGAGGAGGGAAGAATAGTTGAATCTTCTCGGATTATTGAAAAATGAAGGGGAAAGTTAATCCATAAACCAACTTTTGACAACGTCAAATAATAATAGATTTTATTTTACGATAGATTCATTTTTATTGATTGAGAATCGTTACATATAGCTATTTTTTTGTGATTGCATAAATATTCCTCAAAAAATTATATCTTTGCAAGTTAATTTATTCACCGTATAAAAAAGAATGCAAAATATTAGAAATGTAGCTATTATTGCCCATGTTGACCATGGAAAAACAACACTTGTCGATCGTATTTTATATCAATCCCAACTTTTTAGAGAAAATCAGGATGTTCAGGATTTAATTCTTGACAACAATGATTTGGAACGGGAAAGAGGTATAACCATTTTATCGAAAAATGTCTCTGTCAGATATAAAGATTTCAAAATAAATATTATAGATACCCCGGGACACAGCGATTTCGGCGGAGAAGTAGAGCGGGTATTAAATATGGCTGACGGCGTCCTGCTTATTGTAGATGCTTTTGAAGGGCCGATGCCACAAACACGCTTTGTTTTACAAAAAGCTATCGAATTAAACTTAAAACCTATTGTTGTTGTCAACAAAGTAGATAAACCGAATTGCAACCCTGAACAAACCCAGGAAGATGTTTTCGATTTAATGTTCAGTTTAGGTGCAAGTGAAGATCAATTAAATTTCCCCACTGTCTACGGATCTTCGAAGCTGGGATGGATGGGAGAAGACTGGAAAACACCAACAGAGGATATCAGTTATTTACTTGAACAGATTATTACCCATATTCCCGAACCTGTATTTGAGCAAGGAACTACCCAAATGATGATTTCTTCTTTGGATTATTCTTCTTATGTAGGACGAATTGCTGTTGGAAAACTTAGCAGAGGTACGTTAGATTGGGGTCAAAATGTTTCCCTGGTAAAAAGAGACGGGTCTGTTTCCAAATCAAAAGTAAAAGAACTATATGTCTTTGAAGGATTAGGCAAGGAAAAAATGAAACAACCCGTTTATCCCGGAGAAATATGTGCCGTATTCGGTGTAGATGATTTTGATATTGGCGATACGATTGCGGATTTCGAAAATCCGGAAGGACTTGAGCCTATCAAAATAGATGAACCGACTATGAGTATGTTATTTACTATCAACAATTCTCCTTTTTTCGGACAAGATGGTAAATTTGTAACATCCCGCCATATACGTGATCGTTTATATAAGGAATTGGAGAAAAATCTTGCCATGCGGATAGAAGAGACTTCCTCTCCGGATATGCATATCGTTTACGGACGCGGCATTTTGCATTTATCTATTCTGATAGAAACGATGCGGCGTGAGGGATATGAACTGCAAGTGGGTCAGCCTAAGGTAATCATAAAAGAAATTGACGGACAAAAATGCGAGCCTGTTGAAGAATTGACAGTGGTCGTCCCTGAAGAGTTTTCAAGTAGAGTGATAGACCTGGTAACAAGGCGGAGAGGAGAGATCAGCACGATTGATACTAAAATAGATCGTATTTGTCTGACATTTAAAATCCCTTCCCGTGGGATTATTGGCCTTAGAAATCAAATGTTAACGGCAACGGAAGGGGAAGCGGTTATGTCTCATCGCCTGCTTGGATATGAACCTATGAAAGGAGATATTTCCTTACGGCATGCCGGATCATTAATAGCCATGGAAACCGGAACTGCTTTTGCCTATGCTATTGATAAGCTGCAAGACAGGGGGAGCTTTTTTATCGAACCGATGGAGAATGTTTATGCCGGACAGGTTATCGGGCAACATATCCGGCAAGATGATCTGGTGATTAATGTAACCAAATCAAAAAAATTAACCAATATGCGTGCTTCAGGATCTGATGATAAGACGTCTATCGCTCCGGCTGTAAAATTTTCCCTTGAAGAGTACCTGGAATATATTGCAGAAGATGAGTATTTGGAAATAACGCCGAAAGCGCTTCGTATGCGGAAAATCATACTTAGTGAAATAGAACGCAAGCGGGCAAGTAAAAGTTAATCAGACACACATGAAGGATTTGAGCAGGGCAATGCGGTTTTATCTCTACCTGATAATAATTCCAATGTTATTATTTGCTTCCTGTGCACAACAAGCTACGCTCACAGGAGGGGAAAAGGATGTTACACCTCCTGTTATTTTAAACCAAGAGCCTCCCAATAATACAACGAAATTTAATGCTTCTCAAATCCATCTATATTTTGATGAATATGTTCAGTTGGCAAACCCAAGCGAATCCTTCCTGGTTTCGCCTCCGCTAAAAAATCAACCGGAGTACACATTAAAAGGAAAATCTTTAATAATCAATATAAATAATCAATTAGAGGAAAATACAACGTATATTATAACCTGTAATCAAGGAATAAAAGACTTAACGGAAGGGAATTTCTTGCCGTTAACAACAGTTATTTTTTCTACAGGTGATTATATTGATTCTTTAAGCCTTGCAGGTAAGGTAAAAGATGCACTTACTTTACTTCCCGAAGAGAAAGTAGGGGTTCTGCTATATAAACAGCATGAAGATTCGGCATTGTTGAGAGATTTGCCCTATTATTATACAACAGCCGATAAAGAAGGGAAATTCCTCTTTTCCAATATTGCTCAAGGAGAATATCAGTTATACGCTTTGGTGGATAAAAATAAAAACTATCTCTTTGATCAAAGCGACGAGAAGGTTGCATTTTCTACCAAGTTGGTAAAACCTATATATATTCCTGTTCATAACGATACAACAGATTCTTCGGATACAGTGGATACGACTTCCGATCAGCAAGATAGCGTTATTGTTCCACGTATCGATTATTCGGAGAATACACTTTTACTTTTCCAAGAGCAAGACACAACTATCCGTTTTTTGAAACGGGAGTTTAAAGGGAATTACAGACATGACTTTATCTTCAAAAATGGAATAAATGATTTCAAGTTAAATCAAATTAGTAATTTGGATACGGTAATAAATTATTTAACCGAATACAATAAGACAAAAGATACTATCAGTGTTTTCATGACCACTATTTCGCATGATCTTGTCGATTTCGAATTATTAGCCAATGACAAAATATTGGATACTATATCTTTTAATCCTTCCCAGGTAAGTGCCTTTTCCTCGAAAAGATTATCACAAAAGACAGATACGGTTGCTAATTATTTAAAGTATACAGAAGTCACAAAGGGGGAATTAAATAGAGACCCTAATATCCTATTTGCATTTCCTGTTGATAGATTCGATTTGACAAAGTGCATATTGATTGAAGAAAGAAAAAACGGGAATGACACATTATCCATAGAATGTTATTTTGCGGATAGCATTAGACGATCTTTAGCTTTCAAATATCCTTTTAAAGAGAAAACGAAATATACGATTCTTTGCCCTGACTCTACTTTCTGGTCGTATTACGGCAGCTGCAATGATACCATTGAAATTAGTTTTACGACAAAATCTTCCAAAGATTATGGATCTATTCGGATTAATTATCAATTTTACGAACAAACAAACTATATACTGCAATTGCTTTCGGAAAAATTGAATGTTATACAAGAGGATTTTACCACCTATAATAAAAATATTACATATAACTATTTACGACCCGGGAAATACCGTGTTCGGGTAATCCTGGATGCCAATGACAATAAACGTTGGGATAGTGGGAACTACAATCTTCGACAGCAACCCGAAGAAGTCATTTATTTTGAAAAGACGATTGAGTTAACTGCAAATTGGAAAATAGAAGAAACCTTTGATGTAGTTTTTGAGTGATTCGACGTTCTTTTACTTTCAGAATGGTAAAGATTCCCTGAAATTTGATATATTTGCAAAAATTATCAAACACTATTTTATGAAAAAAAATTCACACATATTATTAATAGTTTTAATTGCATGTACTAAAATAATTCATTGTCAGGATATAATTTACACTGTTGAAGGAAAAGTTATACAAGCGAAAGTTCTTGAGTTGACCGATGAGAAATTGTCATACAAAAAGTTTGATTACCAAGATGGACCGGTTATTGTTCTTGATCTTAGTAAAGTAAATAAGGTTGTCTGGCAAAATGGGGATATTGACCTGTTTAATGATGTCACAGAAGTAAAAACAACACAAATTGAGTTGAATAGGAATACTTTTGAAAGTAAAGAGGTTGGAAATATAGAGAATACATTACCGGTAATCTACCGGAAACAAACCTCTTTTTACCTGGATAACGGCACTGTTTTTAATGAAACCCAATTTGAAGATTTCTTGAAAGTGAATAACATGGTAAATATTTGGGAACAGTATTATAGCGGGAAAAAGACATTTCATACCGGAATTGCGTTATTAGTTGGTGGTGTTATTATGGAGGGAACCGGCCTTTGGTTTGGATATACCAATTCCGATGCCCTTATGGCTAGTGTATTGTTGATTGGCTTGGGAAGCTTGCTGGAAATAGCTTCCATCCCGGTTACTATTACAGGAGCAGTAAAAAGAAATAGAGCACTAAACGATTATAATGATATGTACGCAGGGAAAGCAAGAAATCATTATTCACAAGATATAACATTAAAAATTGGAGCCACAAGTCATGGAGTAGGGCTCACGTTAAACTTTTAAAATCTTAATATGAGGAAAGCATTATTTATTATCTTACTAAGTTTATTTATTTTTACAGGTTGTAAAGATAAGGATAAAAAATATACAGATGCACAAACAAAAGCACTAAGTGAATTGTATGGTAATTACCAGGCATATCTTGATCATGAAAAGATTACCGCTGTTATCTCATTTACGGCTCATTATCAAAAGCCGAGGGCAATGTATGATGGGAAGACATTGCTGTTTTATGCTCATGGGGAATGTTCCTTTGCGGACGATAAATATCCTATTCCGGATGTAGGGTATATTTTATGTTATTATTCTCTTTCTGATGATGCCGATATAATGTACTTTTATTACAAAGGAGGAGTAAATAATAAAGATCAATTGAGAGAATATCAATTGTATATCAAGAGTAATACTGTTTTTCATTTAACGGATGGAGAGAGATTACTTGTATTCGAAAAAGTAAAATAGAAAAGCCATTCAATTTAATGATATATCCCTCTAATTTTGAAAAGAAAATAGCTTTTGACTCTATTCGGAATCTATTAACAGATTTTTGTTTGAGTTCATTAGGTGAGAGCCGGGTGGAGCAAATGCGGTTTGAAAACTCATATCAACAAATTTGCAAGTTGCAGGAAGAAACAGAAGAATTCAGACAGATTCTTCTGTTTGAAACGAATTTCCCCTCTCAAGATTATTATGACCTGACTTCAGAATTAGAACGCTTAAATCTTGAAGGAACATTTATTGATGTGGAGAATATATGTAACCTGAGAGCGGCTTTACGAACAATACATGATTGTCTAACCTTTTTTAATACAAGAAAAGAAACGGAAAAATATCCAAGATTGACCGATTTGTCTTTGAATTTGGATTTTGATGCTACTCTTATTGAAAGGATTAATCTTATTATAGATGATAAAGGAAATGTAAAAGATTCTGCTTCGGAAGAGTTACGGTATATACGAAGGAAAATACATGATTTGGAACTGGATATTTCCAAAAACATCAAGAAAGTATTGCAGCATTCAAAACAAAATCATCTTATTGATGAAGCTGCAGAAATAACTATCCGGAACGGACGGTTTGTTTTACCTGTCCCTGCTGTTAATAAACGAAAAGTAAAAGGGTTTATTCATGATGAGTCATCATCAGGACAAACATTTTTTATTGAACCGCAAGAGATTTTTGAATCGAATAATTTGCTTTATAACTTTTTAGCAGATGAGAGGCTGGAAATTATTCGTATTCTAACTCAGTTTACTAGTTATATTCGTCCTATAATTCCATCTGTTCTAAATGCATTTACTTATCTAAGTATTATTGATTTTATTCGCGCGAAAGCAAAGCTTGCTATCCATATTAATGCCTGCAAGCCTATTATTAACAATCAGACTGCTTTTCAATGGAAAAAGGCAATACATCCGCTTTTGTTTTTAAGTCATAAAGCACAGAACAAACAGGTTATTCCCCTAGATATTGAACTGGGAAATAAATTTAAGATATTAATCATTTCAGGACCTAATGCCGGAGGGAAATCGGTTTGTTTAAAAACACTGGCCCTTCTTCAATATATGTTTCAATGCGGTTTGTTGGTTCCGGTTTCTGAAATTTCCGAGTTTGGTATTTTCGATGATATATTTATTGATATTGGAGATGAGCAATCCATAGATAATGATTTAAGCACATATAGTTCCCATTTAAGAAATATGCAAACAATGGTGGAACACGCGTCCTCTAAAAGCTTGTTTTTAATAGACGAATTAGGAGGAGGTACTGATCCGCAATATGGAGGAGCCATTGCAGAAGCTTTGCTTGAATTTCTTTCGGTAAAAAATGTATGCGGACTTGTAACAACGCATTTTGGAAATTTAAAGCTTTTGGCAGAAAAGCATGCTAACATTGAGAATGGCGCAATGTTATTTGACGAAAAGGAAATGCGCCCGTTATTTATTTTAAAGATGGGGCAGTTTGGTACTTCCTTTACTTTTGAAATTGCAGAAAAAATAGGTTTCGATAAAGATATTATTCAAAAAGCAATACAAAAAGTCGGGAAAGTACAAATTAGATATGAAAAATTATTACAGAAGCTCGAACAGAAGCAGTTGGAATTAGATTCTCAACAGAAAATGATAGAATTTACCGATACCCAACTGTCGGAATTAATCCAAGAATATACGGTAAAAAACGCAGAATTAAAGCAAAGACGTTCAGAGATTATAAGACAAGCCCGAAACGAAGCGAAGATACTTGTACAAAGCTCGAACAAACTCATTGAAAAAACCATTCGTGAGGTAAAAGAGAATAAAGCAGACAAGGAAGTTGTAAAACAATTAAGACAAGAAATTCAACAGTTTTCGGACAAGATAAAAACGGAAGAGAAACAAGAAGAACATCCTATCATTGAGCAAAAAGAACCAGAACCAGAAATTATTAACTTACATGATACGGTAATAATCGAGGGAACAAATACCATTGGTGAAATTACAGCTATTAACGACGAGGATGTCACTGTATCATTCAACTCGGTGAATTTGAAAACAACACTGGATAAGGTTCGAAAAATCAGCAATACCCAGCAGAAAAAGTTGACTAAATCTGCACAGAAGGATATGTATTCATCCCTTGATCTCAATGCAAAAGTTGAAAACTTTAAGTTGCAATTAGATATACGTGGTATGAGAGCAGAGGATGCTATTCGTAAAGTTGAAGAATATTTGGATGATGCAATATTGTTAAGCATCCATAATGTGAGTATTCTTCATGGTAAAGGAAATGGAATACTGAGAATGGTTATCAGAGAATACCTGTCAAAAAATAAAACCGTTAAAGCGTTCTATGATGAACATATAGAACGTGGCGGACATGGAATTACAATAGTTGAGTTAAAGTAATCATAATTATCTAATTTCTTGTAACTCCCTGTAACTTGCGTACTTCTTATTCAATTACCTCCGTTTGTTCTTTCTCTATCTTTTTATTCATTATAGAAAAGTTCCATTTGTATTTTATTGCAAAGAATAAAAGGGCGAGTATTCCCGCTATTGCCAAAACAATTGTTTCCATTCCTATATTCATCGTCTGTTGATTAAATATGGCAGGAGTTTTTAACGAAGAAGCATCGAATGTGACAAATAAACATGCAAAAATATTGTTAGCAGCATGCATTCCCATTGCAAGTTCAATCCCGTCATCCAGGACAGCAATCAATCCGAAGATAAGCCCAAACAAAATATATTGAGGCATGGCTGCCCAAAACCCGTATGTTGACACTTCTGTATTTGCAGTATGCATTAATCCAAACAAGATAGCAGGAATCAAAACAACTAACCATCTGTTCCTTGTCCAGGCACCGATGCCTTGAGCTAAGTAACCCCGGAATAAAAATTCCTCAAATGTTGTTTGTAATGGAATAAAGATTAATGAAATAAAAAGTAATGGAATAAATGTTTTGATGTCGAATTGAACTATGAAATTTTCAGGATTGATAACATAAGATATTATTAAATAAACCAACATGAGTAAAAACCAAACTCCAAGTCCCATGAAAGCCCGGCTCCAACGGATCTTTTTTGTGCCGTTTATTGTTTCGGAGAATGATCGCTGATGTAAAGCTTTTACTATTAGCCAAGCGGCAAGCAAACCTACGGTAAATGAAATTAATGCAAGAAATAATGAAAGATTTTCCGGCATTCCTATTGCGGAAAAATCTAAAGAACTGGCCATTTCTGTTGTTAGCATATTTCCGCTTTTTGCGGAATATATAAAAACAGCAATCATTAAGGGGATTCCCCCTATAAAACTAGCCGCTAAAAAAGCGACAATAAATGTAATAACGTATTTCCAAAATGAATTGTCTTTGCCTATAACGCTTTCTAGAAAATGCATAATTTGTTTATTTATAAATTTTCCACAAAAATATAAAATTTAATTTAAGAACATAAAGTTTTTTTATAATTGACGGATAAAAATTACAACGGTTATGTTCAAGCAGTAATGTGATTTTAATTTTTATATTTGTGGCATTGTTTGAATTTTATAATATTCCAAATTGTGAAATAATAAAATTCGGATTTTTGAGTTTCTATATTTTACATAGTTTGTTCATTTTATCCAAATAGAAAATAAGACGAGAATATCTACTTATTATATATTATTTCAAAAAATTAAACAATAGTTGTCACTTGGGTGTTAATTTGAGGTAATAAAATTAAAGAATAAAAAAAGAAACTTTTCTTATAGTTAACCGTATAACAGAAAAAATTATGGAACTAAACAGGATGAAAAAATGTTTATTGATAGGAATCATTATTACTTTCTGCTTTTGTAATGTCGGGTGTGCTCAACGCAATACAACTCCCTCTAATACTTCATCTACGGGTTCAGGCATCCGTGTTAATCCAGTGGATTTTACCTACGCAGCAGAGAATACAGTTAATGCTGTAGTTCATATAAGTGCGGAGATGCAGCAGAAAAGTAGTTTATTTGATTATTTCTTTCAAGACCCATTCTTTAATTTTTTCGGACAGCCACAAACCCGTGTTTACCAGGCATATGGATCAGGGGTTATCTTGACACAGGATGGTTATATTGTGACAAATAATCACGTAGTAGAAGGGGCAACAAAAATAAAAGTGACATTTAATGATAAGCGGGTACTTGATGCATCGCTTATAGGAACAGATGAAAAAAATGATTTGGCACTATTAAAAGTAAATGCAAAAAATTTACATAATATAGAATATGGTAATTCCGATGAGGTGAAGTTAGGGGAGTGGGTGTTGGCCGTTGGAAACCCATATAATTTGACTTCTACCGTGACAGCAGGTATTGTGAGTGCAAAAGCCAGGAATTTAAATATCCTGGGAGGAAACACCTCTGTATCTTCATTTATTCAGACGGATGCTGCGGTTAATAGTGGAAACAGTGGTGGGGCATTAGTCAATACAGCAGGAGAGTTGGTAGGAATTAATGCTGCTATTGCATCGAATACAGGTTCTTTTGCAGGTTATTCTTTTGCAATTCCGGTCAATATTGTAAAAAAAGTAGTTAATGACTTAATGAAATACGGCAGGGTTCAACGTGTGTTTTTCGGAGCTTCTTTTTCGGAAATGGATGGAAATAAAGCTGAAGAAATGCACTTGGAAAATGCAAAAGGAATACAAATATTTAAAATCGAGCCAAATAAGTCTGCCGATAAGGCCGGAATAAAAGAGGGCGATATTTTATTATCAATAGATGGGCATGAGGTGAATTCTATTCCCGAGTTAAAGGAAATACTGGATCAGCATCTGCCTGGAGATGTAATTGCTTGTAAACTTATCCGAGATAAAAAAGAGTTTGAAACAAAAGTTACATTAAAAAATATAAATGGAACAACAGATATTATACGAAAAGGAGATAAGATTGCGTTAAATAAACTTGGAGTCGATGTGGAACCTATCAATGATCAAATCAAAGCACGATATAGAGTAAGTAACGGTTTACGTGTGGTAAATCTTAAAGAAGGCTTATTGAAATCCGCCGGAATAAAAAATGATTTTACCATTACAGCCATAGATAAAAGATCGGTAGCTACAGAAGATGATATTGAGCGAATTCTGGAAGACAAAGAAGGACTTGTACGCATTGAGGGTTTTTACCCCAATGGTTATATGTATAGTTATAATGTTGTTATGTAATAACAAAGTAAAGATGAGGTTATTTATTTTATGAGACAGTTAAAAATATCACATTCGATTACTAATAGGGATAATACTTCGTTTGAAAAGTATTTACAGGATATTAGTAAAGAACAAATGATTACTCCTGATGAAGAGGTTGAGTTAGCTCAACAAATCAAAGCAGGGAGTAAAGAGGCATTGGATAAATTAGTCAAGGCGAATCTTCGTTTTGTTGTATCTGTTGCAAAACAGTATCAAAACCAAGGTCTTGGATTGCAAGATCTTATTAATGAAGGGAACCTTGGATTGATTAAGGCCGCTAAGCGATTTGATGAAACCAGAGGATTCAAATTTATTTCATATGCAGTGTGGTGGATAAGACAATCTATTTCACATGCTATTGCAGATCAGTCCCGGATTGTTCGTTTGCCGGTAAATCAATTGGGTGCGGTAAATCGTATAAAAAAAGAAATTTCCAGGTTGGAACAGGTATATAACCGCCCTCCTACAATAGAAGAAATTGCTGAAGTTATCGATTTGTCACCGGATAAAATCGGAGAAATTGTTAAGATTGCAGCACGCCATATTTCTATGGATGCCCCTATTAATAATGAAGATGACACAAATTTCATAGATACCTTTGTAAGTGAAGAAATCACCCATACCGATTCTCTCCTTATAAAGGAATCATTGGAAAAAGAAATCAGCCATACTTTGGATGTATTGGATGAAAGGGAGCGGGAGTTAATTTGTATGTTTTTTGGAATAGGAAAATCACACGAATACACGTTGGATGAAATAGGAGAGAAGTTTAATCTTACACGCGAAGGCGCTCGCCAGGTAAAAGAAAAAGCGTTGAAGAAGTTACGTAAGAATGGCACAAAGCGATTAAAATCATATTTGGGCTAATTTAAGGATAAATAAGGTTTTTTGGGTTTATTAAGAGACTGTCTAAAGAATGTAGACAGTCTCTTTTTTTATGTTTATCTAATCTTAACGCGAATTCAAAGTGTAATTTAGAAGATTTTAAAACACCAATAATATTCTAAATTTGCTGTGTGTCTTGCCGATATTCTTCTCTTTGTCTTACAGATATCGATGTGCGAACTCTACAAATAATAGATTTATTCATAGAAGTTGTCAAAAGTTGACTTAGGAGATTATTTCACTACATTTCGAGGCTCTTACTGCTCTTCGTAATCCAGGTGCTTTTTCTACCAATAACAACATTTTTGTTTCTGCGTTCTGCATATAGCATGTTTCTTTTCGGTTTCAAAACTGTCCGGCTTTCCGGAAAGTATCCCGCACTTTCGTTTGAAGGTTTCCGAAGCTTCGGAAAGGTATTTTCACTCTTGTTTGAGGGTTTCCGGAGAGCCGGAAAGATATATTCATCCTTGTTTGAATGTTTCCGGGAAGTCGGAAGCCTTCAAACACTGTTGTTTGCTTGTTTCCGAAGCTTCGGAAAGGTATTTTCACTCTTGTTTAAGGGTTTCCGGAGAGCCGGAAAGATATATTCATCCTTGTTTGAATGTTTCCGGGAAGTCGGAAACATTCAAACATTGTTGTTTGCTTATTTCCGAACGTTCGGACAGTTTTCCAAAATAATAGAATGATAAAAAGAAGAAACTTTCCCCTTCAAGAGGGACTAAAAGGGGTGTGTAAAGGGAGCTGATAAAAGGATTTCCGCATTATTTTGCCGCATACTCTAATATGACAGAGATTATCTTATTGTCATGTTCTCCGTTTAATTTTCTATTATTGGACATTCAGCAATGATCCTTCTTTTTCACCTCAATTGTGGGAGCAAAGCACTTGGGTTACGAAGAGCAGTAAGAGCCTCGAAATGTAGTGAAATAATCCTTATTCATTTTATTTTGACTTTTGACTACGTCTGCTAGATTTACAAGGAAATAGTAAAGATAGAAAGATGAATATAACAAGAAAATAGTATTATTGTAATCGGTATATGAAACAGTCCGATTTTATAAAAAGGGCTGCCCGAGAGGCAGCCACAATTTGGATAATGAAAAAGGTTTATTTTAATGGATTTTATTTTTATACACATTAATAAAAAAAGGCCACCCCGGGGATGGGGCAGCCATGATGAAAAAGATTTTTTATCGTTTTATACTCATGCGTTTCACTATACGTTGACCCTTGTATTCCATAGAATACATATAGATCCCTGCTGATAAGGAAGAAATGTTGAGTTCTAAAGTATTTGTTCCGGCTTCCGATTGTACTACTTTATTATGTAATAACTGACCATTTATACTATGGATACTGAAAATAACATCTCCTGATTCCGGAACGTTATATCTTATCATTGTACTGGTATTGGCAGGATTGGGAATGTTTTGTTCCATGCTGATATTTATGCTTTGTATAGCTTCTATTTTATTTATATAATCTGTCTTACGGGTAATTGTCAAGCTATCATTATAGGCATAATTATCCCTGTTCTCTATATATACTTTTATCATATAGGCCGTATCTGCAGGTACCGTATATATTTCCCGGAAATTATGTGGAACAGTGGCTTCAAAACTAATATGTGAAATGGTTTCTTCAAAACTATGAAGTATGTTTCCTTGCATATTCGTTACTTCTGCATATATACTGATATTACTATGCGCATTAATATCGCTTCGGTTTATGATAGTAGCTATTATATTTATTTCGTCACCTACTTTATCTTTCTCTTCGGATGGATTATCAATACTGAATACATACAGATCTTCTATATTCACACATTCTATTGCAGCTGCAGAGGCATGAGCTAATATAGAATCACAATCTAAGAAGGCTGTAACATCTACATAATAAGTCGCATCCCAAGGGGTTGTAAACTCATCAAAATTATATGTTATCGAATCTCCAGGCAAGAGTGTATCAGAAATAGAACCCATGGCGGAAAATGTCAGCGAATTAGATGTGACATCCATCCTTAGATTAATATCTGATAAATCCATATTACCAATATTCTTAACAACTACCTGCTGTTTTATCGGCAAGTTCCCTGATATGCAATTGGTAGATCCTCCACTGACCGGTTTGATTGTAACCGATAAAGATGGATTGATAATAATCGTTGCTTTTGCCGTATCATTCACATGATAGTTATCAACCGGACTTGTTAAATATGCTTTTATAGTATATGTTCCTGCCGTAAAATCAATATCGGACGTAATAAATAGGGTATCAAATGAAAATCCTTCCAATACCTTATTCCTTAATGGGTAATTGAAATTATGATTGGTAGGACCGCTTATTTCTACTTGAATACCAATACCAGGATACTGGGAGAAATCGATAGACTGGTATTTTGTTGATTCTATCACAACTCTCAATTCATTCTTATCAAGATTACAGGCAGATAATTCGGACATTAAAATTTCGGATACTGCCATGTCCTGTTCGGATGTAATCCATATACGATCAATATATTGTTCTCCTTCATCGGACATTATCATGGATTCAAAGACAAGAATAACACAGGATTCCGTCATATAATTACTTAAGGAAACAGTATAATGATGCCATCCCCGTTGAGAATTATACTTAACTAATTCTAATAGTTTAGTGTGAGTTAATCCCCCGTCAAGTGTAACGAGTACATCAGTATAGTCTTCAGAAGGAATGGTATCATGGAAATACCAGAATTCCATTTTTGGATTAGTACTTCCATATAAATCAAGTTGACGGGTTGATAATTCCGTTAAACATCCACGCGTACCGATAAAGCTCAACATTCCCGTACCAAACCCGGGTTTGATCGTAGTATCTACCGGACTACTGCCGTTAATTACTTCCCATTTACTTCCACGCAATTGTTTTGATATAAATGCCAACGGCAAATCAGGATCACTAAAGTATTCATCCACAGGAAGCCCTATTCTTCCGGATATATATTCATAAACAATTGTGTCATCATATGTAATAATATCCACGTTATTAGTCAGCCATGCTTTTATTTCATATTTTCCGGATAACATAATGGGTAAAATAGTTGTAATATCTATCGTATCTGTTTCTCCCGGTTTTAATGTTCCTGCCCGCACGGTTGTATCGGCTGCAAAATTTATTGCTCCTGTAACTTCTACATCTAATCGTAAAGGACTTAATCCAAAATTATAATCATCCGAACCTAGGTTTGTTACGGCAACCTTTACAGGTGAATAATTAGGATAACATAATATACTGGGATCACTAAAAGGCTCTATTACTTTCATCAGCCCTAAATTATATCCTGCATATGGCATTAGGGGATACTCTATCATAAAACGAGCATTGGGACGATCATAAGAATAGGTTCCAGTTCCTGTTGCAAAACTGCTCCCCGTTGTTCCGTAATAAAGCGTCCGGTATTGTGGTGTAAAAGTATGAAGCCAATAATAAGAAGATCCTGCTCCCGATCCGCCTTGATGCAACCAGAATATCTCTACATTCATATTCGGTGGTAATACAAAAGGCTTCTGAAGTGTTACTTCCGACCAGCCGGTCTGTGCGGTATATGATCCTCTGTAAACTTCTGTTGCTCCTACAGAAGCCGGGTCGATATATGCGGTAGAAGTATAAACAGAATCATGAACCAACCTCATATAACATATCTGATTTGAATATATATATCCAAGATTGCTGGATTCCCAGGCAAGCTTGGTTATTATCACTTCCTGGTTAGTAGGATTAATTTCTCTTCCCAAATATATCTGGCGAGACCATCCGTAATTCGAATAATAAATAGGGGTGTAATAATTTGTAATCTTGCCTGTTCCTACTACTATAGAATCTTTTATTTCCTTATATGCCAAATAAGTGGAATCTATTATGGTTTGAATATTCCCTACCGTATCTTCTACCGTCAAAGAATATATTATTTTGCTGCCATAATATTGTGAAGGAATATTTGCTATCCAACTTTCCCCTCCCAGATTATTCATATCTACGGTATCATTAAATTCGAACTTATTATTAACCGTTGATTTTACGATAAGCTGGGGTATTGATACCGGTGCCCCTGTTCCGGTTTTGATTCTGGCATAAACATTAAACGCTAGACTATTTATAGTATCCCAAACCAATGGTTCTATATATTCAACCAACTGCACCATATTGCTTATTGCTACAGCCGTATCTTTCAATGTATTGGGCGATCCGCTAATATTCGATAACCATGCCCTAACCTCATTTACAGGCTGTAACACCTGATAATTTCCTAAAACAATGTTTCTTGTTGATAGTGAAGATAAAGGTATTGCCGGATTAAACGGAACTGCTGTTCGCGGAACTCCATTTATTGTCCATTCTATCATTGCACCGCTAACTGGCTGAGAGCTTAAATTTGTAATAGACACCTCAACATTTTGGGTATATTGGTCAATTACCTCATTTTCCCAATTGACAAAACGGATGGCCATTGCCGCATTTTGTTCCGGAACAATATCGTATGCCCCCAATGTCGCTATATTACCTCTTGTTTTTCCACGTATATCTGTTAATACTTCCGGATGAGGAGAAAATAGTAGGTTAGCAAATCCTTTCAGGGACAAATCCAAATTGATTGTACTATCTGCAAATAGCGGATTGTACGAACAAGAATTCAAATCCTGATAGAACTCATTACGAACATCTTCTATGGTAGCGTAAGGCTCACCCGCAAAAGCAATGTAAGGACCATTATAATTATAATAATTGTTATAATCATTTACGCCCCATACTGGGTGAAGATAAGCACCCGCGGCATGCAAAGGATAGGATGCTTCATTTAAACTGTTTATCGCTATGTTGTTATGACTCGTATTAACGAGATAACTTGAGGGAGCCGAATTATATTTACTTATTCCATAACAAGGCTGGTACCCTGCCGTAATAAATATGGAATTATTATAAATATTCATACGATTATACTGCGATGTAGAAATTCCTTGATATAAGCTTGTTGAACCTGCGGTACCCATAGTGCCCGTTATCCGTATTTCGTTATTGGCCACCAAACATGGTGTGCTGGTCCCCGAATAATTTAAACAATTAGTGCGTAATCCATGCGCTGCATAATTGGATGTGGATGTCGGATTGTATGTTATGTATATCTTATTTCCAACAATTTCAGAACAGTTAATAAAATAATTCATATATATTCCATAGAAGGTAGCAGACGCATTAGCACGGGATTGGATAGTATTATGGGATATACTTGTTATGTTGCCATATGCGATTTCCATTCCGGTAGAATATGGGTTGGTTATAACATTGCTGTCTATTATGCTATTATAACTATCAGCTATAGTGGAAGTAGAAGGAGCGCATTGCATATATATGCCATAATAACCTCCGTTAATTGTATTTTTTATGATACGTATATTTCGTAGATGTGTTGCACCCGGACTATATATTCCGGCATAGGCATTTCCTGTAGCTGATGCGTATGACAAAATATTACATCCGTATATTTCAATATTTTCACATGCCCCGTTGAAAACAATTCCATAGGAGTGGCCTGAGGAGGAAACATCTATTGTAATATTTTTAATTGTAATATTTTGATTACTGAAAAATGTTATTGCTGCTCCCGCAAGAGGTTTTATAGTAACATCATTGGTATTTCCGGTAAGAGAAGTAATGGTTAATGTACTTCCATCAGGTATCAAACCCAATAACTTCAGGAAAGTTAAATTTTCCGTGTATGTACCGTTTTCAAGCAATAAGGTAACATTTCCCTTTATTCCGCAATCAACCATCTTATTAAAAGCCGAATCTAATGTTTTAAAATCCGCGGAACCGGAATTTCCAATCACATACGAATTATTGTAGAAAACATGGGTACATGCAGAAAATGATTGTTGGATTGTGTCGTTTCCCTGATCATCATCTATCCCTTGCTGATTTACATCAACTATCCATACCTTGATTTGATTATTTCCCAATATAGGAGTTACTGTAGGGGGTAAATCAATTAAAACCTCATCTAAAAATGCAAGGCTACCTGTCCATGGGACAAGAACGTCTGCTCCGTCATTAAAGGAATATCCAATAGTTAAATCAGTAATTGTTGTTTTTCCTCCATTATAGACAACTACAGATGGAGTAGAAGGAACATTTGCCGGCATGTGGGATGTATTGACAACTGATAATTCTGCATCCAAAGAATAAGGTTCATAACCATAGGCGCCCATATTAGTGGTTCCTTTGCGAACAAACCCCCTAATATCCTTCGGTATTTGTGTCAACACAGGACAATCTATCCTGCATGTATCTGCCAATTCCGTACTTGTGGCAATGTTTTTAAATGTAGGCGCATAATTCTTGCTGTTAGCGTCCTGTCCTGTACTTGCCCGCAGGACAGGCATACTGGGAACCGCACTTCCAAGATATGCAATATTTGCTCCCGTACTAAAATAGTTATTATAATCCAATGTCGTTCCGGATGCAACTGTTGCTAAATTTGCAGGTGAAAAATAAATCGGATAACCTGTTGCGGCTGATGTTGCCGTAACAAATAAATTATTTTTAACATTAAATGTATGTGTATTGCTCATACTTGTTACATATATTCCATTACATTGTGAACTTCCTCCTAAATATACCGAATTGTGGTATAAATCTACGTTAGGATAAGTCATATAGAATCCGTAATTTGTTCCGGCGGAAGGAATTATAATTTCATTATTATAGATAGGAGCATTTCCTTTCGCATTATATGATGTATTCCTATTAATATAATAGGTATATATTCCATAAGAAGTTGATGTTCCCCGTATAAATATCCTATTATTATTCATCGCATCAACGGTACTATAAACTCCCCAATAAATTCCATACTGTGTTGTAGCTACAACACGTGTTGTTATTGTATTATACGAAACGCTAGGGGAATATCCATAATAATAAGTATAAATGCCATTTGCATACGCATTGGTTAATGTATTACTATCTATTGTAACCCCATCACATGCCATATAAGAACTGCCTCCCGTAGCATAATAAAAATAAATATTGGAATGTCCTCCATCCATTGTATTATTTACAATCCGGACACCATTCAATCTATCGGTACTACCGCTAACACTATGGTAGCTTATTCCATGAACAGTAGCGCTTGTCGTTGTAGTATCTGCCATTATATTACATCCTCTGATTTCAATATCAGTACATGTTCCGACAAAAAGTATTGTTGACTGGGTGGGTGTTGCCGAATTATCTATTGTGATATTTTTAAATGTCATATTTTCTACTCCGTTCAAAGTAAAACTTCCGTAAATAGTAACATCATCCTTATTTCCGGTAGAAGAAGTAATCGTTATTCTTTTGCTTGCAGAGGTGCCGGATATTTTATTTACCACTTTGTTGTTCATTGTATGAGTGCCGGGAAGTAGTGAAAGCGTAACAGCGCCATTTATACCGCAGTTATCAATCATTAACCAGGCAACATTCATATCTCCAAAGTTACCTCCGCTTCCTACCGTATAAGTTCCGTTTAATGCCGTATCACAAACGGCAAATGAAAATACCATGGTATCATTATATGTTCTTGGATCGGGTGTGCCATTGGGAAGAGTAGTATAAACGATTATTTCTGTCGGTCTGTTAGCTGTGATTGTCTCCAAGTTCAAGGAGCTTGATACAGCACCATGAGCTAAACTTCCTGTCCATTGTTTGGACTGTAGAGCTCCACCGTTAACTGTCCAGTTGATCATAGCAGAAGATAACACATTGGCACCTGTATTTTTGATAGTAATGTCTATCGGCACTAAATCGCCTAGCGAGTAAGATGTTTGTAATAAAATTTCTTCCGGTTGCACATCACTGGCAGGGTCTTCGTAGCGATATGCTCCCATATTAGTAATAGAACCTCTTCGCAAATTTAATATATCCGTAGAAACCAAAGAATGAGCAGGTACTGCCAGTCCTACGGTATCTAATAAGCCAAAATTAGAAGGAATATCTATAAAATTAGACATCAGACTTACCGAGCGAGTATCGGTTGGAACACTTGACCTCCATGTGGCTAAAGTCGTTTTTGCTGAACCGACATATCCTACGTTGGTACCCCCTGAATACAATAAGTTCGCATTAAAATCCCATTGGCCCGGAAATGTTCCGTTTATATAAACGGGCCAGCCGGCAGAAGATAATTGGATAAATATATTATTTTTCATTCCCAGGTAGTAATCATTATTAACTGGAAAATAAGCGCAATATCCCCCTGTTATACCATTAGAAACACCATAAAACGTATTGTTAATAATATTTGCTCTTGAAGTAACCACACTTATTGCATAATTTGCTGTGGAAGATACTCCCATTATCGCATAAATTTCATTATTGGAAACCAATAAGGTATCCGGAAAAGCAGGATATTTAAAATTGGTTATATTCATACTTGATAAATAGAGCCCTCTCGGATAGGTTATAGTTGGGGTTAACTGCCGGACAATATTTCCATTTATTATCAATCCATTAGAATTAAGGAAATACAATCCGCTCCAATAGGTAGTTGATACATTAGCCGTACCTGTTCTGCTGAATACTTTATTGTTTGAAATGCTTTTAAAATCAGCATATTGCAGGTATATCCCATAATAATACGTATTGGTTATGGTATTACTGTCTATGCGAATATTTGTTCCATAAGCATCAGCGTTGGGGGCTCCATAAAGATTGATACCATAATATCCTCCGTCTAAAATATTATTAACAATAGTTATACCATCCAAAATACCTGTAGTAGATTTATAAATGGGGGCATAAGAAGATGATGTTGTTGTGGGGTTAGCATAAATCTCACAGTTGGAAATAACAACATTGCTACATGTATTTGTGAATTGAATGCCATATGTTCCGCTTGTTACATCTATGGTAACAGCATCTAAAACAAAGTTACGTACATTAGCCAATGTAAAGGCAACACCGGAAGAAACTTTGAATTTCACAGCAGCCGGGTCGGCATTCAAAGACGTAATGGTCAATTTATGTCCGTTCATCACCGTCATATAATTTTCAACAACTATGTTTGTAATAGTGTAATTCCCATCCTGGTAAGCCAACTCTATATCGCTGCTTACTCCGCAGAAAGATGCCCGGGTGAAGAAATCTGCTATTGTTTCAAAATCAGCGTTGTTACTTCCTATAACCTGACGACCGCTTAGCGAATAACAGGCATCAACGCTTGCAATAATGGTATCGTTTGGAGAATATTGATCCGGTAAACTATTGTTGTTCAATGTTCCGTTACTTAAGTAAGCCGTCAGATCATTGTATCCCGGAATATATATAATTGCTCCCAAGGGAACCGTATCGTATTGACCGCTTGCAATTGAACCATTATAGGTTGCCGTATTCGGTATTCCATTATTAAATACCCACCCAAAAGAAGCATTGGTAACAGTTGTCGCTCCCGGATTGAATATTTCCAAAGAAACAGACTTAGTTGAACCCGGAACGCTGCCTCCTGTAGTAAAGTACAAAATTTGAGTAAGTTCAATATCTCCGTTCAATGGAGCTACACCATTGTAACAACCTATAGTTGTTATCGTAGACCGGAAAGCATTTTCTATATCGTAATTAAAATCACGTATATATGTACAGTTCAATCCTGTATAATCATTCATTTCTAAACTGCTTGTGCTGTCTATAAAATCAGGTGCAATCCTTACCGAATTGATATCTGAAGTTATGGTTTGTCGCCATATAGCAGGATCGGTTACAGAATCCGAACTATAATATCCTATATATTGAGGCGCATAATAATTATTTGAATTAATATCCCATTGCGACAGGTAAGTAAGCCCGTCCAAATATATAGGAAATCCAACATTGGAGCTCAATAAGATATTATTATTTTTTATTGTCAACGATGAAGCATTATTTTCTAAAAATAGTCCTCTGGAACTTATTGTATCAACACCTGCCACTAGTATGGAATTATGAGCCACCAATAATTTTGATGTTGAAATATCCATTCCGTAAGAGGCATTTTCCGCTCCATTGAAGATAATAATTTCATTGTTCACAACAGCACCTGTTTGGCTTGTATTATAAGAATTGCAACCGACAAGATGCATGCCGTAGTATGAATGAATTTCCGGACTTCTTTGAATAATCTTATTTCCTATGATGGAACCGTTGCAATATTGTACTAATAATCCACGACACATTCCATTTGTCCTGACATTTGCTTCTCTGCCTATAATTTTATTATGGCATATACTTGTCGAATCCATATATAGAAAATTACCTCCGCTGTAATAGGCATTATTCAATGTATTGTTGTCAAAAACAAAATGGGAACCATAAGCCGTTGTACCGGTTCCACCGTAAAAGTTAATTCCGTAACCTCCATTAATATAATTATTTGTAATATAAACATTGGATATTAGTCCTGTCCCGGAATTTTTCAGAATAGAATAATAGGCATCAGAACTTATTGAATCCAACAATATATTACAATTATTAATCACTATATTGGTACATGCATTTATAAATTGAACAGCATGTGCGTTTTCAGAGGCTTTAATTGTAATATTTTCAAAAACGACATTATTCGTTTTACCTAATAATACAGCTACAACTCCCGAATCCGGTTGCAATACCACACTATCTTTATGGTTCCGCAAAGATGTTATCCGCATGGTATAATCACCCATTGCATTTTCAACACCGGTAAAATCCCAGTTTTCATTATATATTCCCGATTGCAAGTTAAGGGTTATATTACGTGCAGGAGTACAAAGTTTGATAATATCTATAACTTCCTGTACCGAAGTATAATTTGCGTTATCAGGACCTACTGAATAAATACCACCCATGGTTGCATCACAGCCGTAGACAATGATGGATAACGTATCATCCTTTAATACAGAATCCATTTGCCCATTGGGTAAGGTACACCATACCCGTATCGTATCATAACCTCCAAGGGGGGTATAATTGTCAATTCTATATCCGGAAATGGAATAATCCCAGTCTAAATTACCTGTCCATGCAGCCGATGTCGGTTGAACCTGTCCGTTGATACTCCATCCAAAATCTAGAGAGGTTAAATTTGCAGAACCTTTATTTTTAAAGGTTACGGTAATGGGAGTTGAAGTACCTGCAACTACCTGACCTACTATGGGTGATTCCAATGACACCAATTCTGCCGAGTTTGTATGATAAATCGGATCGTTTATAAAAAATCGGGCATTGGGCCTTGCCGTTGTACGAGTACCGGTAGAGGATATGGGCAATCCTCCTGCATCTTGTTGTGCATAAATTGTCATGTTTGTCGGCGTTGTCGTATGATTAAATACAAAATCTGATCCGGGATATCCAGGTCCATGCTCATGTAGCCAATAAACCATCAAATTATATCCCGGAGGTAGTGAGAACGGTTTATCTAAGACTATATTTGCCCATATAGGTCCTGCGACAGAAGAATAAGTTCCTGACCACACTAAAGTTGCCCCATCAATAATAGGATCTACATATCCGGAAACAACGGTAGTAGTAGTTGCAGGAATTGCTTTAAAATAGCATCTTTGATCATTGACGCTAAATGCAGCCGTATAATTAAAATCCCATGCCAACTCCGTAATTATTCCTCCCGAAGATGATGAACTTATCTCGGAAGCCAAATATATCTGACGTGTCCAGCTATTTTGGTAATACAAGTTCATGGGAGTTTGATAATTCGTTACTACCCCTGTACCGACTATTGCATATTCTTCCACTCCAGTACCTACAGGAATTGCAATCACAAATTCTGCTGCTGCTGTTTTATTATTTCCAACACCATCTTCTGCGGTAACGGAATATGTTATTTTTGTTCCGGCAGTATATCTTGGAATAGAGGCTTCATAAATATTACCGGTCGTTCTTTGCATCTGAACAGAACCTGTTTG
Source organism: Bacteroidales bacterium (assembly GCA_031553535.1). Taxonomy (GTDB): domain Bacteria; phylum Bacteroidota; class Bacteroidia; order Bacteroidales; family WCHB1-69; genus JAIROC01. Next base: position 54,854 of record JAVBLM010000014.1, on the reverse strand, counting down.
GGTGACACCATTTTTCGTAGCAGAATATTTCAACCAAACAGGTAAAAGAGGAGAACCGGAAGTAGATTCTACATTGGCCCTAATCGTAAAAGGTCCTGTAGAATATACCGTATCGTTCAATGCGGAAATCAATTCCACTATGGGAGGTTTTATTTCGAATGTAGATGCTGTTATTTCAACATTGTCTAATAACCAGCCGTATGAAACATTTGTTCCCAAGGTATTGCCTCGCGTAATCACAAAGCGAAATTCAGTTACAAATCCTTTGACTTCACTACTTAAGTCAAAACTTTCTTCTTTCCACCATGATTGCTGTGGGTAAATGGTACTGTCATCGGATCGCCATTCAGGATAGCTCGCCGCATCAAATCCTTTACCTCGATAATTACCACTTCCTTCGTAGCAATAGTAAGGAACATCTTCCCATAGAACATTTGGGGGAAATCGATACTGGATTTGTGTAATATCATGTGGTGATACTTTACAAATTTGATTGAATCTTAAAAAAACATAATTCATCCCTCTAAAATCATAAGCAGGTGTTTGAATGATAGCTACTTCACCGGCTCTTTTGGGCACTTCTCCGCGGTAGGATTGCGGAGAGGATACATAATAGGCAGAATTCTGCCCCCATGTACCTGACGAAACAGTATAAGAAACATTTCCGTCAAAATTTTCCATCCATGCTTGTTGTTGCGCATGTCCTTGCTGTACATACAGCAGGATTCCTGTTAAGATAAATAAAATCCTCTTCATTGTATAAAATTTTAGTTAATAATTAAGGTTCATTAGTTAAAGGTTAAAAATTCATAGTAAGTTGTTAATATTCAAGATTAACTTTGTTGAGCTCGCAAGCTCGGTTCAGTAGTTCCTATTTGTTTTATTATAAGGCTTTTTTGTCATTGCGAATATTGATAATCCGTTTATTCATAGCATCATTGCAAACTAAATGGAGTTAATCCGGCTTTTCTCTCATCCTAAGAGGCTGTTCAAGAAGTTTTATTTACCCCTAAATCCCCCAAAAGAGACTTTCATAAATTGCCGGTTTATCGCATTCCCCCTTCAGGGGACAGGGAAAAAAAGTAAAAGCAAGTACTTTTTGAATAGCCTTAATTTCTATCCTGTCCATACGGGAACCTCCCGCATGGACGTACGGACACCTCCCGCACGTCCATGCGGGCATCCCTCGTATGTCCATGCGGATACCTCTATTCTATCTGAGTGGTAAGTATGATACAAATTCATCGTATAATCAATGGATTTTCATATTCAATAATACACCTTGCAATGTCTTCATTGCGTATGGTTTTACCTATAGTGGAGACTTCCGCCGTATAATCTTCTCCACATCTTGTGTTAATAAATTCAGCCGGAGCCATACTTTTCATAAAAAATAGATTGTTGTCATAGTTTAAAGTATTTAAGGTTGATTTCAAAGATTTCTGTTGTATGGGTGGGAATATGCTTGTTTTCTGTTGAACAGGATATTGAAACGCCGAAGCGACCGGACACTTCGAAAACGGAAGTGTCCGGATTTTTGTCATTGTGTTTTTCGGGGAAATATATTTATTCAGAATATCATGCATTGCAGCATGCAGAAATAAAAACATTGTATGGGTAAAGGACAGGAAATACCCCTTCCACAGAGTAAAAATCGAAATTTTGGACAATAATAATGGCTCCCTTAAGTATAAGGGGGAGAGTAATTTACGCGCCCGTGAATCAGAATTACACGCTAGGTGCGCTGTGTGTGTGTGTGTGTGTGTGTGTGTGTGTGTGTGTGTGTGTGTGTTACACTTTTATTTGAAGAAAACAAATAATTCACACCTTTTTTTTTATTCTTTTTAAATACAAACTGTTGAAAAGAAAATTCAACGGCAGGCAGCACATTCCGCACTCTACAAACAACACGCAAAAAAGCCGTATATAATATGAAAAGAATAGCCATTCCTTTGTAATCTAAGGGAGTAAGGGAAAGAGAATATAATTCTTTATAATTCATACTAAATCTTCTCATATTAATTTACGATGCAAAAGTACACAAATTTTAATATAAAACAACAAAACATGAAATATTTTTTAAAGAGAGTGAAAAAAAAAGATATAATGGACGGGACCTGGAAATAAAAAAGGCCACCCCGGAGAGGGGTGACCATGATGAAAAAGATTTTTCTTTACCGCTTAATACTCATTCGTTTTACTATACGTTGACCCTTGTATTCCATCGAATACGTATAGACTCCGGATGATAATCCCAATGTAATTATTTCGATATTTTGATCTCCTGATTCCGAATCAATTACTTTATTATACAGTATTTGACCGTTCATGCTATGGATACGGAAGATAACTTCCCCTGATTCCGGAATACTATACTTTATTATAGTGCTGTTGTCGGCAGGATTGGGGATGTTTTGCTCCAATGTGAAAGTATCAAACTTCTTCATACTTAGTCCGGTTGATGTTTCACGTCTCTCCAATAAGGTATCATTTGTTGGATAATTATCCCTGCTGTCGATAAATATTCTGATGTAATATACTCCCAGATCAGGAACAGTATACTTTTCTTTAAATGTATATGGTACATTCCTTAACGGTTCGATTTGTGGTACAACTTCTCGAATTTCGGATATCACCTGCACACCATTTTCATCTTCAATTTGCGCTATGATAACTACATTGTCATACGTTGTGACATCACTTGCATTCATTATAGAAACCTCTATTTCATTGAGTTCTCCCACGATATCACTTACTCCGCTTTGAGGCTTAATAAGTTCGCTTAAGGACAAGTCATCCAGATCCACGCATTCCCAAACAAAGGCATTATGGTTTGCCATTGCCGAATCACAACTCATATAAGCAATTACCTCTGTGTAATAATTTACATCTGCAGGAACGGTATATGTGAAGGTAGTATCCAGTATATCACCCGGAAGTAAATTCACAAACAGTGATTTACGAATTACTTGCGGAGAAGAACCTCCTATATTCAATAGGAGTTCTATTGCAGGAATGTCCATATTTCCTGTGTTTTCCACTCTTACTGTTTGTTGCACTTGCTGGCCTGTTAAAAGACAACTTGTAGTACCTCCTGATATTGCTTGCATCGTTACGGATAATGCAGGATTCATTATTATTGTTTTGCGTACGGTATCATCCAATGAATTATGATCAATCGCATCTACTATCCAAGCTGTTAGATGATAGGTTCCCGTATCAAAATCCATAGTAGCGAGTGTAATCGTGTCGGCGGCATATTTATCTAAATCACCACTATTCAATACATAAACTCCACTGTCAACTATCATAGCGTTTTTGCTGACCTCCCAATGGATTCGGGTGGGGGTTGTCACAAAGTCCATGAGTAACGATGAGGTATTAGCATACGCCAATTGAACTTCTCTGTTTTTAGAGGTACATGCAGTAAGTGATGGAACAAGGATGGCGTCCAATCCCAAATTTTGTGGGCCATAGATATAAATCCTGTCTATGTATTGGGTTTCTCCGCTGCTTCCTACCATTGATTCAAACATTATCAAAACGCATTGATTTGCAGTATACGGATCTAAATCCACTGTGTATTGCGTCCAACCGTGAAGCGAACCGGTCTTTTTATAAATGATTTTTTCCGATATGGTATTGCCATCCGCAATCACAGAAACATCTACATAAGATTTATCCGTTGTTGCTGTATCGTGATAATACCAAAATTCCATTACAGAGCCTACTGCTCCATACAGATCCAACTGACGGGTAAGTAATTGCGCCATGGATCCCCTTGAACCCGTATGATAAAGCATGCCTGTACCAAAATCCGGCTGCACGGGATAATTTGGATCCGGTTGATAAGGTTCCCAACGAGTGTCCCCCTTATAAGGATTTGATATGAATTTATAAGGCAAAACTCCATTGCTAAAGTCTTCATCCACCGGCAATGCAATTCTTCCGGACATATACGTGGAACGAATCGTGTCATCACAGGTAAAGTTATCTATCCCATTTGTTATCCAGGCATTAATCTCATAATTTCCTGAATACATCACTGATAGAGCAGGCATTAACTCAACACTCTTGATGTATCCTGATACAAGGTTGCCTGTATTAATGGTAGTGCTGCCTGTATAGACTGTTTGGCGTGGATTTATGATTTCATAACTTATAGTAATGTTGTCTTTTGTAAAATCATGGTCGTTTTGTCCCAGGTTCGCCAATGCAATTTTTACAGGTAAAGAAGGATCTGTACATAATTCACTTTCATTATCAGTACTTACGGGAGATTCTACAGCAATAATTGCTATATTATTGCCTATATTGTAGCTTTCTATGTTGTTTACAGGTGTTATTCTTATATATCCATTTCCGGAGCTGGTATCCGGGTTTGCTACAAAGCCCGGGTCGGTTAATTGAGCAGTTATACCATTCATTACGCCGTCAACATATCCGGCGCCGCCACCGCCACCATAGCTTTGATAGCCACCACCACCACCACCGTAGTAGCCGCCGCCGCCGCCGCCGGAACCGCCATTGCCAGGAAGTACCATAGTTCCACTACGTGTTTTATAGCCTGAGCCACCTGCTAAAGTAATTCCATTACCGGGATCTCCAGGTCCACTATAGGTGGAACTAGTAGCACCGCCGCCGAATAATGCTCCGCCATCAGTGCCTAATTGTGCACCTGAGCCACCTGCACCCAAAATACCTCCTGCGAATTGGGTGCCACCACCGCCAACTCCGGCTGTTCCTAAACTACCCATGTAAATTCCATTACTAGTTAAATCATGTGCACCATCTTCTCCGAAAATGCCGCCGCCATTACCACCCATTGTACTATTCCGACTGTAGCCGCCGCCACCGCCGCCACCGCCGCCACCGGCTATAATTACAGAATTAGCATGAGTAACCGAATTGGCAAAGATACCTGATAATCCACCGCCGCCAGCGCCGCCCATTGTATTGTTAGGTGCACCAGCGCCGCCGCCGCCGCCACCAAATCCACCATTTCCGCCCAAAGACTTGTCCACCGGATCTAATTGACCTTTTCCACCAACCACTACATATAAAGTAGTTGGAGTGACAATACTTAATGTACCTTCGGAATAACCGCCTTTACCGCCATTTCCACCTAAACCGGAGCCATTATCGGGCCCATCTCCGCCGTCAGCTCCCCAAACTTCAATTTGGTAAAGTCCTTTATTAAGCGTTATCGTTTGTATGTCTCCTTTGTATGAGAAGATTTTTGTGACTTCATCGCTGGAGAATAGCAGATCAATATAAGTGGAGTCTATTATGGTAAGACTGTTTGTGTTTGGTGAGCCGAGGGTATCCTCTGCATACAACGTATATATTACTTTGCTGTAATAATACCTGTTTGGAACAGTTGCCACCCAATTGCCGTTTATCAGCGCCATTGGGAGCGTATCATATGCATGTAAACATTCTTTTCCTATAGTTTCTATGCATAGTTGGGGTGTAGTGATGGTAGCGCCTGTCCCTGCAACTATTTTTACATTTACATCAAAAGATAAGGCATAAATAGTATCCGCTACAAGAGGTTCTACAAACCTTGCTAAAGGTACAATCGTATAGATAACCTTTGTGGTATCGTTCCAATTCCTTTCATCCGGCATTGCATTTATGGATTCTACCCAAACTAGAACAGATATCTGGTCACCGATAGCTCCGTTTACTTTATAATTTCCTATAGGTACATTCTGTTGTTGATACATAGCCAAAGGAGTTGTAAAGTTATGTGTAATAAGGTTTGGTTGTACCTGTCCGTTTATACTCCATCTAAATGTAGCGTTATTGATAGCGGTAGTGCCTAAATTAATCACTTCTAAACTCACGGAAACAGTTTGATTTTCAATAATTTCATATTCAGATGATTGTATTTCATATGCCATTAAATCACGTCTTGCTGCAGCAGGTTCATAAGCCCCCATTGTAGGTGCAAGGGAAGAACGGGTATTACCGTTTATATCAGTGGTAATTCCTGTTACAGGAACCCCTGACAGCCCTTTATTATTTGTTAGCTCCAAACTATTATTGACAAGAGACGCAAAGTTTGGCACCACGTTTACCGAATTTTGGTCGGTTGTAACAACAGATTGCCAATTGCTCATACTTAGCATGGGTACTCCTGCATAGCCTACATAATTTGGAGAGCCTGCCGCATAGAAATTATTAGCATCTATATCGTAAAGAGCGGTGTTGAATACCGTATTCAAATAAATAGGATAGGCAACATAGGAGACAGAGCCGGTTACGTATAAATTGTTATTTTTAATAACATTCATCTGCCCATAAGGAACAGTAGTCTGTATTGCACGTGCCTGACCCGTACCTGAAAAATAAATGGAATTGTGCAAAATATATATAGACGGGTCTGTTGCCTTGCCTGTGTTATTGAGATAAATTCCATAAGCGATATTTGCAGTGGTCGCATTTCCTATTATTTCATTATTTGCAATTACCGTAGGCCTGCGTCCCGGTATAACAGTTGTTTGATTTGCAGCATTCAAATAAACACCATAAATATAAGTCATTGCCGTACTGCCGGTAGTAGGCCTTTGCCTAAAACGATTGCCTATAATATTTTCCACATGCGTACCGGTACTTGTATTAATTCCATACCAATAATCCTGATTATTTGTTGTTCTGCTAAGAAATGTGTTATACGATATACTTGTAAAATAGGTATAATAGGGTAATATTGCAGAATGATATGCATTTTGGAATGTATTGCTGTCCCATACTATATTGGTACCAAGCCCTCCATTCGCATTGGATATACCTCCATAGAAGCTGGCATTATAATAGCCACCGTCCAGTAAACAACCCACCATACGGAAATTGTCAATAAAACCTGTAGCGGTTGCTTTATTGAGTACATTGACAGTAGTTACAGTTGTAGTGGTATCACTCAACAACTTACAGTTCCGGATAACGACATTGGTACATGCACCTGTAATGTTTACACAGTGGGTGCCTGTTCCCCTGCCATTAAATGTTACATTTTCTATCGTAACGTTGCTGGCATTGTTCATTAATATATTCACTGCCCCTGTAGGTTGGAATATAACCTCATCTCTATTTCCGCTTGTTGAAGTTATAGTTAATTTATGATTTCCGAATAGTGCCGCATTATTTATCAAATTCAAACTGGAATTGTAGGTTCCTGCTTCAAAAGCAAAGATTATATTACCATCGATTCCGCAGAGATTCAAAGAATTGAAAGCTTCCTCTAAGGTTTTAATAGATTGATTTGGCCCTATGTTCATTACTCCGTGGTATGCACCTGTACATATTGATACCATTTGACTTAATGTATCGTCTCCTTGATAGTCATCAATAACGCCGTTTACACGATTTATCCAAACTTTTATTGTTGCATCTGCGGAAGGGTAGGTAATTATTCCTGCTGTAAGTGTTGCGGTTTGCCCCCTGCTCAGTGAAATAATATGATTGGATGTTCCTTGAGAAATACCATTTACCGAATATTCCAAATCTATAGAAGTTATAGTCGTAGATGTACCGACATTAAATACCTGCACATTTAGCTGATCTGTTTGATTTGCAATATTGCCTTGCCGGAATCCCGACATAGCAACCAATGTAGCGTTTGAAGGCTTAGCCGTTATCATTTCATAGCAACCCATGGTAACATAACCGCCTCTTAACGTACCCTCTATATCATCGGTTACTGCAGCTACTTCGTCACAAATTAAATTGTTAAGATCGGCTAATTTTAAGTTCTCGTCAGGATTGATAAAGTTCGGCGATACGCTTACCGAGTTTTTGTCTGTTGAAACAATACCCTGCCATGCGGCTATATCCGCTCTATTTCCTCCTGCATAGCCCACATAACCAGAAGCATCAGGGGCATACATATTATTGGCATCTATGTCATAAAGTGAAGTGTTGAATGCTGTGTTCAAATAAATACCATAAGCTGTATTGCCCTCTACATATAGCAGGTTATTTTTAATAATATTCATTTGTCCCGTAGGAACGGTCATCATTATTGCACGTGCCCGGCCTGCACCTGAAAAATAAATAGAGTTGTGCAAAATATTTATAGACGGGTCGGTTGCCTTGCCGCTGTTATTCAGGTAAATTCCATAAGCGACAGTTGTAGTTTCAGCATTTCCTATGATTTCATTATTTGTGACCATAGTAGGCCTGCGCCCCGGTATAATTGTTGTTATATTGGCAGAATTTAAATAAATACCATAAAGAGCATTTATCGCCGTGCTGGCAGTGTTCCTTTGTCTGATATAATTGCCTATAATATCTTCCACATGTGTGCCGGTACTTGTATTGATCCCGTACCAGGTAGTCGTATTATTTGCTGTTCTATTGAGAAATGTATTATGCGATATACTTGTAAAATAAGTCTGGTAGGAAATTATTCCGGAATGATAAGCGTTTTGGAACATATTACTATCCCATACTATATTGCTGCCCAAGCCTCCGATGGTATTGGATGAACCGCCATAGAATGAGGCATTATAATAACCTCCATCCAGCAAACAACCCACCATACGGAAATTGTCAATAACACCTGTAGAGTTTACTTTGTTTATAGGATAGTAATTATTGGTTGTTGCAATCGTATCACTTAATAAATTACAGTTACGGATGACGATATTCGAACAAGGCCCTGTAAAACTCACTATATGGCCAATGGCTGCATAGCGTCCGAATGTCATCCCCTCCAGGGTAAGATTGTAGGTGTTGTTAAGCGTTACCGCCACCCCTGAAGTGGGCTGGAAGTTTACACTGTCTCTATGGTTGTCGGCAGATTTAATGGTCAGGTGATGACCGCACATATAATTGAAATTATTGGATAAATCAAGTGATGCAAATGTGCCTTTTAGTTCCAGTATAATATTGCCTGATGCCCCACAAGAATTTATAGTAGTGACAAAGTCGGCATACGTGTTAAAATCTCTCGGTATGTTATATGTTCCGCTATAAAGGATAGCACATACCGACACTGTTGATCTTACCGTGTCGTTGCTTGGATCCGTGTCTGTTGGCAATACCAAAATGACTTCTGCTGTATTTGTTCCGGAAGTATAAGTAAACGCATCCAGTGTGATGATTGCTTTCTCTCCTGATGCCAAATTGCCAGACCAAGGAACGTCAGCTTTGGGTGTTCCGTTTTCGGTCCAGCGTATTGTCGCAACAGTAATAGGTTGCAGGCCTGCGTTGTATAACTCTACAGTCAGTATTTCTTCCTGTCCAACACCGCCTCCTTTTGTTTTCAATCCCGTAAGATTCATCAACATGCCATCTACCGTTGCGAAAGACTGGCTTACATCCTGATAGCACCCCCAGGAAGTAGTACTTGTTCGCATATTTCCTTCAATATCCAATATGGCTTGTGCGTTCAGCGAACCGGTCATGTTTGTGTAGTCATTCAATTTTAAATGAGCCTTATAACTTGCGGTAGCATCAATGTATGACGGATCTATATTTTCGGAGTTTTTGTCTGTTGAAACAATACCCTGCCATGCAGTTATATCTGCTCTATTTCCTCCTGCATAGCCCACATAAGTAGGAGAGCCTGCGGCATACATATTATTAGCATCTATATCATAAAGTGTAGTGTTGAATGCTGTATTCAAATAAATAGCATAAGCCGAACCACCTGTTACATGTAGCATGTTGTTTTTAATAATATTCATCTGTCCCGTAGGAACGGTGGTCATTATTGCACGTGCAGCGCCTGTTCCTGAAAAATAAATAGAATTGTGCAAAACATATATAGGCGGATCGGTTGATTTGCCTGCATTGTTTAGGTAAATCCCATAAGATGTAGTCGTAACATCCCCTATGATTTCATTATTTGTGATCATAGTAGGCCTGCGCCCCGGTATAACGGTAGTTTGATTAGCAGCATTCAAATATATACCATAAATATAAGTCATTGCCGTAGTGACAGTGTTTCTTTGTATAATACGATTACCAATAATATCTTCCACATGCGTACCCGTATTTGTATTAATCCCATACCAATAAGCCTGATTGTTTGCTATTCTACTGAGAAATGTATTATGCGATATACTTGTAAAATAAGTATAATAGGAGAATACTCCGGAATGATAAGCGTTTCGGAACGTATTGCTATCCCATACTATATTATAGCCAAGAGAACCTGTAAGATTGGCCGATCCGCCGTAGAAACTGGCATTATAATAACCACCATCCAGTAAACAACCTACCATACGGAATCCCACAACAATATCGGTAACACTTTTAAACAACGGAATATAATTATTAGTAGTTGTTGCAGTAGTATCACTCAATAAATTACAATCCCGAATTTCGATATTGGAACAATATCCACTTAATTGCACGATATTGCCAACCTGTGCATAGCGTCCGAATGTCATTGCCTCTAAGGTAAGATTATGGGTGTTGCCAAGGGTTACCACTATTCCTGATGCAGGTTCGAATTTAACGTCTTCCCGGTTTCCGCTTGCAGATGTTATCGTTAGTTTATAATCTCCAAAACGGGTAGAATTATTGGTAAAATCCAGGTTTGTAGTATAGGTTCCCGTTTCGAAGGCAAAGGTAATATCGCCTGTAATTCCACATGCATCTATAGCATCATAGGCATCTTGTATGGTTTTATACGTACTGTTTGGGCCAATATTCATTATTCCGCTATATTGGCCACATATCTGTGTTGTTTTACTTATCGTATCATCACCTTGATAATCATCCGATATTCCATTTATATTATTTATCCAAACCTTTACCTCTACATCGCCTGCAAGATATGTAATTGCTACCGTAAGTGGGGTGGATTGTTCCGGGGCTAATGAAACCGTATAATTGGATGAGCCTTGCACGACCCCATCAACCGACCATCCCAAATTAATGGAATTTATAGATTGAGTTGTACCCGAATTCATTACAAGTACGCTTATTTGGTCGGTTTCTCCCAAAATACCGCCTTGCCGTAAATCCGACATTTCAATCAAAGAAGCATTAAAAGGCTCAGTAGACTTCAGTTCATAACAACCCATAGTAGCCGTACTGCCTCTTGGCATATTGTTTATATCAGTGTTTACATCACTTATTCCTTGACAAAGCAATCCGGAAGGAATTGACAGCTTTAGATTGTTTGCAGGATTGATAAAGCTTGCCAGCACACTTGTCGAATTATTGTCGGTTGTTACAATCGACTGCCAATCGCTTATACTCGTTCTCGCTGTCCCTGCATAACCCACATAATTTGGAGCTCCCGCAGTATACATGTTATTGGCATCTATATCATAAAGCGTAGTGGTGAATGCTGTATACAAATAAATAGGATAACCAGGATAGGATGTGGAGCCTGTTACATATAAATTGTTGTTTTTAATAACATTCTTTTGTCCCGTAGGAACTCTGGTATATATTGCATACGTATAACCTGTACCTGAGAAATAGATAGAATTGTGTAAAATATTTATAGCCGGATCGGAGGCCTTGCCGGTATTATACAGATAAATCCCATAAGAGGCAGATGATGAAGATGTACTCATTGCATTCCCTATGATTTCATTATTTGTAATCATAGTAGGCCTGCGCCCCGGTATAAGTGTGGTTGTATTGGCAGTGTTTAAATAAATACCAAAGATGTAAGTCATTGCCGTGCTGACAGTGTTTCTTTGTCTGAAACGATTACCGATAATATCTTCCACATGTGTACTGGTATTTGTATTAATGCCATACCAATAAGCGAGGTTATTTGCTGTTCTACTGAGAAATATATTATGCGAGATACTTGTAAAATAGGTATAATAAGAGGATATTGCGGAATGATAAGCGCTTTTAAACGTATTGCTGTCCCATACTATATTAGTACCAAGCGATCCGTTAACATTGGACGTTCCTCCATAGAATAGGACATTATAATAGCCTCCGTCCAGTAAACAACCCACCATACGGAAATTGTCCACCCCTGCTAAATTGCCTCTGTTTAACACATTGATAGCTGTACTTGTAGTAGTGGTATCGCTCAATAAATTACAGTTACGAATTACTAGATTGGTGCATGTCCCTATAATATTTACACAGTGGGTAGCTACTGTCTTCCCGTTAAATGTGATACCATTCAACGTAAGGTCGCGAATATTGCCAAGCGTTACAACCGAACCTGATGAAGGTTGTAGAATTGCACTATCGGGATGATTAGCCGCAGAAGTAATAGTTAAATGATAACCATTCATAAAGCTTAAATCAGTCAAATCAAGATTTTCTGTAAAAACACCTTTCAATTCCAATGTGATATTATTGGATACACCGCAATCCCGCAGTATATCAAATGCTTCACTTATTATGGCACAATTACCGCCTGTGCCCACCGTTAATACAGACATGGATGGCGAACAAACAGTAGATGTGATTTTTAAAGTATCATCTTCAATCAACGTATCCTGTACGCCATTAGGTAGGTTTACCCAGACAACAATATGGTTTCGCCCGCTTGTTGCAGATGGATATTCTCCTATAGTAATGGTGTCGGTATAATCTTCCGTCAGGCCGGTAGAATTTGTATAAACAATGTCGGAAGAGAGCTGCTTTACACCGTTTAATGACCAGTTGATCTGACAGGAAGTCAAAGGTAACGTCCCTTTATTACGTATTCTTACCTTTACAGGAGTAGTTACTCCCGGGTTGCTTCTTTCTTGCGGACTGAGAATAGCATCTGCTGCTACGGAATTACTCAAACACGCTCCACAACCGGGGTATTCAATATAATAACCACCTGATATTTGTATACTATTATTTAAATAATCGGTTACCCTAAGCGTATATGTTACATCGCAGTTAAACATTATATTAGGAATATCAACACCCCATATATCTCCGCCTTGGGGCTCCATGGTCAGCGTATGACTGTTTAGCTCCGTTGTTTCGCGCGATATGTCGGTTACATCCAAATATACCACACTTATTGATTTTCCAGTTAAAGACTTTATACTTGCCAATATCTCATGAGTGCCTGTACTGTAAACCGTTCCATCTGGAACTGTAACAAATTCCGCTGAAATATCAGCCACTCCGGAAATAGTTTTACTTAATGTGTCATCATACGTAGTGGAATCTTTTTCCCCATTAGGAAGTTTTACCCAAACCGTAAGCACGTCAGCCCCGTTCATACTGAAATTATAATAGCCTATGGTATCTTTTTTTGTGAAATCCCATGGCAATGCAGGAACAAAGCGAATTACCGTATCTTTCATCAGACTTCCATTTATAGTGTATCCTACGGAAACAGAATCCAAAGGTAAGGAACCTGCATTTTGTATTGTAACAACAATAGGTGTCTGAGCTGTTGATGATGTAGGAACGTTACTCCCTGTATTGATAGAATGCAACGTTACGGAATTATCCAAACATGCAATATTGTTACTTCCTCCGGATAGAGGAGTAATTCTTATATATCCGTTTCCGTCCGGATCGGGATTTGCCACAAAGTATGTTTCAGCAATACGAACGGTTATGCCATTCGTTACACCGTCGATATATCCGGAACCACCGCCACCACTGCCGCCTTGCGCAGAGCCGCCGCCGCCGCCATACCAGCCGCCACCGCCGCCACCGGCCGGGTAACTATTATCAGCAGCAGTAGCACCGTTACCCCCAATTCCGAAAGCACCGGCAGTAGCACCTGCTATATAGGTAGCAGCATCGCCTCCACTTGCTTGAGTGCCACCTTTACCATTGTGGGTATTACCTTGTGAAGATCCCACTATGCCGTCTTGCCCGGTTAAACCGCCACCATTACCACCGGCTCCGGCAAGAGCCATATTAGCAGCTCCACCGGCTCCGCCGCCACCGCCGGCAACGATTATCCTGTCTGAATAAGTGGAATTTTGTGTGGTTCGGATGTCTGTGCCTCCGCCACCACCACCTTTCCAGTAAATGTTTTCTGCGCCGTTAGCACCCCAGCCACCGCCGTTCCAGCCGCCTGCACCGTCAGGGCTTGAGGATGTATTGGAATTTGCTGATTGACCTTTTCCTCCAACATATATATATAGGGTTACGTCATTAGTCGCAGTATAAGTACCTTTACTATAACCCCCTTTACCTCCTTTTGAATCGCCAAGATCATTTCCGCCGGAGCCATCTCCACCGTCTGCTCCCCAGGCTTCAATTTGGTAAGTCCCTGGTGGAAGTGTTACCGTTTGTACGCTTCCAGTGTATGAGAAATCGCCACTCGTATTTTCGCAAGATTGTTTTATTACATAACCCGAATAAGCAGTTGCTTCATTACCTGTAGCATCTCTTCCTGTAATGAAATAATCAACTCTTGTACCGGCCTCAAATTGCGGAATGCTTGCCGTCCATAAAGAACTGCCTGTTCCTACTTCAGTCATTTGCACAGAATCACAACTCGTTTGGCCGTTGATATTCCACTTCAACCAAGGGGTCTCGAGAGCGGCGTTGGTATTGCTTTTTATTTTAGCATAGATATCCCAGGGGCCTGTACTGTAAATCGTATCTCTCACAAAAGGTGTTGCAAATGCTACTGTGGGCAGTTTAATTTGACTTTTCGACGCTATTACTTCAAAGTTTTCTACAAGCCAGCCGTAGGAAATATTTGAACCAGACACATTTCCACGCTTAATAAAAAAGCGAAACTGTACTCGAGAATGGCCTGCCTCAAACCATAAATCAAATAGTTCTTCTTTCCACCACGATTGCGTTGGCATTATTGTACTGTCGTTTCCCTGCCAATCGTAATAGCTGGAAGAGTTAAAACCTCCGTTACTGTAATTTGTTGCTTTACCCTGATACACAGATTCACTCAAAGGGATCCAGGGGCCAGGCAAAACAACCACTTCCCGATACTCAATTCTTGCTATATCTGAAGGAGAGATTTTACAGATATGATTAAATCGCAGAAAAACATATTCATAATCGCTACAATCATAAATGGGCGATAAAAATTCGCTAGTATCTCCCATCCGGGTGGGTACAAATCCCCAATGCGATTGAATACTTACTCCCGATTTGTTTGGTAATGAGTACATGGCATCAGAAGTCCAACTTCCCGGCGGACTTGTATTCCATCCCGGTACGGAACCGTCAAAGCCTTCTGTCCATGTTTGTTTTTGTTGTGCATGTCCTTGCTGTAAACACAGTAGGATTCCTGCTAATAAGATTAAAATCCTCTTCATTGTATGAAATTTTAGTTAATAATTAGTTTTCTACAGTTAATAGCTTCATTACGAGTTATGAAGCAACTCTCACTCTAACCTTTTTCTTTATTGTTGATTTGGTTATTGATTCATCTTTCTTTCATTCTTTCTTCGTTCAATCCTTCATGGTTTTAAAGGCCTTGAAGGGTCATACAAGCATTTCTTATCCCGGCTCACAAATGCCATGTGAAACGACTCGTAGAATTTCGATATCTATATTATTGCCAATGTGCACTTTGATCGCCATAGGGTTGGAGTCTATATGATGGGATTTCGCCATATTTACCAAGTCGTTTTCATTCATCGACTTCAAAATAATAGTCTCGACAAATTTGGAATGGCAGTTCTTGGGAGTTGTTTCGCTCCTTTGTTGCACTGCGGCTGAAATGAAAATAATATGTTGACTGGAAAATTCATTGGGAAGAATGATGCCCGAAGGGTTCGATGTTATCAATCCATCCGGAAAGAAAAGGTAGGAGAACTTTGGATTATCTCGCTTCGCTTGGATGCTCTTGCAACACTTCGTGGTTTGGGTACTGCAGTCTTTAAGAGAAGGTTTTAAACAATGAAAAGACCCCTTTCCCAGACCAAAAATCGAAATTTTGGGCAATAATAGTGGAATCCTTAAATATAAGGGAAGTAATAACTTACGTGCCCGCGAATCAAAATCACACGCTAGGTGCTGTGTGTGTGTGTGTGTGTGTGTGTGTGTGTGTGTGTGTGTGTGTGTGTGTGTGTGTGTGTGTGTGTGTGTGTGTGTGTGTGTGTTACACTTTTATTCGTTAAATGCAAATAATTCACACTTTTTTTTCCGCTCTTTTTAAACATAAGCTGTTGAAAGGACAATTTAAATACAAACAACACATTTTGTATCCTGCAAGCAACACGTAAGAAAGCCGCATATAATATGAAAACAATAGCCATTCCTCTGCAATTTACATAGGTAAAAGAGAAAGAATGTAGCGTATTATAATTCATATGATTCTTTTTATATTAATTCACGCTGCAAAGATACATAAATTTTAATACAAAACAACAAAATGTAAAATGTTTTTTTAAGAATGAGAGAAAAAGCATAATGAATTGAGCTTAAATGCAAATAAAAAAGGCTGCCGAGGGCAGCCTAAATGAATTATGAAAAAGATTTATCGTTTAATGCTCATTCGCTTTGTAATCCGTTGACCCTTATACTCCATTGAATAAATATAGATTCCTGCAGATAGCGTAGAGGTATTGATCCCTATTGTATTTGTTCCTCTTTCTGATTGTATTGCTTTATTATATAATATTTGACCGTTTACACTATGGATACGGAAGGTAACCTCGCCTGATTCCGGAATATTATACCTTATCATTGTATTCGTGTTAGCAGGATTAGGAATATTTTGATCCATACTGATACTTACTCTTTCTACTTGTTCCATTCCTATTACATAATCCGTCCTCCGGGTTATTTTTACAGTATCATTATGAGCATATGCATCTACTTGATCTATATATAATGTAATGTAATATATCGTATCGCGGGGGACCGTATATTGATTCTTAAATATGTAGGGCATTGTTTCTAAAGGAGTCAAGGATAGACCCGACTCCCTAAATTCTGCCAGCTTATCTCCTTCAGAATCTTCTATAATCGCTGTAATTTGCATGCCAGAGAAACTTTCTACATCACTACGGTTTCTGATAGTAACGCCTAAATTTATCAATTCGCCTGACTTATCAACTCCTCCGGATGGCGTATTCAGTTCAACAATATATGCATCCTTCATGTCAACACATTCTTTTTCGGAGGCTTCTCCATTCAACAATGTGGAATCACACCCTACATACACGATTGCGTTCAAATAATATTCCGAATTCCATGGCACGATATAGCTTTTTGAGAAAGTATGCTTAATAAAACCTCTCGCCGGGATAATTCCCGGTATAGTTTCCCGCAAAGTAATATAATAAGGAGAGCTTATTCCACCTGTATCAATATGCAGGATCAATTCCATTCCTGATAATTCCATATTTCCCGTATTGGTGATAGTTACTTCCTGGAATATTTGTGATTCTCCATATAAACATGCATTGTTTCCTGATACCGGATCAATCGTAACCGACATCTTTGGATTAATAGTAATGCTTGTATCCCGAATATCATTCAAAGGATCTGCATCCGGAATCGACATTTCCAAATAAGCTTTGATATCATATGTCCCAAGAGCGAAATCAAAATCAGAAGAGACCTCAACTGTTTTCGAAGTCAAACCCGGTAACATGCCGGATATAGGATGTCTAAACGTTTGTTCCATTACTCCATCCTTTTTAACTTCTACATGTACTATTGTTTGGTTCTGAGCTAGATCGAAATCCATATTCTGATTTGTTTCGTTATGGATCATTACTTCTAACTTCTGATTCGTTAAATTACAAATGGAAAGCGGTGACGTTGATATGCTTTGTATAGATATATCCCGATCAGAACTGATCATTATGCGATCAATATGTTGAGCTGTTCCCCGGGAAATCCCCATGAAATAAACCGTTACACAGGATGCATTTTGGAAATAAGACAAATCATAAGAATATTTTACCCATGTAGGATGGGTATAATTACGATCGTAACGAAATATTGTTTGTAATGTAGAATCAATTCCATCGTAATTTACTCTTACATCCAGTAAATCATCATGGTCATGATGGCTGCTGTCGTGTGCATACCAGAATTCCAATTTGGGTTGTAAGGTACGGTTTAATTCCAACTGGCCAATTGTAATCATGGAAATCGAACCATCCGGATCATCAAATACCAATTTACCGGTACCAAAATCAGGTTGTATAATAGTATCATAACTTCTTTGGACTACTTTCCACATACCTCCGGTATTATACATACTATCAATCCTGATATTCTCCAATATATTTGTACTGAAATTATTATCATACGGTAATGTTATTTTATTTGTTCTATAAATCATACGTATAGTATCATTAGAATATACGACATCTTTTCCTGAGGACAGCCATGCAGTAATTTGATAATCTCCAGCAAAAGATACGTTTAAATTTCCCTTGATTTCAAATGTATCCGTCAGGAAAACTCCTAATTCATTTGTTCTGATAGTAACAATCGTATCAAAATCCAGTAATCCATCGACAGTGGCCATGGAAAAATGCAGGTTCATGGTATCTGTTGCAAAATCATAGGGAAGATTTCCGCCATTGCGGACAAGATATTTAACAGGTACATAATCTTCTTTGCATAAATCCTCCTCATATCCTGAACCAATTATAATGGAAGATAATTCCAAATCATATCCTTCTCTGACCGTGAGGCCATAGGCCCCCTTTGTTGTATATACTGTCCGTAATTTGCCATTGATATCCGTTATTACTTTGGGATATCCTACCGTATAGAATAAAGTATAATCGCTTAATTCTAAATTCACAGAAGGATTTACAAATGAAGGATTGATATTGCTTGAATTTATATCGGTGGATACTGTTGCAACCCAATCTGCTAAAGCGGGCCTTCTCTCCGGAGTAGAACCACCCAAATAACCAACAATTCCGGAAGTAGAATAATAATTGTTATAATTAATAATTACGTTGGCTAATGCCGCATTCAGTTGTGATAAACTGGATGAACTAACATAAATCGCAGGATTGTCGGTTGTGCTTATCAGTATATTGTTTTTGATACTTCCGGATATACCGGTATATCCAAGATATAGGGCTGTGCCAATACTATTAGAACCATTTGCCAGAATCGAATTATTGACAATATCTGCTGTTATATACGAATCTATATGAATGCCGGAAAAAAGAACATCAGCATAAGATAATCCATGAATAATAATTTCGTTATTGGATATTAATCCCGTATCATTTTCTACCAAATAGTAATTAAAATGCTTTAGATATATTCCTCTGGGTAGATTTATCATACTTTGCTGTAAAATCCTGTTTGCATTTACAATACCATTGCTGTATTCCAGATATATTCCATACCAATTGCTGAATGTCGAACTATTGGTAGCTTCTATCCTATTGTAAGAAAGACTTGGAATATGCGAATACAATACTCTTATTCCTTCTCCGTAATTATTCGTAATGGTGTTACTGTCAATGATTATATCTGTCCCATAATCAGCAATTGAAATGCCTCCGTTAAAATGAATACCATAATATCCTCCATTGATTGTGTTGTTTATAATGCGGATATTATTTGCTATTCCTACCGAATTACCCTTACTAATCCCGGCATGAGTATTTAAAACGGATGTTGTGTTGAGTAAAATCCTGCAATTGCGGATTTCAATATCTTCACAGCCCGACAAAAACTGAATACCTTTGCTTCCCCTTGTTGCGTCTATAGTCATGTTTTCGAATCGCAAGTGACTTATATTACGAAGTATAATTCCGACAGAATTAGTGGAAATTACTACATTGTTCGGATTTCCACCGGCAGAAGTAAACGTAATGGTATTTGTTGTACTCATTCCCGGAATACTATCCAATAACATAATATCGGGATACGTTCCGGGAGCCAATTCCAATACAACAGGTTTGGAGATACCACAAATACCCAATGCCGTTATCGCATCATTTATGGTTGTAAAATCAGGCGTTTGCCCGCCAATGGTAAATGTTCCCTCCATCGTACCTGAGCATGGATATACTACCAGTTCGATCGTATCGTTTCCATTATTTATGTCATAAGCTGTGGAAGCCCATGCCTTGATATCATTTCTTCCCCAAATGAGCGGTGTGCTTCCCAGGAAAACAGTCTGTTTCTGAGCCATGGTTAAATTCCCTGACCAGATTACCGAATCTTGCATAACACCATTTATCGACCATTTGATAGTGGCTGAAATCAATGAAGTTGTTCCCAGGTTTATTAATTCTACGGAAACATTCATATCCTGATTTATTTCCGGAACGCTCGTGTTTACAAATTGCACTAAAGATGCATCCACATTGGCATAATTAAATTCATAAGCCCCTCTTGCGGTAGATGGATTCCGTAGAATACCGTCCTTATCTTTGTCAATCTGCGGCAGCCTGTTGATTAGTAGGTCATAAGCCGTTTCAATGCGTAAATCCTGGTTGATATTTATAAATGCAGGACGAATGCTCACCGAATTGGTATCATTTAAGGCAATAAATTTCCATGTTTCTATGTTGGGACATGCGTTTCCCGATACATAAGCAAGGTTGATAGACGAATAATAAACATTGCCATTGGTACGGTAATAAGGGAATAAATTAGGGGTATAACTCTCTCCGTCAAAATAAATAGCATACGGGTTTTCTCCTCCTTCTGCAACAAAGACATTGTTGTAGATATTTGTATTATAAGCTGTTGTTCCCACATTCAAATAGGCTGCCGTAAAAGAAGTTGTTCCACCTGAGCCTGTAACAAAAACACTATTATGCAAAAAGGCTACATCTTTTGGTGTTTGAATTTCTATACCTCTCACTAAGGAAGCATTGGAATAGAGATAAATATCATTATTTACAACAGAACCAACATATATGTTTTGTGTTTGAATTCCATATAATGAATCGCTTATTGAACTATTGCCTGCAAATATTCTGTTTGACTCAATAGTCATACTTTCTCTTGATTGATTTACAGATATTGCTGTCCAGGAAGGAGATGTCATAGAAGAAGATCGTGCTGTTATTTTGTTATTTGTAATTTTCCACAATCTCGAATAATTACCGTAAATTCCTCTTGATGCCTGATTGGAGATAGTATTACCGTCAATTATAATGTTTTTCGTGTAATCATAATCCTGACCGGATAATGTAATGGCCGTATGTCCTCCATTAATCACACAATTTTCAATTGTTAAACCGTTTAAGGTTCCTGTAGTTCCCTTATAAATACATCTATTTGTATTGGAAGTATCTACCGGATTCGCCATTATTTTGCTGTTTGCAATAATAATATTGCTTGTATTGCCTGAGAATTGAACTGTGTTTCCAGCCGTTGATGCATCTAATGTAATCTTATCCAAAACTACATTTGAGGTTTTATTGAAAGTCATCAAATTGGCAGTATGAGTGAATATTACACTATCCTGGTGTTGTTTCAATGACGTAATAGTTAAAGTATATCCGTTGGAGAAATCATCCCAATTGCTTAAATTCATTGTGCCGGAATAGGTTCCCGTTTCAAACTGTAATATAACATTGCCACCGATTCCGCAAGATTGTGCCTTTGTCCAGAATGTATTAAATTCATCGAAGTCCGGGCTGGATGCTCCTACAGTATAAGTTCCTTCTATACGTTCATTACACATACTCCGGGAAATCTTAATTGTATCATTTCTCTGATTTGTATCTCCGGATAAAGTAACCGCTGCAATAAGCGGATTTTCTGCTGTGTTGAAGATAAATGTCCCTAATGCAATGGTATCAGTCTCTTGATAAGCAAGAGCTTTTTTCGGTGCTGTAATTGAATTAAATGGAATAGCATTAACAGTGCCGGAAACACTTCCCGCAGATTGTGGTATAATTGTATTTCCATTATTACCAATAACAATGCTGATTGGATAAGAATTTCCATCTGCCATGGCTTCATCTAGGCCAATAAAAGAAAGTATATGGGCATCAATTATGTTTTCAGATGTTCCTCCATGAGCTCCCATATAGGTGGGTTGTAAGCGGCTGTTTCCGTTAAAATCCTCCGGGACTTCTACAAGTGCGGGAACCTGAAATCCCACAACAGATTTTAATTCCAAACTTATATTGTCGTTTACAAAAGTGGGTAAAATATTAGTAGAATGCTCGTCTTGACCTGTTATCTGTCTGAGATGAGTCATGTCAAAATTAACCGGATTTAATTGATATCCCAACATTGCGAGATTTTGCCCATTTAAGCAATAATAATTGTTGTAATCCAATTCCGTACCGACATCTCTACTGGCATGAATTCTATTGTTGTTCGTTGACAAAGCTACAGGGGTTGTAGGATAGGAGGCGCTACCGTGTGCAAAAATTATATTATTCTTTATTCTTAGAGAACGATCAATGCTGTTGATCTGCGCAGCATATCCTGTTCCACCTGAATAGACATTGAGAAGAACTGTGTTATGGAAAAAATCAGCATTGCTTGTTTCAAATCTAATACCAATTCCGGTTCCTCCTGTGAGGCTTGATCTTATAATTTCATTATTTGTAATCAATGCATTTCCATATGTATCATAAAATACACTTCCATTATTCACAGTTACTAATTGTAACACAGAAGAAGAACCGGAAGTACTGTTTACAATAATTTTGTTTTTTGTCATCTTTCCGGTAATCCAGAGATTTTGTAAAAGAACACCTCTTTGTGCTGCAGATATATTACGTGTAGTAATAATATTGTTGGAGAAACTTTCCAAAGATGTAAATCCATTGATAAGCACCGAAGCAGTAGCAGTAGCGGCAGCATACGCTTTTTCCATTCTATTGCTGTCAATAGTCAAATGTCCCATATTGGAATAATCACTGCCAGGGTATACGAAATGAATATTGCTATATCCTCCTTTGATACTATTGTTTATCAAACGAATATTGTCTAATTTATTTCCCGAGCCGGCTTCATTATTATAGTAAACACATTGGTATCCAACGGTCGTGGCTGTTGTATCTGCGACAATGTTACATCTTCTGAATTCAATATCCGTACATGTTTTTTCAAACACAATTGCTTTTTCTTTTCCATAGATGGAAATATCTTTGAAATAAACATGAGAAGTATTTGTCAAAGTAAGAGCTGTTTTCGGTCCGACAATGGATACTTCGCCTATGGTTGAAGGAACAAACGTTACGGTATTTACAGCGCTTGATCCGATAATGGCTCCCAATACTATATCCTCATTATAAACGCCCGGAACAACATGAATGGTTACCGGCCCGGAGATTCCGCACTTGGTCAGCTTATTGGTAACTTCGGCAAAGCTGGCGAAGTCTTCGTTCCCATTCTGATTGAGGGTAAACGGTCCGCTGATAGGATCTCCTGTACAGGCATAGATTTCGGAAACCAGGGTGTCGTTATATGCAAATTCATCCGGTTGCCCGTTGGGGGAATGCGTATAAATAGTCAGTGAGTTCATTCCTTCTATTGGAGAAAAAGCCGTATTTAATGGAATGGTATCCGAAATTTCACCTTGTGCCAGTCTTCCTGTCCATGATTGAGTAGCGATGGTTTGTCCATTGAGCATATAGGTTATCTCAATACTTTTAAGTGTATCCAATCCCAGGTTTTGTATGCTTACCTTTCCGAAGGTGGGAACGCCTGTCTCAACAAGGGGAGAAGGGGCAAGCAACATGTTGGGTTTGGCATCATTGTTCTTATATTCATATTGATAAGCTCCTATGGTAGTGGGGTTGACACGTGTGACATGATTGATATCGTCGGAGACCAGAGAAAGCGGTGTAGCTGTAATTCCGGAATAATCCGAAAGAGTCAAATCCTTGCCCGGATCGAAAAATCGAGGACTTATATTTACCGATGTGCCATCTGAATAAACAATCTTTCTCCATGCTGCCAACGTTCGGAGACTCTCTCCCTGTGCAAAACCAATAACTCCTGTTTTACTGTAATAATTATTTCCTTCTATAACCCATTGAAAGCCCGTATTCGCTCCTAAATATAAAGGATAATTAACGTTTACAGTATTTGTTACTAAATTATTATTTCTGATAGCAACGGTTGTACTGGGAGTTACTACATGAATTCCTGTTACAGGATTATTATTGGTAGGAACATAAGTTGCTTCAATAAAAATAGAATTATGATACACATTGGCATAAGAGGGATAGGTAGAATTGCCCAAATATATTCCGCATTTATTCTGGGCAGCATTGTTTCTTACATTGCCAATAATTTCATTATTTGCAATTAACCCTCGGTTATTTGCCGCATTGAAATTGACCGTATATATACCTGCGCTTATAGCAAGTGCATAAATTCTATTTCCGATGATATCGCCGCGTGAATATTGCGAATATATTCCCGAAAGATTATTTGTTTGGTCAAAATCTCCGCTTCGTTGTGTGATAGTATTTCGTAATATGTTTCCATTTGCCGCATATAGATATATTCCATAGCCATCAACATTTCTAATGATATTGTTTTCTATTGTAATGTTGTTTGCTCTTATGTTGTTTGCTTGCCCGTCAACTCTAATTCCTGTGTATCCGCCTTCAATCAGGCTATTCATTATATGAATATCCCTCGATATTGATGCTGCCCTTAACACTACATGATTATCATTTGATTGTCCTACACCGGCCGGAACATACAAATGACAGCTATCAACTATTATATTTTGACTCGGGGCATTGATGTTTAATGCATAGGCGTACGAATAGCTGGGATTGGAATGCGGAGATACCCCACTGAATGATACGTTTTTGAAGATTATATTGGAAGCTCCTTCCAGCATAATCGGAGCCTGCATAGACAATCCGTTATCACTGCGTTGGAAAGTAACACTCTCCCTGTTTCCTGAAATGGAAGAAATAGTGACAGTGTTGGTAGTGCTGCTTCCCGGAATACTGCCAATTGACGTATTTTGAACATATATTCCATTGGAAAAATTAATTGTAACCGGCCCGCTGATACCGCACTGTGTCAAATGCAAAGCAACTTCTTCCATATCAATAAAATCATGAGTCGGCGAATCTCCTACAGTATAAGTTCCGGCAGGCAAAGCTCCGCTACATGCGTAGGTACGCAACCGCAATGTATCATCCAATGATAATACATCTGCCGGGGTTGAACTATTCAAACAAACCATTAAATTGTTATATCCTTTTTGATAAGAAATTCTGCCCAAATAAATGGCTTCCTTTTCATCTGTATCCAAAGAACCATTCCCGTTTTTTGTATCGGTTGTTCCATTCATTGTATAGCTGACAGTTGTTGATGTTATAGTGGAATGTCCTCCGTTTCGTATAACAACCCATATACTGTCCGTGTCGGTTGTCATGGGTGTTTGTGGCCAGTTTAAGACTTCTACTAATTGTGCATTCGATTGATAGTTAAAAGTATAACAACCCATGTTTGTCGTTCCAATACGTGGATTGCCTGTAAAATCTGTTAAAACATTTGAAAGAACAGGACAATAGAACGGATCGTAATTGCTCAACTGTAGATCTGCAGTTGAATCTATAAAACCGGGATACTGATTTACGGAATACTTATCACTTGTAATTGTAGATTGCAATTCCGGTAATGTTGCTTTATCTATCCGGTTAACAGAAGCTAGTTTAGCGGATGAATAATAATTGTTATAATCTATATTATTCGAAGAGGCATAAGCATTTGCCATGTAAAGGCCAAATGTAGTACTATTTGTTCCATTGGCAACAAGAATATTGTTTAATAACGATACATTGCTATTGGTCCCTTCCCAGGAAAAAGCTCTTAACTGACCGCTTCCGGTTAATACAACCGTATTGTGTAGACATTGGGAATTAGTTAATCCATTAACTCTTATTCCAATAGAAGTTGAAGATCCTATGTAGGAAATATGTATTTCATTATTTGCTAAAAATAATGAATCACTGGTAGATGAAGTTATTTCAAACCCTGTTTTAGTGGTATTTACATTATTGACGCTATGTATTTTATTTCCTATGACTTTCCCCCCTTTGGGAGTATCAGTGATATATATACCCTTCCAGCTACTTCCGGAAGTAGGATGGGCCGTGATGGTATTATATGAAACACTGTTAATTAAACACCGTTGGAGTGATAATGATGTACCGGTAGTATTTGAAAAAGTATTATTGTCAATTGTAATGTTTTTATGTCGGTTTGATGTTGTCCCTAGAAAATATATAGCGGTACCTGCTCCATCAATCAAAGAATTTTTAACGGTAAGGCTTGATCCTGCAGCCCCGGTAGAAGCATTAATACCATATCCGTTAGATACTGTTATTTTACAATTATTTACTGTAATATTCTCGCACATATTACTGAAATCGATACTATGAGAACCCGATGTTTGTATGGAAATCCCATCCAGGATAAGATTGTTCGTATTGCTTAATGTAATTCCGACACCGGAAGACGGTTTTATTACTACGCTCTCTCTTGTACCGGATAAAGATGTAATGGTTATTGTTTTATCATAAACCGCGTCTTTCAGATTTGAGATAGTCCAGCCTGTAGTGTAGGTTGTATCCTGTAGCTTTATAACAATATGATCTGCCAAATGACAATCCTGTATCCGTGATAAAATAGCACCAAGATTAGCATAATGTGCTCCCGGATAAGGCCCTACAATATATTCTCCTTCCAAGCCTCCTGTACAACCGTATAAGATAGTTGTTGTTCTTCGGTCCCTTATAAGGTTCGGATCAGTTTCTCCATTGGGCATACTAATCCAAACAACGATTGTATCATACATATCCGGTCTTGGCGTGTAAGAACCTACTCTTACAGAATCTGTGAAATTCCAAGGCAACCCGCCACTGTTGGATTTCCATATGAAAGCATCTATGGTATCTCCATTGAGTGTCCAGGAGACAAGCACGGAATCTAAATCTTTAATTCCTACATTACGTATTGTAATATCTATATCTATAGGAATTCCTGCCTCAACTTGCCATTGTAAAGGAGCATCAAAACTATCCAATATAACAGAATTACTGTCCGAAACAGGTGATTTTATATAATAGCTTTCTTTTACGGAATCTGTATTTCCTCTCATATCTTCACCTGTGATAGAATATGTTACGGTTGTCCCTATAACAAATGCAGGGATCGTTGCTTTCCATAAAGAATCTCCTTCCATATTTTGCATGGCGACGGAAACCGTTTGAGGAGGATCATTATCAGATGACGAAGTATAAACCAGATGAGGTTGTTGGATTGGATAAGAAGTATTTGTCTTTACTTTTGCCTGAATGTCAAAAGGTCCGGTAGTAGTAATCGTATCCGTTACAGGATCGATAAACTCTACAGTAGGCGCTTTAATCTCAAAAACTTCTCCTATTACTTCAACGTTGTCGACCAACCAGCCATAACGCATAAACGATACGGGGTTGGTCCCTTTTTTGATAACAAAGCGGAATTGCGTTTTTGCCCCACCTACAACGGAATAAAGATCAAATGTTTCATGTTTCCACCATGATGCGGCAGGATTGGAATTAGCATTTGGATCCCAATCCGGATAACTTCCTTCATTAAATGCCATTTGAGGCGTATAACGGATAGACCCTCCTTTGTAAGAGGCTAAAGGTAATGGTTTCCAGCTGGAAAATGTCCCATTTATTTCTTCCGAGTATTCTATCCGAATAGTATCACTTAAATCTACTTTACAGATGTGATCAAAGTGTAGATAAACGTATAAATAATTGGTAAGATCATAGGTAGGTGAAGTTAAAATAATAGAATAACCGGATGTAGTCGGTATTTTACCTAAGTATGAATTAGGCGTACTTACAGAATACACCGTTGTAAGACTCCAGGGTTGTGCCGACGAATTACCTGACGCCGTAAACCCATTGGTACCGCTATCGAAATTTTCGATAACATGAAAAGACTGAGAAAAAGAATATTGCAATGATAAAGCCAATATTCCTAAAATGAATGTCAATTTTCTCATAACACAAAATTTAAATTAAACAATTTCTTTAAAATTCACTTTGCGAAAATAGAAGAATAAGTAACTTTATTTAGTTCATGCATGGGATAAAAACGAGACACTTTGGGTACAAAAATAAGACAAAGAAAAATATTAATAGAATGCAATTTTTGCTAAAAGATAGTTATTTCAGGATGATTAATTGTGAAAACAGGGTGTTTGTTTCGAAATTAAACGATATTGATCAAATAATTATACATGCTGGATGTAGGGATCTTCATCTTTTTAGAGAGCCGTTGTCTTTTCTTTCTGCAATAATTAGGTGTAATATTAAGCAACTTTGAGATTTCTTTTGTATCCAGATTAAGATACATGTAGGATAGTAAACGGATCTCGTTTGCGGTCAAATCAGGGTGCTTTGCTTTCAAAGACGACAAAAAAGAAGGATTGATCTGTTCGAAATAGGTAAGAAAGCTGTTCCAATCCGTAGACTCCTTTATTTGTGCTTTCAATTTTCTGATTACTGATCTTAATACCGGGTTTTCGGATTGGTTGGGTATTTCCGTCAAATTGTGAATGATTTCTTCAATTAATTCATTTCTGCTTGATTGAAATAATATTTTCGATGTCAATTGTCTGTTTTTCGCATCTATTTCATCATTTAACCGTTCTTGTTCCAATAAAGATAAAACTTCCTGCTCATGTAATTGTTGCTTGAGAAGTAATTTCTCATTATTCAATTGTTCTTGTGATAATAAGGTTAATGTTTCTTGTTCTTTTAACTGTTGTTCCAGCAATAGCTTTTCATTTTTCTCTTTTTCCAATTCAAGCCCGGTAATAATTTTCATCTGTTTGTTTTTCGTAGATTGAATTCGAAATACCCATATTAATATTAACACAAAGACAATTATAAATGCAATGATAAAAATAAAAAGCAATCGTTCTGTCTTTTGTTTTGCCTTATTCTCGGCAAGTTCTTTTTCCGAATTAATCAAATCGAATTTTATCTGATTATTCATTAATTGCGCTCGGTCTTTTATTTCGATTAAAGAATCTCTCTTCGTCATTACAGAATCTTGATACTGCAAGGCTAAATAAGGAACATCGATATCCCGGTAAAGATCAGACAATTGTTGATATATTTCAATAGTAGCGGGTAGTTTAGGATTACTGGTTAAAGCCTCTTTTGCTGCTTTAATTGCCTTTTGAAATTCTTTTTTCTGTTGATATATTTTAGAAAGCCTTAATAAACATTCTATTTTTAAATCATTATCCTGTATTTCTGAAGTCTGCTCTAATACCACCAAGGCCAACTTTTCAGCCATTTGGTATTCTTTTTTCAGATACAGGTTTTCTACCTTTACAAGTTTTGTAATAAGTAGTAGGGAAGAATCCCCCGTTTGATCCTTTAACATTATCATAGCAATGTTTAGGTATTTCTCGGCCTGTTCCAAGTCTCCTGTTTGATTCGCAAAAGATCCTAAATTTGTTGCATACCTTCCTGCCCGTAAGCTATCCTGTAACTGGATTGCTCCTTCATATGCCTTACGTACATATTCTTTTGCCTTATCGAAGTCTTTATTGATGGAGTATAAATGAGAGATATTGTTCAAGATACATATTTCTTCTTCTTTGGACGGCTCTTTTATCGTTATTTGATAAGCCTCGAGATAACATTCCATTGCTTTTTCATAATCCGGTATTTCGGTATAAACAAGGGCCATATTATTTAATGCATGCATCCGCATATTAAGCCAGTTGTTGGTTTCTGCTATTGATTTGGCTTCCAACAGATATTCCAGGGATTTTACATAATTTTGATTGTCAAATTCTTTCTTTGATTTATCAAAAAGGTCTTTATACTGAGACAAAGCATCTCCATAAACTGCTATATGGCTGTATATGATAAGTAATAATAGTATAAATCTTCTCATCTCAATCTAAATAGTAAAATCATTATGCAAACTTACATAAAAAAATTCATAATTATGTACTGTTAAATAAAAATAAAGTGGTTAAGTCTTCATTTATAACGAAATCTTATTTTGAGGTGTGGAAAAATATTAGATTTGTAGGCATAAAGTAAGGTTATGCCGGGTGGGGGACAATTGTGAAATAGAAGTTATCCAAGTTACAGGAAGTTATAGGAATAGTTTTTAGTTGTTAATGCTATCAAAATGTTTACGGTTTACGAATTGTAAGGTTTTTCCTTTGCCATATCTGCTTCCTGCCTGTTGTTTTTATTGATCTCATTCTTAATTCTTAATTTTTCATTCTTAATTCTTAATGGTGTTCTTGTTTCCTTTTCTATCCCTGATTGCTGCCGGTAACACTTCCGCTTTAAAGCGTCGGACGCTTACGGGCGTAAGCGAGCAACGCTTACGAGCGTTAGAGGGTGACGCTTACGCCCGTAAGCGCCGGACACTTTAACATGGCCTTATTGCACCACCGGTAATTTGTCAAATACAGCCTTGCGTGGTTCCTTTAACAGCACATTGTTTGTGGATTGTGTCATTACCTCCAATTTATATATTCCGGGGACCAGTTCAGGAATAACAATAATCAATTCCGAAGGGTTGTTGATAATAATGTCCGAATTTTTAACCATGATTACTTCCTGCGTGCCCTGGTTGACAACGTACACACCGTTTTCGAGGCTGTCGCCGGCAATCTTGAGTTTGTACCCGCTGATTTTGAGGTTACGGGATTAATTCCATCAAGCTTGTGAGTCCGGTTGCTACGTCGCTCGTACCTTGATAACGCTCTAAACTAACATATTGCTCCCGTTCGCTTGAGGCTGTGCCAAAAGTAAATACCGATGTTTGAACGACGGCTCTGTCTAGTCCATTCTATCAATATCGGCTCTGCCGGATAAACCATAAAAACAAATTAGTACATCTTCTATTTCTGTTGGCATTTTCTTTTTTTGCAAAGGTAAACATGTTTTATAAGGACAGCCTTTGTTGATAAACGGACTTGGATAAGAACCCAAGTCTAACTACCTCTTTGTCCTCTTTACAGCCTCTGATGAAGGGGGGACAGTATCTTTTTTTTGAAGAAAGGTAACGGGATGTCTCATTCTACGACTTCAATTTGCCGGACAATAGAATTAAGAGTTTTGCATTGAAGCTCCGCCCCATATTATAAATTCCATCAACCTTATAGCGTGACAAATGGTCGTAATATGTTTCGTTTAGAAGATTATTTACAGATACATTCAATTGTATTTTTTGGGCTTTTATACCAAATTCAAGCATAAAACCTGCGTTCAACAAATTATAGTCGGATGTAGGAGTTTCGTTATCGGCAATTCTGTTTTGTGCAAACGAATACTGATTTTGCACATAAACCGAGAATTTTTTCAATGCTTTTTCGAATGAAAAATTAGTACTAACCATTGTGTTTATCTTTTGCGAAGGCATCAATGCCAAATAATTATACCGCGTATCCTGCCCGAATGTACTGCCGTAAGATCCTTCGATATGAAGCCAGTCCCATGGGTGTGGGTGCAAATGGAAACCCGCTTCACCGCCATAGAGATAGGCGCCGGTTTGTGTGTAATTGAAAACAGGAATATTGTCTATTCTGTCAGCGGTTGGCTGTAAATAAATATAATTGCGGATGTAGTTGAAATAGGGATTGATAAAAAATTCAATGTGCTTGTTGTTGTAATTCAATGAGGCGTCTATTTGATAACTGTTTTCGGTTTTCAAACCGGTGTTACCAATTTCGTAACGGTTTGTTCCATGATGAATACCGTCACTGAGCAACTCATACATATTCGGCACACGAAAACCCGAAGACAAATTCAATCGAAATGATAACCCCCTGGTGATGGGTTGATAAATTCCTGTGGAAAAATTGAAGGAATAGTATGGTTTGTCAAATGCTTCGCTTGAAATATATCGCGTATCGAATCGCACGCCCAACTGCCAGTAAGCTTTTTGAGTATAGTGAAAATCTGTCATTGCAAAAACACCAAAATCGTATGTACTTGCGTTGGGAATAAGAATTTCCTCACCGTGATTGGAATTGTTCTGCACCATTCCCTGGCTTCCTGCGGTCAGTGTCCAGCGTTCATTCCATTGTGGAGAATACCATTTTGCACTGTATGATAAAGTGTGCAGGTTCATATTCAGCGCAGCTTCTTCGTGCTCATGCGTTTCGGGTTCTTCTTCCTGTTCGTGTTCTTCTTCAAATTCTTTCCTGTTGTTAAAAAGATAACCCACATCTATTCTTAACTTTGAGGAATTGTCAAAAAAGAACGTATTTTCCGTACTGATTATGTGTGTGGTCAAATCCTGATAGGGGATTAGCGGTTTGCGCCCGTTTTTGTAAACTTCTTCGTGTTCTTCTTCCTCTTCATGTTCGTGAACTTCCGTCAAACCGTATTTTTCATTCAAGAAACTATATTTTAATGAAGTGGTAAATTTATTTCCGGTATACCCCAGCACGGTTTTCAGATTTCCGGTATTGAAACGGCTATTGGGAACAAAATCATTATTACCATCCCTGTAATCCCTGTGCGTGGCATATCCGCCGAACAGATTCCAGTGCAGGCGTTTTTTAGACAGCTTGAAAGCAGCGTTATTCCGGAAACCGAGCGTATTGTCGGTAAATTCTGAACTGAGAGAGGCTTCCACACTGTTGCTCTTTGCGTAGCGTTCGTCTACGAAATAAAGTACACCGCCCAGCGCATCGCTTCCGTACAAGAGAGAAGCAGGACCTTTGATGATTTCTACTCGCTCGTAGCCGTTTTCATCAAGTCCCAGTCCGTGTTCGTCACCCCATTGTTGATTTTCGAGCCGTACTCCTTGCGAAAAGACGGCAATCCGATTTCCGCTCAATCCGCGAATAACGGGCTTTCCAATGCCTGCTCCCGTGCTCAAATTGTCTATCCCCGCTATGGAAGCCAGCTTGTCGGCAAGTGAAAGACCCTGTAGGCTTCCATTGCTTATGGTCAACTTTTCTACACTCATCACGTTTTCGCCCTGCAAGCGAGAAATATTGCCTGAGATAATGACCTCCTTTAATTCATACGTGGAGGGTTGTAGATAAATAACCTGTCCGCCTTCATTCAAACTGATATGTTTTAGGAAAGTCTGGTAGCCAGTAGCAGAAACCTGTACCAAAACCTGAGGCATTGTAAAATTTACGTTG
This sequence comes from Bacteroidales bacterium, assembly GCA_031553535.1. Taxonomy (GTDB): domain Bacteria; phylum Bacteroidota; class Bacteroidia; order Bacteroidales; family WCHB1-69; genus JAIROC01. The sequence goes on along the minus strand of JAVBLM010000014.1, from coordinate 21,901 downwards.
AACTGTCCGAGCGTATCGGTTACTGTACCTGTTTTTGTATCAGGATAATAGATGCTTGCGTATGCAATCGGTAAATTGTTTTCTTTGTCCAAAACTCTTATCTGCGTTTGTGCAAAAGCTGTCATCTCTCCTGCAAAAAACAACAAAAGAAAACAAAGGGTTTTCAAAAGCCCGCTACATTTTTGGCAATAGCCGGCAATATACAAAGCTGTGGAAACAGTGTTATATCCCGATGGGAGTTCCTGCCGGGCAATGGGTTGCTCAATGCAGATAATCGTTTCACATGCAATGCAGTAAAAATGAGGATGATTGTCGTGATGATTTCCGGCAGTGCAGTTGTGGCATAAGGCATAACAGGTTTTCCCATCATTGCGGATTATTTTATGTACTTTTCCGTCATCGCAAAAGCCTTGCAAAATGCGGTAAATGGTTACCCTATCTATCTTTTCGGGCAGGCGTTTCTCAATTTCTTCTTGGTAGAGAGCCGAATTTGCATTTTCCAAGATACTCATTACCATTTGCTTTGTTCTTGTGTTTCTTCTTTGTTGTGGCATAGGTATAAGAAATTTGTTAATGCAACAAAGATACAATAATATTTTATTATTGTAACGCCGCTACAATAATAAAATATTAATTGTTTGAAATTCAGTGTCTATTTCTGTTATTTATCTGCTGACCTGGTGCTTTATTAGAAGCAGGAATTGTCGTGATACACGTTTGTATTAGTTTTCAATTTCTGTTTTTATATCAACAGCAACATTTTCCTTAATCATTGCCCATACACGACACATACTATCTTTAGTAATCCCTATTCGGCTGAGGTTTTTAACCTCAGTCGCTTTATCTCTATAGGTTTTCATTATTCATGGAAATAAAAAAGGCTGCCGGGTGGCAGCCTAAATGAATTATGAAAAAGATTTTATCGTTTAATGCTCATTTTCTTCGTGATCTTCTGTCCATTGAATTCCATGGAATAGAAATAGATTCCGGTAGCTAAATGAGACACATTGATGTCTATTGTCTGCATACCTAACTCGCTTTTTATAGATTTATTGTATAGCATTTGTCCATTTACTGAAGAAACAGTAAACAGTACATCCCCTGATTCCGGAATACTGTATCTTATTATTGTACTGGTATTAGCCGGATTAGGAATGTTTTGTTCCATACTGATGGTTGTTGGATCTATCGGTTTTATAGCTACATTGTTGTTTGTAGTCCGTTTTGTCCGTATTGTATCATCTTGCTGATAACTATCTTTTGCTTGTTTGTCAATAAATACGGTTATATAATAAACGGAATCGCTAGGAACAATATAATGGGTGCCGAAAGTATGAGAATCAGAGTCTAATGTATTGATTGTTTTTGTAATGGTCTCGGATAGATCAGCAACAATATTTCCTTTGGAATCTTCTACCCGGGCATATATTGCTATATTGGAGAAATAAGTGACATCACTTTTGTTTTCCAGCATTACCTCAATATTAATATTGGTTCCTATGGTATCCCCCTGTCCCGAAGGTTTATTGATATTGATAAGGGCAAGGTTATCTATATTCACATATTCAGGTATGGCAGCTTCTTTGCGTATTATTGTGGTATCGCAATGCAAATAGGCAAGAACATGCACCTGATATTCTGCACACCAGGGAGTTTTATATGGACTATTGAAAGAAATGGTAACCGAATCTTCCGGAGCTATTGTACCGGATGAGAATGCTGTTGTTGTAAAATGATAGGCAGGGGAGATGTCCTCTGCATTTACAGACAATATCAGGTCGAGTTGTGGTAAAGGCATATTCCCTGTATTCTTTATGGTTATGTCTTGCCTTATAGTAATATCCGCCTGTGATGGGCTTCCGCTGCTGCTTGTGTTGTGGATGCGGATGCTGAAATCAGGATAGATAATGATCGTATCCATAAATACATCTCCAATAATTGACGAGATATAGGCTTTGGCAATATATCTTCCCGGGGCAAGGTCAAAGCCGGATGCCAGCGTTACTGTATCCGAGGTAAATCCTTTAAGAGTGCCTGAGTCTATAGTTTCTGTAAAACTATACGATGTCCCGACAAGTTCCAGGGTGATCTCAACAGGAGTAGTACCGTAATCTAAAGCCGGGGCCGTTGTATTACTCAATACCACATTCCATTTGTTATTCTTCAAATCACATACGGAAAGATCAGGGATGAAAATGTCTGTTATACTTATTTCCTGTTTTGCGGTAATCAGGATACGGTCGATGTATTGGGTAATGTTTCCGGCGGGAGATTTTTCCATGGCTTCAAATACCAGAACCGCACATTGATTGACAGCAAATGGCGGCAAGTCCATATTATATTCTTTCCAGCCATAAGCAGTATCGTATTTGATAAGTTCAAACAAAGTAGTATATGTTTCTCCTCCATCTACTGTGATGCGTACATCGGTATAATCATCACAAGGGATCGTATCATGGAAATACCAGAACGATAGTGTAGGTTGGACGGCACGGCTTAAATCCAATTGTTGGGTGGATAAAGTAGACATTGTTCCCTGAGTTCCCGAAAATGCCAGCATTTTTGTTCCGAATTGCGGACGAACAGCTGTATCTGTTCCTGCTCCCTGGGATGTTACATCCCATTCATATAGGGCATTATTGGTCTTTACCGCAAATACGATAGGCATTCCATCCGAAAAGTCCTCATCTACCGGTAAACCGAATTTTCCCGAGACATAATAATATAGTAAGGTATCATCATATATTATTTCCTCTAGAGGACTGTTTAACCATGTTTTTACATCATATTGACCTGCTACGATAATAGGTAACATATCCGTTAATTCTATAATCATTTTTTCTCCGGAGGCTAAACGTCCGCTTGTTAATACGCTATCTTTAAAGAAAGGTATAGGATTGGTTACTTCCATCCACAATGGAACCGGATTGATAGAGAAATCATAATCATACGAACCGGTATTGGCTAACGTTATTTGTATCGGTGCATAATCCCCTGAACATAATATACTATCCGGCACCAGCTTTTCTATAAATTGAATGCTTAAGTTATATCCCGGATACAATACATTCGTATCCGCTATAAAATGAAGATAAGTAGAATCCGTTATTGTTAGTCTGTTTCCAACCGTATCCTTTAGCGTCAATGAATAAATCACTTTGCTGCTATAATATTGTTGTGGAATGTTGGCTATCCATAAACCATCTGTAGAATTCATGGAAATGGTATCGTATAACGTATTTCCGTTTGTTTCTGTCCGGATTGTCAGTTGGGGAGTTTGGATAGTTGCCCCTGTTTTTTCCATAATTTTTGTATATACGTCGAATGCCAGGGTATTGATAGTATCTTTTACCAAAGGATTAACAAAACTTGCCAAAGGAACCATAGTAGAAATTGTTGATATGGTGTCATTAAGACGTACACTATCCAATCCGTTGTTTACTTTTTCTATCCATATTTTAATATCGAAAGCATTGGAACTTGTTGCAGTAAGTGTACCTAAAAAGACATTCTCTTCTTCTAACGAAGCTAATGGGTTCGTTGCATGCCATATAATGGAGGGCTGTATATCATCGTTAACACTCCATCCGAAGACAGCACTATCTATAGGGATTGTATTTCCGGCATTTACAATGGTGACTTCGATAGGAATAGTTTGGTTATATACGATTTCCGGTTCAGCGATTGCTTTTTCAAGCCTCAGGTCGAAAGAACTTCGAGCGGCATAAGCCCCCCTGGTAGTAGGTTGAAACCTGTAATAATTATCAATATCCCTATCAATCCCTTGGTAAACAGGACATGAAAAATCGGAATAATCTGCTAATTCCAGACTTACCGTACTGTCTATAAAATTCGGTTGTATAGATTTGGAAGTACTATCCGAGGTAAGTGTTTGCCATGCATCTATATCTGCAATAAGTACTCCTGAAACTGCTATATTATTATTGTTGCTAGGGGTATATATATATTATTATGACTAAATTTCCATTGATTGGAATAAGACGGCATATAAACAGCATATGAATTTGTTCCTTCCGTTACTATATTATTATTATTAATATTCAAATTCGAAGTTGAACTTGTTATACGGATTCCTATTCCTGTTCCTCCAATAAATATTGAATTATTTATAACGTCGGACTGATTATAATTGCCTAAATACATACCTGTTGCCATATTGCCTGATGCCTTTAATATTACTTCGTTATTAGCAATTAAGCCTCTATTTAATGTATCATTATTATGATATTGTATATAAAATCCATTAGGAGTGCTTCCTGTAATACGTTGAATAATGCGGTTGCCGATAAAAGGGCCATTAATATAAGCAGCATCGAGTCCTCTCCAAGAACTATTAATATTTGTACTTCTGGTTAATATAGTATTATGGGAAAAACTTGTAATATCGATATAACGCAGCTCCACGGAATGATAATATTGATTACTTACAATATTACTGTCAAAAACGATATTCATACCATAAGCCGATGTACCTGTCCCCCCGGAAAAATCAAACCCATTATATCCCCCATCTATTAGATTGTTAATAAAGAATATACTGTCAACAATGCCGGTTGTTCCCTTATAAATAGGTGTGGCATATAAATATGGGGTAATTGTATCTGCCAATATACGGCAATCACGAACAATAACATTGGTACATGCTCCTGTGAATTCAATACCGTATGTTTCGTTTGCACCAATATTTACTGTTATATCTTTCAATATAATGTTATTAGAATTATTCAAACGAATAGCTGATTGCGATGAGGATGCAGGTTTAATAACAACATCGTTTGCATTCCCTGTCCTGGAAGTTATAGTTAAAGAATAGTTTCCTAAAAGGTTACCGATATCTGTAAGATCAATATTGTCCACATAAATTCCCGGATCCAAAACGAAGGTAATGTCTCCGGATATTCCGCATTGGGTGATGATATTAAGTGCGGTAGTAACACTTGAATAATCGGTAGTATCGGCAATTATTAATTTTCCACGAAGAAGCCCGCCACAAACGAAATGCGATACTTTAAGTGTGTCATCTCCTTTTATTTCATCTATATTCAATCCGTTAAGATTATTAATCCACACTTCGACATTCATATTTCCGGGACGGTACATTATTTCCCCTATGAAAATGGTATCCGCTTGTCCTTTTGCCAATGATGTTGTAAAGTTATAACCTCCTGCTATATGAGAATTTCCATTTACCGACCATTCAATATTCAAGGAATTTATATGAGTCGTTCCGCTATTAAACACTATTACCTTCAGGCTGTCGCTCTGTCCGGGGGTAGCATTATTACCGAATCCTGACAGATTCAATAACATCCCGTTTGTGGTTGATATTGGAATGTCTTCATAGCACCCCATCGTTGTAATATCCATCCTTTGATTTCCAAGTATGTCCGTATTGACAGAAGGAATATTTTTACAAAGAAGGTCTACATAATTGGAAAATCTTAAATCATTTTCCGTATTAACAAATTGCGGAGAAATACTTACCGAATTACGGTCAGATGTAACAATATATTGCCAGTCTTTCAAAGTAGCGAAGTTTGCTACCATGAATATACTGCCCACGTAAACAGGTGCATAGTAATTGTTGTAATCAAAATCCCATTGATTCAAAGATGTTATTCCGGACAAATATACAGGATTCGATGTTTCGCCTTCCATGACAATATTATTCTTCTTCACTGTCAAATTTGTACCTGGAGAATCCTCTATATAAACGGCCCTTCCACCATCTCCTCGTACAAGAATTGAATTATGAATAATATCGGCATTGGTATTTGCTCCAATATACATTCCATAATAAGATCCCCAAACAGTTGCAATTATCTCATTATTGGCAACCAGCCCTTTCCCTGTAGCAAAATTGGAATTATATTCTTCCAAATAAAAAGAATGGGGAGAAGAAATTTCATCACTGCGTTGAATAATACGATTACTGATGATAGGTCCATTTGCATAGGAAATACGGAATGGATAAGGCATCCAGAATGCCTCCACTGTTCTACTTAAAACAGCATTATACGAACAACTTATAAAATCTGTACAATAAGAATTTATACCGGAATAATGCCAATGACTCACCGTATTGCTGTCAAATACAACATGGGTTCCATAATTATCTGTCGTTCCTCCATAAAAATAAAATCCGTAATACCCTCCTTCTATTAAATTATTAAGAAAGAATATACTGTCTACTACACCCGTTGAGGATGCTTTATGAATAACCGTATGTGCTGTGGAGGTAGTTACTGTATCGCCAAGTAAACGGCAATCCCGGATAACAACATTCGTGCATGCCCCTGTAAAATGAATGGCATACAATTTACTTGTTCTTGCATCTACTGTTATATCCTTTAGGGTTATATTATTGGAATTATTCAAGACAATTCCAGCACCGGAAGACGGACGAATAATTACATCTTCCGCATTGCCGCTTGCTGATGTGACTGTTAAAGAATGTCCTCCTAAAGGGATACTAATATCGGTGAAATCTATATTTTTATATGTTCCTGTTTCTAATTCCAGTATAATATTTGTATTTACACCACAATCCCGGATCATCTGAAGCACTTCTTCCAATTTGTCGCTATTACCGATGTGTTGTGTCCCAGGTAAAGGCTGGGAACATCCATATAAAATAGTAGTTAACGTATCGTCATGTGTTGTAGAATCCACTTGCCTATTAGGTAATGAAACCCAAAGGGTTAATGTGTCAAATTTATTTGCATCGGGAGTAAAATAACCAATGGTATCTTGTTGTTTAAATCCCCAAGGCAAATTTCCTCTCCATACGGCAGAATCGATATCTCCTCCGTTCACTGTCCAATAAACGACTGCAGAATCTAAATTAGCTATTCCTTTGTTCTGGATAGTAATTACAAGTGGATTGGGAGTCCCTCCTGTAATTGAGCCTTTCGTTGGATTGTCAATGGATAATAGAGCAACAGAATTTGTATCCAATCTGTTACCAATTATATAAAATCGCGCGTTCGGTCTTCCCTGAACTAAAACAGCATTGCCGGTGGTTGGGAAATTATTATCTGCAAAGGCATGTGCCGTAGAATTTACCGAAGTATTTGTATACCTCCATACATTTGATATGTAATCATCATACATCCTTCCACTTTGATTGTGCCAATAAACCAACAAGTTTTTTCCCGGAGGCAATTCAAAGGGAGTGTCCAATATTATCTCCACCCACCCCGAAGTAGATGCCGATAAAGTTCCCTTCCATACCTGAATAGCTCCTGTTGCAAGCGGGTCTTCATAGCGTGTGTTTGTGACGCTATCGTCATCTACTACACGGAAATAACAAGTTTGATTAGTGTTTATAAAAGAAGCTGTACGAGCATATTGCCAAGCTAAACGAGTAATTAGTCCTCCCCTTGAACTTTGATCAAATTCATCTGCAAAATACAATTGACGAGACCAGTTATAATTCGACCAAAAATTAATCGGACAATTATAATCACTTGATGTCCCCGTACCTATTGTAACATAACCGGTAACACTTTTTTCCGGTTGTTTAATATAATAATATGATGTATCTGCTGCTTGATTGCCTGTTGTATCTCTGCCTGTTATGGAGTATCTGACTTCCGATCCTGCAGTAAGTCGCGGAATACTTGCTTTCCATAAAGAATCACCGGCAATATTGGTCATCAACACAGAATCTGTTTTTATACCTGTATTATTTGTTACTGTATATACGAGCCATGGATTAGCAATGCGCGCGGCTGTTCTGGTTTTTACTTTTGCATTAACTTCCCATGGGCCTGTATAATATACCGTATCATCAACAAAGGGGGATATAAATTCTACTGTTGGAGCTCTCAATTCATGTGGGGATAACAGCAGATTAAAGTTGTCGATCAACCAACCGTATGCAGCTTGCGTACCTTCAGCGAAACCCCGTTTGAGAACAAATCGAAATTCCACCGAAGGGGCGTTGCTAACAAGACTTGACACATCAAAAACTTCTTCCTTCCACCAAGATTGATCAGGAATGGCAGTACTGTCATTTGCTTGCCATTGATGATAATAGCTGGCAGCAGAAAACCCCGCAGAGGCATAATTTATAGCACTGCTCAGATAGGACCCCACCGGAATATTTTTCCAACTCTGACCGGTTATTCTATACTCAATGCGAAGAGTATCCGTAGGTGATATCTTGCATATATGATCAAAGCTCATTATAACATAATACACTCCTGTGAAATCGTATGGAGGAGTTTGTAAGACAATAGAATCACGTATTGCATTTGGAACAATTCCCCTGTAGGAATTTGGGAAGCTTACATAGTAATTGTTGTCAATCCGCCATCCTTTAGCCGGAGTTCCCGTTAAGGTTATAGAATTGGGATTATCAAAATTCTCAGTAATATTTCGTATCCCTGTTTGGCAATAACTTATGGGAATACAAAATAAGATTCCTAAAATAAAGATAAAAGACTTTTTCATGTGATTGATATTTTTGTTAAACTTGTTCTCATTTGTTTTCATAATTATCTTTCTCCTTCTAATTTTAAATCTCCCTGCTTTTGCTGAGCAGGGTCACAGCCTTGTTCATAGTAATGACGTTTTTTATCGTTGATCGTTTGTTATACACTCTCTTTCATTTGTTCACTTTAAAAAACGACAAAACAAAAGTAGATTAAATAGAAATATCTACACAGAGAATAGCCAAGACAATGGAGAGACCGGAGAGAGACAAATCAAAGACAATTTTCGTTATAATACTAATCAGGTAAAAATAATATCTTAAAATCGGATTTATAAAGAAGATGCCGTTGCAATATTTTTTAAATAATTGTGAAGTTCCGATACCTTTAATCCCATTTTCCCGGCAAGGCGTTGTTTTTTCTTTAGGTATGCCACATTCGAGATATTTAATAGATAAGTTGTTTTTTTTGTGTCCAGATCCAAATATATGCAGGCAAGCAATTGTATGTCATTTGCGTTTAAATCCGGATGCATCTTTTTTATTGAGGACAATAATAAAGAGTTCATTTGCTCAAAATGGGTTAAAAAGTTATTCCATTCCACCGAGCCTGTCAATTCAAGTTTTAATTTCCGGATAATCGACTCTAGGGTGGAATTTCTTGAGTTATCCGGAATTTCCAAAAGAGATTCAAGTATTTCTTTGATCCATTCATATCTGTTTGAATGAGATAAAATCTTTGCAGTAAGTTGGCTGTTTTTGGCTTCTATTTCGTTATTCAAACGTTCTTGTTCCAATAAAGCCAATGTCTCTTGTTTTTGTAACTTCTCTTCAAGTAATAATTTTTCATTGTTTAATCGTTCCTGTTCTAACAAAGCGATCGTTTCTTGCTCTCTGAGTTGTTGAAACAACAACAGTTTTTCGTTCTTTTCTTTTTCCAGCTCAATTGTTTTTTGCTGTTTATTCTTTATAGACTTCAAACGGAATATCCAAAATAATACAAGTAAAAGTACAAATACACCAATAAAAATAACAATAAACAGGGTACGTTCGGCTTTTTGTTTTGCTTTGTTTTCTGCCAGTTCTTTTTCAGAATTGAGTAAATCGAATTTAATACGATTGCTTTCCAGATTATTATTGTTTATTATTTTAGATAATGCGTCTTTTTTTATAAGAACAGAATCTTTGTATGCAAAAGCAGAATCAAATGCATTTTTTGCTCTGAAAAGTACAGATAATTGTTCATATATTTCTATTTCTTCTTTTAATGTCGGATCGTAATATAACGCTTGTTGAGCATAGGAGATCGCTTTATCCAGATCGTTTTTCTTTTCGTAGATTGTTGAAAGCCGGATCAGAAGGCTAGGCTTTATGTTTTTATATGCTTTTTTCTGAAATTTCTCAGATTCGTATTCGATATTTTGCAAGTTTTTAAGTACAGTCAATGCTAATAGTTCAGCTTTATTATATTCTTCTTTTTTAAAAAAGTTGTCAATCATAACCAGCTCAATATAAACGAACTCCCAGAATTCACTCTCATTTCCCAGCATATTGGAAGCTATTTGTATATATTTTTCCGAGAGCGGAATATTATCTGTAATATTGGCTAAAGAGGCTAAATTAATAGCAAGTTGTGCAATCCGCAAACTGTCATTTAATTCGACAGCAATATTATAGGCCTTCTCTCCATATTTCCAGCATTCTTGCATTTTTCCACTTTCAAAGCACATCAAGCCAATATTATTCAATGCTGTTAGCTCACCCTCTTTGCTTGAGAGTTGTATGGATATATTATATGATTCGATGTGATATTCCATTGCTTTATCATAATCCATCATATCGGCATAAACAAAAGCCATTCTTCCGACGGATTGCCTTTTTATATCAAGCCAATTATTTTGCTCCGCCAACATTTTCACTTCCGTTAAATATTCCAATGCCTTGGCATAATCCATCTTTACTCTTTCATCTTCCGCTAGTTTTAAGAGTTGCTCGCAATATTCTTTTGTATTGGCATTAACATATTCTATTCCATAGATGGAAAATAGTAAAAACAAAAGAATGATTTTGTAAAAAGATCTCTTTTTCATCATATCGTAGTAGATTTGAAAATAAAGCAATAAATAAAGTACAAATATAATAAAAAATTAACAACAAAATAGCAGTCCATTGAATTTCATCGGATTCGACATCTAAATAAATACATCACGATCTATGGTTATTTTTTAACAGTAATCCGCTTAGCATTACTCTTATAATGATCTTATTTGCTTCACGATTAATTGAATTCCTCTATTTATTTGTCTCTTTAAGAAAAGATTTATTTTGTGAACGGTTCACAAGCATACGAGTGAAGACCTCCCTTACAGGGGAGTGAATAACTCCATCCTAATCATGTGGAACAATAGCAAGCGAACGGACAGTCCACACTTATAGGTGTGGACTGCACACACCTATAAGTATGGACAATCCACACCTATAAGTGTGGGCAGACCATAAATTATGTTCATTTTTTATTTATCCCTTGGATTCACATGGTAAGTATATACTTTTTTTATTATCAATAGATTATTGCAAGTTAGAAATATATTACTATACTTGCTTGATAGTCTCTGCCGGAAAATATCCGGTATTATGGCAGTGATTTCCCTGAGATTATTCTTGCATCAAACCATCAGTAAAATAAGGAAATGACTATAGATGCTCGGACTTTTGCAAATAAAAAAGGCTGCCGGGTGGCAGCCTAAATGAATTATGAAAAAGATTTTATCGTTTAATGCTCATTCTCTTTGTAATCCGTTGCCCATTGAATTCCATTGAATAGACATAAATTCCTGCTGATAGGGTAGAGGTATTGATCTCTATACTGTTTGTCCCGGACTCCGATTTTGCTGCCTTATTATACAATAATTGACCATTCATACTATGAATACGGAAAATAACCTCGCCTGATTCAGGAATAGTATACCTTATTATTGTATTGCTATTAGCAGGATTGGGAATATTCTGGCTCATGCTGATACTTATGCCGGTTTTTCTTTCTATTCCATTTATATCTCTATAATCCGTCTTACGGATAATGGTCATAGTATCATTGTAGGCATAATTATCCCTATTTTCTATATATACTTTAATCATATATGCTGTATCTGCCGGTATTGTATGCACTTCGCGGAAACTATGTAAAGCAGCGTCTTCAAACCCGATATATGAAATGTTTTCCTCAAGACGATGAATCAATTCTCCTCCCATCGTCCTTATTTCTGCATATATGTTGATATTGTTATGTGCATTAATATCACTTCTGTTTGTGATTGTAGCCGCGATATTTACTTCTTCACCTACTTTGTCTTCATCTCCGGATGGATTATTTATATTCAATATATATAAATCTTCTATATCCACGCATTCCGTTACTGCTGATCCCGCATGTACCAATACGGAATCGCAACCTAAAGAAGCTACTACATTAACATAATAAGTAGGATCCCAAGGGGTGATAAAGTCATCAAAAGTATGCGTTATGGAATCACCGGGTAAAAGTGTTCCCGGAATAGAACTCGTTGTAGAGAATGTATAAGATGCTGATGTAATATCCATGTATAGATTAATCCCCGATAAACTCATATTTCCGGTATTTTTAACAACTACCTGTTGCCCTACTGTAATGTTGGCAGATGCACAGTCGTTTATCCTTCCACTAATAGGTTTGATAGCAACCGATAAGGCAGGGTTAATAATAATAGTATCCAAAAACGCTTCTCCGAAAATAGATGAAATAGATGCTTTCGCTACATATCTTCCCGGAGCAAGATCAAAATCGGAGGCTAACGTTAACGTATCGGAAGAAAAGCCATTAAGGATACCGGAACTTACCGTATCGGTAAAACTATAGGATGTTCCTACAAGCTCGAGGGTAACAGCAACGGGAGCAATACTATAATCTAAAGCCGGTGCTGTTTTATTACTCAATACTACTTTCCATTCTTTATTTTCCAGGCTACATACGGAAAGATCTTCTATAAAGATGTCTGTTATTGCGATTTCCTGTTTTGCTGTTATTCGAATGCGGTCGATGTATTGAGTGACATCCCCATTAAGGGATTCCATAGCATCAAAAATCAAAATCACACACTGGTTTATAGCAAATGTCGGTAAATCAAGATTGTATTCTTTCCATCCATAAACCGGATTATATTTACTAAGAGACAGTAATGTAGTATAAGATCCGCCATCTACCGTAATGCGGACATTCGTATAATCATCACAAGGAATGGTATCGTGGAAGTACCAAAAAGTTAGCGATGGTTGAATAGCACGGCTTAAATCCAATTGGCGGGTAAATAAAGTGGATATGGCTCCCGGAGTCCCCGAAAAGGCAAGCATTCCTGTGCCTTGTTGCGGTTTAACTACCGTATCTGTTCCTGTGCCTTGAGAAATGACATTCCAAATGTTGTTTGTATTTCCCTTAGATTCGAAAATCAAAGGAAGTTCGGAAGAACTGAAATTTTCATCTACAGGTAAACCGAATTTGCCGGATACATAATACATGGTCAATGTATCATCGTATGGGACGACATCTATCCCACTATTTAACCATGCCTTTACATCGTATTGACCTGCGATGATAATAGGCAATTCATCCGTTAACTCTATCAGCATGCTTTGACCGGATAGCAAACTTCCCGTATTTAAAATACTGTCTTTATAGAATGGAATGGGGTTCGTAACCTCTACTCCCAATGTTATGGGATTTACAGAGAAATCATAATCATAGCTTCCTGTATTTGCCAAAATGATTTGTACCGGCCCATAATCTCCTGAACATAAGACACTGTCGGCAACTAATTTTTCTATAGATAAAATGCTCAGATTATAATCCGAATTCCATACACTGTCGTTAGGAATAAACTGAATATAGGTAGAATCCATAATAGTTAGCATATTGTTTATGGTATCACTGAGCATTAATGAATAAATGACCGTACTATAATATGATTGCTTCGGAACATGTGTTATCCAAATACCATCTTCGAATAACATATCTATTGTATCATATAAAACAATGGAATCGTTAACGATCGTTTGTAGATTCATGCGAGGATTTATCACTGTTGCTCCTGTATAAGGACGTATCAGCGTATGTACATCAAAAGAAAGTGAAGAAATAGTATCGCCTACAAAAGGAGCGACAAATTCAGCCAGGGGTTTTATTTCCGAATGAGCATACAATGTGTCTGCCAACATAAATGTAGTACTGGTATTAAGTGTTGTTATCCATGCTTTTACATCGTTAATTGCCGATACGGGGAAAGAACCCACAGTAATAACCTCCTGTCCAAGGAAAGGCAATGCAGTAGGAGCATTCCACGTATAGCTGACGGGCGCTCCCCCATTTAATGTCCATTCAAATACCACCTCTTCAAGAGGTTGACTGCTTAGATTCGTGATAAGTACTTCTACCGGAGTTACTTGATTTACAATATTTTCCGTTGACCAATTGTGAAGTTCTATTACAGCTTCCGGATTAGGGAACTGTTGAGTTACGGTATAAGCGCCCATTAAGGTTGTTGTTGTTCGAACATTTCCGTTGATATCTCGTGGAACGTCCGGTATCCTCGGACAAAAAACAACCCAGGAGTCGGATATTTCCATATTCATGTTAATATCTGTAAATAAAGGCAATACGTTGAATGAATTAGCATCCTTACCCGAAGTGGTTTTCCAGGACGCAAAATTAGCAACTTCAGTTCCCCTATAATAGCCAAAAACACTACCTCCCGTATGGAAATTATTATAATCCGAAATAATGGAGACATCATTGATGGAAATGGTACGAGAATTTGTCATTACAACATTGTTGTTACGTATATTTGTAGGGTAGGTGGTATATATATCCATCGCATAACATCTGGATTCACCCACTTCCTTAATATAAATAGAGTTATGATAAATATCGGCAGAAGAAGATGTAAATGTAAATATACTCTGTGAAAGCGTACCTGCTTTAGACATTAATATTTCATTATTGTAAATTTTAGCAGGTATAGTGTTTGAATTTAAGTTTGTAAAAATCATAGCACGTGGATATAGCAAAAAAGGATGTTTCAATGCATTGATTCTGTTATTTCCTATTATTCCGGCATTACAGTAATTGAGCATAAAACCAATCCAGGAATTATTCACGAAATTCGCGTCAGACATAGAAATAACAGTATTGTTGGATATGCTGTGAATATCTGTATAATACATAAATACACCATTCGAGTAAGCATTGCGTATTGTATTACTGTCTAAAACCCATCCGGTACCATGATTTCCGGAAGTAGGGCCTCCATATAAATAAACAGCATTATATCCTCCCGTGACTGTATTATTTAAAATACGGACATTGTGTGCGGATTTGCTGTCATTGAATTTGCAAATACCCACATGGGTAGTCCCATTGGTTAACATCTTCGCTATAGTCGTATCCAAATTAATCGTACAGCCATTAATTTCTATGTTATTACATGAATCCGTAAGATAAATACCAAATCCTTCACCAATAACATTCAATGTTATATTTTTTAGGGTGATATTATTTGAAGACCCTAATCTAACAACAC
Source organism: Bacteroidales bacterium (assembly GCA_031553535.1). Classification (GTDB taxonomy): domain Bacteria; phylum Bacteroidota; class Bacteroidia; order Bacteroidales; family WCHB1-69; genus JAIROC01. The sequence goes on along the minus strand of JAVBLM010000014.1, from coordinate 6,835 downwards.
ATTTTCTTGATTCGACAGTTACATCCGTGGCATTACCGGATAAAGATCGCAACTCAATAGTGTCTGTTACTGTAAGAAGATCATTTAATATTGTAAAATCGATATCTTCAGGATAATACCCATCTTCTAACTCCAGTATTGCTTTATCTGACATTCCACAAAAAGCAATAGTAGACAGTGCATCCGATATCGTCTCAAATTGTGCAGAGGAGGATGTGCCTATTAATATATTACCACTAAACGGAGTATTTCCACACGTTGTAGATCTTATCCGTAAAGTATCATCATACGTGGCGGTATCTATCACTCCATTGGGCATACTTACCCAAACTTCAATCTCATCTTTTTGTCCTGAAACAGAAACATAAGAACCGATAAATACGGTATCTGTAGCCTCCCTTTCGAGCGGTCCGTTGTTATAAAGATAATAAGGTAATGGAGGTTGCTGAACACCATTGCGCTTCCAATAAATCCGGCATGAATCCAAATCCTTTAAGCCTGTATTTTCAATAACTACTTTCACATCCACAGACGTACCTGTATTTACATGCGATGGGATGAGTATCGAATTTAATGCAACAGCATTGGAATCCGGTTCATTATCCATAAGATGGATATAAAAACGTATATCAGGACGATTTTTGCCAAGACTTCCATTCTCAGAATAAGAATGCCGGGGAAACATATCGTCTTCGCAATCATATACTGCCATGTCATTTACAGTGAGGGATGAATGAAATCTGAAGATACTCATGGAATTACTTGCCCCTGTGGAATCGATCCAATAAACCATCAGATTTTGTCCTTTCGGAAGAACGAATGGTTTATTGAAATTTATCTCATTCCATCCGGTATCTGCTCGTAAAGAACCTCTCCAAACCAAGGTTGACCCATTCAAAACCGGGTTTTCCCATGCATCGCTTGTTATACTTGTATCCGGTACGGCTTTTAGATAACAACTCTGGGGAGATCTTGTCATGGCAGCTTTAGATTCAACAGACCAAGCTAAAGAGGTAATTACTTTCCCTGTGGAAGCAGGATTTATTTCCGAGCCTAAATAAAGATTCCGGGACCAACCGTAATCATAGTTTTGGGCATAAGGATTGTTTCCACGTGTTGAAGTCCGTTCACCTATAATTACATAACCGGGATCCTCCCCTAAATATTGTACATGAAAATTATTTGCAATTGTTACCATGTTTCCCTTAAAATCGGTTAATGTAATACTATAAAAAATATCTCCTCCGGAATAAATTGCAGGAATAACACATTTGAAAAGATTATCAGACGGATCAAGCAACATAGGAATCATATCATATTCCGTATTACCGGATTCTATGGTCTGAACATACAACGAAACATTTCCTATCGCAGCAGAAGAAAGAGATGCGATTTGAGCCGCTATATCAAAAGGTCCTGCTTTATAAATTGTATCCGTTATCGGATTGACAAAACTCATTTGAATATCACAAGCTCCATATACAATCTTTGTTAATTCATCATCCCATTCATTAACATCATATTCTCCATTTGGTAATTCTATTTTTATGACAATGGTATCGAACTGATTAATTCGGGGCGTATAATAAGCGATCGTATCTTGAAATAGAGACTCCGATGGTAATGCCGGATTGAAATATAACGTGCTGTATGTTGGAGTAGAACTATTTATGGAATAAGAAACGAGTGCTGAATCCAAATCCAGAGTGCCTTTATTTTTTATAGTAGAAACAATAGGAGTCTGCAGAATGTCCGGAGAAATAAATATCGTATCTGCAATATCAATAGAATTTATAGCAGTAGAATAGTCAATTACCATATTTCCTATAACATAAAACCGCATATTGGGCCTATAAGAATCCAAATAACCATTGGATGTTGGAAAATTTTCATCACCTTCATTTTCAACAATCATATCTTCGGGAAAAGATGTACATTTCCAACTCGCTTCACCCTCCCAAATTCCGTCATTGTTAATCCAATAAACCAAAAGATTTGAGTTGGAAGGAAGCATAAATGAGGAGTTTAATTCGATATCCATCCATTGATTGACTTGAGGAGGCGATATCGTTCCTTGCCATACCAATGTAGCGCCATCGGCAAGAGGCTCAATATATGAATTTGTTGTAATACTTTCATCCTCTACCGCCTTGAAATATAATGATTGATTAGACATAGGTAATGTACGATCATAGAATGTTGGGAAATAGGCTATAGAAGTTATTAATCCTCCTTGTTTAGCCAGATCAATTTCCGAAGCTAAAACCAAAGCACGAGACCAACTGTAATCATAACCGGGAGTATATGGAACCCAATCGGTACCATCTGTAGAATTTGTATCGCCCGCATACTTGAACCCACTTGGAACAGCTGTCGGTTGCTTTATCATATACCAGGAACTTGTTGTGAAATAATTGCCAACCGTGTCTTCTACCGCAACAGAATAAGATACCTTCGTATCGAAAACAAATTGAGGAATAGAAGCTTCCCATAAAGAGTCACCTGTCGTATTTGTCATCGCTATTGTATCGGTAACTGTTTCTTGATTGTTTACTGCTGTATAAATAAGAGAAGGAGGTTTAATATGGGCGGATGTTTTAGGTATTGCTTTTGCATGGATACTAAATGGTCCTGTGCTGTAAACCGTATCCATAACAAAAGGAGCAAGGAGTTCTAAGTGCTGGTTTATAACATACCATGAACTTGCTGCAATAGAATTACCTACGGTATCTCTATTTATAACAGAATAAGATACTTTTGTGCCTACAAAAAATTCCGGAATAGTTGCTCTCCACAACGAATCCCCCCTAACATTTGTCATCGGTATTGTATCTGTAATTGTCCATCGGTTGTTTACTGCACTATAAATAAGTGAAGGAGGGTTTATGTGAGCAGATGTTCTTGGTTTTATCTTTGCATTAATAATACATGGGCCGCCGGTGTAGATGGTATCTTTAACAAAAGGAGCAAGAAGTTCTAAATGCTGATTTATAACATACCATGAACTTGCTGCGCTATAATTACCTATAGTATCTTTATCTATAACAGAATAAGAGACTTTTGTACCTGCAAAAAACTCCGGAATAGTTGCTTGCCATAAAGAGTCTCCCGATATATTTGTCATCGGTATTGTATCTGTAATTGTCTCCCTGCTATTTACAGCGGTATAAATAAGCGAAGGTGGATCTATATGGGCTGATGTTCTTGGTTTTATCTTTGCAGTAATATTCCAGGGACCGCCATTGTAAATGGTATCTTTAACAAATGGGGCAACTAATTCAGCACGTTGGTTTATAATATACCATGAGCTTGCAATCTCAGAATTGCCCGTACTATCTTTTCCCCTAATAGAGTAAGACACTTTTGTATTTAAAAAAGACGGTGGAATAGTGGCTTTCCATAACGAATCACCCTGTACATTTACCATCAGTATCGTATCTGTAGTTGTTGCCTGACTATTTACTGCTGTATAAATAAGTGAAGGTTGTTCAATAGGGGCCGATGTTCTTGTTGCAACTTTTGCATAAATATCATAGGGCCCTCCATTGTAAATAGTGTCTTTAACAAAAGGAGCAAGAAATGCTACGGCAGGAAGATTAAGTTCATGATAGGTTGCCTTGATCTCAAAATTATCCAACAGCCATCCGTATGATATTTGAGTTCCCTCAACAGAACCATGTATCAATAAAAAACGAAATTGTACATTAGCAGAACTAACGCCTCCTACATAATGGGAAAGATCAAAAACTTCTTCTTTCCACCAAGATGCAGCCGGAATCGCCAAACTATCGTTAGCTTGCCAATCGGAATAGCTCGCCGCATTAAAACGAGTAGATAAAGCGTAATTAGTTGATGAACTCATATATGCATTCCGGGGAATGGGTTGCCATGCTCCCATTACTGACCCCATATTTATCCTGTATTCTACTCGGGCAATATCTGATGGTGATATCTTACAAATATGGTTGAACCGTAATCGAACATAAGGATATTGATCAATAATATAATTTGGGGTTTCCAAGATAACAGTATCTCCTGAATAAGTAGGGACTTTGGATCTGTATGAGTTAGGGAAACTCATTGCATAAGCCGTATGCGTACTCCATGCATTTGCAGGAATTGAAGTAAAGGGAACTGTATTTCCATCAAAGTTTTCTGTTATTGTCATTATTGATGATTGCCCATAAATATATGGTATACATAATAATAATAATGTTGATAAAACGAAATTCTTTTTCATTTGTTTGATTTTTTTATTGAACATAATTTTTGTCGTTTACAATATTCTATTTTAGAGTTAACAGAATATTTATCTTCTTCTCATTTCTTATCTACAGGAAAAAATCTTTAATCTGTCAGTTTTCAAGAAGTAAAAACAAAAATAGATTAAAAAAGGAAAACAGGAAAAAAATACATCACTTAAAAGGAGACAAAAAAAGAATAAAAAGGGACACTTTCTTAAAATAAGTTAATAGAATAACTAGCTTATTGTTAACATAAAGTGATTGCATCGTATGAAAATCATGCAATGTTGAGCAAATAATTATATAATTCTGATGTTTTCACGCCTATTTTACTGGCCAGGCGTTGGCGCTTTTTTTTACATGACTCCAGAGAGATATTTAGTAAAGATGCTATTTCCTTTGTGTTAAAATTGAGAAACAAATAGGAAAGAAAACGAATGTCCGCAATGGATAAATCCGGATGTTCCTGTTTCAAAGAAGACAAGAAGAGTGGATTAACTTGTTCGAAATAGGTTAAAAAATTATCCCATTCGGCAGATTCTTTTAATTGCATCTTCAATTGACGGATAACTAACTGCAATTGGGAATCTTCCGACTTTGTAGGAATTTCGGATAATCGACGTATAATTTCTTCTATCAACTCATTCCGGTTGGACTGTATCAAAACTTTAGCAGCAAGCTGTTTATTCTCGTTGCCTAAACGTTCTTTCTCCAATAACGCCACCGTTTCTTGTTCTTTCAATTGTTTTTTTAATATTACTTTTTTACTTTTTTCTTTTTCCAGTTCCAATTTGGTGATTTTCTGTTCATTCTCCAAAATTGTCTTTCGCTGTTTATTCTTAACAGATCGCATGCGGAATACCCATATTAAAACAATAGCAAGAATTACTATAAAAACCAATATGGAAACAAACAACATACGTTCAGCTCTTTGTTTTGCTTTATTTTTTGCCAATGTTTTCTCTAAATCGAACAATTCAAAGCGGGCACGATTTTTTTCCCTGCTCTCCCAAACTTCTACTTTAAATAATGAATCTTGCAATTGTATAACAGAATTTTTATAATTCCATGCCGAGTCAGGAACATTATTTTCCCAATAAATGGTAGAAAGCTCATTATAAATGTGAATGCGGTCTTTTAATGTAGGATAATTCTTTAATGCTTCTTGTGCAAAATAAAGTGCTTTATCTATATTATTCTGTTCATGATATATTCTGGAAACCAATATTAAAAACTCCACCTTATGATCATACTTTTTTATTTGTTCCTCATATTCTTTCAAAATAGCTGAAACTAATTTTTCCGCCGCATCATATTCTTTCTTTAGATATAAATTGCTTGCCTTTACAACTTTAGCAGCAAGAAGCCAGGTGCCCGAAGATTTTTGTAAAAAAAACAAGCTTGAATGAATATATTTTTCTGCCAAGTCCAGATCGCCTTCCATATTAGTAATAATACTCAAATTCAGGTATATTTTACCCATGCTGATTGTATCATTTATTTCTTGGGCAATCTTAAGCGCTTTGTGACAATACTCTTTTGCCGATTCAAGTTGTTGATCAGATGCATACAGTTCCGAAATATTCATTAACAGCATTGTTTCTTTTTCCTTGTCAGATGTTTTAAGAGCGATTTCATAAGCTTCCAAATAACATTCCATGGATTTATCATAATCGGAAATAAAACCGTATGTAATGGCCATATTATTCAATGCCATCAACCTGTAATTATCCCAACTATTTATTTCCGCTATGGTTTTTAACTCTGTAAGTATTTCGATGGATTTTATATAATTCTTTTGCGAATATTCACGGTTCGCAGAATCAAGGAGTATTTCACAATATTCTTCTGTATGTATATTCCCATGAACAGTAAGGGGAAACAATATAAATAAAAAGAAGAAAAGTAGTATATAAAAAATCTTTGTTTTCATTGTTATCGCTATTTTATAGAAATAGAATACAAATATAATAAAAAATTAACAATAATCGGCATAAATCTTACGAAGTTTTGGGAAATCCTATGTATGAGTAGATACACGACCTGTCATGTCTTTATTGACGTTCAGATGGTGTTTCAATTCGTCTGTTTTATTCTTATTTAGAAACAATCTGTTTTATTTGCTTCTCTGTTAGCTTAACTCTTCAGAATTTTAAAAAAACTTGAAGGGTTCTAAGATAAGGCATCATTACTATCTGGATTTAGTCGTCATTACAGTTTGGGTATATCCTTAATGCCTAAGTTGACACACCCTCAATGCCTGGGCTAATACACTATCGGTGCCTGAGATAACATACTGCTGTTACCTGCGAAAACGCATTGTTGTTGCCTGTAATAACACCTTCTATATACCTAGGTTCACATGATTTACATCCCTAAGTGGTTTTGTCTCTATAGGTTAATCAACGGAATGAAAAAAGGCTGCCGGGGAGGCAGCCACAATTTGAATTATGTCCCGTCCTAAAATAGGTTGACACAAAATCAACCTATAATGAGTAAATATCAGCAACAAGGGAAATCGCGACGAAGTCAAAAAAATTACACTCTGGCCTTTAAATTGCAAGTAGTATCAGCAATAGAAAAAGGCGAAT
>JAVBLM010000009.1:0-54540 GCA_031553535.1 Bacteroidales bacterium | reverse complement strand
CGCTACTGTATCAACGGTAGCATGTATGGGAGTACCGGTAATAATGGGGGCAGAAAACTGGGATGACCATGACCGTTCAGGCCGTTACCTGGTACTACAGACGGCGAAGGCGTATCTGGATTCATGTGCTCCGAATGCTATCCTGTTTGCCAATGGGGATAATGATACTTTCCCGTTATGGTACCTGCAGGAGGTAGAGGGTTACAGAACGGATGTCCGTATCTGTAATTTGAGTTTGATGGGAACAGACTGGTATATCGATCAGGCCAAACGTAAGGCATACGACGGTGAACCTGTTCCGATTACAATGACGAAAGATATGTACCAGTCAGGTACCCGTGATGTATTGCAGGCTATAAATAAGATCAAGGAACCGCAGAATCTTAAGAATGTGATGCAAGAGATATACAAGCCTGTAAATAACAGGCGTCATGCATTGATCAACACGATAGATTTTTATTTGGATGTGGATAAAGAGAAAGTTTTAGCTAATGGCACAGTACCTGCGTCATTAGCAGATCAGATAGTAGACAGAATAGTTTGGAAAATGCCAAGTTCTGCCATTCGTTATGACAATGGAGGTGATACGATTATGTTGGTTACCAAGGCATACATAGGGATGATGGATATTTTAGCCAATAATAATTGGGAACGCCCTATTTATTATGTTGCCACTACAGGAGAGGATGCATTCTTTGGGCTGGAAGATTATTTCCAGGCCGAAGGAATGGTTTATCGTCTGGTTCCGATTTATTCTGATGATGAGATGTCAAGAACTTTTACTGGCAGGATAAATACAGACGTATTATATGATCATGTAATGAATAAGTATGATTTCTCGCAATACGCCGATCCGAATATTTTTTTAAGTGAAGATTTTACACGTATGACAGGCAATCTTAAAATATTTTTTTTCCGTCTTGCAGAAGCGTTAACCCGGGAAAATAAAATGGATTCTGCCGAAGCAGTATTAGATAGATGTTATCAATGGTTTCCGCAATCTATAATTCCTTATGGTGGAGCAGATTATTCTTATATGGGAAGACTATATATGACATGTGGAACTCCGGGTGCAATAGAAAAAGGAGCTTCTTATTATGATGCTTATGCCGATCAATTGATCAAAGAGATCAATTATTATTTGAAATTTAAAGGAAGTAAAGCGGAATTTGTTGCTAATGAATTGTATAGGGCTCGTTATTATATTCGCGACATAAATCAAATGTGTCATTATTATTCGCAGACCTTTGAGGATGAAAAATATAAGCAACTTCTGGAACCTGTTATTGAAAAAACAGCAATGTATGTGAATAACTAGGTTTAGTCTGGTGGGACCAGTTATTAGAACGACAATGGATTAGAATTATTAATAATTTATTTATAGTGAAAGCCATTTATAGACTTTTATAAGTGGCTTTGATTTTATCTCAAAATGAAAAAAGTAAAAAATAACTTATTTATTCTTCTGTTTTTATTATTAGGTTTACTTTATTCATGTAAAGAAACTCCGATCGTTCCGCAACAGTCATATCTTGCTTTAGCATTTGATCATCGTGTAAATAATAAGACAATTGCCTTAGATACAAATTACTATACAAATGCTGCAGGAAATCAATATTGGTTAAATGAAATAAAGTATTTTATATCTTCATTGCATTTGTATAAAAATGATGGAACAAAGATAGAGATTAACCAAAATGATGGAATTCATTATGTGGATTTGTTTTATGAAAATACGTTAGCATGGAATATATCTCAGAATATACCGGAGGGACTTTATGATTCCATTGGTTTTGTTTTCGGATTTAATGAGATAGAGAATCAGTCTTATCGGTTTAAGAATCCTCCGGAGTCGAACATGGCATGGCCGCAATTGCTTGGGGGAGGGTATCATTATATGATGCTTAACGGATGGTTTTATCAGGGAGATACACTTGCTGCTCCTTTGAATATCCATTTGGGGAGAGGCCAAATATATCAAGGTACTACTCATGATGTTGAATCTATTATTGGGTTTGTAGATAACTATTTTTCTGTTACTTTTCCTAAATCGTTTTTGATAAAAAGAGCAGAAACAACAACCTTGACAATCGTTATGCATATTGATAATTGGTTTAAGGAACCGTTTATCTATGATTTCAACTATTGGGGAGGACATATTATGCAAAATCAGTCTGCAATGCAGATGCTTAAAGAGAATGGATATAATGTTTTTACAATAGAATAGTTGTTATTTGCAATAAAACAAATTTGACCCCAGCTAATTCAGGGAAACCGAGTTGTTTTTGAATTTCTACAAAAGAAGGTTATCTCTCTTATATGTTATTGATTGTGGGTCATTAATATAATTATAAATTTCTATTACAATAATCCGGATGATTGTATACACCGGAATAGCAAATATCATTCCGGTCATGCCTGCAATATCGCCACCTATTATAGTGATTAAGAATACTTCAACAGGATGAATTTTTACACTTTGAGAATAGATAACAGGTTGTAAAACTGCATTATCGACAATGTTCGCCCCGACAAATACACCGACAATCTGTAGCAGAATAGAAAGTATTTCGGAATACATTTCCGCACTAATGCAATCAATAAAACCAAATACACAAGCAATAACAGCTCCAATAATAGGGCCCAGGTATGGAATAATGTTTAATATACCTCCTAATACTGATAAAAACAGCGCGCCTTTAATCCCAAATAAAGCCATTCCGATATATAATAGAACTATCATAATAGCTATTCTGATTACCGATCCCGACAAATAACGGGAAAGAAGATTATCGATCTTGTTTGAAATCAAAGTTGCCTTATTCCGATAATTTTTACTTATAAATAACTGTATTATTTTTTCTAACCTAAAATCATCTTTAATAAAAAAGAAGGCTAAAAAGAAAACAGTAAAAAAGCCAAGGATAAAAGAGCCGGTCGTACTAACAATGCTTCCAATAATGTTAGAAAAGGATTCAATATTGATAAAGTTTTTAATTTCACTCGTAATAACCCCTACTATTGTTTTTTGTTTATCCATTAAATTATTATCATACAAAAAGGTTTGGATATTATTTAGTAAGGGCACTAGATTCTCAGAGATAGCATCATAATTAATATTTTCTATCATACGGACCTCCTGCACCAATGCCGGAATAAAAACAATTATCGACAAAGCAAGTATAATTATAAAAAGAATGATGGTTACCAGGGAACTGACCCCATAAGGAATATGTCTTTTGAATATTTTAATCTTACTTATTTTAGTTGCCAATGGTTTCCCCATCAATGCAAGAATGAATGCAAGGAATACATAAAGGACAATATTAGGAAAATACCATGCAAAGATGATAAGAAAAATTAAGGCACATATCCGGAAAACAAGGCGGTAATTGATTTTTATATTATTCATTTCGAGTTAACGTTTATTATTATTTATTGTTCAATAGATTTGGAATATAATGTTTGCTTAGAAAAACATAGGCTGAACGCTTGACGTCCAGCCTAACAAAAAACAAAAGACATACAGTAATTTTATTCCAATCCATTTTGATGAACAGTGAGAATTGTTATGATTAGTTTTCTATAGCTGCCATTTTTATCTCCAATTGCTTTTTCGGGTGGCTCTTTTCCCATAACCTGTTTGCCGTGAAGCTCCATTTTAATGAAACATCTTTACATTTTACACATAATTGATGAACATCTTCCGGATTTTGTAAATCAGTTGATTTTGCTCCCGATGTTTCAACCATACTGGCAAGGTATTGAGGATTATCCAATAAGGGACAGGGCATGAGCATATTCTTGTTGAATGGCTGATTATAATGATACTGCATAAATAAGGGGGCTTGACATGCTTCCAAAATGGTTTTGTCCTTTATATTAGAATCCGAATAATGAATAAATGCACACGGTTCGATGTCTCCATTTGCATTTATGTGAAGATAGTAACGCCCACCGGCAATGCATCCGTTAACATATTCTCCATCGTTCCAAAAATCCAACGTGAAAATAGGTTTCGTAGTTCTGAATTCTCGGATTTGATGGTACATGAATTCCCGTTGCTGTGGAGATGCTATCAGGTCTGTAACTGCATCTGCACCAATAGGCATGTATGTAAAAAACCAGGCAAATAATGCTCCTTTATCAATCATATCATCAAAGTAATCTTCGCTGCCTATAACTTCTGTATTTTTACTGGTATAGCAACAGGATGTTCCGAAGGGTAATTTCTTTTCTTTTAGGATTTTCATTGCTTTTTCTACTGCTGCATAACATCCTTTTCCACGACGAGAATCTGTCTCTTCGGCGTAACCTTCAACACTGATTGCAGGAATGAAATTTTTAACACGAAGCATTTCGTCTGCAAAATCTTCATCAATCAAAGTCCCATTTGTAAAAGAAAGAAACATGCAATCGCTGTGTCTTTCGCATATTTTGATAATATCTTTTTTCCGAACAAGAGGTTCTCCCCCGGAATAAATAAACATGTACACTCCCATTGCTTTTCCTTGTTCGATAATCGAATCCCAGGTTTCCATAGATAAATTCAGTTTATTCCCATATTCTGCTGCCCAGCATCCTGTGCAATGCAAGTTACAGGCACTTGTAGGGTCTAATAAAATAGCCCATGGAATGTTGCAGTTATATTTTTGTTTTAATATGTTTTGTTGTCTTATCCCTTTTATTGATGCATTGATTATAAGGTTTTCAAAAACAGTTCTCCGGACATCGGGATCCAGTTCTGTAAAAAACCGTATAATTGCTTTATACCAATTACTTTCTTTGTCTGTCAAGGCTTTGGACACTACTTTAAATTGATCTTTAACCTCTTGATGTTTATCGAATTTTTGGACCCACTCTAACATTGCCGGAATATTTTCTTTGGGGTTTGATTCTATATATTCAAATAACTTTTTTAATCCGAAGCTTTGTAATGATTGCTTTATTGTTCCTTGTTTAATTGTATTCTGTGTCATTTTTAATGGTTTTTTATTATAAAACTAAACTTTTATTTAATGAATAAAGATTATAGCCTTATTTCTACCATAGCTAAATACATAATTGGTACATCTTTTCTACGTTTTATGATACTATTCTCCTGAAAAATGTTCTAAAACTCGCTTATTTAAAGACTAAACCTTATTTTGTAGTGCTGAAAAATAGATTCAAGATTCAAAAGAAGACCTGCGAAGATCTATCTAATCTATGTTATCTGCGTGCTGGAATAAAGTCTGCAAAAATCTGCGCAAACTCACTTACCGAATCGCTTATGCTTCACTTTTCGCAGTGAAGCTATTCGAATATATATTACCATTATTTATTATATTAAAGTCTTAATAACTTAACTTCTCTAACTTTTGACAAGGCCATAAATTAAATTTTATTATTTTTGCTCTTACCTTATTTAGATTATTTTTATGCAAGACGAGAAATATAACAGGGTTTCAATAAGCGAGATGTCAAAATATGCAGAACCGTTTGTTATTCAAAATTTTATATTGTCCGATAACGTAACTTCCCCACCTGATTTTTTATTTAAAGATTCTTATATTTTTGATGGAATAATGCTGGGTCTGAGTATTAAAGGGACAGGGAAGCTTCGAGTTAATTTTAGAGAATATGAATTATTCCCGAATACTGTTTTATTAATTTTTCCTCATCAGATTATTAAAATAATAGAAGCATCGGATGACTTTTTAATTGAAACGTTATTTATTTCTTTTGATTTTTATTCCGAATTTCCAATGCCTAAAGACCTGGATGCCATTATGCAGATAGGAAAAACACCTTGCTTGGTTGTTTCTCAAGAGATTATGCAAAACTTACTTGAATACCACGCTTTTATTGTAAAACAATATAATAATATCGGGCATATATACCGGGAAAAGATTGTTAAAACATTGCTTTACGCACTTATGATAGAAGTAAGTGCAATATATAAATCAGATAAAAAGAACACGGTAGTAAAAAATTCCTCCCGGCAAGAAGAATTGGTAAATCGATTCTTTGAGTTATTAATGAAACATTATCAACAGGAACGAAATGTATCTTTCTATGCAGATAAATTATGCTTAACGAGCAAATATTTGTCTTCTACTATTAAAAAGGTAACAGGGCAATCTATTTTGTCATGGATTCATGAAACGGTTGTTATTGAAGCAAAAATGTTGCTTAGAAGTACTACGCTTACGGTGCAGCAAGTGTCTGACAAATTAAATTTCCCTAATCCTTCTTTTTTTAGTCGTTTTTTTAAGGGATACGCAGGAATGACCCCCTTGGAATATAGAAATCAATAAATGAGCTTATCATACGTTCTTTCATCATAATAAATTGAGTACGAGATGCCTCATTCATGCCTATATTCGGGCATCGTTGCAGCCTAAAGTAACACATCCCGGGGATATTTCTTGTTGGGCAGAAGTGTTACTTCCGTCTTTCTCTCCAACCAGATTCTACCTGTTGGATCATTCCTATTAACCGCAGGTATAACCTGTTTTTTTAATTGAATTTAGGCAGAGTCCAAGCCTTCTAATCTAAAGCATCTTCAGAGCCTAATCTAAAGCATCGTTAGATTCCAATCTAAGATATCTTTAGAACTTAAGGTAACAACATTCTTTACTTGGACTATATTATTGTCAACGGAGTTAATCTCTGTCATTGCTAAAATACTAAATAAATACTGAACTCATATTATAACAGGAATGATTTTAATAAGGGGTTGTCTTTTATTTCCTCTATTGATTTAACCGTTATTCCTGTTTTTTCAAAATAGCTTTTGAGTTCATTATTGGGATTTTTCAGATATATTTCTTCTATGTTTTTACTTAATAGCCATAATAATATATGATTGAGATTCTTTATCGTTACGAGTTCACTTCCAATACTTGTTATTAAATTATTTTCGATGTTGAAAGTATAGATCTGGATAATGTGATCATCCAGATATTCAAAATTTTCGTTCTTTAAAAATACGGCTATTTTCATGATATATATTTTTAAGAGAGATTGAATTCTTGCTAATTAAAAAACACTACACTCGAAAGCCTGCATACGCTAATCGAGTGTAGTGAAAATGATGTTCTATTTCTCTAATATTTCCATAAATTCTTCTCCTGTGATCGTTTCCTTTTCAACAAGGTAATCTAGATAATTCGTGCATTTTGTCTATATACTGTTCAATGATTGAAGATACTTTTTTATGTACATCTTTGATGCTTTTTTTTCTCACTCATCGCTTGTTGTTTTCAGTTGATCTTATTATTATAAGTATTCTTCAATATCTTTTTTGATCTCTTCTTCTATTTCTTTATGAATAGATCTTAGTCGAAATGCGAGATATATTCTGAATATTCCATATACAATAAGCGCAATAGAAACAAGCGCTACAACAAAAGCTCCTTTAAATACGAGAGGGCTTAACAGGAAAAATATTGAAAATAATAAACTTATAATAGCAAATGCTAATAGCCAACCCCATCTCCTTATTCTTAGCTGGTGAAGTTCATATGATTCTATAATAGCCCAAATAGAGCGGAACATAATCCAGAATCCGACAAGGTAAACCAATGCAGCTGTAATAATAGTTCGGGGTAGAATGAATAACAATATGCTAAAAAGAACATCTATGATTCCAAAAGCTAAAGACCAGCCCCAGTCGTGAAGGATATGCCTATTTGATATTGCGAAAACAATTTCAATAATTCCGCTTATCGTAAATGCAAGTATAAAAATATAGGTTAATGCGACGAGTGTAATATCAGGAGTAAAAATACATCCGATTCCAAGAATTAATGCAATTAATCCATTAATTAGTGAAATCCACCAATATCTCACATCATTTCTTGCTGATTTTAAAAATTGACTTCTCATAATAATAAATTTTAAATTTGCCTATTGTATCTACGTACAGTATACTGCAAAAATGATGCATGGCTTCTCGAATTTATTATACTTTCTGCTTTAAAAATGTTCTAAAAGTCGGTTTAAATAACATTTATTGTCATCTCTTAATAAGATAAATCAGAAAAGAGTGGAAAACCTGATAATATGGAATAGATAGGTCAATATAAATAAGGAAAGGGAGTGATTTAGATATAAAATTGTACCTTTGTATAAAATACATATATGTTAGCAATAGATAATACCCTTATTTCTGATGATATTTTTAATCACTATTTTGCTTGCGATCTTTCCTGTTGTAAGGGGATTTGCTGTGTGGAAGGGGATGCCGGGGCTCCTTTGGAAGAGGAAGAAATATCCGTATTGGAGGACTGTTTAGATGAAATAAAGCCTTTTATGTTAAAAGAAGGCATTGAAGTAGTGATACAATCGGGAGTCTTTGATTATGATGTAGAGGGAATATTAGTAACACCTCTTGTAAATGATAAAGAATGTGCTTTTGTCTATTTTGAAGATAATATTGCCAAATGTGCTATAGAGAAGGCTTACATGGAGAAAAGAATAGATTTCCAAAAACCCATATCCTGTCATTTGTATCCTATTCGTATTACAAAAAGCAACTATTATGAGATGTTGAATTATCACCGGTGGGAGGTTTGTCATAGCGCCTGTATGCATGGTAAAGATTTAGCCATTAGTGTATTTGATTATTTGAGAATTCCCCTTACCAGAAAGTATGGCGAGGAATGGATTGAGAAAGTAAAGCAGATTGCTTACAGATAGGCAACTTTGTGTTTCATTGTTGCGTCTTAGCTTGTAGAATGTATGTTGCTGGAAAAAGAATTAATTCAAAAATGTATCTGTGGAGACAGTATGGCACAGAAGGAATTATATGAAAAATATAGTCCGCTGTTCTTTGCAATATGCGTGCGCTATATGCCTAGCAGGGAGGAAGCAGAAGATGTTTTAGTTATGGGCTTTACTTCTATTTTCACGAAACTGAATACATTTAAAAATGAAGGTTCTTTCGAAGGTTGGATGAAACGTATTATTATAAATACGGCGATAACTACACTTCGTGCAAACAATAAGTATTATGAGATGAAAGACGAGAATGGAGAAATAGAAAAAGACAGAGTCTCAACATCGGAAAATATGATCTATAGTCAGGTAAATATAAAAGATATTTTAAAACAGATACAACAGATGCCAACGGGATACAGGACGATTTTTAATCTTTATGCAATAGAAGGGTATTCTTATGAAGAGATTTCGAGTTTGTTGGGGATTAATATAGGTACGGTTCGCTCTCAGTTGGCAAAAGCAAGGAAAACATTACAAAAAAAATTACAAGCTTTTAAATAAATGAATAACGATTTCGATAAAAATATACAAGACCTTTTAACGTCTCATACGGAACAGCCTTCCGCTGATTGTTGGGATAAGGTAGCGTCTCAATTGGATGCGCTTAAGGTACCTGATTCGAATGTGGATCCATCTTCTTCGGCATCTTCAGGAAATGCATCTTCTTTTTCTCAATTTATGGGAAGTGTGACCGGAAAGATAATCTCGGTGGTGGTTGCTGTTGCAACTGTCGGAGGAATAGTTTCTTTGATTGTCGTTAATTCGATAGAAAATGATACTGTGAAAAAAAATGAATCGGAAATAGTAATAGAAGAAAATCCTACTCTTCTTTCCAACGAAGAAGAAATACAACTTATAGATGAAACGGATATTATATCGGGGAAACAGAAAAGTACAGATACCATAAGTATATTAGAACCAATTCCTGTATTTAAAGATACAACAACAAGTCGACAAGGTGAAAAAGTATTGGTGAAAATGGATACAACTCATGTTGTTTCTACAAATCCTGCATCTCAACCGGAAGTAAAGAATGTTCCGAAAACAGAAACTACTCCCAAAGTAGAAGATAAGAAACAACCGGCTGTGCAAAAGCCTAAAAAAGAACAAATATATGACGATAATAAGCCTGTTTTGGATGAAGATATTTCCGAGGATGAAAAATCTCCCGATAAACCTCAACAACCGAAAATAAATATACCCAGTTTCTTCTCTCCTAATGGAGACCATATTAATGATTATTTTGTTATTGAGGAGATAGATCAATTTCCTGAAACTCATTTAACAGTGTTTCGCAGAGATGGCAGAGTAGTGTATGAAAAAGCAAATTATCAAAATGATTGGGGAGCAGATAATGTTCCGGATGGAGTATATTATTATATATTTAAATTCGTTTACCAAGATTCACAATTTATGCGGAATGGTTCTATCACTATCAGAAGATAATCAGTAATAAAGATATTTCTTCACGTATTTATTGTTCATATAGAAATTTTAAGTATTTTTGCCTTCACTTTTTGTAAAAGACCTAATGCATTTATTTGTAATAAAAGAAATATAATTTGTAAAAAATAGACTTCTCAATTTAATTATTATTCCTAAAAATAATCTATAATATGGAAAATCTACAAAAACCAATGTCAGCGGAGAATAATCAACAAGTTAATAATAACGAGCAAGAAGAAAACACTCAAGATACGGATGTGTCCTTACAACAAGATAACGGATCAAAAAGCGAAGCGGATATACAAGCGGAAGAACCTGTTCAATGTGAGGAAAAAGAACAAGTTGATGTAGAAGAAGAAACTGTAATAAAAGATACGGACGGTAATGATCTTCAACAAAATAAAGATGATGAGAATGTTGTTGTAGATCAGGTAGAAGAAGTCCATACGGATATAGAAAAGACAGAACCGGAAAATAAACAGGGATTGGCAGAAGAAAAAGAAAGAAATAGTTCTGACGAATCTTCTGAACAAAAAGAGTTGATCAGTGATTCTGAAGATGAATCATCGGAAGAAGAATCTGAAGGAATTGAAATCGCTGATGATTTCTTTGATCATCTCAATCGTCAGGAGATAGTAGAAACGCTGGAGGAAATTGTAGGAGAAAAAGATATTGTTAAAATAAAAAAGCAGGTTTCCTTACTTAAGATAAGATTTCTACAGTTAAATAAAGAAGAAAAAGAAGAACGATTACAATCCTTCTTGGCAGATGGAGGTAATAAGGAAGATTATGACTATTCTGCCGATGAATTGGAAACGCGTTTCAATGAAGCCTTTGATCGTTATAGGGCTAATAAAGCGAAATATACGGAAGATTTAGAGCAAACCAAAGTTGTTAATCTGGAAAAGAAACAAGCATTGCTTGAAGAATTAAAGCAACTTATAGAGTCATCTACAGATTCCCTGAAACAGATATATGATCGCTTTAAGGAAATCCAAACTACTTGGAAAGAAATTGGCCCCGTTCCACAAGGGAATGTGGCGGAGTTGTGGCAAAATTATCATTTTTACGTAGAAAAATTCTTTGATAAGGTAAAAATAAACCGGGAATTGAGAGACCTGGATTTGAAAAAGAATTTGGAACGCAAACTGGAAATTTGCGAAAAGACCGAAGCATTGTTGTTGGAACCTTCCATTGTACGGTCGTTTAAATTATTACAACAGTATCATCAGGAATGGAAGGAATCCGGGCCTGTAGAAGATGACAAGAAAGAAGAGTTATGGAATCGTTTCAAAACGGCTTCCGATAAGATCAATCAGAATCGAAAGGATTATTATGAACAACTCGACAACCAACAGGAGGAGAATTATAAAGCTAAACTGGAACTTTGTGATAAACTAGAAGGACTGATGAATACAGAGTTTACTTCCGTTAAGCAAGTAAATGAAATGAGTGATGAAGTAACAGAATTATTTAATGCATGGAAATCATTAGGCCCTGCTCCTAAAGAAGTACATGATGAAGTTTGGGATCGTTTTCGTAAAGCATTGGATTCGTTTTTCGCAAATAAAAAACAATATTTATCTAAATTCAAGGAAGAACAGGTTGATAATTATAATTTGAAATTGAATTTATGTATTCAGGCGGAAGCCGTTGCTTTGCGTAAAGACTGGAAAAAAGCAACAACGGATATACTTGCTTTACAACAGGAATGGAAAGAGATTGGTTCGGTTTCTCGTCGTCAATCGGAAGCATTATGGAAACGTTTCCGTAAGGCATGTGATGATTTCTTTGCCGCAAAGAGTGAATATTTTAGTGATGTCCATAAACATGAGGCGGATAATCTCCAAATGAAGGAAGATCTTATCAAACGTGTAAATGAATATGTTTTTGTGGATTCAAGAGAAGATAACTTTGAAGCATTGAAAGCATTTCAGCGGGAATGGACATCGATAGGCTATACCGCCGTGTCGGAAAAAGAACGTCTTTGGAATGCTTTCCGCAGTGCGATAGATAAACGTTTTGATGAGTTGAAATCTTCTGCAAATGAAATGGACAGAACTAAATATGCGGAACGTATCCATGGAATGTTGGATAAAGATGCCAGACAAGGCGGGGCCTTGGTAAAAGAACAACGTTTCCTCCAAAATAAAATAAAGCAACTTACAGATGATGTTAATTTGTGGGAAAATAATTTAGGTTTTTTCGCTCATTCAAAGAACAGTAATGAGTTGAGAGAACAATTTAATAAAAAGATAGAACAAGCAAAACAAGAAATAGAATCCCTGAAGGCAAAGCTCGAAATTATCAAGGAGAGCAAGGAAAGCGGGGATAAAAAATAAGGTTAATGAGGAGGCTGCCTGGAAAATACAGGCAGCCTTTTTGTTTTGCACCGGTTAATGATGCTAAAGTTTTCCCTTATGACACCATTTTTTATCATTGATTTGTAAGTGATTATTTCTTTTCTCTTTGTTTTGGAGGAAACAAAGAAGCCTTGTTCGGCAAAAATCCCAATAGCAAGCCACTATAAATCAAAAAATTAACATGCCTTTAAGATGCATTTTCGTTAATTGTCAACATATACAAGGTAAAAATATCTTTATAAATGTATTTTGATGCAAAAAAAATATTACCTTTGCAAATTCAAATCTTTATCAGATAATAATAATAGATAATAAAGAATTCAACAAAATTATTTAAGCAAATAAAGTATTTAACTAAAAATTAAAAAAATGAAAAAATTATTTGTTCCGTTAGCAATAGTTGCTATGATTTTTACTTCATGTAAAAAATATGATGCTTCTGAACCTCTTGACCTGGAGTCGCTTCCAAAAGTTACTCTTACAGGAACTGTTTATGCACAATTAGATGAAACTGTACCAACCATGCAATTTGCACCGGAAGGAACAGTTGTACGCGTTTCTATCCCTTACGCAAATTATGATTTAAACAATGCATCTAACGGTCGTTACGTTAAAACAACAACGATTAACGCACAAGGTGGTTATTCAATTGAAGTTCCTGTGGTTTCAACCGGTGTAAACGCTACTGTTTCCTTTAAGGATTTTACATACAGTGTAAAACAACAGAATGCTGTTGGTCAATCAGAAACAATATTAAAACATTTTGCTTGTGCTGACCAAGTAGTTGCTAATTTAGGTAAAGGTAAAAACGAAGGTGATTATATAAACATTGATGCTACATATGGCTCAAATGCAGTTAATCCAAATGATTCTACTGTTTTAGCACCTACTACAACCGTAACTGTATCAGGAAAATTAGATTATTTAAGTGATGACACTACATACAGAAGCGTTCCTGAAGGAACAGCGATAACTGCTGTTATTAAATTAACTGCTCCTGATAATAGAGAGTATAACCAAACTCAAACAATTACAGTTGGTGCAGCAGGTACTTATTCAATTAAAGTTCCGATGGTAACAAGAGGAGAAGCAAGCGTTAAATTAATGGCAGAAAACTTCTGGGAATATACAGATCTGACAACAAATAAACGTGCTATTTATCGTTATACATTAAGTCAAACAATAGGAGGTATTTACAATTATGCAAATCAGACGGGGAAAGATTATCATTACCTGCAAGGCACAAAAGTGAATGATGTTCAATAATGCCTGTTGATTGTTTAATTGTTAAAAATAATTTCAAATATATTATACGATGAGAAAAATAATAATTGTAAGTATAGCCCTTGTCTTTGCAACGAGCAGCGTTTTTGCTCAGGAAGAAGCAAAGAAAGAAAGAGCTGGAAAAGACTTCTCAGAAATACTTCCTCATGCAGGGGATTTTGCTTTGGGATTGGATATGGCAAACTTCATTAAGACTATTAACAATAGTATTACAAATGCATTCAGCGATAACACTGTGGTAGCATTCCGCAATGATTTGTTTGGCAAGTATTTCTTAACAGACAGAAGCGCTATCCGTGTTCGTTTAGGAATAGGAATCAATAATTATACAGATCGTCAATTCGTTAGAGATGACGTTGCTAATTTGTTGAATCCACTCGGAAACGATCCTATTACGGAAGTAAAAACCGTGGATGTTTATAAGAACAGAAATACAACGTTAGAATTGGGCGTTGGATATGAGTATCGTAGAAACTTGTGGAGAGTACAAGGGTATGTAGGTGGAGAAGTATTCGGAGGAATGATCTTGAGTAAAGACCTTTATGAATATGGAAATCCAATGACCGAAACCAACCAGACTCCTACTTCTGCATACGGTTCTTCTATGTCTACAGGTAGCTATCGTGATTTAGAGTCAGTAAAAGGAAACACAATGACTTTAGGTGCTGCTATTTTTGTAGGTGCAGACTTTTTTATCTGCAGAAACTTGTCAATAGGTGCAGAATTTAATCTGGAAGCAAGATACAATCGTACAGGAGAGAAAAGTATGATGACCGAAACATGGTTGATGGATCAGGCGTATACAGCGGAAGAGCTTGTTAAACCTGTTACTTCTTCTTTTGGATTTAATCCGATGGGTCGTTTGAACTTGTCAATTTATTTTTAAAAATATTTTATAAAAGGACTAAAAGGCTACTCTACTAAAGAGTGGCCTTTTTTATTTTTAGCTATAATTTTGTAAAAAACACAAGAATATCATTACAAAGTCTTAAAAAAACATTACCTTTGCAGTTCAATAATTAAAAAATGGAAATAGTATGCCGAAGATACTGATTGTTGATGATGAACCGATGATCCGCACCACATTGCGCGAGATCCTTGAGTATGAAAAATACGAAGTTGAGGAAGCTGAAGATGCGAAAAAAGCATTGGAAATAATCGATAAGCAAGAATTCAAAGTGATCTTGTCTGATATCAAGATGCCGGGGATGAATGGAATAGAGTTTCTGGAAGAACTTCAAAAGAAAGGTAATAATATTCCTGTTATTATGATTACCGGACATGGTGACATCGATACTGCTGTTGAAGCGTTGAAGAAAGGAGCTTTCGATTTTATACAAAAACCATTGGATTTAAACCGTTTGTTGATTTCCGTACGTCATGCTTTTGAAAAAGAGCAACTAGTGGTGGAAACTAAAAAGCTGAAAAGGAAGATAAATAAACGATATGAAATAGTTGGAAGATCTCCGGCTATTGAAAAAGTAAAAGATATTATAGAAAAGGTTGCCCCTACAAATACACGTGTGCTTATTACAGGAGAAAATGGAACAGGAAAAGAACTGGTAGCACATTGGCTGCATGAAAAAAGCAATCGTTGCTCAAGCCCTTTTGTTGAAGTGAATTGTGCTGCAATACCGTCAGAACTGATAGAAAGTGAATTATTCGGGCATGAAAAAGGATCTTTTACCTCTGCTATAAAGCAAAGGAAGGGGAATTTCGAACTTGCCGATAACGGAACATTGTTTCTGGATGAAATTGGAGATATGAATCTTTCCGCCCAGGCAAAGATGTTACGTGCTTTGCAAGAAAACAAGATAACACGGGTAGGAGGGGAGAAAGAGATTCCTGTGGATGTACGTGTGATCGCAGCAACAAATAAGAACCTGTCGCAAGAGATCGAAAATAAGCATTTCAGGGAAGACCTTTATCATCGCTTAAGTGTGATTGTTATCCAGGTGCCACCTTTAAGGGAGCGAATTGAAGATATTCCATTATTAGCTCAACATTTTATGGATCAGGTAGCAGAGGTTGAAAATATGCCTGCGCGTACTTTTTCCAATGATGCTTTTGATGAAATGAAAAGGCTACCATGGAGAGGTAATATCCGGGAATTGCGTAATGTAGTAGAGAGGTTTATGATTTTGTGTGATAAAACGATTACAAAAGAAGATGTTCAAAAACATGCCTTTTTGTATAGTTAAGCATGAATCAAAGTGAACTGTTATGAGAATTAAAACATTGGAAATAAAACAAAAATGAAAACAGTAGTAATTATATCTTTATTATTGATTCCTTTTCTGTCTTTTTCACAGACGGATTCTTTTGGAGGCGTAACGGATGAATGCACAACAATTACGATGGGTAAAAAGGCTACGGATGATAGATCTGTTCGTACTTCTCATACGGATGACAGCCATAGGACGCGTTCGAATATTTTTGTTACACCTGCAAAAACGCATTCTCCGAATGCAACGGTTACGATGTATAAACGTGGATGGTGTGATACCACAAAAATGAAAACGTATCGTAATGATAGTATAGGCGTTATTCCACAAGTGGCACACACGTATGGATATCTCAATAGTGCATATCCTTGCCTGAATGAAAAACAGTTGGGTATAGGAGAATCTACAATCGGAGGTCGTGCAGGATTGGCTTCGGAAAATGGGCTGATTGATTGCCAACGTTTATGTACCTTGATGTTGGAACGTTGTTCCACTGCACGTCAAGCTATTGAAGTTGGAGGCCAGCTGTTGAAAGAATATGGTTGGATAGATGCAGGCGAATGCTTGACTATAGCAGATAAGCATGAGGTATGGCATTTGGAAATTTATGGCCCGGGCAAAGGAAATAAAGGTGCCGTTTGGGCAGCTCAGCGTGTTCCGGATGAACATATTTCCGTAAATGCTAATGCGAGTACGATAAAAACAATAGATACGTCCGACCATGATTATTTTATGTATTCGGATAATATATTTTCTTTAGCACTGGACAGTGGGTGGTGGAAACCGAATGAACCTTTTGTTTTTTGTTATGTGTATGCTCCTGAGAGCAGGGCATTACTGGCTGCACGCCGGAGAGAGTGGAGAGTATTCGATCTATTGGCCCCTTCTTTAAAACTGGATCCCAATTCGGAAAATTATCCGTTCTCTATTAAACCGGATGCGTTGGTAAGCCTGGAGAAGATGATGTCTGTTTTTAAAGATTATTATGAAGGGACAGAATATGATATGCGTAAAAATATTACAGTGCGCGGTGATAGTAATAAAATGATTATTTCCCCTCTTGCCAACCCGTTTATGACTGTGGATGAATTGAAATTACACCGGGTAAACGGAGGATGGCATGCGTATGGAGAGCGTGCGATTGCTGTCCGGTTTACGATGTATGCCACTATCATACAATGCAGGGATTGGCTTCCTGACGAAATAGGAGGGGTTGCATGGTATGCTTTGGATAATGTTGCCTCTTCGGTATATATTCCTGTTTATGGCAGTGTGACGGATTTGCCCGAAACATATAAGACATGCGGGCGAAGAACAGGATTCAGCCGTGATGCTGCATGGTGGGCATTTAATCGCCTGGGCACTCTGGCCTCAAAACGTTGGGGAAGTATGCGTTATGAATTGGATGCCGTTTGGGGTCCATTTCAGAAGGAATTAATCGATAACCAGAAAAACATAGAAAAGCAGGCTTTGGAATTGTATAATCCTAAGAAGACAACAAAAACCATTGATTTCTTGACCAAATATACCAATGAACAGGCTGATAAAGCAGTTGAAATGGCATGGGATTTGGGAGATTATATTTGGACAAAATACGACGGATTGTGGTAATTATGTAAAGCAACAAGCAGAAAGTAGAATAGAATAGATAAAACCATTTATCTGCTTTATCTATTCTACTACCAATGAAAGAGATTATACTTCGCTCTTAACTAACATATTACCATCATCTGCCCGCTGTTTGATTTTCTATTATTGGATACTCGGATGACGTTTTAACCAACATATTACGTCATTAACAGGATGTGGTACGAACAACGAAGCACCCGAACGGCAAGCAGGTGAGTGCATCGAAACACAGTGAGATAATCCCTGACAAAAAAGCAATTCTTGTATCAACTTTAGACAACTACGATAAATGGTTTTATCGGTTTTATCTATTCTGCTTGTTGCTTGTTGCAATCGTTACCTGCAACTCCTGTTACTCATATTAAAATCACAGTTAAGGACAATTCTTCGCAGTTATTTTCCTACGCCTGACGTAGAAACATTACTACGACCTTAATAGATGTGCTTCTACGATCCTAATAGATGTACATCTACGCCTGTCGTAGATGCCCTGCTACGCCACCCGTAGCTGCTATTCTACGGTTAACAGTTTATCGAAGACAGCGGTACGCGGTTTTTTCAGGAATGTTTTTGTATTGCTTCCGTACTGTGTTGTTACCTCCAGTTGGTACTCTCCTTCCCTCAGTTCGGGAATCATTATAATCAGTTCCGAAGGATAGTTGATAATGATATCCGAATTTTCTATGGGGATGCGTTCCATAGATTCCTGATTGATAAAACACACGCCGTTTTCAGGGCTATCTCCTGCAATCTTGAGCTTAAACCCACTGATTTTGAGGTTGTGCCTGGGCGTAATCAGGTTGTTGACCATGCCGGTTTTCATGTCTGTTACCTGGGTAATGCTCAGTGAAGAATTGGCAAGGCCAAGAATGTCTACCTTTATTTTTTCCAGTTCTTTGCGCATGAGTGATCCTTGTGCAAACTCAAATAAAATGCTGTGTTTATTAGGGTCAAACAACTCATCCGGACTATCGAACACACCCTTGATTTGTGGGGAAACCGTAAACCAGCCCGTATTAATCGAAAAGCCGTCGCAGAGATTGTACGCCATTTCTTTAAGGAATAAGTTCACACCATGTTCCATTGCAGGAGCGGAAATATCTGCCCTTCCGCGCGTTGCTGCTGATTCACAGATCGACCTGATGTTCAGGGAACGTTCCGAAATTATTCTTGCAATGAAGTCGTTGGGGTTTTCTGTTAAAGCATTGTCGTACAATTGCGCCTTGATATTATGATAGTTTTCCATAGTAGAAAGTTTTTATTTAAAGATATAAAAAGGATTGAAAAATGTGCCTGACAATTCATGGCCGGGTACGGGCAAAAAGCGAAGTCCGTTCCCCATCCCGTCAAAACGGATATAAGCAGTTGATTTTTGCTGTAAGTTTCTTCCCTGAACCCTACTGCTAAAATTGTATAATTGAATGATGGCCAACAGTAAATGGCGGGAGAATTTCTTAGCTATATGCATAGTCGCCTGCATCGCACGAGTTTGGCGGAGAATAACTTGGGTCTTTGTGTATAAACAACAATACATGATGTATAATTTTACCCTTTGGGTATGATTTACAAAGGTACTCTTTTAATTGAATTGAAAAAACATTTCCGTTTTGGCCGTATTTAAAAGAAAAAGTGTACTTTTGTAAAAATAAATATGAATATATTTCGGAAAATAATATCGGTATGTTTGCTAGTGCTTTTTTTGGCATATAGCGGAGGTGTTGGATTTTCGATACATAATTGTGAACATTGCCATGAAATAAAAATCTATCTTTTCCAACATCCTGATTGCTGTCCGGCGTCTGAAACAGAACATCATTCCGGCAAATCAACGGAATATAATTACGGACAGGCATCTTGTTGTCATCAGAAACAATGTCTTAATGATGATTTGGAGATTTCTCCCGAAGCATATACCGCACATTGCCAACAATGTTGTGTATCCGATTATATGTATTTCAAGATACAATCGAATTATATGCAGTCCCAGCATGCTAAGTTATTTCAGATAGACGATTATGCTAACAATATGTTCTCAATTGATTTATTATGGGAGGAAGGAAAGCTGCCGTTGTTTGGCGTAATTGACAATAGAACTCCTCTTAAAGAAATACCTCCATTATTACCCGGAGGGGAACGCTTTATAATATATTCACATCAACTGCTGTTTTACGCCTAGTTTTTATTCCAATAGAGGCGTATAATTACTTTGTACAATCTAAATTGTACTTATTTTTAATTTGACAGTAGTAAAAATGAAGAAAGAATTTTTTTTAAGTATATTGCTTCTATTTAGTTGTGGTTATATATGGTCGCAAAATTTACAGGGAACTGTTTTTGAATATAACAAATCACAACAAACAGAGGCGTTAACAGGAGCAAATGTGTATTGGGCAGGTACTACTATAGGTATGTATACTGATGAAAAAGGAAAGTTTAGCCTTCCTTTTCAAGAAAATAATAATAAACTGGTGGTTCGTTATGTCGGATATGAGCCTGATACATTAACTATTAAAAAAGGAGACAATAATATCCGTATTATTTTGAGTAATGCAAAAGAGCTGGAAGGAATTACTGTTTCCGCGTTGGAAGGGACGTATATTTCCAGCCGGCCGATTCTTACTCAGGTAATTACAGGAGAGGGTTTGCGTAAAGCTGCCTGCTGTAATTTATCTGAAAGTTTCGAAAGCAGTGCGTCTGTAGATGTTTCTTACTCGGATGCAATAACGGGAGCCAAACAGATACAAATGCTTGGTTTGGCAGGGGTATACAGCCAGTTGATGCTGGAGAATACCCCGTATATCAGAGGGCTTTCCACTCCTTTCGGATTGATGTACGTTCCCGGTTCCTGGATGGAATCGATAAATGTTTCCAAGGGAACGGCATCTGTTATTAATGGATATGAATCTATTACGGGACAAATCGATATTAATTACAAGAAACCTGAAACGAATAAGGAAAAATTATATCTGAATCTGTTTTTAAATACGATGCTTAAATCGGAACTGAATGCTAATACACGTATTGGTGTAGGGGAAAATGCAAGTACGATGTTTTTGTTTCACTTCGAGAATAATCCTTTGCGTTTAGATCATAATCATGATGGATTTCTGGATGTCCCCTTGAGCACGCAGGTGAATTTCATGAATCGATGGGATTATAACAAGCCCGGAAAAATGGAAGGAAGAACGATGATATCCTATCTATATGATACCCGTACCGGAGGACAGGAAAGCTTTGATCCTGAAAAAAATAGAGACACAAATAATGGTTATGGCATAGGGGTTAAGAATCACAAATTTAATCTTATATCTAAGAATGGCATATTACTCAAGGGCGCGGATGAAAGTATTGGAACCATTGCTTCTTTTACGTTTCATCAATACAATTCTTTTTATGGATTAAACACCTATAATGCTCAACAGATAAGCGGTTATGCGAATGCATTCTATGAAAATTTCATGGATAAGAAAAAGCAGCATAAGATAGATGTCGGATTAAGTTATCAGATAGATGCATACAAACAAAACTTTAATGACAGTATATTTAACCTTTTAGAATCGGTTCCCGGGGTTTTCGGACAATACAGTTTTATATTTAAAGAAAAACTGATTGCAATTGCAGGATTTCGATTAGATTATAACAGTTTGTATGGTTTGTTCTGGACACCCAGAATTCATGCTAAATGGGCAATAACCCATACTTCTTCCTTGCGTGTTACGGCAGGGAAAGGGTATCGCAGTCCGAATATATATATCGAGAATACGGCATTGATGACCAGTTCCAGAAGTTTTGTTGTTACCGAATCCCTTAAAGCGGAAGAAGCATGGAATGCAGGTGCGAGTTTTACCCAAACATTCAAAATAAATAATAAAGAATGTTCTTTCATTGTGGATTATTTCTATACGGATTTTGTAAATCAAATCATTGTGGATGTAGATAGAGATATCCAAAATGTGTATTTTTATAATCTCAGGGGAAGATCGTATTCTCATTCTGCACAGGCGGAGTTAATATTTTATCCGGTCAAGAATCTTGAAGTTACAGCGGCATACCGGTATAATAATGTAAAGGAAACGATTGATGGAGAATTGAGGGACAAACCCTTAACCAGTCAACATAAAGCGATCTTGAATGTGAGCTATGCTACAAAATTTGAGAAATGGAAATTTAATATCACAGCTCAATTGCATGGGCCTCAGCGATTACCTGATACGTACTCGAATCCGGAAATATATCAACGGCCAACACAATCACCTACTTTTATGACATTCAATGCACAGATAACGAAGAAATTCAAATATATCGAGATTTATCTGGGCGTTGAGAACTTCACCAATTATAAACAGCCTAATCCTATTATTGAAGCGGACAATCCCTTTGGAGAATATTTTGATGCTTCAATGATATGGGGCCCTATAACGGGAGCGATGGGATATGCAGGCTTGCGTCTTACGTTGAAATAATTAAGAGTTAAGAATTGAGAGATCAAGATTCTGCAGGGATATGCGATTAGCGGGAAAAATAAATTTAGTTAATAGTAAAAAGACAATTTAAAGATGAAGGAAATAAAAAGCGGTATTAACCGTTTATTACAAATCATTAACCATTGTTTTATAACTTCTTGTAACTTGTGTAACTTCTAAATAGTAAAATAGTATTAATCGAATAAAATAAACAAACATGAACAAATTGAAAGTTATCGGCATTGTACTTGCAATGTTTACGGCAATGAGCGTTAGTGCTCAGAAATCGGAAAAATGGTCGGAAGTGATTATCCAGACAAATGGAACCTGTCAGACATGTAAAGATAAAATCGAAGGAGGTATCGCTTATGAAAAAGGGGTGAAAGATGTGGATTATGATTTAGCTACGTCTAAAGTTAAAATAGTCTATGATTCTAAGAAAACCACTGTAGAAGATTTACGTTTGGCGATCAATAAGCTCGGATTTACGGCAGATTCTTCTCCGGCAACCCAGGGTAAAACTTGTGCCAAGACCTGTGGTTCAAAAGAAGAAGCGAAACCGGCCTGTTCCGGAAATCATGACCATAAGCATTAAAATATAATTACCATATACAAAATGGATAATTTGTTGATGAGTTATCCGTTTTTTAGTTTGCACAGGATACATATATATTCTAATGGACACAAGTGCTTACCATGTACAAGTGAGAGTTATTTGTTTTGATAATGTTCGTAGTCCACAATTTTATTATTCTCAAATGTAAAAAGAACAGGTTCCATGATGGGAATCCCATACCTATCCATTTCTTTAACGGTACCGAATAAATAATGGATTTTGTCCCCATATTTATCTCTGGCTTTTTGCAACCATTCTACTTCATCGAATAAAACATATATGTTTGCATGATGATAAATAACAAAATCCAATACGCTGTCTATAGGCTGTTGCCTACAACTACGGCATATTCCTTTGGTGCGAAAGCTAAGTAATTTGTAATCGGTATGATGGATGCTATCCTTGTGATATATGTCAAGGTAACGGTAAATCAAATCTTCTTCCGAATACCGTTTACTTGAAGGGGCACAAGCCGCAAAACTTAGTAGCAATACAAGCGTTAATACTGCAATATTACTTCTCATAAACCAGTGTTCTTTTATATATAATTGATTTTCCGGCGTCAGAATATATATAGCCATACAGCCCTTTGGATGTAGGATATTGTGTTATAAAACGGTGATCTTGCCATGGCCAGCATACATCCCCGATAATTTGTAAATTATTATCCAAAACGGTTAAGCCAAACTCTTTATCTTCCCAAGTATTTAATAGCCCTTCCTCATTTCTTCTCGGCATATATTTATTAAAAAAACGATAATAAACACGGTTGTATTCATCATAAATGATTCCTGTATAAAAATTATGTTCCAAAGATGCTTCCTGTAAATAATTAAAAATAGAAATCTCCTTAATACGTGTCGTATCTTGTTCCGGTAGAGGAATATACATGCTGTTTTGCAAGAACAGAGAATCCCTATGGTGCGTTTCTGCATTAAACAAATAGGTGACGGGTGTTATTTGAAAGGCGAATACAAAGGTATCACCATTAAATGCAAACAATGCATCCGAACTGCCATAATCAGCAATAGAGGTATTATAAGGATCATAAGGAAGTTTTACAGGGAAAATAGAAAAGGTATCTTTTTCAAAAGAAAATTCCGCCAAAATCTCTGTATCTCCCCGCCAGGTTCGTTTATCATGATTATCCCATCGGAAGATAATAACGGGCAATGTATTTCGTTTTTTGTTCCACCGCAAAAAAGTATTGCCCCTGGCTATAAAATTATACCAGTCATCATCCCTTGAGTGATAAAATATTTTTAATATACTGTCTTGTTTGACACTGAATAAGGCAATATTGTTTTCATGATAGATTATAATACTGTCCATATTGATAAAAATCAATTGTTGGACATAACAACCTTCATTGTCGGAATATTGTTTCGGTAATGGGATATACGAATCAAACTCAAAATGCCTTTGTGTATTCTCTTTGTATAAGTAAATAATGTAGTTTGTGTCAAATCGTAATCCATAAAAGTAAATACCCGAATCATTTTCATAAAACCCATGAGTTAAAAAATAAGGTGCTGTAATTGTATCCCTTTCCAAAATGCAAGAAACTTGTTTTTCTTCATGTGCATCCTTTGCATTATTTGCACAACATGAAAAGCAGCATAAACTTAAAAACAAAAAATACAACTTGTGTTTCATAAATTACTATTAAATAGATTCGCACCCGGAAAAATTCCCGGATGCTGATCGGATTGTTAACCTAAAAGTCCTGCTAAATTTTCCCAAATTTCTTCTTTTATGTGGTTATAGTTGATAATAATTGTGTTGCCACTCTCGCTTACTATAATTTTTGAAAAACCGGGAGCCAATAATACTCCATCTACGGTCATACTGTAACTGTTAAAACTACTGAAAATTTCCTTCTGTTTTTCCTTATCACTTTTTTCAATTGCTTCATTCAAATTAGTTATTGCTACATCCGTCAAAGACATTTCCATGGACCAGCCTCCTATTATTCCTTCGCTTTCACGATCAAAAATGACAAAACTCCCATTATAAGGCATTATTCCTTCATGAGTATCATCATTTCGAAGTATGTTGGCTGTTATTTGGAGACGATAGGATTCCGGTATACATAAAAGAAGCACTTCATTCATTATTACATTGCCAATATGTCCCGTATTTGCTACTTACTGCCATTACGGCAATCGCTACCAATCTTTTTAATGTTCTTAATCATTTCATGATATTATATTTTAGTTAATAATTCGCAAATTTTGTCATTCTTGATTTAAAAAACAATTAATGCAGGGAAAAATTATCAACAAAACATAAACAAGGTTATTAACAATGTTATCTCAGTTCGGTTGAGGGCTTTTATCCCGACCGTCTTATCCAAACAAATTATCCTTGTTCAATGTCTTTTAGTGAAACAGATTAATTTATTTATGTAGATTAACAGGTAAAACCGATAAAACTACATTAAAAAATGGAAAATTATTTAGAACGAGATAAAACACTAATGATTATTTTTTGTATAAAAAGTGCACGTATATGTTACGTAAACCCAATACCAAACTACTGAATAATAATTAACTCTATAATAAGTTTGATATGAATTTTGCCCCTCAATTGTTACTTTCTTATTATTTTGGTCATATGTCACACATTTAATATCATAAAGTTCCTTATAATACTTATCAACATTGGTATCAATTTCCGGATAATCGTCACAATATAAAATGTTATTATCAAAAAAATGTCCATAATCAGACTGTCTTTCTGCTTTATATGCAACTCCCTTGTCGCAATCCATATCTTTTAATAGTTCTTTGATTTTCATAATGTCTTCAATATCATCAGTATAATAACTTATGATTCCGTTCTTATTACCCCTGTCTTTTTCACAAGAAATAATTACAAAGCCTGCTAAGGCTAATAAGATTACAAATAATTTCTTCATTTTGCATTTGGTTTAAGGCCTGCCTCTTAAAGCAGACAAAAATTAATAAAATTCCTGCTTTGATACGGCTTTGCAGGTTTTGCCTATTTTTAGGAGCTGTTGCTCTCCCCGCACTATTTTTGAGTGTTTTTGCAGTTTCACTTCGTGTTTTTTTTAGAACAGTCACTATCCTGTCTTGTATGTTGTGGCGGTTTCCCCGTCGTCGAATTTTAATTTTTGCTAAATAAAAAAAGCGTGAAACTTAACTGTTCCCCGCTATCTGTGGTATTTGGCGTAACCATGCGTACAGAGACAAGCCAAGTTCACGCTTTATACGTGAACATTGAACTTTTCTTCTTTGTACGCTATCTTTTAAATCGCCAAATTTTCAGATAACAAAGAATAAAGCTAATGCTTTTCCAATATGTTTAATTTTGTGCTTATTGGCACGTGTTTATATCATACACTAAAATTTTGTTTATATTACAAATGCAAAGTTACAATATTTTGGAGATTATCGAACCATAAATTTAAAATTTTCAACCCAAAAGTATTTTTTTGTTGTACTGTCGGTTCTTTAAATTGTCATTAACGTTCAAGGGCTTGGCGGTCGTGCCGACATGTCACGCAGTGATGTGTCAAACGAGCGACCAAGAACGCCAAACCTTTACTTTGCAAAATGAAAAAAAGTATTAATACTCATTCAAATAATTTTAATATTTCTATTGAATTCTGTCTATCGCCGTATTTTTTGAGCATAGATTCAAAGTATTCAAACAGGGTATTTGTATTCTTCTTGAGTATGTCTAACTCTTTACGGTGGCAATATACATCAGGCAAAATTCCAACATTGCAATTATGATTTCCTGATGGCATGGCATAGAAACCTTGTGCACAACTAACCCATATGCCTGTATTTGGCAAATGAAAACCCGTCGCATTAGAAAATGAATAGGCGGGGTCGCTTGTCATTTCTCCAATAATAATACCTCTATCGCTTGTTTTAATGGCACTGGAGAAATCCATTGCCGCTGAAAAGGTTTTATAACTTTGTAATACATAGACTTTACCCAAATAAGGAGACTCTATTTCATGGTTTCTTAGCCATTCATTGCCTTCCACTATGGAATCTTTATCCATAGCATATCCATATAAAAAGTAGTAATCATCAGGATAAATGTAGTCCAATAAAAGACTAACATTATTGTCTGAGCCACCACTATTTTCACTTACATCAATAAAAAGGTTGTTTATGTTAGCCTGTTTTATTTGCTTAAAACTACTATCTAAAAACGTTTGAAATTCTTCAAAAAATCTCCATTGAATGTATTAACCGTGAGTAATGCAATGCCATTTTTTATGATTAAATCAAATTTGGTTTTATTCGTTCCATGATAAACATCTTTTGTAGTTACTCCTTGCAGTGCAATTTGTGATTTTCTTCCATTTTGTTCAATGGCAAAACTAAATTTCTCACTACTCCCATAAAGTAGAAAAAAGAATGTAGAAAAATTGTCTTCAATAGTACAATCCTTTATATATAAAGGCTTACCTGCCTCAACAAGATTACGCATTGTGTTTATAATTTCGCTTGCCGACTTTCCGTTAATGGATACTATTTTGCTTGTTTCTGTTCCTTCACCGATATACATTATTCCTCGTTCAACACGAATTTGCTTTGGAGGAAATAAGAATGCTGATTTAGGGACATTATACCATTTTATTCCAGTATGTCCGTCAAACAGACGATTGGTGTTTATCCTTATCAGTTGTGTAATGTCAAAAAGTGACATAGGTGCAATCAACTGTCGAATGATAGTTTCTTTTGCATGCAAAACAGAATCTTTGGGATAATAATAGTACAAGTTGGGATGCGTTTTTTCTAATTCGGAAAAGAAAAATTCAATATCAGATTTAAGTTCTTGCACATCAAATGTTTCTTTTGTGGTATTTTGGGCGGTTGTTTTTACTGTACAAAGCAAAAGCAAATAAAATAATATTAATCTTATTTTTATAATTGAATGTTTTGTCATATATCTATATTTTTTCAAATTTCGTATTCGCTGCCCACTGCTTGTCTATAACTTATAAATACACCCACTTCCCTATTTTACAAAAGTACGTATTATTTTTTATTTTTACTTCTATTCAATCAGTTTTACTTAAAAACGAAAACTGGATTATCTTGCTTTGATATTTTTCACACTAAGTTTGTCGATTAAAGGCTAATGATAAACAATGAACCTGTCAAAAATTGATACAAAGAGTACTTCTTCTTCGTTGCTTGTCGTCGGATGACATGAAAGGGAAGCGTCATTCTGCTAAGGGATAAAACGATCCGGTAATCCATCCTTCTATTACTTTGGAAAGACTGTCCGAACGTTCGGAAACAAGCAAAGCATTTACTTTGGAGCTTTCCGAATAACCGGACATTATTAAGACAGGAAAACTTACTAGTTTATTCCCTACTTCAAGTCCAATCAAACTACAAAAAGGCTATTAAATTTACAAATAAGCTATACACTCGTTTCGAAACATTCTCTAACAGAAGATCCGCAACTTAAATAAAAAGTTGTACCTTTGTATGTGAAAAGGGGGTGCCTAAATCCGGCTGAGATCAAACCCTATGAACCTGATGTGGGTAATTCCAACGAAGGGATTTTGTGGTCAGTTACTCCGGTTTATCAGCGTTGGTATTTTTCTTTTCCTTTATTATATAAATAGAAAACATGAAGACATATCCTGTTGTTTTGACAATTGCAGGCTCCGACAGCGGAGGTGGTGCGGGTATCCAGGCCGATATAAAAACGATGTCTGCTTTGGGAGCATTCGCAACATCGGCAATCACGGCTATCACCGTACAAAATACCCTTGGAGTAAAAGCGATACATACGGTTCCTTTTGATATATTGGAAGCTCAAATTGATGCGGTCATGAGTGACTTTGAGGTAAAAGCCATTAAAATCGGCATGATCAACCAACCCGAAGTTGTATCGATAATTGTCAATGCGATTTTAAAATATAAACCGCCACATGTAGTGGTAGACCCTGTGATGATCGCAACAAGCGGAGATATACTTATTCATAATTTCGCAATCGAAAAGATGAAAAACGAACTTTTCCCGCTTGCGGAGATCATTACCCCGAATCTCAATGAAGCTGCTATTTTATTGGGATATATGATACATGATATAGAGGAAATGAGATCGGCAGCTAAAGCGTTAGCCTCTTCAGGAAGTAAATCTGTCTTGATAAAGGGGGGACATTTATCCGGCGAGGAGATGACCGATATTTTATGGATGGCAGATGAGCAAAAGATATATACATACTCTGCAAAGAAAACCCATACGAAGAATCTGCATGGAACGGGATGTTCACTATCTTCTGCGATAGCTGCCTCCCTGGCTTTCGGAGAAACAATCCCACAAGCGGTAAATCTTGCAAAAGAATATATTACCAAAGCAATCGAATCTGGGAAAGACATTGAAATCGGACATGGTAACGGACCTGTAAATCATTTTTTCGATCCCGTAAAGTTAAAGATAATTAATACAAATCAATAAATTAAAATTAAGATGAAAAGTTTCTCATTCAAAACAATCGTACTTCTTGCTGTTTTAGGTATAGCAATAGTATTAGGATTAATGTTCGGTATGCCGATGTATAATGTATGGCAACAGGAAATGACAGGAAAAGCAGAATTCTCGCGCGCTGAACAAAACAGGAAAATCAAAGTAGAAGAAGCAAAAGCCGAAAAAGAAAGTGCATCTTTCCGGGCGGAAGCTGAAATTATCCGTGCAGAAGGGGTTGCAAAAGCAAATCAAATTATCGGAGGAAGCCTGAAAGATAACAAAGACTATCTAACATATCTTTGGATCCAGGCTTTATACGATGAAAGCAATTCTGTTATTTATGTTCCCACAGAAGCTAATTTACCTATTTTGGAAGCAACCCGGATTCAAAAGTAGACAGATGACTGCCGATTTGCTTATCGAAAGCCTGCAGCAACTGTCTGACGAACAAAAAGCGAAATTCCTGCAAGGATTCTTTAAAACAGGCAAAGGACAATATGCCGAAGGAGATGTCTTCTGGGGAATTAAAGTCCCGGAAACAAGACAAGTGGCCAAAGCATACCGTAACCTTCCTTTGGCTGAGATTAAAAAGACAATAAAGAATCCTGTTCACGAAGTTCGTTTGTGCAGCTTATTGATTTTGGTTGAACAGTTTAAAAAGTCCAGCGAAACAGAAAGAAAGTCAATCGTGGATTTTTATCTGTCGAATACCCAATATATCAATAACTGGGACTTGGTAGATCTTAGCTGCTACAACATTCTTGGAAAATATTTAACGGATAAACCGCGTGACCTCCTGCATCATTTGGCAGAAAGTACAAACATGTGGGAACAGCGTATCGCTATTGTCAGCACCTGGTTATTCATTCGCAACCGGGATTTTGAGGATACATTAAGTATTTCAAAGAAACTACTCAATCATCCTCATGACCTGATTCACAAAGCCATCGGTTGGATGTTA
This sequence comes from Bacteroidales bacterium, assembly GCA_031553535.1. GTDB lineage: Bacteria > Bacteroidota > Bacteroidia > Bacteroidales > WCHB1-69 > JAIROC01. The sequence continues at coordinate 24,316 of JAVBLM010000009.1, read as the reverse complement.
CGGGAGATATCCAAACGCGACGAAGCTTGCATGCTTGATTTTGTACAAACACATTATAACAGAATGCCACGGACAGCCTTACGCTATGCTATCGAAAAATTGCCTGAAAATAGCAGGAAAGATATATTACAAGGAAAATTTGAATAACTATGGATATTACAATTAACGGTAAGCCTCACAGAGTACAAGATAATTGTAATCTAATCGAAGTATTGCAAGAGGCGCAGATCACCAATCAGTTCGGAATTGCTATCGCCGTAAACAATATCGTTATTTCCAAGATAGAATGGGAGAAATATACGGTTAACAACAAGGATAACATTCTTATTATTAATGCCATATTCGGAGGATAGAAAATGCAATTGATCGTTGTAACATATCCGGAATTTATCCCCGGAGAATCCGATAAGATAAATTCCTTATTTGAAGCGGGCATGGAGAAGCTACATATCCGAAAGCCAAATGCTATCAAAGAAGCATATATCGAATTACTTGAAGGAATATCACCAAAATATTACGACAGGATCAAGATACATGAGTTTTTCGAGCTGGCAGATAATTACACGATATTGGGAGTCCACCTTAACGCGCGCAATCCTGAATATCTTGGGAAGAGAAAAGTAAATATAAGCAAGTCATGCCATTCTATCGAGGAACTGGAAGATATAGACAGGTATGATTATGTGTTCTTAAGTCCGGTTTTCGACAGTATTTCCAAAGAAGGATACCAAGCCGCTTTCAGCAATGAAACACTTACCAAGGCATCTTCAAATGGGAAGATAAACCAAAAAGTAATTGCCCTGGGAGGGATTAACGGGCAAACACTTCCCCTGTTAAAGAGCTATTCCTTTGGTGGTGCGGCAGTATTGGGAGCAATTTGGCAAACAGAGAATGTGGTTGGAAACCTTCTTAAATTAAGAATGAAGAATTAAAAATTAAGAATAGAGTAAATGAAAATTGTCATTACAATGGTAGCAATATATTAGTTCAGAGTATTTCGTCATTCTCTACTAATTAAACTCTAAACATTAAACATTCAAAATGAATCAAAACCAATTAAACGCATTTCGATTTCAGTTTATCACGCATCAGACGGATAAATACAATTACCTGCAATCTGCCCAAATGGCACTTGAAGGAGGCTGCAAATGGATCCAGTTACGAATGAAAGATGCAGGCACGGATGAAATCAGGCATGTTGCATCCCCTCTGAAATCACTATGCAAGGGTTATGATGCCGTCTTTTTGTTGGATGACCATGTGGAACTGTGTAAAGAAATCGGAGCCGACGGGGTACATCTCGGCAAACTGGATATGCACCCGCAGGAAGCACGCAGGATCCTGGGAGAAAACTTTATTATCGGAAGCACCTGCAATACATACGAAGAGATCTGTGAAAACAGTACTTATCCGATAGACTATATCGGGCTGGGGCCTTTCCGTTTCACTTCTACAAAAAAACAACTTGCCCCTGTTTTGGGGTTGGACGGATTTTCGCAAATTATAGCCTGTTGCCGTAGAAACGGAATTGAAGTTCCTGTTGTTGCTATCGGCGGAATAACAGGAAATGATATTCTTCCTATCCTGCAAACAGGGGTAAACGGTATTGCTCTTTCGAATGCTGTTTTACAGGCAGAGAATCCCGTTAAAGAAACGGAGAGAATTCTAAAAGAAATAAAACGTTTAAATAAGTAAACAATGGATAAATTAATTATAGGAGGCAAAGAATTTTCCTCGCGACTGTTCTTAGGTACGGGTAAATTCAGTTCCAATGAAATAATGAGAAAAGCAATTCTGGCGTCGGAAACGGAAATGGTTACCGTTGCCATGAAACGCGTCGATATGGATAACAAAAACGATGATATGCTCAAACATATCAAACATCCCCATATCCAATTACTACCCAATACTTCGGGTGTCCGTGATGCAAAGGAAGCTGTTTTTGCGGCCCAATTGTCACGGGAAGCCTTTGAGACGAATTTTTTGAAACTGGAGATCCATCCGGATCCGAGATATCTACTGCCGGATCCTATCGAAACATTAAAGGCAACGGAAGAATTGGCTAAGTTAGGTTTTATTGTTCTGCCCTATATACAGGCAGACCCGGTTCTCTGTAAACGCCTCGAAGAAGCCGGAGCCGCTACCGTCATGCCGCTGGGAGCACCTATAGGAACAAACAAAGGATTGAAAACAAAAGATCTATTGGAGATAATTATTGAGCAAAGTACAATTCCCGTAGTGGTGGATGCAGGTATTGGGGCCCCGAGTCATGCTGCGGAAGCTTTTGAAATGGGTGCCGATGCTGTTTTGGTAAATACAGCCATTGCCATAGCAGGAGATCCTCAACAAATGGCCATTGCATTCAGACTGGCTTCTATCGCAGGACGTACTGCGTATAAAGCAAAACTCGGAGCAATAAAAAAACATGCTGAAGCAAGCAGCCCTTTGACAGCGTTTTTGGATTCCCAAAACGATAATCTATAGAATTCTTAATAAACAAACAACTGAAAAGAAAACATGTCTGACGAGAACTTTCAAAATAAATATCGCATAAAAACTACACGTGCAAAATGGCATGATTACAGTAGTGGGACATATTTCATTACTGTTTGTACAAAAAATCGCGAACATTTTTTCGGGGAAATAATAAATTGTTGTAGAGATGTATATGACAATAGAGACGCGGCATGCCACGTCTCTACAAAGGACAATGAACCGTCAACACAATTATCCCCAATCGGTCAATTTTTGACCGAAACAATTCAAAATATCACCAGCCATTGTCTATACGCCGAAATACCATTATTTGTAGTAATGCCAAATCATTGGCATGCTATCGTATTGATAGATGGAAATAAAACACCCTATATTCGTCGCAATGTGGATGGTTGTAGAGACGTGGCATGCCGCGTCTCTACAGAGGACAACGAAATGAAAAATGAACAGATGCAAAATATTGCGAACAAACAAGGCTGGTTATCTGTAACAATAGGCGGTATAAAATCTGCTATAACCAAATTCGCACGAGAAAACGATATTGATTTTGCCTGGCAAACACGATTTCATGACCATATTATACGGACCCGGGAAGAAATGAATCGAATTGCCAACTATATCGAAACTAATCCTCAAACATGGGACACCGATTGTTTTAATAAAAATGTTAACACACCGTAGAGACGCGGCATGCCACGTCTCTACATGCGGCGTTTCTACAATAAATAAAGATAAATAAAATAAAAAATGAAAGATAAAATAACAAGAACCCCTTTCCCGAATTCGGAGAAAGTATATATCAAAGGAAAGCTGTTTGATATCCAAGTTCCCATGCGGAAGATTAATCTGACCCCAACCGTAACGGAGAAAAACGGAGAAAAGACATATCAGGACAACGGGAATGTAATCGTATATGATACGAGCGGACCTTTCTCCGACCCGAAACAGGACATCAACCTGCAAAAAGGGTTGCCGCGTATCCGTGAACGATGGATTGAAGAACGAAATGATGCCGAACGCCTGCCAAGGCTTTCTTCCGAGTACGGAAGAGCCCGGCTGGAAGATAAAAATCTGAATCATCTCCGTTTCGAACATAATCATTTACCTTTCCGGGCAAAACAGGGGCATGAATTAACCCAGATGTACTATGCGAAGAAAGGCATTGTCACTGCCGAAATGGAATTTGTTGCCATTCGTGAGAATATGAACAATGAAGAACTGGACATCAAGACATATATCACGCCCGAATTTGTGCGTCAGGAAATTGCTGCGGGCCGTGCCATTATTCCCGGAAACATTAATCATGGGGAATGCGAACCAATGATCATCGGACGGAATTTCCTGGTAAAGATCAATACCAACCTGGGCAATTCCGCCATTTCTTCCGGCATTGAAGAAGAAGTGGAGAAAGCGGTGTGGAGCTGTCGCTGGGGTGGAGATACGCTGATGGATCTTTCCACAGGAAACAATATTCATGAAACCCGTGAATGGATTATCCGCAACTGTCCCGTACCGGTAGGAACCGTTCCCATTTACCAGGCGCTGGAAAAAGTAAACGGAGTTGTGAAGGATTTGAATTGGGAGCTCTATAAGGATACGCTTATCGAGCAATGCGAACAGGGAGTCGATTATTTTACCATCCATGCAGGATTATTGGAAAAACATATCCCCTACGCAAAAAAACGGTTAACAGGTATTGTCTCCAGGGGAGGATCCATCATGGCCAAATGGATACAAACAAACAAACAAGAGAATTTTCTGTATACTCATTGGGATGAGATCTGCCAGATATTAGCCCGGTACGATGTAGGGGTATCCATCGGCGACGGATTGCGCCCGGGATCTATCCGCGATGCAAATGATGACGCCCAATTCGGAGAGTTGGAAACCATGGGGGAACTGACAAAAATTGCCTGGAAGCACAATGTACAGGTAATGATAGAAGGCCCCGGACATGTACCGGTACAGAAAATAAAAGAAAATATGGATAAACAATTACATGATTGCTTTGAAGCCCCCTTTTATACATTAGGTCCTTTGGTAACGGATATTGCCCCGGGATATGATCATATTACTTCCGGTATCGGTGCAACCCTGATCGGATGGTACGGAACAGCCATGTTATGTTATGTAACACCCAAGGAACATTTGAGCTTACCCGATAAAGAAGATGTACGGGTTGGTGTAATAACATATAAGATCGCAGCACATGCTGCCGATATAGCAAAAGGTCATCCGGGTGCGGAAGTAAGGGACAATGCGTTAAGCAAAGCCCGTTTTGAATTCCGCTGGAAAGATCAGTTTAATCTATCGTTGGACCCTGAGCGGGCCAAAGAATACTTTATGTCCCGTCAAGGTGCGGATCAGGAAGGCTCTGAGTTTTGCACCATGTGCGGCCCCAATTTTTGTGCAATGCGTATTTCTAAGGAGATAAAGGAATGCGGGGAAAGATAAGTTGATCTAACCCCAAACTCATATTAAGATATACTCCACAACCGCTATTTATAACAGAAAACACAGTTAAGAAAGACAGGCAGGTAATATCTATAAAAGAAAAGCCTCTTTCCACAAAAAGAAAGAGACTTTTTTTTGCGCTTGTAATGCAACAAAGTATAAAAGTCCTGTAGAAAAAATTTGAAATTTACTCTTTTGCTGATTCCCTTTTCAAAGAAATCGAAAAATTAATAATTGTAACAATACTGCTGATTACAGGCAGTATGAAGTTAAAAATAATCCATAATATCTTTGCTGCTGGATTTTTTTCATACTTTATAATAAAATATAAAGCAGATATTAACAGCATTATACAGATTGCAACGATAACATATGTTTGCATTGGGGTTAATATAAATTCCATAGTTTAGTATTTCGTTATTGATATCGAAAGATCAGATTATTTCCAAATCTAAACCCTATAAATTAATTTCTTACTATCTTTTTAGAAACAATGGTATGCTGGTTATCCTTTATCCTGACATAGTATATTCCTGATGTTAAATCGCTCAAATTTATCTGTGTCAGCTTTTCCTCAACGGATTGTTCTTTCAATAATTTACCACAGATATCAAACAACTGTATCTTTCCATTAGAAATAACAGGGTCGACTTCTATAAACAGATTATCATTTGCAGGATTGGGATAGACAGATACCTTATTATCCTTCGGAAATCCATCGGAAATCGAATTTTGCGGAACATCCGTATCATAGGATAATGTCCAGCCCTGATATACATTTTTCTCGTCCGTCTTAAATGTCAAAAGTAATACATTGGTATTGAAAGTATATACGGAAGCTCCCAGTTGCCCCGATAACTCCAGCGTATCTGTTTTCCCTGTTTGCCCGGGATAGGCAATATAGAGGATGTCCTTGTCTTGCTCCGTATCAAACTTGGAGAAAGTTAATGTAATGCTACTGCCATTTACGGCTATCCTCCATTTACATTCGGTAAAGTTATTATACTTGTAATTCCCGCTGCCATCATCAATGGTTCCTTTATTCGTCGTATAGGAGGTTAGGCCGGAACTGCAATACGCAGGATATACTGTGGTATAATTTGCAGAAAAGCCTCCGGAGGATTCCTGTTCATTGGTTGTTTTCAAGCGGACAACAACCTCCGTATCCGATACATCTGCCGAAAAACTCGATGTATCGTTTGTAAGGATCTGATTTATCTTGTTATTCAAAGAAGTAATAAAAACGGTATCATTCTCTGCAAGCTTATATTGAATGCTGATTTGTATTTTCTGAATATTATCCCGATCCGGACGGATAATCCAGGTATGATTCATATTGGAAGGACAATCATATATTGTCCCATCGGTAAAAGAACCTATTTCTGCCGTCAATACGGTTGTCCCTGTTAACGGCAGCTGCGCCGGATAATCAAATCTCGTTGTATCGGGATATGCATGTATAATTAACTCCTGTGCCAGATTAAAATTATATCCTCCGGGACTTAACGTATCCGTATAAAAATAACCGTCACTGGAACCGGACCATCCGAAATTAAAATGGTAATAATAGTTATCGTCGGAATCCACCTGATAACCATCGCAAATGAATCCGTGCCCATCTATATCAGGAACCTTCCATCCGGCATAATACAAGGGTATTTTATTATCCAAATGAGAGACAATCAAACTATCCCAATTCAAATCCGTACTGTCCCTGAACACATACTGCGTTTGGGGAGAAAAATTAAAGTTGGTTTTCAATGCATAAGCGGCTTTATGATTACGCATTCCTGAAGAAGCAGGCCCGTATTGCATATCAACGGCAACTCCGCAATGAGACATTAACAGACTGATTGCGGGATTAATATTGGTGGGTTTGTCCGTCATGGAGGAATAATCATATACGGCACTTTCAAAATCGGCAGAAATCTCCCCATACACATCATGCGTATAGGTATAACTTCCTGATCCCTTTTCCGGGAATCTGAAATAATACATTAATTGAGCCATCGCTGTAGCAACGCAACCTGTTATAGCTCTACCATTAACACCATCTTTATCCTGGGGACAATAATAATTATATTGCTTTCCCTGATCCCATTTGGATGTAAGTAATGGCTCCACCGAAGGCTTCGTGTTTTTATGAGACTTGGATGGCTGTTGCCATTTCTCCCATGAAGCATGTACTGAAATATTCTGTGCACCGGTTTCATTTCTTCGGATCTCTTTTAACTGATCCCGATAAGAGTCCAACCACATTTTCACAGGAGGGATTACATTATCAGCATCATAAACACCTTCGGTAGAATAGGCAAGAACCGGAAGCGTTTTTTTATCCCCGGAAATCACCACAAAACCATTATCCGCATTAAACACATAAAGTAACGTATCCGATCCTTCCGTAGAAACAGAAGCACATGTTTGTAATGATTTATGTGTCTTTCCAAAGAAGTTCTTCGCAACTTGTTCCGCTTCTTTAAATGACACTGACTGGGAATGAATTTGTGAAATCTGTAATATTACAATAAAAACAACAAACAAAAACCTTTTCATAAGATTTAAAAATTAATTTAGTATACAAAGATACACATTTTTTCAGGATATTAATCTGAATTTCTAATATATTTCCACAGGGCTTACTATACGTATAAAAATAGTATCTTTGCAAGTTAAAAACATCTCATTAATAAAATGATGGTTAGAAAGAACAGGTTTTATTTTCACTTAATTGGGCGCATCATTATTAGTGTTTGTTCTATTTTGTTTTTCTCAATACTCTCTATACAAGCACAGTTTTACAGTGGACATAATTTAAAATTTGGGAAAAACCGCATTCAATATGAAAACCGGCTTTGGAGTTACTATCGCACTTCTATTGCGGATATCTATTACTATCCTCAAGGTAAAGAATTAGCTGTTTTAGCATCCGAACATATCCAGGAAACAGTTACAGAGCTTGAACGTAAATTGGGAATTAGCCTTCCCCGGAAAATGCAGATAATCATCTTTGCAAGACAATCAGATTTTCTGCAATCTAACATCGGATTGGAAACGGAGGATATTTACAATACCGGAGGGATAACCGCTATTTATGGAGACAAAATATTCTTGTATTTTAAAGGTAATTTAAATACATTCCTTGCTGATTTACGGGGAGGAATCGCAGGTTTGTTCGTCAATCACTTTATAGTAGGAGGAACCGTTGGAGCTAATATTACCGCAAGTTATTCATCCGGATTCCCCCCATGGTTTACCGATGGTTTAAGTGCATATTTATCTCAAGAGTGGTCATCGGATCTGGAAAATCAAGCAAAAGACGGCATAAAAAGCGGACGCTATAAAAAAATACATAACCTATCTCAAAAGGAACAACAAATTGCAGGTTTTTCTCTTTGGCGATTCATCGCAGATAAATATGGGGAAAACGTAATCCCTGTTATCTTACATTATGCAAGTGCAACCCGGAATTACGAAAGGGCCATTTATTACGCAATACGTACCCCTTTTAGCATAGTTCTCTCCGAGTGGATTGAATATTATAGCAGATTTTATGTTGACAAACCAGGTGAAGAAACAGTAGATGCTTCTTTGTTCAAATACAAGAAGAATACAAACTATTTATCACCAAAGATTTCTCCCGACGGACAGAAATTAGCTTACGTAACCAACCTGGACGGGCGAGTAAAAATCTGGATCATGGATCTGGGAAACAACAAACGAAAATGTATTTATCGCTCCAACTACCGTATAGAGAATAACCCTGATTATAGCTATCCTTTACTTGCATGGCATCCTTCAGGAAATTTTCTGTCGATAATGCTCGAATACCATGATAAGGTATACTTACAACCATATCTTATCGATAAAAAGAAATTTGATAAGAAACAGGTTGTTTTTATTAATAAAATTACTGACTTTTCCTATTCTTCCGATGGACGATTCATTGCTTTATCGGGTGTGAAGAACGGACAATCGGATATTTATTTATACAACACAGCATCCCGTTCACTCGAACAGATTACTAACGATAAAGCCGATGATTTTGCACCCCAATTTATTCGTAATAATACGCAAGTGGTATTCAGTTCAAACCGGCGTAATGATACTATCGGGAGTGATGATAAATTTGAGGAAGGAAAGTATGACCTCTTTCTATACGATGTACCTACAAAGAACAAAGCACTACATCGTATTACATCTACTCCCACTGCGAACGAAACTTATGCTATGGAAGCGGAAAAAAACTATGTTTCTTTTATAAGTGACCTGAATGGCATTAACAATCGCTATCTGGGAACCTTTACTAATGTGATCAGCCACATCGACACAAGTATACATTATACAGACCGTTTCAGCTGGTACCCTATCAGCAATTATAATACAAGTATCAATTTCCAGGATATAAACCTATCTAATGCTACTGTTGCCCAACAAATTTTCAGTAAAGGGCAATGGATAATCGGCACGGAAAACTATATCCGTTTTTCAAAGGTAAGTAAAAGGAACTTATTTATCTCTCCCCCTATCCGAACTATCACAAACAATGATAGTCTTATAAACGGTGGTGATACCAGTCGAATTGCTAATCAATATCAGAAACGCCTGCGGCAAATCAGGCTATCCGAATTGAAAGAGTCTTCTCAAGACACAAATAACATTGATAATAAGGAAGACATTATGGCCGTCAAACCAAAATCTGAAACAGAAATATTAGTCCCAAGGAATTATGATGTGCAATATTTTATCAGTGGTATGGTTGCCCAAGCCGACTTTGGTTTTTTGAACACCTCATATCAACAATATGTGAAAGATCAAAGCCCAATCTATTTAAATCCGGGGCTAAATGTATTTCTGATGCTTGCTATCAGAGATCTGATGGAAGATTACCGGATGATGGGAGGAGTACGATTATCTATCGATTTAAACAATATTGAATTTGTATATAGTTACGAAAATCTTAAACGCCGGTTAGACCGACAAGTGATATTACATTACCAATCGTTAAAATCAGCCACCGGATATTATGACATCCGCCAGCAAAACATAAGTACAAATTATATACTTAAATATCCCTTCGACCGGGTAAATAGTTTACATACAACAGCTACATTACAATACAACCGTTACGACACCCGGGCTATTGAGGATGTTAGCCTGCACAAAGAGCCGGTACATAAATTCTGGGTTGGAGCAAAGGCAGAATATATTATCGACAATACCCGTAAAATAGCCATTAATGTATTAAGCGGGTTCCGGGGAAAAATATTTGCGGAATTTTCCTGCACTCCGGATAAAAGTTTTAATAATATGACCGTATTGGGAATGGACATGCGATATTATGCAAAATTGCATAAAACACTAATCTGGGCGAACCGATTTGCAGCCAGCACTTCCGTAGGGAAGAACCGTCTTATTTATTACATGGGAGGAGTGGACAATTGGATCTTTCCCAAATTCAATCAAAATATAAATGTTGACACTTCTGTTAATTATACCTATCAAACCCTCGCAACGAATATGCGTGGATTTGACCAAAACATTCGTAACGGAACCAATTTTTTCCTGATCAATTCCGAATTCCGGTTTCAAATAGTGCAATGTTTTGCAAAACAACCATTAAGAAGTGCATTCTTACGATCTTTGCAACTTATTGCATTCGCTGATATCGGGACCGCCTGGGTTGGATTGCATCCTTATCTGGATAACAATGCCCTTTTTACAAGTACCATAGAGACCGGAGACATCAAAGTAACATTAAAAAAGCAAACAGAACCTATTGTCGCAGGAATCGGGGCTGGAATACGCTTTCAACTGTTCGGGTATTTTATTCGTTTCGACTATGCATGGGGCATCGAGAATTACAAAATAAAAAACACCGGCGTAGCCTATCTCTCATTGAATCTTGACTTCTAACTATGAATAATAATTTTAACCGGGTATTACAATACATTAAACCATATCGTTCATATATTGTAAGAGCTTTCCTTTGTAATGCCTTATATGCGTTCTTCTCTCTTTTTACATTGGGAATGGTTGTTCCATTTATTTCTATTTTGTTCGGGCTGATTGAGCCGGTAACCACCCTTCCTGTATTCAGTTTCTCTACAGATGCCATTATTGATACATTCTCCTATTATATAACTTATTTCAACACCAAGTATGGTATTTTCGAAGCACTCATGTTTGTTTCTGTTATCTTCATTGTATGTTCTTTGCTCTCCAACCTGTTTCGTTTTCTGGGAATGTATTACCTTACACCTGTAAATGCAAATGCGACCAGGGACATACGGAATGATTTATTCCATAAAGTTCTAACCTTACCGCTTTCTTTCTATATAACCCATAAATCCGGAGACATTATTACGCGGTTTAATTCTGATTTATATGAAGTTGATACTGCTTTAATCCGAGGTACCATAGATGTATTACTACGGCAACCCTTAGTCATTCTTGTTTTCATGGGAACACTATTTATTATCAGTCCTCTGCTGACCTTAACCTCCTTGTTAATATTTCCTCTGGTTAGTTTTATAACAGGAAAGATCAGCAAAGCCATCCGTAGAAAAGCCTTGCAGGGACAAAAAGAACTGGATACAATATCATCTATCTATGAAGAAACAATTTCCGGGTTACGTGTTATCAAAGGGTTTTCAGCACAGCGTTATTTTCATACAATATTCGAAAAAACAAACAACCGCTTCTCCAAGTACACAAAGAAAATATTACGTTACATCGAACTATCCGCCCCTGTCTCAGAAATGTTGGCCCTGATAAGCCTGTTGTGTGTTATCCTCATCGGAGGAATATTGTTGATTAATAACGGAACCATGAATGCAAGCAGCTTAATTCTTTTTGTAGTTGTCTTTGCCAGGCTAATCCCCCCCATCCAGACCTCAATCAGAGGGCTTGGCTACATACAAAAGGGGTTAATTTCTGCAAACCGCATTTTTGAAATATTAGACAGTGATGAAAAAATAATAGAACTGCCCAATGCTATTCCTATTAAAACACTGGAAAAGAGTATTGCCCTAAAAGATGTCAACTTCGCATATAATACCGACGCTGTCTTACATAATATCAATCTTGAAATAAAAAAAGGAGAGACCGTTGCACTGGTAGGGAATTCCGGCGGAGGGAAATCTACTATCATGAACTTACTTCTTCGTTTTTACGATGTTAGTAATGGGGAGGTCCTGATAGACGGTCAAAACATTCAAAATTATATTATCTCCGATATCCGGATGCTTTCCGGCGTGGTATCCCAGGATGTTATGCTGTTTAATGATACGGTGTTTAACAACATCTGCTTTGGGAAACCCGATGCAGACCAAGAAAGTGTAATGCAAGCAGCTAAAAATGCAGGAGCCCACGATTTTATTTTAGAAATGCCCAATGGATATGATACCATTATCGGAGACAGAGGTGTAAAATTATCCGGTGGACAACGCCAACGGTTAAGCATTGCCCGGGCAATATTACAAAACCCGCCGATTCTCCTGCTTGATGAGGCAACCTCCTCCCTGGATAGTCAATCCGAACAAATTGTACAAAAAGCTCTTGATTTTCTAATGGAAAACCGGACTTCCATCGTTATCGCCCATCGTCTGTCAACTATTCAGAATGCGGATAAAATTATTGTCCTGAAAGATGGCAACATCATAGAAGAGGGTTCCCATACAGAACTAATGGCCAAAGAAGGAGAATATTATAAGTTGGTAACGTTGCAGCAATTATAATAGTAAACGATTCTAACGACGGACGGCCTTCCGTGTTTGTTCAGGATATCATTATCAGGGTCCAATAATAAGAAATCAAATAGCGTTGAAACGACAGCATTCCTCTTCCCTTTGGAAAGCGGGAAGATACAAGTCTTCGGATGCTTCGTCATTCCTCCTCACAGCGACGGAAGTGCATCATTGCTGTAGAAGTCAATAATAGAAAATCAAACAGTGAGAAGATGACAGTAAACGTTGGTTAATAGCGTCATTGCGGACTTGATCCGCACCCGAACGAAGCATGTGAGAACAGCGAGAGTTTTAAGCCGAGCTAATCTCCTCGTTTTTGCTTTTATGTAGGGGATCCTGAAACAAGTTCAGCATGATGCTAACAGGGTTGTTCAGAGCGAGAAACGAAACCCGAAGGGTTCGGCATAGCCAACCAACCGAGCTTGCGAGCTCAACGAAGTTAATCTCCTATATCAACTTTTGACAAGCTCATAATAAAAATTTTAATTACTGATATATAATGTTTTAATTGATTGGCCCCGGACTCATGTTTCTTTAATTTCAGACGGATATCTTTCTTTCCGGATTCGTTGCCGAAGATCTGATTCTACCTTCCCGGGCCTCCGGATTGGTTGCCTGAGTTCTGGTTCGGACTTCCCAGGCCTCCGGATTTGCTGCCTGAGTTCTGGTTCAGGCCTCCCGGGCTCCCGGATTTGCTGCCTGAGTTCTGGTTCAGGCCTCCCGGGCTCCCGGATTCGTTGCCTGAGTTCTGGTTCAGGCCTCCCGGGCTCCCGGATTCGTTGACTGAGATGTGGTTCTACCTTCCCGGGCTCCCGGATTCATTGCCGCAGATATGATTCTACCTTCCCGGGTCTCCGGATTGGTTGCCTGAGTTCTGGTTCGGCCTCCCCGAGCCTCCGGATTCATTGCCTGTCATTACTAATAATATTCTTTTGTCTCCGCGAATGGTCAATAATAGAAAATCAAATAGTGGGGAAATGGGAGTAAGCATAACTTAATAGCGTCATTGCAGACTTGATCCGCTCCCGAACGCGAAGCATGTGAGAGCAGCGAGACTTTTAAGCCGAGCTAATCTCCTTAAAAATGGGGATGCTGAAACAAGTCCAGCATGACGGCAATATATTAATTAAGAGCAAGGTATGATCTCTGTCATTGGTGACTTGTTTCAACACCCTCTTCCTTTTGAGAAGGGAGGGATGACGCTATTAAGTTATGCTTACTGTCTTCCTCCTACCGTTTGATTTTCTATTATTGACCATTCAACATGACGGCAATATGTTGGTCAGAATGTCAGTGATAGAAGAACTGAAAATAAAGAAGGCTGCCGGGCGGCAGCCTAAATGAATTATGAAAAAGATTTTTATCGTTTGATACTCATCCGCTTTGTAATTCGCTGTCCTTTGAATTCCATTGAATAGACATAAATTCCTGCCGATAAGCCAGAAGTGTTGATCTCTATACTATTTGTTCCGGACTCCGGCTGTACTGCTTTGTTATACAATAACTGGCCGTTCATACTATGGATACGGAAGATAACTTCACCTGATTCCGGAATACTGTAGTTTATCATCGTATTATTATTGGCCGGATTGGGAATATTCTGCCCCAGTATGAAACCGGGAGATGCATTTTTACTCAATCCATTGATTGATGTTGTAATACGTAATATCGATATGGTATCATTCATTGCATATTTATCCACACTGTTTACATATACTTTGAGAGTATACACCGGTTCGTCTGGAACCGTATATTTCGACGTAAAGATAAATAATGTACTATCCGAGTAATTAATTACCGGTATAACATCTCTGATCCGTTCTATTTCCGCACCATTTGCTTCAATCACGGCAGAGATAACCACATCATGATAATCTATCATATCGCTTCCGTTTTTGAGATGAACAGCGACTACCTTCTCCTGCCCTACCGAATCTATTTCCGCGGCCTCCGGTCTCACAAAACGTAATAAAGAAAGATCATCCATCTCCACACATTCCCTCAGCATAACACTATGGTTTGCTATAGCAGAATCACAACTCATATAAGCAGTTATGTTTACAAAATATTCCACTTCCGAAGGAACAGCATAATTATCCAACGTAACTGTTACAGAATCACCGGGAGATAACGTTCCGCTTAATGATTTATAGATATACTGTGGAGAAGAAGCAATCACATTCAATATAAGTTCTATTGCCGGAATATCCATATTCCCTGTATTCTTTACGGTCACTGTCTGTTGCACCGATGAACCTTTTAAAACGCAACTGCTGGTGCCTCCCGATATGGCTCGTGTAATTACAGACAGGCCCGGAGCGATATTTATCGGAAGAACTGCCGTATCATTCAAACTATTAACATCTACGGGAACCGTCAGATAAGCCTTAATTTGACTCAACCCTGTTGAAAAATCAACATTCGAGGCAATCAAAATAGTATCTGAGGTTCTTCCCTGCAAAGTATCAGAAAGCGAATGATATGCTGTTGCTCTGCCCGGAATCTCCACTGCCAAACGTGCCGTCGGATAGTCTGCAAAATTAATTGCCTGAGCCGTCTTTGTTGATATAATAACACGTATATCTTTCTTTTTGAAATCACATGCTGTTATTTGCGGAGTCACCAGTACTTTGGTAATTTCCAAATCCTGTTCGGAGGTGATATGAATCCGGTCGATATACTGTTGGACATTATCGAATTTATTCATAGACTCAAATTCTATCAAAACACATTGGGCTGTTGTATAAGCGCTCAGATTCACTGTATATTGTGTCCAGCCATGAACCGTATTTCTTTTAAGCAAATTTAATTCCCGGTAGGAAACCCCGTCAGCAACAACATAGACATCCGTATAGGAGTTATCCAGTTCCGGCAATGTATTATCGTGATAATACCAGAATTCCAATTTAGGATTGATCGCTCCATACATATCAATCTGATAACTGGTAGCCAATTTGGCTGTTGTCCCTTTCGAGCCTGCATAGCGTAATATGCCACTGCCAAAGACAGGTTGTACGGTAGCGCTCACATGTGGCTGATGAGGCACCCAGCCGCTCGTATCTTCCGGTGTTGACTTGAACTCAAATGGCAATACACTCCTGCTGAAATACTCATCTATAGGCAAATATAATTTTGTAGACCTGTAGGTATAAGAAACCGTATCGTCATGCATTATCGCATCGGGATTGTTTAACCATGCCTTAATAGTAGTTACTCCGGCAAGGATTGGAATAGAGGGTATCAGCTCAATGATGTTGCTTTTCCCCGATGCCAACTCGCCCGTATCGATCAAGAAAGTTCCCTTATATAAGGCCTGCAAAGGATCCATCACTTCATAACCTATTGTAATGCTATTGGCCGTGAAATCATAATCATTTGCTCCCAGGTTCCCCAAACGGATTTGCACCGGCAAATTAGATGGCTCACAGAAGAGAGCCGGATCATTTACCGGGGAAACTACCGACAAAAGTGCTAAATCAGAGCCCGGGTAAGGTTCAAATCCCTCCTTTGTAATCCTTAGATTGGGTCTATTGCCCGTAAGGGAAACGGTATAGTTCGACTGACCAGAAATTGGAGGCCATGTCGTACCATCTGCATAGCAATACACGGAAGTATTTTTACCTGTCGCCGTGTATCGGAACGTAGCATCTCCATTTCCGCTCCATGAACCGTCTTTATTATTACAATATAGCAGTAAATTCATACCGGGCGGCAAATAAAACGGGGTATTCAACGTAAAGGTTAACCAACCGGTCCCGGTTGCACTTGCTCTGGTAGATCCCCAAACTAACGTTGCCCCATCTGCAACCGGATCAATATATGCGGTTGAAGAATTAATTGAATCCGTAACCGCTTTCAAATAAAACGATACGCTATCCACATTTGAAGTTGCTGCTGATGTCTTGTAGAATGCAATGGACGTTATCGTTCCTCCTCTATGTTGCGCATCTACTTCATACGACATATAATAATTTCGTGAATAAGAAAAATTGTAAAGATAATTATAAGGATTATTATATGTAGTAGAAGTTCCGGTTCCAATAATAACCGTATCAAGCATTCCGCCGCCGCGACCGCTAAGGTTCGCCATTATATAAACAGAATCCATCAAATGCACATTGTTTCCGATATTATCGGCCACAGACAACCAGTATACTATTTTGGTACCGTAATATTGCGGAGAAAGAGGTGCTGTCCAGAGTCCATTATTCAGTACCATAACAATGGTATCGCGGGTTGTATTACCGTATGCTTCTTTGACCATATATAATTTTGGAGCCGTAACCGGAGCGCCGGTAAGTGTCGCTATCTTTACATTGACATCAACCAATAACTTGTTAAACAACGTATCCTTCAAAGGAGGCGCAAATTCTGCCAAAGGCAGTACCTTAAACGCACCCGAAACCGTATCCTTCAAAGTATTGGCTACACCGTTTGCCCGGGCTATCCAAACCTTTATGGATGTATCGCCGACTACTTTTAAGGAACCTATGTTCAAAGTAACTGGGCTGGAAAGCGGTACAAAAGAAGTCGCCGGCTTCCAAAGATAAGTATGCGGTACACCGTTATTGAAAGAATAGGCAAATAAAATACTGTCCACGGCAGCGCCACCTAAATTCATTACTTCCACATCTATATTGAATTGCTGGTTAACGATAGCCTCGGTCGGAAAATTGAGGAGTTTGTTCAGCCGTACAGCAGAAGTATCCGGCAGTTTCACATTATAAGCACCCATAATTGTCCGGATGTATTGTCTGGAAGTATTGTTGATATCTGCCGCAACAGCAGGCAACAAAGGACAGAGGATATTGTCAAAATTGTTTATTACTTCCATCGATTGTTGCAGGTTCCTGTATTCCGGACGTATCGATGCCGAATGCGCATCCTGACCGGAAAGACTTTGCCATGCTGTTAAATTGGCAGCAGTCGTACCATAATATCCCAAATAGGTTCCTCCCGTATAATAATTATTATAATCCGCAGTAATTCCTGTATTGGATTCAATATATATTGCATAAGAACGGGCAGCAAAAAGATTATTATTCTTTATATCTATAATAGAATTAGTCGCCGGGATTAAATAGATCAAAGAAGAAGCCGAAGTGGAAGCTTCTGTTACGTAAGCAATGGAATTATGGTATATATTCCCGGAAGAAGACGCGAATGTAAACGCATCCGTTAAATAAGATGTTCCCGTCTTTGCTAATAAAATTTCATTGTTATAGATAGCTGCCGGCGTTGTATTGGCATTTAAATAGGAGAAAAACATTCCGTAAGGGTAAGTTAAAGCACGCCCTTGCCCATGTACTCTATTACGCTGTATTACTTGAACATTGGAATGTTGAATATCCAGTCCGCACCATTCCGAACCTGCATAGGATGAATTACTCATCGAAACACAATAATTATTGGAAATGCTCAGAAAATCGGTATAAAGCGCAACAATACTGTTAACGTATCCCTTTTGTACCGTATTGCTGTCAAAAATCCAGTTTACACCATGCGTATTTGTATCTCCCCCAACAATAAGAACAGGATTATATCCTCCGGTAATTACATTCTTAAGAATGCGTCCATTATTGGCTATTCCCGAATTCTCGGGTTTATAGATGGCAACATGACGAAGTCCGGGGTCAACGCCGGTCATGTTCTTTGCCAGCGTAGTATCCAGATTGATTTTGCAGCCGCTGATTTCAACATTATTTCCTGCGCCCAATAAAATGCCATACCCTTCCCCGATTAGTTTTATCGTAATATTTTTGATGTACAGATTACTCAGGTCACCGGTTTTTATAACGAAAGCAGAGGATGCAAGAATAACACTGTCTGCCTTTCCGGACAGGGAAGTTATTTCAAGGGTATCGGCTGAGGTTCCCCTTATTTTGGAGAAGTCAACTGCTTCCTTGTGATTTGTATCTGCCTCCAGTAGGATTGTTACCTTGCCTGAAATACCACACAGGTTCATACGCAGAAGGGCAGAAGCTAAATTAGGATAATCTGCCTCATTGGAAGCCCCTATGCGAACGGTTCCGGTTACCGGGTTTACACATGCCAGATATTCAAACCTTGCCGTATCGTTTATTGCCTGTTGGTCCGCAACACCGTTTGCCTTTCTCATAACAACCTTTGCCGTATGCCCTGCATACGTATATGCAACTGGAATAGTTCCTAAAGCAAGCGTATCCAATTCTTCCAAAGCCAACGAAAGACCGGAAAAGCTAAGCGTTGTTATGGAATCGTTGTCAATAA
The DNA here is from genome assembly GCA_031553535.1 of Bacteroidales bacterium. Classification (GTDB taxonomy): domain Bacteria; phylum Bacteroidota; class Bacteroidia; order Bacteroidales; family WCHB1-69; genus JAIROC01. The sequence goes on along the minus strand of JAVBLM010000009.1, from coordinate 5,372 downwards.
AAAATACCATTTCCACCGCTTTGAGGGTATCCCATCCCTTATTCACAACAACTACTTCTATCGGATGCGGTTGACCGGCTCCTACTCCATTGTCCAAACCCAAAATTTGCACCGGGCTGGCATCATTGTTATAACGGATAGTTCCTTCGTGGGCACCCATAGTTGTATATTTTACTCTTAGCTTGCCGGCTATATCTTCGGTCACATTCGGAAGTACAGGGCAAGTCATGCCGGTATAATTTGTCAGTTTCAAATCCATTGAACTGTTCACGAAAGAAGGAGGAATACTAACGGAATGCATATCCGCCGGCATATTTGTCAGCCAGGCGGGCATATCAATTCTTGCTGTACCTGCATAACCCACATTCGTTCCGGAAGAAGAATAGTTATTATAGTCAAACTGATAATTGGATTGATATGATGCAACATTGGCGGACAAATATATGGCATAGGTAGAAGCGGCCTGTCCTCCATTTGCTACCAATACATTATTTTTAAGTGTTCCGCTATAAGTTGTATTTGCATAGGTGTACCAATAAAAAGCTTGAAATGCTGTAGAGCCTCCTGTACCTGTCAATAAAACAGTATTATGCAGGTATTCTGTCTTACGAGGATAATCTATATAAAATCCACGCGTAGTCCCGGCAGATGAATGCAAATAAATTTCATTATTGGCAACAAGAGCAGTATCTATATAATTCATATATATACCACACAAAGTAGTATTTATTCCGGTATCGGCCGATATGTTGTTTCCAACAATCCGGCATCTACTCGCTATATTGCGTGCTTCATTTATATAAAGACCATACCACGTCGCTCCTTTATCACCTGTACGAGAAGTTATCATATTGTAAGAAATACTCTTGGGGTAAAGATAACTTCCATAAATTCCATAATAATATTGATTGCTGATAATATTGCTGTCTATAAACACATTCGTGGATCTGGATCTTCCGGCCGCATCTACTATATTGATATTTATACCGCTATATCCACCATCTATCAGACAGTGTTTTATCGAAATATTACTGAACTCGGCATTCGTGCTTTTTTGAATGCAGTTAGCATTCGTGCTTGTTGATGTCGTACGGCTACCTCTTATGACGCAATTTTCAAAAACAATATTATTTGCAGCCGATGCAAAATCAATTACATGTTGGCTGGTAACAGCTCCATTGAAGGTAATATCCTTAAATACAACATTACGGGTATTGCCCAATATAACAACACGGCCTGTTTCCGGACGAATAGTCACACTGTCCTTCTTTCCACTTGCCGAACGCATGGTAAGGGAATATCCCTGCATAAGTTCACTGATATTCGTCAGGTCTATGTTTTCCTTATATTCGCCGTTTTTAAGCGACAGGACAAGATCATCTCCTACGCCGCAATTGCGTATGGAGTTAAGTACAGAGGCTATGGAAGTATATGTTTCTCCGGTTCCTACCGGTAAAATGCCACTTAATGGAGTTGAACAACCCAATGTGATAACAGTTAATTTATCATCAAAAGTATTTGTATCCGTTACGTCATTGGGCAGGCTCACCGTTACAACAATCGTATCCTGTTTACCCAAAGTAGGTGTATAAAACCCTTGCAGGGTAATGGTATCTGAAAAATCGGCCCACAGGGTTCTCTTATAAACAGTAGTAGGCATCGGAATTCCGTTTACAGTCCAGTTTATTTGGCAGGAATCCATATCTGAGGTACCTTTGTTCTGTAAGGTAACTTTCACCATTGTGGGGGTAGCCGCCAAAGATACTTTCCCGGGGCTGTTGATAGCCGTCAAGGCCACGGAATGGGCTAATACAGGCTCCCTTCTAATATAAAAACGAGCATTAGGCCTATTAGCATTCCTGTTTGTATTTGTTGTAGGTGGAAATGTCGTCCCATCACCATATACATACACGGAGGAATTTGTATGTGCCGTTGTATATCGGAAAGTAGCATCGCCATTCCCGGAATAAGAGCCGTCTTGATCATTGCAATATACCAATAAATTCATATCCGGAGGCAAATTAAACGGAGTCTGTAAATTGAAAGTCACCCAACCGGTCCCGCTTACGCTCGCCGTAGCAGATCCCCATACCAGCGTTGCGCCATCCGTAACTGGGTCTATATATGCATAAGAAGTATTAGCCGAATCCGTAGTTGCCTTAAAATAGAATGAGACATTATCTACATTTGAAGTTGCTGTTGATGTTTTATAATATCCAATAGAGGTTATTATCCCACCTTGCCGATTCGAGTCTATTTCAGTCGCCTTATAATAATTTCGTGAATAAGAAAAATTATAATTATAAGCATAGGGGGTTGTAGCTGATGTAGATGTGCCATTACCTACTTCGACATAACCATTATAAGGAATGATTTTCTTAACTGTAACCGTAATATAGTAATTGCCTATTAGCTCTATTTCATTTCCTACGGTATCGCTTCCCTGTAAAGTATATGTTATATAGGAACCGTACCGTTTCTTGGCAATCTGGACAGTATAGATATTATTTGCTTCCGCTTGCATGGGCAGAGTATCATAAGTTGTAATCCCCTCAAACATGGTTGTTACCAATAAGGAAGGAGCACTTGTCAATGCCGCACCCGACACGGTAAATACCCTTGCTTTGATATCGTAAGGCCCTGTGGCATAAACCGTATCGAGAGGGGTTTGCGTAAATTCCATAATAAGATCCGCTCTTCCGTAAATGCGTTTTGTCAAGGTATCGTCCCAAATTAAAGAATCATATTGCCCATTAGGCAATTTTATCCAAATTTTAATGTCATCCGATTGGCTTGGTCTCGGTTTATAGCTGCCTATGGTTATTTGTTTAGTGTAGTCCCAAGGCAAGGCAGGTGTGAAATTAATGAGTGTATCCTTCTGATGAACTCCATTTATACTATAAGAAATGGTTGCTGAATTTAAAGGCAAGGCACCTTTATTTTTCACCGTAACAACTATGGGTATTAGAAGATTAGGATTCGTATTAACAGTATCCATAGCCATATTTATAGAATGCAATGCTACGGAATTGCCATTGTCTTTCATTCCCCCTATAACATTTATCCGCATATCCGGACGATAATTGTAGCAGTAAAAATAATTAGTACTACCTCCCTGGTATGGAGGATAATTATCACTGTACTGAATCCATAAACGGGTTTCCGATGATGCCAAAGTTTTATTATAATAATAGGGATATGTTGAACTTCCTCCCATATTGCCAGCACAAGAAGTTCCTGAAGATGAACAATTTTGTTCAAACATTATAACCAGATTTTCCGTCCTATTGTAGAAGAAAAATTGATCCAAAGGAATATCTACCCATCCTGTAGTTGAAAAGTGAAAATTTCCATCATAAACCAATGTCGCATCCGAGGTCAAAGTAGCCCAAGGAATATTATCTGCAGTTGTATTCCATGTTGTTTTAGAAGCCGGAACAGTTTTTACCCATATTTTCATAGGGAAAGATCCCGGTGCCACCCTTGCTAATCTTAATGCGATAGATGAAATCAAACCAACAGCCTGTTCGCCTATTTCGTCAACCACATATAAGGCCATAGAGCGAGCATATCCATAATTATGAAAAAAAGGATAATAGTCGGTGGCTCGAGTTCCACCATCTTGCAGAATAATGTTTCCTCCTGGGGGAGGGATGGTTATTATATATTCTGAATTAGCTATCGCTTCATTACCCAGTGTATCCCTTCCTGCAACAGAATATATAACTTTTGTCCCCAATTCAAATTGCGGAATGGTTGCTTCCCACAAAGAATCTCCTCTAACAGGTGTCATCTCTATAGAATCTGCAACAATAACTTGTCCATTGTGTGTGGCAGTATACTTCAGGAATGGAATTTTGATAGGTGCGTATGAATTGGTTTTTACTTTTGCATTAATTTTAAAAGGGCCTGTACTGTATACCGTATCTTTTACTAAAGGTGTTAGGATCTGTACAGTAGGATAGGCTATCTGGTAATTTGCTGCTACCAAATTAAAATTTTCTAAAAACCAACCTAAGGAAACTTGTGTTCCCGGTATAGTTCCATGTTTGATAACAAAGCGGAATTGTATTCTTGCAAAACCTGCTTCTTGTCGTAAATCAAACAATTCTTCTTTCCACCAGGTTTGGGCAGGTAATACCATATTGTTACCTGCTTGCCAGTCAGGATAGCTTGTTGCATTAAAGGCTAAAGCGTTGCGATAATTTCCGGAACCTTCGTATGCGCCGCCCGGCAAAACAGCCCAACGATCCCATACGCCGGCACTTCTTTCTGTTCGATATTCTATTCTTAGTGCATCACTGGAAGCGATTTTACAAATATGACTAAATCGCAGATATACATATTCATAAGAAGTACAATTGTAAATATCCGTTACTAACGTAGTAGAATCTCCTACCCGGTTGGGGACTAATCCCAAATAGGATTTAGGATTTGTTGCAGATGAACCCGGTAGATAATAAACTGTGTTAGGTATCCAAAAATTGGATGGATCGGCAATCCAATTGCTTCCTGATAAAGAACCGTCAAAATCTTCTGTCCACGTCTGACTCTGTTGTGCTTGTCCTTGCTGTATACACAGCAAAATTCCTGTTAAAATAAATAAAAACTTTTTCATTGTATAAAATTTAGTTAATTATTATATTGTTCATGTAAGAATTTTTTCCTGAAGAAAGATGTCTTATTCTTTTCCATAGAATGATGAAAATGCCTTTCCGGAGCTTCGGAAATCCCCAAGAAGAATGAAAAACCTTTTCCGGGAAGCCGGAAACCTTCAAACAGGGATGAATATATCTTTCCGACTCTCCGGAAATCCTTAAACAAGAGTGAAAATACCTTTCCGATAATTCGGAAACCCCTAAACGAGCGTGAAAATATCTTTCCGGGAATTCGGAAGCCTTCAAACAAGAGTGAAAATACCTTTCCGATAGTTCGGAAACCTCTATACAGCCATGAAAACATCTTTCCGGGACTCCGGAAGCCTCCAAACAGGCGTAAAAATATCTTTCCGGCGGTTCGGAAACCTCTATGCAACAATGCGGATGTGTTCTCCCAAAAGAAAATCCATACCGGAAACTTCTGTATATTATTATTACCCACAAAGAAATACCGGAAATTGCTGTTTTTAATGTGGAAAAACAGGATCGGAAAGAATCCTTTTCGAATGAATATCTGATAAAAAATGAGTAACTTACGCGCCCGAGAACCTGAATAAGAGGCTGGGTGCTGTGTGTGTGTGTGTGTGTGTGTGTGTGTGTGTGTGTGTGTGTGTGTGTGTGTGTGTGTGTGTGTGTGTGTGTGTGTGTGTGTGTGTGTGTGTGTGTGTGTGTGTGTGTGTGTGTGTGTGACAATATTATTTGATAAAAAAAAAT
>JAVBLM010000016.1:0-114485 GCA_031553535.1 Bacteroidales bacterium | reverse complement strand
TGCAAAAGTACAAAAAATACACAAGCCAAGTTTTTCTTTTATTTCTTGCAAAAGAATAAGGCGGTTAAATCAATATACCGGAAATTATTGACATTATTTTTTAAATGATTCTATCATGGGAAAAAATAAGAAATTGCAATTGAATAAAGAAACAATTGCAAAATTAAATAATATGGATGTGATTAAAGGAGGTGCTGTTCAAACTGATGCCTGCCCTACATATTTTGCAGAAACATGCAATAATTGTTATGCTAGTAATTCCTGTCCTTCGGCTGTTACTTGTGAATCTGTTTGTTATCCTTGTCCACCGAACCCTACAGATACTAGTTGTTATTGTACTCCAGAAACGATATATGAATTATGGACATGTCGGCTTTGTCCATAACAATTTAAATAAGATTTTTGAGGAATTGTCAATTGACAATTCCTCAAAAATCTTATTTAAATTGTTAATATCTGATTCTAAGAATAATAAAAAAATCAATCAGGTTATGTTAAAAAAAATAATACCAATTGCCCTCTTAATCATTAATAATTTTATTCTCTCTTATGGTCAAGAAAAATCTGACCATAATTTTAATTTTGAAAATCTTTCTCTGCAAGATAAGATGCCTGCTAAATGGTTTAGATGCAGTAAGAGTGATTATATTATTACCACGGATTTTAAAATAAAGCACAATGGAAAGCACTCTGTATTAATACAATCAAAAGTTGAAATAGCAGATAAGGTTGGCTGTATTTCAACAGCCATTCCTGCAACAATGAGTGGGGATACCATTACCGTGAAAGCATTTATGAAAATGGAAAAAGTTTCGGCTCCAATCGGATTAATGCTCCAGGTTAATGGAGAAGGATACAAAGTATTGGCTTTTGAGAATATGATGCAAAAAGGAATTAAAGGCAGTTCAGATTGGAAAGAATATTCCGTATCAGTTCCATTGCCGGAAAATGCAGAAACTATTTTTATCGGAGCAATTCTATCAGGTAAAGGCAAATTGTGGGTAGATGATTTCTCATTATGTATAGATGGTAAAGATTTCAGGGATGCTCTACCCAAAGAAATCAAAAGTATTAAAGTTGTTAAAGCGAAAACAGATACTATTGAATTTAAAGAAAGTTCCAATATAATTATTGATACTTTAGATGTTCAACAGATAAAAAATCTGGATAAATTAGGACGGATTTGGGGAATGATGAAATATTTTCATCCTGTTATTGCCCAAGGAGAATACAACTGGGATTATGAATTATTCCGTATCTTACCTGCTGTAATTAATGCCCAAACAGATGGCTTATGCAATTTAACATTAATTAATTGGGTGCATCAATTTGGAAAATTTGATTTGGAGAGTCAACCTCAAGCAATAACTCTGCCAATAAAGATGAAAGCAGATTTCAAATGGACAGAAAATGAAGAATTATTATCCCGTTCTTTAGTTTTATTTCTAGATAGTTTGAGAAATGCCGAAAAAGTTAATGAACATTATTATATCGATTTTGCAGAAAGGGTAGGAAACCCTATTTTTAAAAATGAGAACGCTTATACGGACATGAAATATCCCGATGCAGGATATCGTTTACTTTCCTTATTCCGCTATTGGAATATGATTCAATATTTTTTTCCATACAAATATCTGATAGGAGAGGATTGGAATTTGATATTACCGGAATTCATTCTTAAATTTATTCAGGCAAGTTCGGAAATTGAATATCAAACAGTGGTATTAGAATTAGTAACTCGAATTAATGACACCCATGCCCAAGTAACTGGCGAAAGACCACTGGCATTAGATATTTCAAAAGGATTAAATACACTTCCTTTTAATGTTCGATTTGTCGAAAAACATCTGATTGTAGCAGAACCAATAAATAACAAATTAGCGAAGGAATCTATATTACAACGCGGGGATATTCTACTAAAAATAAACAATAAAAAAATTGATGAACTTGTTTCCGAACAACGTAATTATACGCCTGCTTCTAATGAAGATGTTCGTTTACGAGATATTGCCAATAACTTAATTCGTTCTCAAGACACTCTTTTATTTATTCAATACCAAAGAAATGGAATTGTAAAGGCTGATACTGTATTATATAGCCATGTATCTGATATATACAAAAACAGAGAAAAGAAACTGAAACCTTCATATAACCAACTTCCTTCCAAAGTGGGTTATATTTATATGGAGACATTAAAAAGGGATTCTGTAGATTTTGTCATGAAAAAACTTAAAAACACAAGAGGACTTATTATTGATTTACGGTGCTATCCTTCTGATTTCCCTTTATCTGAATTAGGGGTTTATCTGATGCCTTCGTCTGCAGATTTTGTGAAATTTACAAGAACAAATTTATCTGATATTGGATCCTTTTATTTTGATAATTCTAACACTGTTGGCAAGGAAAACAAAGATTATTATAAAGAAAAAGTTGTTATTCTTGTAAATGAACTTACACAAAGTTCAGCAGAATTTCATGCCATGGCTTTTCGTACAGCACCCAATGCAACTGTCCTCGGCAGTACTACTGCAGCTGCAGATGGTAATGTTTCTTATTTTTTGCTACCGGGAGGTATTCATACATTATTTACAGGTATAGGAATTTATTATCCAGATGGATCAGAAACTCAACGTATTGGCATCGTCCCTGATGTTGAAATAAAACCTACCATAGAAGGAATTCGAGCAGGAAAGGATGAGGTTTTGGAAAAAGCAATAGAATTGATAAATCAAAAATAACTATGGGAATAAAATCTAAAATAGAAGAAATATATGAGATACTTTATTCTGAAACTATGGAAGAAATAGGACTTTTAAGTGGGTTTGGAGGTCAGATAGTTTCGTGTGCGAATTATCAAAAAATAAATCAAAAACAATCAAGCTATATATTCGATTTACTGGAAGTTTTAGAAAATAAATTATCAAACGAAAGTTTTATATATTCTCATTGTTCCGGATTAGCGGGTATTGGCTGGATGTATGAATATCTTCATTCTATAGGCATTATACAGGATGATACAAATGAGTTATTAGCTGATTTTGATATTATTTTGGGAAAAAAGTTGAAGATAGAAATGTCTACAGGCAATTATGATTTTTTACATGGGGGAGTTGGAATGGCATTGTATTTTGTTAAAAGAATTTCTAAAAATCCAAATTTATTACCAATCCTAAATCAATTTTTACATGCTCTATATAAAATAAAAGAAATTGAAAAAGAGAATTTATGTAAATGGAAATCTATTATTGATCATAAGACGCAGGAAGTAGGTTATAATATATCTTTATCACATGGTTCTTCCAGTGTAGTTTGTTTATTATCCAAAATATATCAATTAGACAATTTTGGAGAAAATAAAAAAGAAATAAGAAGATTATTAAAAAGTTCAATCGAATATATTTTGAATCAGCAAATAGATAAAGAACAATATAACTGTTATTTTGCCAGTATGTCTATTGAATCGGACAAAACGTTACATCAAAGCAGATTAGGATGGTGTTATGGAGATTTAAGTATCGCAACCACATTATATCAGGCTGGAAATATACTAAATAAGCAAAGTTGGATAGATAAAGCAATAGAAATATTATTATATACTGCAGAAAATCGTAAATCTTTAGCAGGAAATAAAGTTTTAGATGCAGGTTTGTGTCATGGAACAGCTGGGATTGGACATATCTTTTACCGTATGTGGTGGAATACTAAAATGCCGGAATTTAAAAAAGCAGCTGATTATTGGTTTAAACAAACATTGAAGATCGCAAACTTTGAAGATGGGCTCGCCGGATTTAAAGCATGGCATTCAATTGAATATGGAGGGTGGGTTAACGCATATGGATTATTAGAAGGTATTGCCGGAATAGGACTCGCGTTATTAACCTATTATTATGAATTGGAGCCCACTTGGGACGAATGTTTATTCTTAAGTTAACTGAAGTATGAAAAAAGAAACATCATATAATCCATTTGAAATATTTGTTTTCCGAACACCTGCAATTCCTTTAAAACATTATTATGCAGATTTAAAAGGATTGGAAAAGGATGGTTTTTGGTATGATTTTTTACGAAATTCGTATATTCAGGAGGCTCTTTTTCTAGCAAGCCCCGACTTATTTAGTGAAGTCAATAAGTTCTTACAACATGAACTTAGAAATGAAAAAGAAATAAGCAAGTTAAAAATGTCTGTGCTTCGTTATTATACAAGGATGAGTTCAAGATGTACACCATTTGGCTTATTTGCTGGATTTTCATTAGGGAAATTAAACAGTGGGACAGAAATCGTTTTGTCAATATCTGAGAACAATAAGCGATATACCCGGTTAGATATGAATTATTTGTGTAATCTTGCACAAGTAATAGCCAAACAAGAGGAAATAAAAGAATTGCTACTCTATTATCCTAATACCAGCTTATACACCATTGGAGATAAAATGCGATACGTGGAATGGCACTATAGAAATTCAAAACGTACCCATCAGATTTCAGCAATTGACTATTCCGATTATATTGATATCGTTTTATCAAAGGCAAAATCTGGAGCATCGATTAATGAATTAGCGGAATCAATAATTGATGAAGAGATAACTCTTGAAGAGAGTAAAGAATTTGTTAATACTTTAATTGAAGAACAAGTTCTTGTCAGCGAATTAGATCCTTCAATTACAGGAAGGGATTTTGTAATCCAAATTTTAGAAACACTGGAAAGAATAAATCCTAAGGATGACTCTTTAAAAAAACGATTAGAAAAAATAATTCAATTGCTAAGCCACCTTGATAATGCTCCTATCGGGACATCTGTTCCTGTGTATGAAAAAATAGAAAAAATCGTGAAGGAAATAAACATATCACATGAACAAAAATATTTGTTTCAAACAGATATGTTCAAACCTGTAGAAAAAGCTTTTTTAGAGGAGAAGCTTATCAATCATATTACAGATGCAATTATTTTAATGAATCGGTTAACTCTTCCTGCTCGCGAAACAATACTCACAAAATTTGCTGAAAATTATTACGAACGGTATGAAGACAGGGAAATGCCATTGTTGCAAGTATTGGATACGGAATCAGGTATTGGATATCCGGTCAATTCAGGGGATGTCAGCTCTTTGTTGGATGGTTTTGCATTTCCATACAATATGCCTGAGCAGGAAATTAAATGGAATAGAATACAATCGGTATTTCATAAGAAAATGATAAATGCATATAAAGAAAGTGCTTATTCTATTGAGATACAAGACAGCGATTTTGATTTTTTGCCGGTAAATTGGAGTGATCTGCCTGATACATTTTCATGTATGTGTGAATTATTTTCTTATGATGAGAATAGTGTGTCAATCTATGTACATAATGCTGGAGGATCCAGTGCCGGAAATCTTTTAGGAAGGTTCTGTCACATAACCAAAAAATTAGAAGAATATGTTCTTGCGGTTACAGAACACGAGCAAAAAAACAATCCGGATGTTGTATTTGCAGAAATTGTTCATTTGCCGGAATCAAGGATAGGCAATATCTTATTACGTCCGGTTCTACGATCATATGAAATTCCTTATTTAGCAAAAGCCTCTGTTGGGGAGGAGTATCAAATTTTGCCCGATGATTTGCACATTTCTGTAAAAATGAATACGATTATTTTACGATCAAAAAAATTAAACAAACAAATAATTCCACGAATGAGTACCGCTCATAACTACTCGATGAACTCTATGCCTGTTTACCATTTTTTGTGCGATATGCAAACACAAGGATTAAGAGGCGGTATTGGATTTAATTTGGGAAGTTTAATGAATGAATATGATTTTTTACCCCGTGTAATTTATAAGAATATATTATTATCTTTAGCAGAATGGAAGGTGAATGTTAAAGAATTTAATTCTCTTATTGAGAAGAAAGATAAAGAAACATTGATTCCGGATGTTAATAAGTGGAGGTTGGAAAAACAAATCCCCCGTTATGTTACTCTTGTGGATGGTGATAATGATTTATTGATTGATTTTGAAAGTTATATAAGTAATGAAGTAAAACAAGATGAAAATCTCCGATGGATACTTGCATTAAAAATGATTGATGTTCTGTTAGATTCCTTCAAATATACTTTGGAAGAAAAATCTGATTTGTTGAAAACATTACAAGAGAATTTTGTAAAAGAATTCGACATTACGCATAATTATAGAAAACAATTCGCCCAAAGATACCGTACCGATCGTACAAAGATAGAACCTGTTTTAGCGTCTGATAATGATTCTAATTTGTTTTATCACATTTATGAGAAACAAGAAAGAATAAAAAATACGGTAAACGATATCTTAAATAACATGGATCGAATAGAAAGAAAAAATAATCTTTTATCAAGTTACATTCATATGATGATGAATAGATTATTTAGAACTCAGCAACGCAAATATGAATTAGTTCTATATGATTTCTTGTCCATGTACTATAATTCAAAAATGGCAAGAATACGTAAAAATAAATAATATTTAATTAATTATCATACTTATAAATAAAATATATTTAATGGCAAATTTCCCCTTCTATAAACAATTGGATAAAATGGATTGCGGAGCTACCTGTCTTCGTATGATTGCCAAGTATTACGGAAAGAATTATTCGTTGGAAACGTTACGTCAGAAAACGTCTATTTCACGGGAAGGGGTTAGTTTATTAGGTATAAGTGAAGCGGCAGAACAAATAGGATTCCGTACAACAGGAGTCCATATATCGTTTGAGAAATTAATAGAAGCGCCTATGCCTTGTATTGTACACTGGAAACAAAATCATTTTGTGGTAGTGTATGATGTGAAAGTGGACAAGAGGACGAGTAGACGAGTAGACGGGGAAAAGAGTGGACAAGAGAACGAGAATACAGGTAAACAAGAAAACTCGTCTACTCGTTCACCTGTCCACTCGTCCACTATCAAAGGTTATGTACGTGTAGCAGACCCGGGGCATGGGTTAATAAAATATACTGTACAAGAGTTTCTAAACGGTTGGCTAAGCCATAAAAAAGAAGGTGAAGATGAAGGTATTGCTTTGCTGTTTGAACTTACACCGGAATTTTATTCCATAGAAGACGAGAAGCCGGATAAAACTAAATTCAAATTTATTTTCCAATACCTGCGTCCTTATAAAAAGCTAATCGTGCAGCTTTTTATAGGAATGCTTATCGGAACAGGCTTGCAACTTATTTTCCCTTTTTTAACCCAAAGCATTGTAGATTATGGTATCGGCAATAACAACCTTAGTTTTGTTATTGTCATTCTTATAGCCCAACTTACCTTATATACCGCACAAACGGCGGTGGAGTTTATCCGTTCATGGATTTTATTACATATTACTACGCGCATTAATATTTCCATTATCTCTGACTTTCTGTTTAAACTCATGAAATTGCCGTTGGGCTATTTCGATACCAAAATGATCGGGGATATTATGCAGCGGATAGGAGACCATGGCCGTATACAGAGTTTTCTAACCTCTTCTACTTTAAATACCTTGTTTTCCATTGTCACTTTTATTGTTTTTATTTGTGTGTTGGCGTTTTACAATGTAAAATTGTTGTTGGTGTTTTTAATTGCCAGCACATTGTATATCTTATGGATCACTATTTTCCTTAAAAAACGCCGGGAGTTGGATTTCAAGCGTTTTGCCCAAGCCTCATCCGAGCAGAGCAACCTTTACCAGCTTATTACAGGCATGCAGGAGATAAAGCTTAACAACTGTGAGAAACAAAAACGCTGGGAATGGGAATCCATACAAGCCAAGTTGTTCCGCATCAGCATCAAGGGGCTGGCATTATCGCAATACCAGCAGTCGGGAGCTTTTTTTATCAATGAAGTAAAGAATATATTCATTTCGTTTTTTGCAGCATACAGTGTTATCAACGGAGATATGACATTGGGTATGATGATGGCGGTACAGTATATTATAGGGCAATTAAACGGGCCTATTAATCAGACAATCGGATTTATCCAGTCGGCACAGGATGCCAAGATAAGCCTGGAACGTTTAGGGGAAATACATAACAAGGAAGATGAAGAAGACCCGGCGCAGGAGAAAATAACAATCTTTCCGGAAGAAAAAACATTGCATATAGAAAGCTTGTCATTCAAATACAATCCGCTTTCGCCGGAAGTGTTGCAGGATATTAATCTGCTAATTCCACAAGGAAAAATAACGGCGATTGTGGGCATGAGCGGAAGCGGGAAAACCACACTGGTTAAATTATTACTGGGCTTCTATCCGCCAACAAAAGGAGATATAAAGATAGGGGATATTTCTTTAAGTAATATCAGCCATAAAATGTGGCGGGACAGATGCGGGGCCGTTATGCAGGATGGATTTATCTTTTCGGATAGCATCGCCAGGAACATCGCTGCAGGAGCAGAAGCGGTTGATAAAAAGCAATTGTTTCATGCCGCCAAAGTAGCCAATATTCAGGAAATGATAGAAGGAATGCCTTTGGGCTACAATACAAAAATCGGACAGGAAGGAACCGGCATCAGCCAGGGGCAGAAACAACGTATCCTGATTGCCCGCGCCGTTTATAAAAAACCTGAATATATTTTCTTTGATGAAGCTACCAATGCCTTGGATGCCAATAATGAGAAAGTAATCATGGAGAACCTGCATGCGTTTTTTCAAGGGAAGACGGTTGTAATCGTAGCGCATCGTTTAAGCACCGTAAAAAATGCCGACCAGATTGTCGTACTGAATCAAGGTGTAATTACGGAAACAGGTACGCATCAGGAGTTAACAGCAAAACGCGGAGAGTATTATGAGTTGGTAAAAAACCAATTGGAGTTGGGAAATTAGTGGTTAGTGGTTAATAACGCACAGATGGAGCAAAAGAGCAAATTCCTCCTTTGAAGGGGGCGCAGGGGGATGTAAAGGGAACAAAAGAGAATAAGAAATGATAGAGAATCATAAAAAAATCACCCTTTTGTTGGGGATTGCTTCGTTCCTCGCAATGACGGCAATATGTTAGTTATGAGCGTCATTGCGAGGAACGAAGCACCTGAGCCACGAAGTGTAGCGAAAGCATCGAAACGCAGTAAGATAATCTCTTTCATTGGTAGATACGAAGTGTAGCGAAAACATCGAAACGCAGTGAGATAATCTCTTTCACTACCATATAATAAAACATGAAACAAATAAAACACTGTCGTGCCTCTTTGTGGTAAAAATGAAAATAATAAATGAGCGAACAGGAAAAAAATAAACGATACGAAAGCCCTGACAATATAGAACTGAGAAGCGAAGAAGTGCAGGAAATCCTGGGGCGTCCTCCTAAATGGATTATACGTTGGGGGATTACAGTAATTTTTATTATTGTCGCAGGATTGTTTATTGGCAGTTATTTCTTCAAGTATCCTGACATATTGGAAGCTACCATTACTGTTACGACAGAAAACCTGCCTGCCGGAGTTATGGCTAAGACTACAGGACGTATTGACAGTATTTTTGTTATTGAAAAAGAGCATGTACAGAAAGACGAGGTCCTGGCATTAATAGAAAATCCTGCCCAATTAAAGGACATTTTATCCTTGAAATATAATCTGCAATCGTATAAAATTAATGACAGCATATTCGAGGAAAGAATGCCTGTTAATTTATTATTGGGAGATATACAACAAAGCTACCTGTCGTTTTTGAAAGCCCATGAAGATTATCAATATTTTCTTGCTGCGGATTACCACAGGAAAAAGATCAGGGGGATAGAAAAGCAGATTGCTACCCAAAAAGTGATCATGCGAAAAACACAAAACCAGCTTGAATTAACTTCACAGCAATTAAAAAGTGCACAGCAACTTTTTTCAATGGATTCTTCTTTATATGCAAAAAAGATGCTGTCTCTTTCCGATTTTGAAAATGCAAGGAATACGTATTTGGGAAATCTACAATCGTATGAATCCTCCATGCTAAGCGTAGAAAACCAAAAGGTGAACATTTTGCAATTGGAACAGTCTATCTTCGACCTGGAACAACAATTTGTAGAAGAGAAGAACAATCTGCAATTGGCATTATCAACGGCTTATGACCAGTTATTGACGCAATTAAAAAGTTGGGAACAAACTTATTTACTGACAAGCCCGTGTGACGGTATTGCAACATTTACCAAATATTGGCAGAAAAATCAAAACATTAATGCAGGTGAAGTTCTTATCACTATTGTACCGGAAGAAGCTACGCAAATTATAGGAAAGATACTTCTTCCTCCACAAGGTGCCGGAAAAGTAAAAGCAGGACAAATGGTAAATGTGAAGTTTGCCAATTATCCGTACATGGAATATGGTATGCTCCGTGTACCGATTCGCAATATTTCGTTAGTTCCTGTTACGACAGATAACGGACAAAAGGTGTATATGCTGGAAGTTGGTTTTCCTGAAAAACTGGTTACCAATTATGGCAAGGAATTAACATTCAGCCAGGAAATGCAGGGAACGGCAGAGATAATAACAGAAGATCTACGCCTGTTGGATAAATTCTTAAACCCGATTAAAGCAGTGTTGAAGAAGTGAACGAGTGAACAGGGAGACAAGTAGACAAACTGATAAGCTATTTAGGCAAAGAAACATATAATAAATTCAATGAAACGATACTATAATTTATCAAAATGATGTCTTCATTTATTAATCATCTTAACAAAGAAATCAATGGCTGACTTGTTCACTCGTTCGCTTGCCTCCTCGTTTACATGTAATCTTGTCAACTCGTTTGCTCGTCTCCTTGTCTCCTCGTTCACTTGCCTTCTAATCCACTTGTTTTCCTGCCCATCAACTTCGGCACAAACTGTTTTGAGTCTGGAAGATTGTATCCGTATGGCCCAAGGGCAGTCTATTGAAGCCAAACAAGCCAGGAACTCGTATTTGATAGCAGGTTATGATTTTAAGCTTTATCGTAAATCGTTGCTTCCATCTCTTACATTATCAGGAAACCTGCCTGCATTTAACCGCACTATTTCTTCTATTACCATGCCCGATGGAACAGAAGCTTTTGTATCGCAATCAATAGGAAATTATTCGGGAACTCTTTCCCTTAATCAGGCCATCCCCTTTACAGGTGGACAGTTTTTTGTCTCAAGCGGATTGCAACGATTGGATATGTATCAGGATAGTACTACAACTTCCTACATGGGAAATATAATAAATGTAGGAATAAGCCAATCCATTTTTTCTTATAATCCGTATAAATGGCAGAAGAAGATCGAGCCGATACAATACAAGAAAGCAGAACGGGAATATATCGAACAATTGGAAGCAACCGCATTAACCGCCATAGAACATTATTTTGAACTGTTAACTTATCAAACTTCTAAAAAGTTAACTTTACAGAATAAACTCAATAGTGATACCTTATTATCAATTGCTAAAGAACGTTTTGTTTTAGAAAATATCACCGAGGACGAATTGTTGGAAGTGGAAGTTAATAATTTGAATCTGGCACTACAAATGGAAGAAATAGAAAACAATTTATTGGAAAAACAAGCGGCATTAGCTGACTTTTTAGGATTTCATGAAAATGAAGAGTTTGTGTTGTTGGTCCCGTCTCAACTTCCATTGGAGCAAATAGATCCTATAAAGGTAGAATTTGAAGCCAAAAACAATGGAAGTAAAGACTTGGATTACAAACAACGCTTGTTGGAGGCTCAGAGTGAATTGGCACAGGCAAAAGCAGACCATGGTTTTTCTGTAGATTTATATGCTTCTTTCGGGTTATCGCAAAGTAATGACATCTTCAAAAACGTATATAAGAATCCTTTGGATCAGGAACAAATTACGTTGAGTTTTACTATTCCCCTTTTAGATTGGGGAATTGCTAAAAACAAACGGAAAAGAGCAGAAGTAGTTCTTCAAAATACATCTTTATCCATAAAATTGGATGAACAGAATTTCTATCGGAATATACAAAGCGTAGTCCGGCAATATAATCTTCAGTATTCACAGATACGCTTGGTTGAACGTACAGGGGAGCTTTCATCCAAACGCTTTGATATGAGTAAGGAACGTTATATAACCGGAAAAATCAGCTTCTTGGATTATTCCTCGGCACAAAGTGAAAAAGACAATGCCCAACTAAATTATATTGAAGCATTGCAAAAAAGTTGGACAAAATATTATGAAATACGTAAAATGACTTTGTATGATTTTATTAGTAATAAAAAGATTGAAGTGGAATAATGATTTCAAACAAGTTCTTTGTTTAAAAACAGAGTTATACGGATTTTGTTTAAATATGGAGAAAATAAAAAAACGTTTGACATGATCCCCAATCGGTATACTCCATTGGAAATTATGCCTGTTCGACTCTAACGGGCCTTGGATATAGATAATACTACTATACTTGTAGTAATTATTCAAGTTGAATGCTTACAATTTCAATACATCAAGATAGGATTTAGCCGGTAATCCGGTTGTTGTTTTTTTCTTTTGACCATTCTATTGTGTTGGAAAACCTGTCCGGACACTCGGAAACAAGCAAACAATAATGTTTGGAAGTTTCCGACTTTCCGGAAACCTTCAAACAGGAATGAATATATCTTTCCGGCTCTCCGGAAACCCTCAAACAAGAGTTAATATACCTTTCCGAAGCTTCGGAAACCTTCAAACGAAAGTGCGGGATACTTTCCGAACAGTCGGACGGGTTTGAAACAGGAAAGAAACATGCAACAAGGAGTACAATAAAAGGAAATTGAGCCTGAACTTGAAAAGTTAATCCCTGACAAAAGAGCGATTCTTGTGTCAGCTTTTGACAAGTTCTCTAAATAGCAGAATAAATAATAGCGATAGCTCCCAATATGGCACAGTAAATTGCAAAGTAAATCAATTTCCCTTTCTTTACAAGAGAAATCATCCACTTACAGGCAATACATCCCGTGATAAAAGCAGCTAAAAAACCGGATACCAATACGATAGGAGAGAGGGCCACATCACTTCCGGCAGTTGTATAATCCTTAAGACTCAATATGGCTTCTCCTAAAATGGGAATCAAAACCATTAAGAATGAGAATTTAGCTACACTCTCTTTATTATTTCCTAATAATATTCCTGTCGCAATAGTCGAACCGGATCGGGACAGACCCGGCAGAACGGCAACTGCCTGGGCAAGGCCAATAATAAATGCATCCCACCAGCCGATATCTTTTTTCTCTCTCGGCTTGGCTTTTGAAGCAAAGGTCAATAAAGTGGCGGTAACCAACAAGCAACAGCCTACAACTAATAATCCGCTTCCAAATAGTTGTTCTACGTAATCTTTAAAAAACAGGCCGACAATAAGAACAGGTATCATGGATAAAAATATCTTGGCGACGTATTGAGTTTCTTCATTCCACCGGAATTTAAAAACTCCCTGTAACAGCTTCCATATCTCATTCCATAAAATAACTATGGTACTCATTACCGTAGCTGCATGGACGACAATAGCAAAACTTAGGTTTTCTTCGCCGGATAAACCCAATAATTCACTTCCGATAATGATATGTCCGCTACTACTAACGGGCAAAAACTCCGTCAATCCTTGGACGATTCCAAGTATAATGGCTTCAATAACTGTCATTAATTCTTGTCTGTAGTGATTATTCCGATTCGGTTGGTTTTACTTTGATAAGTATGGCGGCTATTTCAATAACAAATCCCAGAACCAGTACGATAGGGGCTATAACCAGACGCCGTGTGTCAAAGATAGCTTCACTGAAAATAGCAGGATCATCACTTCCTCCTCCTGAGAGAAGAATGTACCCAATCATTAAAACTACAATTCCGGATAGCATAAGGATATAATTCAGTTTACCGAAAGGCATTCCCGGAGCCCAGGTAATTTGTTGTTTACCGGTAGTTGCTTTTTTCTTTTTTGTTGTACTTTTTGCCATTATAATATGTATTAAAAATATAACTTATCTAATTTTATTTTAATATATTTACGCACTGAGAAAAATGTAGAAACCCACGTAATAAGAATCCCTAATAGAACTATAATCCCAAACAAATATATATACCACTGGGGGTGAGTAAAATCAATAATTTGTGAAAACGTAGGATTCGTGTATGCTAAATACAAGGTGCCACAAAGAAGTAAAATAGCAATGATCCCCCCCCATAAACCTTGTAGGATGCCCGTAGAGATAAAAGGGTCGTAAATGGTTCTTCTTTTTGCCCCCACCAGAAGCATACTCCTAATAATAAATCGCTTGGAATATATTGAAAGCCGGATAGTATTACTAATTAAAGCAATAGAAATTATTAATAATATTGCGCTGATGATTAGCAAAATCATGCTTATCTTATATAGGTTTTCATTAATGTTGGTTACATAATTCTTTTGATAATTTACATCTGTAATATGCGGCATGAGATATAATGCCTTTTCAATTTTTTGTAAGCTGTCTAAAGATGTGTATTCGGAGTTTATTTTTAGCTGGATAGATGCGGGAATGATATTTCCAACAATTTCCCTAAAGTCATGTCCAAGCATTTCTATTGTTTCTTCAGTGGCTTCTTCTTTTGATATATATTGCATAGATTTAACATAGGGGAACATCTCCAATTCTTTTTCCAAATCGGAAAGCTCTCCTTCTGTAATATCGGAAGAAAGCATAATTTCAAAACCGATATTTTCTCTGACATTTTCAGATATCCGGCTTGCATTAATCAATACAACCCCTAATAATCCTATGATATAGAGCACCAAAGAAATACTAATTACAGTAGTGATTTTTGATGATGTTAATCGGGTTTTTGTAATTTTATCAACGTTTCCAGCCATCTTATTTTTTCCATTTACGATTTGCAAATGTACAACTTTTTTATGATATCCTGTGTGTATCTTTTAATTGTTCTTTAGCCTTTTCCCAATATTCATCCATCTCTGATAGCTTCATCTCAGTCAATGATTTTCCATCTTCAAGGATTAAGTCTTCCATTCTTTGAAAACGCATGATAAATTTACGATTGGTCTTTTCCAAGGCATCTTCCGGATTAATGTTAAGAAAGCGAGCATAGTTTATAAGGGAGAAGAAAACATCGCCGAACTCTTCTTCCATTTGGGGAAGATTATTTTTCTTGATTTCATCTTCCAATTCGTTAATTTCTTCTTTTACTTTTGTCAATACCTGAGAAGCGTTTTCCCAGTCGAAGTTTACCCCATGTACCTTTTCCTGTATACGAAAGGCTTTTACTGTTGCCGGCAATGATTTCGGGACGCCACCTAGAACCGATTTTCTCCCTTCGGATAGTTTGATCTTTTCCCAGTTTACTTTTACATCTTCGGCATCATTTACTTTCACCCCGCCAAAGACATGAGGGTGTCGCAAGATAAGCTTATCGCATATAGCATTTGCGACATCGGCAAAATCAAATGCACCTTTTTCTTTTGCAATTTGGGAATAAAACACAATATGCAATAGAATATCTCCAAGCTCCTTTTTTATTTCCGGCAGATCTTGCTCAATAATAGCATCAGACAATTCATATGTTTCTTCGATTGTCAGATAACGAAGACTCTTCATCGTTTGTTTTTTATCCCAGGGACATTTTTGTCGCAATTCGGTCATAATATGCAACAGACGATCAATCGCTTCACAATCTTTGTTTTTTGTCATTATTTATCTTTTTTATTTCGAATCAGAATTATGATATATTAATAATAAGTTTGTTATATGTTGTTTAATGAAACAATAATTAAAAGTCAAATGTACAGATTCTTTTAAAGACAGGACATAATCCCATATACTATTTTCTTAACAGATATTGTTTATTAAATCAAAAGAAAAAGGGTTAGAAAATAAGAAAAACTTGTGTACATTCGCATATTGAATATTTGATATGAAAGCTTCTAATAATTATTTCATATACAATGTATTTGTTGTCAATGAGGGCAAGGTGTTTTGTGCCGATGTCCTGATTCAACAGGGGAAGATAGCTCGTGTTATGAAGAAAAATCTTCCTGTTGAGGATTTGTTTTTTGAAGAAAATACAATTTTCGTTGATGCAACAAATAAATATTTATTACCCGGCGTGATAGATGAACATGTTCATTTTCGGGATCCGGGTTTGACGCATAAGGGCGATATGTATTCGGAAAGCCGTGCTGCTGTTGCCGGAGGAATAACTTCTGTGATGGACATGCCGAATGTGATTCCCCAAACAACAACAAATGATTTGCTTGATGAAAAATTCAATCTGGCACAAGGACGGATGTTCACGAATTATTCGTTTTATCTAGGCGCGACCAATCATAACTTGGAGCAGATAAGGCAAACAGATGTTTCCCGTGTTTGTGGGATCAAACTTTTTATGGGATCCTCAACCGGTGATATGCTGGTTTCTGATGACAAAGTGCTACATGAATTGTTCAGCATTCATAATTTGCCGGTAGCAGTCCATTGTGAAGATGAAACTATTATTGCAAATAATGTACAGCAAGCCAGGGGACAATTTGGGGAAAATGTTCCGATAGAGAAGCACCCGGAAATTCGTTCGGAAGAAGCCTGCTTTGTTTCCACGCAAAAGGCAGTTACTTTAGCACAAGAGTATGGAACACGATTGCATGTCCTGCATCTTTCTACAGCTAAAGAGTTAGCGTTGTTTACAGATCAGTATCCCAATATATCGGCAGAAGTTTGTGCCGCTTATTTGTTTTTGGATGACAATGATTATGCTTCTCTGGGCACAAAGATGAAATGTAATCCTGCTATTAAAAAAACAACCGATAGAGAGGCCTTGTTCGATGCGCTTTTATCAGGGCGTATTGCCACCATTGGTTCCGATCATGCACCCCATACCCGGGAAGAGAAAAACAATACATATTTCAAGGCTCCATCGGGAATCCCTATTGTGCAACATACATTGTTATTACTATTGGAAATGCACAAAGAAGGTAAGATAAAGCTTCAGACTATTGTTCAACGGATGTGCCATGCTCCGGCCAAGATCTATGACGTAGAACAGAGAGGATTTATTAAGGAAGGATATTTTGCCGATCTGGTGTTAGTAGACCTTGAAAAAGAGACAGAAATTAATAAAGATACCATACAATATAAATGCCGTTGGTCTCCGTTCGAAGGGAAAAGACTACATGCATGCATTGAAAAAACATTTGTAAATGGGGAATTGGTTTATGATGATGGGAAGTTTCCTGTTCCTCCAAGTGGATGTCCCTTGCAGTTTAATCGAAAATAACTATGAGAAAAGCAGTATCAATCTTATCAATATGCTTCCTGCCTTTAATTTTCCTTGTATGCATATCTTCCTGTAACCGGACTGCCGTACAGAAGCCTTCGGAAACTCTTTTGAGCAAACAAGTTGTGGAAGAAATTCTGGTAGAGATTTATTTAATAGAGGGTAAAATGAAGGTGCTTATATATAATGAGTCGGCGGAGAAGATACGTATTCAGGTAAATGATGAGATGAAAAATTTATTTAAACGTTACAATACAAATTATAAACAGTATACGGAAAGTTATTCTTACTATATGGGAGATGCTTCTGTCTCTAAAGAGATGATGTCGGATGTGATTGACCGGCTGGTCTTTTTGCAGACCGAACAGGTAGGAAATGCTAACCCAAAAGATTCATTAATAGTTAAATAGTATGAGGAAAATACAAATGGTTGATTTGCAGAGTCAATATCAACAAATAAAACCGGAAGTAGAGATTGCCCTAAATCAAATATTGGAAAGTGCGGCTTTTATAAATGGCCCTGCGGTAAAAAGCTTTCAGGAACATCTGGAAACATACTTACAGGTTAAGCATGTTATTCCTTGTGCTAATGGAACGGATGCTTTACAAGTGGCATTGATGTCGTTGGGTCTGAAACCGGGAGATGAAGTCATTACTTCTACA
This sequence comes from Bacteroidales bacterium, assembly GCA_031553535.1. Classification (GTDB taxonomy): domain Bacteria; phylum Bacteroidota; class Bacteroidia; order Bacteroidales; family WCHB1-69; genus JAIROC01. Next base: position 96,651 of record JAVBLM010000016.1, on the reverse strand, counting down.
TTTACGTTTATAGCAACGGCAGAAGTGATTGCCTTGCTGGGATTAACTCCTGTTTTAGTGGATGTATATCCGGATACATTTAACATAAACGTTGAAGCTTTGGAAAAAGCGATTACCCCTAATACCAAAGCGATTATTCCTGTTCATTTGTTTGGGCAATGTGCTCACATGGAAAGCATAATGGAAATAGCAGGGAAATACAATTTGTATGTTATTGAAGATAATTGCCAGGCTATTGGGGCAGATTATCTTTTTAAAGACGGAACTAAGAAGAAAGCAGGAACGATAGGCACATTCGGATGTACCTCTTTTTTCCCATCCAAGAACCTGGGATGCTATGGTGATGGGGGAGCGATCTTTACAAATGATGATCAATTGGCGCATCAATTAAGGGGCATTGTTAACCATGGAATGTTTGTCCGTTATTATCACGACCTGGTGGGGGTCAACTCTCGCTTGGACAGTATGCAGGCAGCTATTTTGGATATTAAACTAAAGTGGTTGAATTCCTATACGCAGAAAAGGCAAAAAGCGGCAGATTATTACAATACTGCTTTTGCCAATAATAAATATATTAAGACGCCTGTAACTGCTTCCTACACGAATCATGTATTCCACCAGTATACCTTGGTGTTGGATGGTGTTGACAGGGAGAAGTTAATTAACTTCATGTCCGGAAAACAGATTCCCGTCATGATTTATTACCCCGTCCCTTTGCATTTGCAAAAAGCGTATGCAAGTGACCGGTATAAGCCGGGAGATTTTCCGGTAAGTGAATACTTGGCATCTAATGTTATTTCCTTACCCATGCATACCGAGTTAGACTGGGAACAATTGGAATATATTACAACCAGTTTGTTAGAAGGGATTAGCCTTTCTATGAAATAGAAGATGAGGATATACCTTATCGGCTTTATGGGTTGCGGCAAAACTACAATAGGGAAGCGCCTGGCTGCCCGTTGTGGTTTTTCTTTTCTGGATACCGATGAATTGTTTGCTGCCGTACATCAATGTTCCATAAACGATTACTTTAGCCTGTACACAGAAGAGAATTTCAGGCGGGAAGAGACAAAGATACTTCATCTGACGCAACAAATGGATGATGCAGTTGTTGCCCTCGGAGGAGGAACCCCTTGCTTTGGGGATAATATGCAATGGATCTTATCCCATGGCATAGCTGTTTATATCAAGATGCCTCCGATGTCTTTGTATAGCAGACTGGCCAATAGCAAAAAGGAACGGCCTTTGCTGTCTTTGCCCAATCAGGATATAAAAGATACAATTGAAACATTGTTGTCGCAACGGGAGCCTGTTTACGACATGGCTCATATTACAGTTCCGGGCATTGATTTTAACTTGGAGGATTTGCTCGTTAAACTGAATGCATACATGGGTAGTGAGGGAACAAACAAATAACCCTCACCATTGACGGCAACACGTAGCAAGCGGAAAGCAACAGGCAGAAAGGATAAAATCGATAAAGTAGATAAAGCCGATAAAAGGGTAAAATTCAACATACAGAAAGTATCAAAGAATAATCAAATCAACAAGAAAATAAGCTGCTTCGCGAATTACACCTTCCTGTAACTTCTTGTAACATGCGTAACTTCTTGCTATTTATTGACGATCAAAATATTATATCCTTCCGCCGGATTAAACCCGAAAGCGTCCTGTTGTATCAGTACCGGGATGAACTTACTTGTTTCGTCATGATATATTCGCAAGAGGCAATCTCTTCCGGTAGGACGAGACACCCGCTTCCGATAAGACGAGATAACCCCTTAAAGGAAGGGGATGCTGAATCGAGTTCAGTATGACGCAATGTGTTGGTTCAGAGCGTCATTGCGAGGAACGAAGCAACCGAGCTTGCGAGCTCAACGGAGTTAATCTCTGTCATTGATAGCCAACCACCTGAGCCACGAAGTGTAGCGAAAGCATCGAAACACAGCAAGCTAATCTCCTATACCAACTTTCGACAACGTCTATTCATTGTTCATTTGCTTCCCTTGGGCTTCCTTGTTATCCTGTCCACCCGTCCACTGTCTGCATTCTGCATTCCACTAACTAACCACTGACCACTAACCACTGATAACTAAACCACCAACCATTAATAAACGATGATCTTTTCATTATGGATTTGTTTGTCGCCAACCGTTATCCGTAAGATATAGATACCGGTTGCCAGTCCATGAGTTTCTATCTCAAAAGAATCTTCATAGAATTGTTTGTTTGATATGCATTTTCCTTCGGAAGTGTAAAGGCTTACATACATTGGTTCTGCCTTTTCCGGGCCCGCTTTACCTAAGGATACATTGACAGGATTTCCTTGCTTTGCAAGGTTCGGATAAATAGAGATGGATTTAACTGTTTTCTTTTCCAGGCAGCGTTCACAGGAGAAGACTTTATTTCCGTCCTTTAGTGTAAGTTCTACACTGTAACATCCCTCCAGGCCGCCTGGTTCCTGGTAGAACTGTTCTTTTGCACCGGGAATTACTATTCCGTCCCTGTACCATTGATATCCGTAATATTGATATAAAGAATTATCAACCAGTATTACATCATGCCATTTCTCCACCAGCATATTTTGATCTCTGACCTCGATTGGGATTGTTGCACTTTTGGCTTCTCCGCATGTTCCGGATACTTCCACATAATAATATCCGCTATGTGACGATCTTGTCACCGGAACCGTAAACCGTTGGCTGACTTCACCCATCAGCGGTATTGCGTCTTTATACCATTGGTATGTATTATTTCCCCCGGAGGCTGCAACCACTATGTTCAGTTCATCCCCTTCACAGTAAAGGGCAGAGTCGGCACTTATGGAATGAATTACCGTCGCAGGGTGTACTGTGATATAGAAATCCTGGCTTTCTCCCATACAACTCATTCCTCCGGCGGTATATACCGGAGTAACACTTACCAGGGAGGTTAAAGATGATGATGTTTTGTTTGTAAGGGAATAGGCTCCGAAATTCCCTGTTTGCATTGCAGAGGGTATTTCCCGTATATTGCCGGTTGCCGACCATTGATATTCTGTAGCAGGATTTCCGGTAAATATGACAGGGGATGTTTGCTCTCCATCGCATAAATCATAGTCCGCTAATACATTTGTCAGGGTTGGTTCGGGGATAACGCTTATCGAGAAAGCCGTATCTTTTCCAACACACTGTACTCCGCCTGCGATATAATACGGAGTGATGCGGATAGTTGCCGTCTGTACCGATGTGGTTGTATTGGTTACCGTATACGATTCAAAGTCTCCTACCTGGGTGTTGACAGGAACGCTGTCTATCTTATCGCCATGGGCTGTCCATTCATGATTGGTGAGTACTCCGAAGAAAACAACCGGCATTGTTTGTTCTCCACTGCACAGGGTATCATCACCAAGGATATTATATATAACAGGAGCAGGATTTACCGAGACGGCAAAGGAGGTGTCCTTTCCCCGGCATGTCAGGTTCCCTGTTTGATACAGGGGAGTAACGGTAATAGCGGAAGTCAGGACATTTCCCGTTTCATTCGAAACATTATATGTTCCAAAGCTTCCCTGTTGTATTCCGGTGGGGATGCTGTCGATATTATCTCCGGATGCTATCCATTGATAACCGGTGGATACTCCGCTGAAAGGAACAGCAGTGGTATGGCCGTCATGGCATAATACCTGGTCTGCAAGGGAGTTTGTTATTGTCGGTTTAGGGTTCACCGTGATGGAAAAGCTGCTGTCGCTGCCCGGACAACTTACCGAACCCAGGCTATAATGGGGCGTTACACGGATAACGGCTGTAACCGGTAAATTGGTTTCATTTTTCAGGAGATAGGTTGAGAAATCCCCGGTTTGTATTCCCAAAGGCAATGCATCGATTGTATCTCCGCTAAATGCCGCATACCATGTATAGTGAGTGGATACGCCATAAAAGTTTACCGGCGTTGTATTGTTGCCATGGCATAACGTATCGTTGGCAGGCAGGTTTGTTACGGTTGGGGCAGGGGAGACGGTTATGGAAAAGCTTGTATCCTCTCCCGTACATGTTTTATACGGCAAGGCATATAGAGGGGTGACTTTTATTGTATTGGTTTTGGGGTTCCCCGTTTTATTTGCTAACGTATACGCCGGGAAATCTCCCGTTTGTATGCCGGATGGCAGTCCGGAGATAATACCTGTATCCGTAACAGACCATTGATAGCCGGTAGCCAATCCCGTGAAACTTATCGGGGTGGTTGACCCTCCGTCACATAACGTATCCTGCATAAACATATTGGTAAGGTTGAATTGCGGGATTACATGGATGGTAACACTATCCGAAAGTATGGTATCGCAATGGGAATCGCTTACCTGAACGAACCGGTAGGTTGTAGTATCTGTTGGGTTCACTTTCCACGAATACGGATTGCTGGAGATGTTTTTCAGGGTGTCGTAGTTCAATCCGTTATCTGCCGTATATACTAATTGCCAGTTGGCCGTTCCCCTCAATGCAAAGATAATGTTTATACTGTCATGCGGACAAATGGTGGTATCTCTATTCATGGATACGGAGGCCGAAGGCAGAATGCGGTTCTGTTGAAATTCGTATGCTCCCAGATCGATTATACCGTCATATACCCTTGGATTATTATCCAGGTCGGTAGTAATATGCGAGATGTTGGGAATAGAATCCGGACGGTACAAAGAAGTATCCCCTTTGTTAATTGCCGGACTGCAATAGCTTAAACGGTAGTCCCCGTTTATTGCATCTGCAAATAAAGGGTCGGTATTTAATATAATGCCGTTACCCGGGGCAGCTCCCCCGACTAATGAGTTTCGATAGTCAATTAATCCGTCACTTATGCTGACATTATTATTATAAATAATCGAGTTGTAAATCATGGGATAAGCGCCTGCTTCGTTATTGATGCCTCCGCCCGTATTGTTTGCTACCGTTACGTTTATAAAAGCAGGCTCCATGTACCTGGTTGACACGCCGTATTGTCCGTAGTTATGGATACCCCCGCCTCTGCTATTCCTTGATGTATTATTATATACCAGGGTATTTGTAATAACCGGGGAAGATTTACTATAATTCATCATTCCCCCGCCATTGCCGGCAGTATTATTGTGTATGATTACGTTGTTGATAAATGGAGAGGCGTTGAGGCAAAGTATTCCCCCTCCGTCATTATCTGTATTATTATGGTCAACAGTTAAATTTTGCATGGAAAAAGTAGCGTTCCGGATATACATCCCTCCACCGGAATTTCTTCCTATTAATTGGTTATTCGAAGAGATATTGTTGCTTCCGTTTGCATTGCCGCCGGTAACGGTAAAACCATCCAGTGTAGTTGTCGAATTCAATATATGGGAAGCAATAACCACATGATAGCAATTATCGGTATTGCTTCCTACAGTTCCAATATCCCCGCTTAAAACAGTGGGGTTATTCTTCCAGTCACGGGTTAGAATACTTGTATCCCTGTTGTCATTGGCATTTGTGGGGAAACCTCCGTATACCTTAACGCTGTCCACCAATACAAAAGCATTATCCCTTCCACCGTCATTATTGCAATATCCGTCAGCGGCATGATATAGGGGCTTATATGTGCCTTCGGCTACCCATATTTGTTTTATATTCTTGTTGCTTTTGGCAGTAACCAATGCCTCCGAAAGCTCGTTAACAGCATTCGCCCAGCTATCGCCCGAACCATCGCCGGTAGTTTGGTTTATATTTACATGTACGGTGCCCCTGGCATCCGGAACAGGAACAGTTGCCTGGAATTCATACGCACCCAAATCTATTTGCTTGTTTACAATTCTTGGATTATTATCCAGGCAGGTAGTGATATGCGAGATATCGGGAATAGAATCCGGGCTGTAGAAAGAACTATCCCCTGCATTGATAGCCGGGCTGCAATAAGTGAGGCGGTAGTCTCCGTTGGCGGTGTCTGCAAAGAGTGGGTCTCCGTTTAGAATAATACCGCTGCCAATGGTTGCACCACCAACCAGCGTATTGGCATAGACAGGAGCGCTAAAGATATTATATATATTATCTACTGTTGTTCCGTTTGATAACGTATTTCCCCAAATGATGGAATTGCGTATTTTGGGAGATGAAGAATAAGAATTAACTATTCCTCCTCCCACATTAGTAGCTGTATTGTTACTAACAGTAACATTGGTTAGTATGGGAGAAGAAGAACTCTGATTATATATTCCTCCTCCATCAGTAGCTGTATTGTTACTAACAGTGACATTGGTTAGTATGGGAGAAGAATAAGCATTATGTATTCCTCCTCCCACATTACCAGCTGTATTGTTACTAACAGTGACATTGGTTAGTATGGGAGAAGAATAAGAATTAACTATTCCTCCTCCCACATTAGTAGCTGTATTGTTACTAACAGTGACATTGGTTAGTATGGGAGAAGAATTATTATTATATATTCCTCCTCCTCCTCCTACCCCAGAAGTAGCTGTATTGTTACTAACAGTGACATTGGTTAGTATGGGAGAAGAATAAGTATTATATATTCCTCCTCCATCAGATCTGGAAATTGATCTTGTATTTACAGTGATGGTGGTACTGCCCCCGTCTGCATTGCCACCGGTAACGGTAAAGCCATCCAGTGTTCCGGCAGCGGTAGAGTCTCCGGCGGAGATTACTACATGGTAGCAATTATCAGTATTGTCTCCTTGGATTCCAATATCCCCGCTGAGGATTGTGGGATTGGCGTTCCAGTCCCGGTCGTTTAGTGTTGTATTGTAAACATCGTTTGCCGTATCGGGGAAACCTCCGTATACCTTAACGCTGTCTACCAGCACAAAAGCTTTATCCCTGTCCCATGTTCCGTTTCCGGCTTTATACAAAGGCTTATAGGTGCCTTCGGCGACCCATATTTGCTTAATACTGTCGGGCTTTTGCCTATTGGCTGTTTTCGCTTCATACAAGGCATCTGCCAGTTCTTTAGCGGCATTATACCAGCTGTCTCCGCATCCGTTTCCTGTTGCCACCTGTTTGTTTACATAGACAATTCCCCTGCTGTCGGGAATAATTGCCACACTCTGGAGCTCATACGCGCCCAGGTCTATCGTTGCATTATTAATCCGTGGGTTGTTATCTAAGTCTACGGTAATATGGGAGATGTCTGGGGTGCCCCCCGGGTTGTAAAAGGTATTGTCTCCCACATCCAGGCAAGGGCTGTTGGACAACAGGCGGTAATCTCCGTTGGCGGTATCTGCAAACAGCGGGTCGCCGTTCAGGATAATGCCCGCTGTGAGTGTTGCTCCGCCTACCAGTGTCCTGGCATAAGTAATACCAATGACATCTATATTACTTACTGCAGCGCCTTTTTTATTTCCCCAAATAATGGAATTGCGGACAAAGAGCGTTCCGGAATTGTATACTCCGCCAATATCGTAAGAATTTATTGACGTTGATATATTATTACAAACAGTAATATTGGTTAACGTAAGTGTACTTCCTACATTGCTGATTCCGCCTCCATACGAATCTGAGTAATTATTAATGACAAGTACATTTGTTAATATTGCATTTGCACCGTTTGTATTGTGGAATCCGCCGGTACGATTGGCAGAATTTTCAACAAAAACCCCATTGGTCAGTTTGAGGGTTGAATTATTGCTGCAATCTATACCACCACCATTACTTCCCGCCGTGTTTTTTTCAAAGATTACGTTGGTCAGCACAGGAGTAGAAAACAAAATCTGCATTCCGCCTCCATAATTGTTTGACGTATTTCTAGAAAAAACAACATCTGTCAATACCAGGGAAGAATTTACGCAGCAGATTCCGCCCCCTTCGACGATTGCCATATTACTGTCAATGACAAGATGCGACAATATAGGTGATGAATCTCGAATATACAATCCTCCTCCTTCGTTTCTTGATATAGAATGGCCATTAACCACTATCACACTACCAACATTAGCATATCCTTTTGTGATGGTAAACCCATCCAGGCAGGCTGTTCCCACATTGCCTGACGAGACAACAACATGGTAGCAATTATCGGCACTGTTGCCAGGCGTTCCGATATCCCCGCTGAGGATTGTGGGATAAGCATTCCAATCCCGTTGGGAGAAAATGGCCTCATTGCCTGCAAAACCACCGTATATATGTACATTTGCCTTTAATACAAAGGCATTGTCGCGGTTATTGGCATCGATAGTGTCTAATTTATTGGCGGGCCTTCGGGGTTTATATACCCCCTGCGCCACCCAGATCGTATCTCCCGCACCGGCGTTGTTTATTACCAATTGCAGATCGTTGCAAGCCGTTGCCCAGGAAGTTGCCGCTCCTGCCGGAGTGCCGTTTATATCGACATACTTGCGTGTCTGGGCAGAGAGTGCAAGCAGGGATAAAGAGAATAACAGGAAGAAAGATAGTTGTTTCATTTTAATCTGAATATTATGGGTTTTACCATGCAAAGGTATACAAAAAAATTATTTATTACCAAGTTTGTTACTGATGTTGTCATAAGTTGATCGCGGAGATTAACTCCGTTGAGCTTGCAAGCCGGTTTTCTCACTGTGTGTCGCTGCACTCGCTGCAATGCCGCTCCTGGCCAACACATTGCCGTCATGCTGAACTTGTTTCAGCATCCCCTGCCTAAAAGCAATAAACAAGGGGGTTGCGGGTCAAGCCCGTAATGACGCTCCGAACTAACGCTTACGTCATCTTCTCACTGCGTTTCGCTGCACTCGCTGCAATGATGCTCCTAACCAACATATTGCCGTCATGCTGAACTTGTTTCAGCATCCCCTGCCTAAAAGCAGTAAACAAGGGGGTTACGGGTCAAGCCCGTAATGACGCTCTGAACTAACGCTTACTGTCATCTTCTCACTGCGTTTCGCTGCACTCGCTGCAATGCCGCTCCTGGCCAACAACAGATTGCCGTCATGCTGAACTTGTTTCAGCATCCCCTGCCTAAAAGCAATAAGCAAGGGGGGTGCGGGTCAAGCCCGCAAAGACGCTCTGAACTAACGCTTACTGTCTTCTTCTCACTGTGTTTCGCTGCACTCGCTGCAATGCCGCTCCTGGCTAACACATTGCCGTCATGCTGAACTTGTTTCAGTATCCCCTGCATAAAAGCAATAAGCAAGGGGGGTGCGGGTCAAGCCTGCAATAACGGAACTTGTAATGACGCACTTCCGTCCACTTGTTCACCCGTCTACTTGTCTCCCCGTAATTAACTCCGTTGAGGGCTTCGCCGTTCGTAATGGAGAACTATTCCTCCGTAATGGGTTCTTCCGGTTCATTCTCTTCATTTTCCCTTCTTGCGGCGGCGCGTCCCTGGCGTTGGGCAATAATCATTTTATAATGCTCGATCTGTATATTGTGTTCCTCGACAAAGGTTGCGTATACGGTTGCTCCCTCAATACGTATCCGGGCATTGATATCTTCGATAATGCCATAGTAAATAAGATCTAATTCCTTACGGACTGTTTCCATCCGCAGGTCGGTCCGTGCCATTGATTCATAATCACGCTCTTTAATCAGCCCTTCGAATTGTTGGTTGCAGGAATCGAGTCCGGCAATCCAATCCCCAAGGTTAAGCATGGATGCATCGGTTTCATAGCTTCCGGTGAGGTCTTTTACCAGATTATGAATAGCTGCGGTTTCTCCGTCATAGGGTTCATTGTGGATCTTTCCGTAGGCATTGGTAAGTATTTGCAGCCGTTGGGCAGCTTTTACCACTTCCGGGTCGGGATGAAAGAGGTGGTCTTTGATAACAAAGGTTAAACCGCGGACAATACAGTCGCGTTTTTCATCCATTTCCTGCAGGTTTTTGGTAAAAGGACTTTTAATGATTAACTTTAAGCATTGATCTTCCTTTTGCAGACAGGGAAGATATGCGCCTTCGTATTGCCCCTTGATGTTTAGTATTTCAGCGCCATGCTCCATCACTAAATTGGAGAACTGGGAGTGGAACTGGAAATGTTCGTAATTGCGGCAGTCTCCGCATGTTGCTTTTTTTATTTTCATACTACGTTGTTTTTATAAAGAAGTTGTCGAAAGTTGAGCCGAGAGATTGCTCTTTTGTCGGGGGTTGGCTTCGTCGCTCGTATCTCATTCCTAAGAGATGACGGAAGTGCGTCATTGCAAGTTCCGTTATCCGGGCTCGGCACGCACCCCCCTTGTTTACCGCTTTTAGGCAGGGGATGCTGAAACAAGTTCAGCATGATGACAATGTGTTGGCCAGGAGCGTCATTGCAGCGAGTGCAGCGACACACAGTGAGATAATCTCTCAGTTCAACTTTTGATAACTTCAGGGTTAAAAAATAAGATAAATAATGGAGAGGGAAAAGATAGCCGGCAATACTTGCAGGCACGCTTTTTATCCTTAGTAAATTGCTTTCTTTCATTTCAGGCGGGGATCTTCGTTTCCGGGATTTACTGCCGAAGATCCGGATCCGCCTTCCCGGGCTCCCGGATTGCTTGCCTGAGAAGTGGTTCCCCCTTCCCGGGCTCCCGGATTGCTTGCCTGAGAAGTGGTTCCCCCTTCCCGGGCTTCCGGATTCGTTGCCTGAGATGTGGCTCAGCCTTCCCGGGCTTCCGGATTGGTTGCCTGAGAAGTGGTTCAGCCTTCCCGGGCTTCCGGATTGCTTGCCTGAGAAGTGGTTCAGCCTTCCCGGGCTTCCGGATTCGTTGCCTGAGATGTGGTTCAACCTTCCCGGGCTCCCGGATTGGTTGCCTGAGATGTGGCTCAACCTTCCCTGACTTCCGGATTGGTTGCCTGAGATATGGTTCAGCCTTCCCTTGCCGGGGAATTTCTTATCTGAGATACCCAAAATCCATTCCGGTATCTTGAAATATCGTTCAATATAGTTGGAATACCTTTTATCCCGGAAAATACATTTGCCGGAATCCGGCAGGGGATGGCAATAAAACAAAAGCCCCTTCCCGTAAAAAAGAAAGAGGCTTTTAGTTAATGTGTGTAATAATGCTATGATTCCGCTCCGGCACAAATCTGTCCATATATCCCGGCCATAGAGTTTGGCCCGGCTATGTAAAAGCAAAAAATCCCTGCAAGGAAAGAAACCGATCCCTTCCTCCATCCTTTTCTCAAAGGCAGGAAGATGATGTTGCCTGTTCTCCGGTTGTATAAATGGTCCCATTTAAAATCCTTTCAAAATATATTAAATCATATTCATTATCCGACCTGCAAATATATACATATTTTATATACCGGATTATATTTTAAAAAATTTATATTATAAAAAGTTTAATCATAGTTTAAATCGTATTTTAAGGCGCTATGATAATTATAATTTGACAATAAAAATACATTTTATTATTATAATTCCATTTATTTATGATAATGGCCCGTAAAATTGGATCTTGGTAACCACAGGTAAACGATGAGAACGCTGTTGAGTTCGTAAGCCCGGTTGCTTCATGCCTGCAATAAAGCTTTTAACCAACATATTGCCGTCATCTGCTGAATGGTCAATAATAGAAAATCAAACAGCGGGAAGATGACAGTAAGGGTTGGTTCAGAACGTCATTGCGGACTTGATCCGCACCCGAAGGCAAAGCAGGTAAGTGCATCCAAACGCAGTGAGATAATCTCCTCAAAAGAAGGGATGCTGAAACAAGTTCAGCATGACGGCAATATGTTAATTAAGAGTGAGGTAGGATCTCTGTCATTGGTACTATGTTTCGATGCTTTCGCCACATTTCGCGGTTCGGTTGCTTGGCTACGCCGACTCTTCGGGTTTTGTCGTTCCTCCTCATAGTGGCGAAGTGCGTCATTGTGGGCTTGACCCGCAACCCCCTTGTTTATTGCTTTTATGCAGGGGATGCTGAAGCAAGTTCAGCATGACGGTAATATGTTAATTAAGAGTGAGGTAGGATCTCTGTCATTAGTACTATGTTTCGATGCTTTCGCCACATTTCGCGGTTCGGTTGCTTGGCTACGCCGACTCTTCGGGTTTTGTCGTTCCTCCTCATAGTGGCGAAGTGCGTCATTGCGGGCTTGACCCGCAACCCCCTTGTTTATTGCTTTTATGCAGGGGATGCTGAAGCAAGTTCAGCATGACGATAATATGTTGGTTAAGATTTTCATTGCGGGAAACGAAACCCTAAGGCTTCGGCATAGCCAATCACCCGGGCTTGTGTACTTAACGGAGTTAATCTCAGTTACTGGCAACCTTGGCGAAGAATTCCGTAGTTCAGGAAAACCATATCCCTAAAAACGGGAAGCCTTTCCCTAAAAAAGGGAAACTGCCCGAAGGCAGCTTCCAGCCATTGTGTTTCCAGAAGGAATAATATATATGTAGCAGTTAATTTCTCTATTTTGGCATATGTATTACACTATACCGGCGTAAGGTAATAAGGTTATTGACTGTCTTGTATAAAATCCGGGCAATGTACATATCTCATTTTACGTGTTTTTATTGCATTGGGAGCCAATCTGCTATTGTTGGGATTTACACGTAAAAAGCACGTGGGCAAATCTTACGAACCTGAAAGGCATCGTCAGAGGCCCTAGTATCGATAAGATAATACCCACGTAAAACGCGGGCATTATGCTTATTGTTTTCGATACTATTTTAAACTGACGATTTCTTCAAGTTCGAAACAATAGCAAATGCTATCTTGTTGTCAGATGCAAAAGTAATCATTTTTCAGATAGATCTAAAGTTATATTAAAAAAATATATCTTTGTAAACGAAAACGAATTATAAAAATGGTTTATTAACGATGAATTTATCAAAAGGTAAGATAACATGGATAGGGATTAAGTTCGTTGAGATCACAAACCCGGTTATCTCACTTCGCTTCGATGCTCTCCCTGCACATCGTGGCCCGGTTGGTTGGCTATCCCGAAGCCTTCGGGTTTCGTTTCCCGCGATGAAGAAACCTGTTACCATTATGCCGGACTTGTTCCAGCATGACGGCAATATGTTGGTTGAGAGCATCCATTAATAAAACAATAAACAATCATTAAATTAAAATAATCATGAAGAAAATTATTTATTTGTTTACAGCAACCTTGCTCCTGTGGGGTGTTGCCAATCGTGTAACGGCACAAAATGCCACCTGCGAAACAGCTTTAACCGTAACTGTTGCATCCGGTATTTCTGCGGATGATATGAACAACTGGTACAAATTTGTTCCCGCACAGGCCGGAGTTTATACCATAACAGAATCCGGTTCGCTAAGTATGTATGGTAATGTTTATACCGGGACTTGCCGTAATTTGAATGGGGTATCGTGGTTCAAAGCCCAGGCGGCATTCTACCTGGATGCAGGCCAAACCTGTTATATTGAGTGGTATAACTATTCAGGTGAGCCCCAGGCCTGGGAACTGGCCCAACCGGCCAATCCCGAAGGCATGACCTGCCAAACCGCTCAGGTAGTTACTCTTTCCAATACTATTACGCCGGATATTAGTGGTGAAAACTGGTATGCTTTCACTCCTGCACAGGATGGTGTTTATCAAATAACGTTCAGTGATATGTCCGGGAGCGTTACCGTTTATAAAGGAACCTGCAATAATCTGGAGGAAATCGAAAACTTTGGAAGTCTGGGGGGCTCTTTTTATGCCCGGGCAGGACAAACCTATTATTTATCCGTAGATGCTTACGGCTCTCTGTCATGGTCGTTAAGCAAACCGGCCAATGCAGAGGGGCTGACCTGCCAGACTGCTATAGGAGTTACTCCTTCGGATAGCATCGGTTTCGATATAATTGGATATAATTGGTATGTTTTTACGCCTACTTCCGTGGAGGAAGGTTTTTATCTGGTAAATAGCGAGATTATATCAGCGGATGTATATACAGGCATCTGTGAGGATTTGGATGAATTGGGTCACGGATCGATTCTTGTTTTTTATGCCCAGGCAGGAGAGTCTTATTATTTTTCGTGGGAGTACCCCGGGTATGTGCAGGAGTATTGGAGTTTAGTCAACTATACCGGAAATACGGAGGGGCTGATTTGCCAGACTGCAAAAACGGTTATTCCCTCGGATAGCATTGCCACGACTACGTTCGGTACTAACTGGTATGTTTTTACTCCCACTGCAGCACAGGAAGGAGTATATACTGTTGCAACAGAAGATATGATGACTATCGAAGTCCTTATGGGTTCTTGTTCCGACATGGATCAATTGGAAGATGTTTCTCCCGGTTCCGAAGCTTCCTTTTATGCCCAGGCAGGAAAAACCTATTATTTTAACTGCCTAAACTATTTGGAAATATCTCAGATATGGTCGTTAACCAAATCTACCGCAGGTGATTATGAAGGCATATATTGCCAGACTGCGGAAGTACTTACGGCCCCTGCTAATGATATTACGATAGACTTCGGACAAGAGTATGGCGACTATTGGTATGCTTTTACTCCTGCAACGACAGCTGTTTATTCGGTAAGTAATTGTGGTAAAAGCCTGGATGGCATGGAATACAGTAGCGTGTCCGTTTATGGCGGGTCATGTGATAATTTTACAATAGAAGCTATTCCGGGAGATTGCGGAAGTAATGGGAGCATTGCTACTTTCCAGGCGCAGGCAGGTAATACTTATTATATTGAATGGTATGTGGAATTCGAATATATGGCAAGCGATTATACCATGCAATGGGATTTGCGCGAAGAAGACAATCCCCTGGGGATGATTTGCCAGGCAGCTACGCCACTTACCGATACGGCGAGCAGTATACAAGCTTCCAACCATGTGTCATGGTATGAATTTACCCCTTCTGAGACGGCTATTTATACGGCCGAATGTCCTTCGGAAGATGCCTGGGCAGCTGTTTTGACCGCTTGTGAAATTACTCCTGCCAATATAGTAGCCGGCGGAGGTGACAGAAGTGTGGCTACTTTCCAGGCACAGGCGGGAACTCCTTATTATATTGTTTTAGGTGGAAATGTACCGGACTATCTATGGAATCTTACGATAGAAACCAATCCCGTATATGCTCAACATATAAATATAGACCACAAGCTTACCGTTAACAGTGGTGAACAGGCGCAAATCGATTGGAGTGTAGATGGTTTTTATACCGGTCCCGTATGGGAAAGCCGTAATACCGGTGTTGCTACGGTAGCTGCAGGCGGCGTGGTAACGGGCCAGGCTACCGGACAAACTTATGTGGTATTTACCATAACCGTAAATGCCGGTACATTAACAGATAGCTGTCTGGTAAAAGTACCCGCACCGCCTGTTGCTGTAACCGGTATCACCATCAAGCATAATACAAGCCTGTTGACAGGAAATACCGAACAATTAACGGCAAATGTGCTTCCCGGTAATGCGGCGAATAAAGGCGTTAACTGGGAAACCCGTGATGCATCCGTCGCTACGGTAAATGCTTCCGGTTTGGTAACCGCGCAAGCTGCCGGACAAACATATATTATAGCCACTACCGTAGACGGCGGATTTAAAGATAGCTGTTTGGTAGTTGTTACCAATACCGAAGTGAATGTTACAGGCGTTACGCTGAATAAAACCCAGCTTACCCTGGATGTAGGGGCTTTCGAAACCCTGCTAGCGACGGTTGTTCCCAATTCTGCCACCAACCAGAATGTTAGATGGTCTACCAATAGTATGGCTATTGCTACCGTAGACAGTATAAGCGGTAAAGTAACGGGAATCAGCCCGGGACAAGCTGTTGTCACCGTTACAACCCAGGACGGCGGCCGTACTGCTACATGCGCAGTAACTGTTCGGTCTACCGGATTAAATGATATAGCTTCTGCAAAAGCTGAATTGAAGGTATATCCCAATCCTGTAATGCATGGGGAATTGAAGATTAAAAATACGGAATGGTTGGATAATGGCCTTATTAGGATCTATGACCTTACCGGAAGGAAAGTAGGGGAATTTCGTTCCACGGCAGAGGTAACCGGAATCGATATTTCCTATTTATCAAAAGGAATTTACCTGTTGAGGATAGGAAGCGCGACTGTTAAAGTTGTAAAACAGTAAGGTTAACATATAACTAATAGAACGGGGGAAGGTAGTAACGAGCTGCTTTCCCCCGTTTTGTAATTTATATAAGCGGAAAGGAATTAAGAATGAAGGGAGAAGGATGATCCCCTGGAGAAAGAGAAAAGTGTTCTTGCTCCTGCTGCCGATATGTTGTTTGGAAGCTTGGTTATCTCACTGCGTTTGGATGCACTCACCTGCTTCGCCTTCGGGTGGTTGGCTATGCCGAAGCCTTCGGGTTTCGTTTCTCACAATAATGCTCTTAACCAACATATTGCCGTCATGCTGAACTTGTTTCAGCATCCCCTGCATAAAAGCAATAAACAAGGGGGTGCGGGTCAAGCCCGCAATAACGGAACTTGCAATGACGCATTTCCATTACTGTGAGGAGGAACGACGAAACCCGAAGGGTTCTGCACCGCCATCCAACCGGGCTTGTGTATTTAACGGAGTTAATCTCTGTCACTGGTAGCCTTGGCGAAGAATGCCGCAGTTTAGGAAAACCGCAGCCCAATACGGGAAGCCTATCCCTAAAAAAAGAGAAGCTGCCCCGAAGGCAACTTCCCAGACATTGTGTAGTTGCAGGATATTTTCCTGCTACGCAATGCAAAAGTAATCATTTTTTTATATGAAATACCAAAAGTTGAAATAAAATAAATAGAGATTATCTCGCTCTGCTTCGATGCTCTCACCTGCTTCGCGTTCGGGTGCTTCGTCCCTCGCAATGACGTTCTTAACGAATGGATTACCGTCATCCGAGGCACGAAACCCGGAGGGTTCGGCGCCGCCAACCGCCTGCGCCATGAAGTGTAGCAAAAGCATCGAAACGTAGTGAGATAATCTCTTATATCAACTTTTGACAGGTTCATAAAAAAATATTGTCCGGAAGATAACTTTTTTGACCAGGCCGCACTAAAAAGATGTATCTTTGCAAACTTATACTTTTTAACATTTTATAGTTTAAAACTTAATGCGTCAAATGAGAAAACATGTATTCTTTATGCTGGTGCCGGCAATGTTGTTGTTGTTAACCCGGCTATCCGCCCAGGAGATAAAAAACATTCCCAACAAACAGATCCGGACATTGCCTTATACACATACGGCAAACCTGACGCCGGAATCGTATCTGATGGAGTCGTATCGCTACGGGGATGTGTATTCGGTAACCTTTACAAAGGGATATACAATAGATATAGAAATACAGTCTGGTGATTTTACATCGAGTGTAACGCTATATAATAAGGATTTTCAGGGTATCGCCAGTCTAACAGGTGCAAATCCCCGGCTTTTGTTAACCGATACCCTTACCGGTACGTATTATATTCTTGTTACTACTGCCGCAGCAGGGGCGACAGGGAAATATACTATCGAGGTAAAGACAGCTCCTCCGTTGCAGTATACCCCTGTTTCCACTTTGCCTTATACCGATATATCCGCTTTTACCGAAGATTCTTATCGCTCCCCCTATAATTATAGCTCTTATGCAGCAGGATATGCAGTCCGCTTAGATGCAGGGCAGATGATTACAATAAAACAAACATCAACGGATTTTAAATGTCAGTTTTATTTGCTTGATAGTAGTTTATCCTATATAGGAGCCGGTACTATTTATGATACTTTAAATATGCGGATGGATTATATTGCCCCTTATGGTGGCGTTTATCACATTCTGGCAACTACCAATCTGCCTGGTACCACAGGGGATTATACCTTGGAAATAGAAAATTATATCTTTCAAGCTAAACCTGTTGCCGGCCTTCCCTATGGGGATACTTCCAAGCTGGATCGGAATTCGGACTTGAATCCATTCAGGTCGGGGCGTTATATGGCAGCTTATTCTGTTGAGTTAACGCAAGGGCAGGTTATTGAAATTAACCATAAGAGATTAAATGCTACCATGGATCCTTATTTGAGTTTGCTAAATAGTAGCTATGCCGTAATTGAAAATAATGACGACGGAGGAGGGTCTCGAAACAGCCGTATTAACTATAGGGCAACATATACGGGAATACATTACATCCTGGCAACTACTTTTAATGTAGGAGATACCGGTACCTATATAGTAACAATAGCAGAGAGTATACCGATTTCTGCTATTCCTATTACAAACCTTCCTTATGGGGATACTTCCAAGCTGGATCAGAATTCGGACTTGAATCTACACAGCCAGGGCCGTTATATGGCAGCTTATTCTGTTGAGTTAACGCAAGGGCAGGTTATTGAAATTAACCATAAGAGATTAAATGCTACCATGGATCCTTATTTGAGTTTGCTAAATAGCAGCTATGCCGTAATTGAAAATAATGACGACGGAGGAGGGTCTCGAAACAGCCGTATTAACTATAGGGCAACATATACGGGAATACATTACATCCTGGCCACTACGTATAGTGCAGGAGATACCGGTTCGTATATACTGACGGTAGAGGAGTTTTTACCCATGCAGTATATTCCCGTTACGGCACTGCCCTATACGCATACTTCGCAATTAAATACCGGTTCATACAGGAATCCGTTGGATATAAACAAATATGCCGATGGATATTCCATTCACCTGGATTCCGGGCGGTCTATCCTGATGGTACAGGAAACGATATATACTAATCCTGATGGCAGGATTCAAGTATTGGACAGCGCATTTAATGAGACGTATACTGTCGGAATGAATCTTACTAAATTTTTCAGCCTTGCATTTACCTCATATGCTTCCGGGACATATTATATCCTGGCAACAACAAACGGTTCCCGCGATACGGGAAGTTATAAGTTGGAGATACAGGATCTTGTACCGACACAACAATATATTCCCATTGACACAATCCCTTATACAAATTCATCTTCGTTAACAACAAGTTCATATATGAACAAATACACCGGGGCGTATGAGGAAGGATATTCCATACACCTTACAAAAGGGCAAGCTATTAACCTTAAGTTAACGGCTGATTTCCAGGGATGGATAACCTATTACGATAGCCTGGAGGGAATGAAGTATATTAATGAAGAAGGTGCCATTCAGGCTTCCTATACGGGAACGTATCTTCTTGTTGCAAGTGCCGTAATCCCGGGAACAACTGGGGATTATACGATTAGTGTGGACTCGATGGTATTGAACTATACTCCTATCACTCCCGGTACGTATGTCCAGGTTTTAAATGCCGCTTCCCCGAAGTATCCTGTAAGGAATGGGTGTTATGGAGCAGGCTTTTCCATACAACTGGACAGGTTCCAACGGATCCTTATCACCCAAACATCCAGTAGTTTCTCTTCCTATCTTTACCTGCTGGATAGTAACTTTAACATAATAGCAAACAGTAATGATGCTACTTACGGTAGCACTGCCAGTATCGATCTTTATGCCGGCTATGCCGGAATATTTTATATTGTTGCCACTACGGAAATGCAAGGCAGCACGGGAGCTTGTACCGTAAAGGTAGTGGATAAGACCGTTCAATATATTCCGGTGCCGGGTTTACCTTATACCGATAACGGGCAATTGAATACGAATTCGTATTTATATCCCGGTTCTGCGGTTGACCGTTACGTTGCAGGATATTCTATAGAAATGGAAGAAGACCAGAAGATCATACTTGACTATACGTCGAATGATTTTGGTATAGGATTAATCATATTTGATACCAGCCACACGGTTGTTCATGCTTATGCAGGCCTGGATCCTATAAGCAAATATTTCCAGGCTCCTTATGCGGGAACGTATTATATATTGGCCACTACATTACAAGATTTTGCGACAGGGAATTATAACCTGACAATTTTACCAACCAACCTGGGCATGTTGTCGGACGTGTATTACATAGACCCTGTTGCCGGAGATGATGGTGCAAACGACGGGCTGACCCCTCAGACAGCACTCTCTACCATTTATCCTGTTTTGGAAATAACCGATAGCGCAACCGTTTATATCATGAACGATGTGGTATTGGATTCCACGTTGAAAGTATATAATACAATTACATTGTTGCCGTATAATGGAGGCAATTATGTAATTTCCCGTGATACCAATACCTGTAGAGATGCAATGGTAAATGTATATGAGACATTGTATTTGGGAACCGCTGCCTCATCTACCGGTACGTTAACATTGGATGGAGGATACGATTCCCTGAGTGCCGGCCCATTTGTAGCCGGCCAAAGTATTGTCAATATTTATGATGGGCAAATGGTGATGTATGATAGCATTATCTTACAAAACAACAATACGACTCTTTCGGGCTGGAGCGGAGCCGCGGTATATTTGGACGGTGGAATCTTTGATATGCATGGAGGTGAAATAAAATCCAATATGGCAAGTTATGCCGGAGGAGTGTATAATTATGAAGGCATATTTACTATGTACGGGGGAGCAATATCCGGAAATCAATCGTTATATGGAGGTGGTCTTTATGGTGGGGGAGCTTCCGGCGTTACCATCCTCTCAGGTGGAAATATATCCGGTAACCGGGCAACCTCATCGGGAGGAGGAATATATAATGAATTAAATGTCTTTTTTATGACGGAAGGAGCGCTTGAGGATAATCATTCTCTTACAGGAGGTGCAATTACAAATGAGCATGGAACATTCAATATAAAGGCAGGAAATATTACGGGAAATACAGCATCTGAATTTGGAGCGGGAATATACAATACCGGAAATGGTTCCCTTGCCATATCAGGAGGTGAAATCAGCCGGAACACAGCAGACTCTGCCGGTGGCGGTATCTATATGGACAATGCCGCATTTACCCTCTATGGCGGAAGTATTACAGATAATATAGCCTCTTATGCAGAAGGTATGTTTCTTACCGGAGGAGATTTCCGGATAAAGGAAAAAGCTAAAATTCCTGCAAATAATAGTATATGGGTCAATGATGGAATAACCATTGGTGTTACAGAGATATTGACGGCCGATCCTTACTTATTAACGATTGTTCCTTGCCAGTTCAACTCGGCAACGAATACCTCCGGTTTGTATTATGTAGATGGGCGCCCTGTTCTTTCGGGAGATTCCCTCTCCATCGATCAACAGTATTGGATGTTTGCCGTAGCACCGGATGATTTGGGTACTAATTGGTATCTGGATTCTTTAGGAAGACTTACCACTACGCCTTCTCCTTCTTTCTATGTGGTTACTTACCTGTTAACAGGCTTTGAAACAGGAGGGTTACCGGCTTCTATACGCCAAAACTTCCCCTTATCTTTGACATTGACTCCATTGGCAGATCGTCAGCTTCCGTCAACTATCCTGGTTGTGATGGGTACCGATACATTGGGAGCGGGCGATTATACATACAATTCTACCACAGGTGCTGTTTTAATTCCATCGATAACGGCAGATGTGGAAATTACAGCGACAGCACTATCCGTATATTCGGTTGCATATTCATTAACAAATATTGAAACAACCGGTTTACCAAGTCAGGTAGCAGGGAATCCGCCGGTACTTTCCATAACACTTGTTCCGGAAAACGGGTATGTATTATCCGAAAATATAGATGTTACTATGGGAGGAGT
This sequence comes from Bacteroidales bacterium, assembly GCA_031553535.1. Taxonomy (GTDB): domain Bacteria; phylum Bacteroidota; class Bacteroidia; order Bacteroidales; family WCHB1-69; genus JAIROC01. The sequence goes on along the minus strand of JAVBLM010000016.1, from coordinate 75,213 downwards.
GTCTTTGCCTTCAGGTCAATATTCCTACAATGCAAGTACGGGAGCATTCCGCATTTCTCCTGTAACGGGAGATGTGCATATTACCGCATCGGCAACAGAAGGGATGGATATTGTTGATTACAGCAGCAATGATTATATTGTGAACATATATCCCAACCCAACCAGTGATATGATTTACCTGGAGATAGGTGATAGATTGGAAAATCCCCTACAGGTAAGGCTCTATGATATCTACGGCAAATTATTATTCCAGACCATGACTGGTAATGATAAAACCGTAATAGATATGCAAGACCTGGCAGCCGGATTTTATTTTATTCAGCTATATAACGATAACCAATTACTGACAACCCGTAAGGTGATAAAGCAGTAATTGAGAAAAGATAATAATGGAAAAGGATAACTGGACGGTTATCCTTTTTTATTTGTTATTTATCAGGACTGGGAGTGGTCTCCGCGTGTGTAAATTAAAAGGATTAAAGCTCCCCATAATATTCTGAGCTTAATGTGCCTCTCGCAGATGTCTACTGTCTGTCTTTTAAGGGTTCATGTGTGACTCTTATAAAGAATGGACATCCTCAGGAAATTATTCATTGATAAACTTGAGTTATATGAAAACTTTTTCTTGCTTCTGTTGTTTCATATAACATGAAACAACTATATAATACCAGCCAACCGCTTTTCCGTGGCAAGCCTTTATTGCGGATGCATGTAATGATAAAAGCTACAGGGCCTGTTTGCAACTTGAATTGCAGTTATTGCTATTATCTCAGCAAAGAACAATTACTCACTACCGACAGTCATTGGCGTATCTCGGACGAAACCCTCGAGAACTTTATTAAACAATATATAGAGCAACAAAATGCCAGGCAAATAGTATTTTCGTGGCAGGGAGGGGAACCTTCGTTGTTGGGATTGGAGTTTTTTAAAAAGGTAGTCGCCCTCCAAAAGAAATATGCTCCCTCGCATGTGCGTTGCGAAAATGACCTGCAAACCAACGGAACATTGCTGACCGATGAATGGTGTGAATTCTTGCGTGAAAATAACTTTTTGGTCGGTCTAAGTATTGATGGGCCTAAGCATTTACATGATCACTATCGTACATATAAAGATGGAAAAGGTTCTTTCGACCGGGTTTTTAATGCTTCGAAACTTCTTCGCAAGCACGATGTCCGTTTTGCTACGTTGACAGTGGTAAACAATGCAAATTCGAAATATCCACTTGAGGTATACCGCTTTTTGCGTGATGAAGTAGGGAGCAAACAAATGCAGTTTATTCCTATTGTAGAACCCAGGAGTTTTACCATTACCGCGCCACAACACTGGAAGCTCCACGAGTTGCCTGAAGAAAATTCACCTATGATAGATCCGTCACATCCTGATTCTTTTGTTGCTTCATGGTGTGTGGAACCGAACGATTACGGTAATTTCCTCATCAAGGTTTTTGACGAGTGGTATAAGAACGATTTTGGAAAATTATATATTCCTTTCTTCGACAGTGCGGTAGAACAATGGATGGGAAAGCCTTCACCCCTGTGCATTTTTTCGCCTATTTGTGGAAAAGGCCTGGCAATGGAACACGACGGTTCACTCTATGCCTGCGATCATTATGTTTATCCTGAATATAAGATAGGAAATGTGAACGAAACAAAGTTGGTCGATATGGCGCTATCGCAAAATCAGGAACATTTTGGCTATGCAAAGGATTTTTCATTGCCTGTGAAATGCCGCCAATGTCGTTATCTGTTTGCCTGTTCGGGCGAATGCCCTAAAAACAGGTTGCTGAAAACCAAACAAGGCGAAGCAGGATTAAACTATTTATGTAGTGGATTATATAAATATTTTTCACATATTGACCCCTATATCCGGAAAATAGTCAATCATTTGGGGTATGAGGTTGCTGATGATGTGCCGCCGCTTTTGAATGAAAAATGAAGAATGGAGCAAAGCAACAAACATTCTTCATTGGCTCGGCCGAGCTAAAGGTTCTTAACTTTTAATTCTTAATTGAACAAATGGAAGTAACTATAAAATATATCAACGAACATGAAGTGGAGCTTTCCATTTCATCGCCGTGGGAAAATGTTCAGGGCGATTATACTGATTTACTAAAGCGATATGCTAAAGTACCTGTTAAAGGATTCCGTCCGGGAAGTGTGTCTCAATCCACTATAGAAAAGATTTTCAAAAAGGAAATCCAAAGCGACCTGGCTTCCGTATGTACACAACGATTGTGCCGGAAAGCTTTGGCCGATAATCAACTGCAAACGGGTTCACCCATTTCCATAACGGGTATAGAAATGCTTCCGGGAGAGCAGTTTGCATTTAAAGCAAATTTCCTGAAGATGCCCGAGTTTGAACTTTCCGATTACTCAAAGCTGAATCTTCACTCAGGGAATCATGAAGATAGATTGACTGAAATTTCGGAAAAACTCTTGCAGCATGTTTCCTTTGATTTGTATAAAGATTTCGTTGATCAGGAACTGAAGTTTTCCGATTTGGAAGAAAGTGTTACCGATGAGGTTGCGTGGAAAGCAGCTGAAGACAGGGTAAAACTAATGCTGATTCTGAAAAAGATTGCCGGCATCAACAATATTGAGGTTGACGAGCAGGATGTAAACACCCGTATAGGAGAACTTGCACAAGCAAATGAAGTTACCCCTAAAGACTTAAAAGAATACCTTTCCGAGACCGGTGGCTTAGGACGTCTTCGTGAGTATTTGTTAGCCGAACAAGTGTTGGCTTACCTTTCGGAGATCAATGAATAATCTGAGACAGGATATGGATAGTAACTTTTTAGGAAGGCAACACGGTCAATTTCTACTTTTAGAACCGAAAGCGATATTTTTCCCGTTACTGTCATTTCTATTCTGTTTGATTGTTTCTCGTAGGATATTCCAATGGCGCTATTAATAAATATCTTATTGTTATTTCCTCTCCATTTATTTTAGGAGCGGAGTATAAATATGAACAAAAAGAGATGCAAATTGTTATCGAAATCGAAGTATGTTAAATAATACTTTTTAGTATATAATAATGTTTAATTTAAAAACACATTCAATGAATTTGAAAGACAAATTAAAAAATGCAGCCAAGGTGGTTATGGTTGGAGGTGTTTTGGCTACAGGGGCTATTGTTCCGCAAAAAGCCGATGCTCAAAACAATCAACAAAAAAGTTCAGAGAAAAAGCCCAATATCCTTGTTATATTCGGGGATGATATAGGTATTGCGAATGTAAGTGCTTATAGCGGTGGATTGATGGGTTATGAAACACCAAACATTGACCGTTTAGCGAAGGAAGGGATTAAGTTTCAACACTATTATGGGGAACAATCCTGTACTGCAGGTAGGGCGGCATTTCTTACCGGACAACATGGTATCCGTACGGGATTAACTAAAGTAGGCTATCCGGGCGCACCTATGGGAATAAGTCAAGATGATCCTAGCATGGGAACATTGATGAAAAGTTTGGGCTATGTTACCGGGCAATTTGGTAAAAACCACGTAGGAGACCGTAACGAAACATTGCCGACAGTAAATGGTTTTGATGAATTCTTCGGAAATCTTTACCATTTGAATGCAGAGGAAGAACCGGAATTACCCGATTATCCGAAAGACCCTGAATATTTGGCAAAATATGGTCCCCGCGGTGTATTGGATTGCAAGGCTTCTACTACCGATGATGCTACCGTAGATCCACGTTTTGGAAAAATAGGCAAACAAACCATTAAAGATACCGGTCCTTTAACCAAAAAGCGTATGGAAACGATAGATGATGAAACTTCAGCAAGGGCTATTGACTTTATTAAAAGGCAAGTTCAGGATGGCAAGCCTTTCTTTTGCTGGTTTAACTCTACCCGTATGCATTTGCGTACGCATGTAAGGGATTCACATCGTGGAAAATATCAATATGGTGACAGTGAATACCTGGATGGAATGATTGAACATGATCTTACTATTGGTGATATCTTAAAAGCATTGGATGATTTAGGTATTGCCGACAATACAATTGTGATCTATACTTCCGACAATGGCCCTCATATGAATACCTGGCCGGACGGTGCTATGACCCCATTCCGTTCTGAAAAGAATACCAACTGGGAAGGCGCTTTCCGTGTTCCATGTCTGGTTCGTTGGCCGGGGCATATTGCCGCAGGTACGGTTACCAATGAATTGATGAGCCACAATGACTGGATTCCTACCCTTTGTGCTGCTGCAGGCGATACGGCTATTGTAAGCAAATGCTTAAAAGGATATTCTTACAATGGAAAAACATATAAGGTACATTTAGATGGTTATAACCAATTACCTTTCATTACTTCTGTAAAAGGATCGGCTGCCAATAACAATGGAGTAAAAAGTGCACGTAATGTATTCTTATACTCCGATGATGATGGTTTACTTGTAGGTATGAGAAAAGGGCCTATGAAATATGTTTATGCAGAACAACGTTTGCAAGGGACTATGGGAGTATGGGCAGAGCCTTTTACACAGTTACGCTTACAAAAGATATTCAATCTTATGCAAGATCCCTATGAAAGAGCTGACATTACTTCCAATACCTATTGGGATTGGAACTTGAATCAAATTGGTGCGGTATATGGTGGCATGCAAGATGTGTTCGACTTTGTTGAAACATTCGAGGAGTTCCCTCCACGTTCGTTTCCACCGAGCTTTGTGCCGACTAAAATAATGGAACAGGAAAAAACCAAAATCAAGGCAAAACAGGCGATTGAGAATTACGAAAAGAATATAATGCCTAAACGTAATAATCAACAAGAGACACCAAAGAAGAAATAATTAATACAAATGAAAGAAAGACTGTCAGGATAGAAATTCCGGCAGTCTTTTTTTTTATAGAACTTGTTAAAAATTGATATAGGAGATTAACTCTGTTGAGCTTGCAAGCCTGGCTCTCTCACTTTGTTTCGATGCTTTCGCTATATTTCGATGCTCCGGTTGTTGGCTACGTCAAACTTCGGGTTTCGTGCCTCGCTCTGAACAAACCTGTTACCGTCATGCTGGACTTGTTTCAGCATCCCCTTTTTAAGGAGATTATCTCACTGTGTTTCGATGCTCTCACCTGTTTCACGTTCGGGTACGGGTCAAGCCCGCAATGACGCTCTAAACTAACAGATTACCGTCAATTGCAAGGAACGAAGCCCCCGAAAGCGAAGCAGGCGAGAGCATCGAACGGAGTGAAATCTCTATCCGGTTTACAGCAACTCCTGGCAAGTTCATAAATAAAATCTGTTCGGGATAGTATGATGAAGTATTGCATAGTCTCTGCCAAACAAGAAAAATTCCCGAAAGACTCAAACGCTTTTTCGGGAGGTTTCGGAAATTATCCGAAAGATTCAACGTATTTGTTTTGGAAGCCCCGGAAGATATTCCAAAGACGTAGACACTTTTTTTAGCGGTTTCCGGAATACCCGAAAGGTTCAAACCGTTTGTTTTGTTTATTTCGGAACTTCCGAAAGTCCCAAACCATTCACTTTGGAGGTTTCGGGAACTTCCGAAAGGCTCAAACCATTCGTTTTGGAGGTTTCGGAATTTCCGAAAAGCCCAAACCATTTGTTTTGGAGAATTCGGGAACACCCGAAAGAGGCAAACCATTTGGTTTGGAAGTTTCGGAAACACCCGAAAGCGTCTTGTCTTTTTATATCCGTCTTTATTTAACATGAGTCCGGGGGCAGAATTTAGTTTGTTTAAATAATATCAAAATGATTGACATGATATTATGATTTATAATAAGATTCTGTTTTTATACATGAACTTCCCATCCGGTTTATAGAATAAAAATTTCAATTACGAATATAATATGTTTTGATTTATTGTTTGTTTGAATTCCGAACTCACGATAGGAGTAACATTTTTATCCCTCAGATATGCTTTCGGAGTATCGTATCCGCAAAAACAACAATGAACTTTTGACAAGTTCCAAATCAAAAATATATAATATCATTTCCTCCAATGAAATAAGAAGGAAAAGATTCATCCGGAATAGAATTTCTATGAACAAAAACAAGATAAGAATGTTATTGCTAAAAAGTTTATTTTAATATATTCATAAAAAAACATGTTATGAGAAGAATTAATTTTTCCATCTTAGTCGTAAGTATTACATGGTTCTTTGTTGCTTGTAGTTCGAATCCTTCATCTCAAATCCAAAAGGAAACAGGAAAAGATCCATTGCCATCCTGGAATGAAACAGCTACAAAACAAACGATTATTGATTATGTTACTAAAGTAACCAAAAAAGGATCGGCTGATTTTATTCCCGAAGAAGACCGTATTGCCACTTTTGATAATGACGGTACTTTATGGGCGGAACAACCGATAGTGCAAATAGAATTTACATTTTATCAAATTGCAAAACTCTTGAAAGAAAAACCGGAATTGGCCAAAAAGCAACCATATAAGGCGGTGGCGGAAAAAGACGAAGCGTATTTGAAAAAAATGGGAATGAAAGATTTGATAACATTGATAAATGCGGCTCAGGCCAATCGTACTTCCGAAGAATTTCAGAAAGAAATAACTGATTTTTTCTCCCATTTCAAGTACCCCAAGCGTAATAGTCCGCTTTCTCAAATACGTTATCAGCCCCAGTTGGAACTGATTCAATATCTACAGCAAAATGGATTCAAAGTCTTTATTTGCACCGGTGGTACGGTAGATTTTGTGCGGGTAATCTCGAAAGACTTCTATGGGATTGAACCGGAAAGGGTAATTGGGTCAACGAATAAGTATATTTATAAAGACAGTGCCGGGATCAATGATCTTTATATGACATCGGAAGTAATTAGCTTAAATGACAAACAAGCCAAACCTGCCAATATTTTATTGAGTATCGGCAAACGTCCTGTTTTGGCTTGCGGCAATGAAGGTGGTGGAGGTGATGTGTATATGTTGCGTTATTCCCAGGGGAGCAAATATCCAAGCCTCCAACTATTGGTTAATCATAATGATAAAGACCGGGAATATGAATATTACGAAACACCTGATGTTTCTTTGAGTATGGCAAAAGAACACCAATGGACAGTTATTAGTATCAAAGATGACTGGAAAACGGTATTCAGCGAAAAATAATATTAACGCACCCATAGTGCAATTTCAACAATATTAATTTTGATATTGTTGAAATTGCTATTCTACTCCTATCCACCAATGATTAAAAGTTTGTGTACTGTCTTTCAAATATACAATTTGTCCGATCATAGGCGTTATCAGCGTGAAATCATCTTCATTATGTAATGCCGTCACTTTTCTCAAAGGTTCATCCCAAGCATGTTGCCCTAAAGCAAACTTGGAATTATGTACGGGAAGTACTCTTTTCGCCTGTAAATCTTTTCCCGCTTTAAGTGTCTGATCCGGCAACATGTGAATATATTTCCAGTTTTCATTATATTGCCCGTTTTCAAGTATGGCTAAATCTATTGTGGGAAAACGCTCTCCGATAGAGGCGAAATGAGTATCATATCCTCCATCTCCACCTATATATATTGTAAAAGAGGGCATTTTCAGTAAGAACGAAGCCCAAAGGGATTGATTCGGAGATAGACTCCTTCCTGAGAAATGACGCGCCGGCAAACAAAACACTTCAAATCCCGGAGATAAAACAGTATCTTCATTCCAATCCATTTCAATGATATTGTTTTTATCAAATCCCCAACGTTCGAAGTGCGCTCCAACTCCAAGGCTACAAATTACTTTTCCTGTCCGGGATTTTAATGCTTTTATTGTAGGATAATCAAGATGGTCAAAATGATCATGCGATATAATTAAGTAATCAATATCCGGAATATCTTCAGAAGTATATACTTCCGTTCCTTTAAAAGCCTTGTTGATAAACGAAACCGGCGAAGCTGCCTTGCTGAAAACAGGGTCTATCAATATTCGTTTCTTGTCAATTTGTATGAAACAGGATGAATGCCCAAACCATATTAACACATCTTCATTTCTATCCAAATTATGCAGATCTGTCTTTATTACGGGAATCCCATTCTTTGGTTTTAGACGATCCACTTTTTTAAACAGAAAATCCAGCATTGCTGTGAAAAAACCGGAATCTCCGGTCATTTGAGGAGTGTTTGATATATTTTGAAACTTTCCTTCCCTGTAATCAGACGATTGATGAACTCTTTCCAAGCGTTTCCCTTTGGATATGCTTCCGAACTGGGGTGTATGAATAAAAATCAATACACCTGCAACGATAACGACAATTATTGAAAGTATAATCCACATAGTTCTCCTTCTTTTTTTACTTTTTAGTTTATTCATTTTCTCTTTTGTCCCACATCTATTAGAGTTAATAACTCTGATTTTATTAAAAAATTATGTGTTTAATAATAGAAGTTACGTAAGTTAAATGAATTTACAGGAAGTTATGAATAATGATTCATGGTTAATACATTTTATCCCTTTTGTCTACTTTACCGGTTTCATCTTTTCTACTTGTTGTATGTTACTTATTACGGTTTTTATTTTTCTCGCAGAGTCTTTAATCTATCATTATTTCTATAACTTGTCTAACTTCTTAACTTGTTTAACTTCTGTTTACAATTAAAACGACTATCTTTGCCGCAAAATAAATCTTTAATGAAAGAATACAAGTATATTTTGATGGACCTGGACGGAACAATAACGGATCCGATGGAAGGAATAACGAAATCAATAGCATATGCGTTAAATCATTTTGATATCAAAGTTAATGATCTCACTGAATTATGTCCTTTTATAGGTCCTCCTTTAAAAGACTCTTTTAAAGAATTCTATCACTTCTCAAATGAACAAACAGACATTGCTATCAAAAAATACAGGGAACGGTTTTCTCAAGTAGGTGTTTTCGAGAATATTATTTACAGCGGTATAAAAGAATTCCTGACAAAAGCCAATAAAAAGGGATTTAAGATATTCGTGGCAACCTCCAAGCCTACTGTATTTGCAAAACAGATTCTCGATTATTTTTCAATAAGCGATCAATTTTTATTTGTCGGAGGAAGCGAACTGGACGGTAACCGTCAGCAGAAAGGAGATGTGATAAAATACGTTCTTGAAACGAACAATATAAGGGATTTATCGAAAACTATCATGATCGGAGACCGGAAATACGATATTATAGGGGCAAAAGAAAACAATATAGATTCAATGGGTGTGCTTTATGGCTATGGAAGCCATGAAGAATTAACGCAGGCCGGAGCTGATTATATCGTAGCAACTACGAATCAGCTAAATGATTTCTTAAATTCAACCGGCGAATAGGAAATAATCTTGTGAAGAACTATACTTCGTCTTTGGTGATCAAATTATTAATCAAAGCGTAGACTGTTAACCCGGATACCGATTTGATCCCTGTTTTACGTGTAATATTTTTACGGTGTGAAATGACAGTATGAATAGAGATGTTAAGCTTATCTGCAATCTCTTTGTTCATCATGCCTTTCGCAACAGCAATGAGTACATCTATTTCACGTTCTGTTAAATCTCCGCTATCAGATAATTCCTTTTTGTCTGTACGGGCGGAAAGAGCTGTTCGTAATGTATTCTCAATAGCATTGTAGGTATCATATATTTCAATTACACCATTATATTGCCGTAGTATATCCGAGTCGATATAATTATATACAAGGGCAACCAAAACGATATTAGACATATCCTGAAACAAACTGCGTAACGAATACTGTTTTTCAAAATCAATTACTAGCGGATTAATAATAAGTATATCCGGACGTAAAGCAAGCATCCGCTCCTTAAAGTGTGTGAGATTTTCAATATGACCTACAATAGTAAACTCATTATTACCATGCAGTAATTGTTTTAATCCCGCAACTATAATGGAAGAGGGTTCCACAATTACTACTTTATAATATCTATTGCTGCTCATATTTCTCTTCTATTAATTTGACACAAGGAACTAGTACTTTATTTTCTATCAACGTATGCTTATTCAAATCATTGGCAAAAAGAAAAATATTAAATAAAACATTTTCTCTCTCTACATTATACTCGTTTTCGGGAAGATATTTAATCAAGATGTTAATCAAATCGGTTAATTTATCTTCTATATTGCTATGATTTTTCTCGAATTGATTAATATGATAATTCACGGCCGTATTTTGTCCCAATAATTTCCTGACATACGGGAAAACAACATTTTCTTCATAATCGAAATGACTAACCACTTCATTTTTATATTCGGAGAAAAAACGATCTATCATTTCTCCATATCTTTGTTCATTTGCAGAATATAATTTCTTTAGTTGCGCTTCTATCATTGCGATCTTGTCTTCCAGATAATAAGTATGAGATGCGTGTAAATAATCGATAAGTTCATTTACATCCAATGCTGCGATATCGCTATCGTTTGGGAAATATTCATCGTATGTTGAAACATTGGCTACCATCAGAAAAAGATCACTGGAAAGGCTATATTTATTACATACCTCCTGTACGGTTTTTTCTCCAAATCCAAGTTTTATCCCGAACCGGGATAAAATTAAAAGTAAATTATAATTTGCAAAAAGTAAATCCGAAAGTTTCATTTTTGCAGTAAATAAATGATGCTTCATATCTTGTTATTTTTTACATAACTGCAAAAATAAACAAATTTATCGTAAACAGAACCGGTACTAGTTGCCTCATATAAAAGATCGTAATAATAAATCACCTTATAATAATCAATCATTCAAATAATTGTTAGTAAAAATATAGATTTAAAATGCTCTATGTACCAGAAATATATTATTTTTGCATTATAATTTATTTACTCACCAAATCTTAATTTATTATGGAAACGAATGATATTCTAGACCAAAAACCATTATTAGAAGTAACGGAAAATTCAAAAAAACACCTTAAAACAACAGCCTCGTGGACCAATTTCTATGCGATATTATGCTTTATCGGAGTGGCATTCCTATTACTTGGAGGCATCATGATGCTGGCAATGAGAAATATGATGCACGGATTTGGCGCCGTTCCTTTTTCAGGATTTACTACCATTATGGGTATAATATATATCATTATGGCCATTGTGATGATTTTTCCAGCATTATATTTGTACCGGTTTTCACAAAGAACAACCAAAGCTTTGGAAAATCATAGTACACCTCTTTTGGAAGAAGCTTTCCTGAATATGAAATCTTACTGGAAATTTATAGGTATTGTGTCCATTATCAGCATTGCACTTTGTATTATTATAATTCCTATTATGATTGTTGTATCTGCTTCTGCAATGGTATTCTAACTCTGGATAAAACAAAGGTTAACATTTTGTTATAAAAAAGAGGGATTGTATGTTCATGCAATCCCTCTTTTATTGTTTTTCAGGTTATGTTACTTTATCGTATAGCTTAAAGATAATCCCAGATTAACGGATTGGAAGTTCTTATATTCCGTTCCAAATAACTGGAATGAATTGAAGTTTAAATTATACCCGCATCTTATTCCAAGAGCTAAAGGCGCTTGGCCAAACGGAATGCGAAGACCTACTTCCGGATTTAAAAGAAACGACCATTGATTGTCATAAACTTCCCAATCCTGAATAAGCATTTCCTCGTCAATGTAATTTATACCGAATCCGATTCCTACGTAAGGTTCAATTACATCTTTTATATTGAAATGGTAATATGCTCCTACACGTAAAGGAGCCGTTACAAGGTAATTATAACTTGCCGCTGTTGCAGCCAATCCATCGCTAATATAATAAGTTTGACGATCTTTATTTTCGCTAAAGGAATTATATCCAAACTGAAATCCGATTGATAAACCCTTTGTTACGAATATATTACCGGAAATGAAGAATCCTCTTAAACTTGGGTCCGAAATATAATCGGAAAAATTACCAACAGGAAAAGCCACATCCCAACCTGCACTATAATATTGCCTTACCTGAGCCTGCGAATTCATAGATAAACCTATAATAGCAAACAATGCAATAAAAATTATTCTTTTCATATCTATATACTCTTTTATTATTAAACTTTTATTAATTAAATGATTTGGTTTGTTTGAAACAATCATCCACTGCTTGCTCTAAGTCTGCATCTGTTTGCGTTCCGGTTAACAGGCTTCTTATTATGCCAACCCAAACTACTTCTTTTTTATTAGAGCCGCCAGTCATATCAATCATGTTGATAAATGCAGTTCCGCTGCTATATGAACCAACAACAGTAGGGTAGCTGTACGGATAATACGGATAATAGTCGCAATCCCACCAGTAATAGTAGTAATAACCGCAATCCCACCAATAGGGATCATAGTAATCTACAACATAATCTTCTGTCTTGAGAACAGTAATAACAATACCCATGTCCGGCGTAGTGGTTCCATCTGTAATCTCTCTGTAGCCCAGGTATTGTCCCATTTTATTTTGAATTTTTGAAACAAATGATGCTACACTAGGGTCTGTTTTTGGCACAAGCACAGTATCATTATCTCTTACATAAACTACATTTTCTCCAATAGCATAGGTACTGAATCTTTTGCCTGCTCCTTTAAATGGAACAGTAGCATCATAGGCCGTTATTGATGCGAGTTGCTCAATTACATAATCATCCTCACCCGGATAAGTCTCACATGAAGTGAAAAAAAGCCCTGAAAGCAAGATTGATATCAATCCGATTTTAAATTTGTTTTTCATACACTTAAATGTTTTGTTATTAAAATAATTTTGTTTTCTAATTAAGATATTTCTATTTTGAAAATTCACGTATATAACAATTATTTTTTTAAAATGTTCATGATGCACTCAGGAAACAAATTATTATTAAAAATTATAGAATCATGATATAGCAAAACAGATTATTTCCTTATTTGTTCATATATCGCGTATATGGTGCATATTAACTATATAGAAGTTAGCCAAGTTAAATGAAGTTACAGGAAGCTTATAGTTCATGAACATTTGTTAGAAATCTTCAAGGTTTACGAGCTTGTCATTGGTAACGGAAATTTATTTATCCGTCAAGATATTTTGCTGTTCAATAACTTATCAGGATTCAATATTAATATTTACTTTGCGAAGTGAATTTATATTTTCTTAATTTTGTACAATAAAAATAGATTGTTATAACTTTATCTACAGAAACACAAAAATAAACAATGAATAGAATCTCAACATACATACTGCCCTTTTTAATAACAGTTATGCTGAATAACTTTGTAAATGCTCAAATAAATCCTGTTTCACTAACTGTTAATGAACGGAAAGAAGTTTTAAATGCAACAAGTAAGTTGGTGAGCGAACAGTATATTGATAAGGATTTAGCTGTAAAGACCATAACATATTTATCCGACAATTCAAGAAAAGGAATCTATGATAGAATAGATGATCCTGTAATATTTGCAAACAGAATTACAGAAGATTTGATTTCAGTTAGCCATGATAAACACTTTCGTTTGGTTTTTTCCCCGGCTTGGGTTGCCGACAGCAGAAAAGCTGTTACAAAAGAAGAAAAAGATGAATTACTGAATCGTGACTTAGCGGATTGGAAAAAAAACAATTTCGGATTCAAGGAAATGAAGATTTTGGATGGAAATATTGGTTATCTGAATCTGGAGAGTTTTAGTAACCCTAAATATGCAGGTGAAACGGTTTCTGCTTCTATGGCATTTCTTAGCAATACAGATGCCATTATTATAGATCTGAGGAATAATGGTGGCGGTTTTTCTACAATGGTGCAATTGCTGGCAAGTTATTTTTTTGAAGGTGAACCCATCAGGATAATAGATATGTATTCCGGAAACAATGAAGAGTGTACCCAAGACTGGACGCTTCCTTATGTGAACGGTAAAAAATTACCAAACGTAGACCTCTATGTTTTGACAAGTAAAATGAGCTTTTCTGCTGCAGAAAGTTTTGCCTATTTTATGAAAAACAGAGGAAGAGCAACCATCATTGGCGAAACAACAGGAGGAGGTGCCCATCCTATTGAACAGATAGCCGTATCGGATCGGTTTTATCTTTGCCTGCCAACCAAAAAACCTATCGATCCGATTACGAAAACAAATTGGGAAGGCGTTGGAGTAAAACCGGATATAGCAACTCCGGCAAAAGATGCATTAGTGGCCGCCCAAATGGAAGCATTGAAAAGATTATCTGCCAATAATATCTTGGATGATAATAGTTACCGGTGGATTAAAACAGGACTTGAAGCCAGGCAAAATCCCATTATGGTAAAGGAAGCAGAACTACAACATTATGCAGGGGATTATGGCACAAGAAAATTGCTTCTGGAAAACGGACAATTGTTTTACCAACGAGATGGGTATGAAAAATATAAAATGCTTCCCGTATCAGATGATTTGTTTATCTTGGAGGAAATAAACTACCTTAGAATAAAAATTAACTTTAAGAATGAAGAAGTGATTAGCATGACAAGGATTTATAATAATGGAATGTCCGTAACAGATATTAAAAATAAATAGTAGGATTAAATACATTTATATGAATAAAAGATTTGAATTTGATGCCGAAATTAAAAAAGTTCCTGACATGGATGGAGCATATATTGAAATTCCTTTTGATGTAAAAAAGACCTTTGGAAAAGGCAGAGTTCCGGTCAATGCAACCTTTGATGGTGTTTTTTATCAGGGAAGTTTGGTGAAAATGGGAACGCCTTGTCATATTTTGGGAATACGAAAGGATATACGTAAACAAATTAATAAACAGTGCGGAGATTCTGTCCATGTAACTATTGAAGAAAGATATTCGCAATAAGATTTGATTCCCCAAAACGTTTCGTTCATTATATTTAATATATGTTGATTATCGAAGAATAGAATATATGATACATTTCAGCCCTCACCACCTATCGAATTAGTGCAATATAAGTTTTATTTTATTATTCCATTCATTCCTTTTGTCGAAATATTTATTTTTGCATATATATAAATAAAGATAAAATGAAAAAGTCATCATATACGAATAAAATAGCCTTTGGATTTTTAATAATAATGTTGGTTACCTTAGCATTGGCGACAGTTATAGAGAAAATAAAAGGCACTGATTTCGCGGTTACATATATTTATGGTTCATGGATATTTGTTGGATTATGGTTTATTATCACAATAAGCGCATTTGCTTATATCTTGCAACAGAAGATGTACAAGCGTCCGATGGTCTTTCTTTTGCATCTCTCTTTTATTGTTATATTACTGGGAGCATTTTTAACTTTTACAACCGGTACACAGGGTCGGATCCATTTACGGTTAGGGGAGTCGGCAAACACTTTCATTGATAAAAAGAATAATACACAGCATGTACTTCCTTTTGATATTGTTTTATCCGGTTTCCAAATAAATTATTATCCGGGTACACAAGCACCGTCGGATTATGTGAGTACATTTAAGATCATATACGATAGTGAAGAGACAACAGGGCAGGTTTCAATGAATAAGGTTTTCTCAGAAAATGGATTTCGATTTTATCAATCAGGTTATGATATGGATGAACAGGGTGCCATGTTGCTTGTCAAATCCGATAAATATGGATTGCCAATAACATATGTGGGCTATTTCCTGCTTTTAGTAGCGATGATAGGTTACTTCTTCTCTAAAAACACAGAGTTTCGTCGACTGCTTAAACATCCGGCATTAAAGCAGGTAGCCATAGCCGTGTTATTTATGGCAGGAGGAACAACAGTCGCTAACGGACAAAATACGGTACCTAAAGATGTCGCTAAAAAAATGGGAGAACTGCAAATGTTATACCGGGATAGAATATGTCCGCTGGAAACCTTTGCTCATGATTTTACATTAAAGCTATACGGAAAATCTACCTATAAATCTCTTTCTTGCGAACAGGTATTGTCAGGATGGCTATTGTATCCCGGGCAGTGGAAGGATGAAAAAATCATCAAAATAAAAGACAAAGGTGTTCAACAACGATTAGGGATAAATGGGAAATATGCATCTTTTTCCGATTTCTTTTCCGATGGGAGGGATTATAAATTACGGGAACCTTTAAGAAGGATACGTTTGGGAGAAGATATTGAATCGGCGAAAGATATTATTGCTGCTGATGAAAAAATACAGTTATTGTTTATGCTTCAGTTGGGTGTATTGTTGAAAATATTTCCTATCGGGAGCCAGGGAAATTTAGTGTGGTATTCGCCTGCAGATGTATTACCTGAAAGTCTGTCGGAAAATGAACGCTTACTTATACAGGGAAGTTTTGATTTATTGACGGATTATGCTGATGGAAAGGATTGGGAGGCAATGGGTACAACCTTGGATAAACTTCAACTGTTTCAGAGGAAATCCGGCGGAGCCTTACTTCTTTTTCCACGAAAAATAGTTGCAGAACGTTTGTATAATAAAGTAAATACGATAAAACCAATAGCTATGGGTAATCTGCTTATCGGAATATTTGCTCTGTTTTATTTTTTTAGGAGGGAGAAGAATTATCCGGATTTGTCTCCATCAAAGTTTCGTATTATTCCTTTGTTGTTAACCGTTTTATTATTGGCGAGCGGATTATTTGTTTTTTTTCTGATATGCTTGAGGGGTTATATAAGTAGTCGTATCCCTTTGGGAAATGGCTTTGAAACGATGCAATTCTTAGCTATATGTATCTTGTTTCTTGCATTCTTTTTTCAACGAAAATCATTTCTCTCGATTCCTTTCGGGTTTATTTTTTCCGGACTGGTTTTATTGGTGTCCGGTATGGGAGCATCTAACCCGCAAATTACACAACTGCAACCTGTTCTTTTGTCTCCGTTATTGAGCATACATGTATCCTTGATTATGATGGCTTATACTTTATTCGGATTCGTTACACTCAATAGTATTGCATCATTCTTATATGTTATTTTCGGACGTCAAAACGCCAATAACCGGATAGTACAATTATCTGTTATCAGTCGTATCTTTCTTTATCCCGGCGTTTTTCTGTTGGTTGCCGGAATATTTGTAGGGGCAGTATGGGCAGAGGTAAGCTGGGGGACTTATTGGTCTTGGGATCCTAAAGAAACATGGGCATTGATTACAA
This sequence comes from Bacteroidales bacterium, assembly GCA_031553535.1. Classification (GTDB taxonomy): domain Bacteria; phylum Bacteroidota; class Bacteroidia; order Bacteroidales; family WCHB1-69; genus JAIROC01. Next base: position 58,223 of record JAVBLM010000016.1, on the reverse strand, counting down.
TGATAATCTATGCGTTGCCCCTTCATGCAAAAAGTTTGGTTCGTTTCGAAAAGCCGTTTTTCTTTCATTGCTATGCACTTTGGGCTTTCTTATCCGTTTTAATGACGTATTTTGGCGTAAATTACTTGTTGGGGGGCTTGCATAGTTATGGTGGGGATATTGGACTAAATTCGGTATTGGTCATTTTTGTAATCGTTTCTGTGATTTTTATTCTTCTTCCCTTATGTGCATTCTTGAAGTATAGGAAGATGGTTTTATTGAACAATTAAGTAACTTAAGTTGTCAAAAGTTGGCCTCAGAGATTATCCCACTGTGTTTTGACGCACTCACCAGCTTCGTTCGGGCGCTTTCTCATTCCTCCTCACAGTGACGGAAGTGCGTCATTGCAAGTTCCGTCGTTGCGGGTCAAGCCCGCAACCCCCTTGTTTATTGCTTTTATGCGGGGGATGCTGAAACAAGTTCAGCATGACGGCAATATGTTGGTTAAGAGCGTCATTGCGAGGAACGAAGCACCTGAGCCACGAAGTGTAGCGAAAGCATCGAAACGCAGTGGGATAATCTCTGAGGCCAACTTTTGGCAATTTCACTGTTTAAATTTTATTAAAACAAAGTCCGAAGGGCTTAAATAGTCGACAGCTTCGTCTGTCCCACACTTTATACGGGGTTATGTATATTCAATCCTTTCAAGATTAATTTCTAGCAATCACCGTTCTTTCCGGTTTTACTTTTATGAAAGTGAACATAACGATTACTATATTGTTCTCTCATGGAGATATATTTATACATTTTAATACTATTAATATTGGGTTATGATAGAAGCTGCCTTCTTCGGACTGATTTCAGGTTCTGCTGTTTTAATCGGAGCATTAATCGGGTTATATATAAAGCTTAATAATAAATTGATAGCAACCAGTATGGCATTTGGTGCGGGAGTCTTGATATCTGCGCTTTCTATTGATTTGATGAGTGATGCTTTCGAAAAGAGTCCGGATCCTTTACTTATCGGGCTTAGTTTTGTTGGGGGAGCGCTGGTTTTTGTCTTGGGAGATTATCTTATTGATACGCATGGAGGCCAATTTAGAAAAAGAGCACATGGTGTTTCTGAAAATGAGAAGAATGTCAAGCAGCAGGATAATTCCGGAACCGCTATTCTATTGGGAACGTTATTAGACGGGATACCGGAATCCTTTGTAGTAGGCGCTTCTGTGGCTGTTGGGGGAACAACAGGGCTGGTCTTTATTCTTGCCGTTTTTTTGAGTAACTTACCGGAAGGGATGTCGGGAACTGTAGGAATGAAAATGGCCGGAATTTCCACCCGGTCGATTTTGTTAATGTGGATAATAACATTGATTGTTACAATATTATCTTCCATGGGAGGATATGCTTTTTTAGGACATGCCGATCCGATGATACATTCTTCTATCATGGCTTTTGCTTCCGGTGCAATTTTAGCCATGCTTTGCGATACGATGATTCCCGAAGCTTTTAAATTTGGGGGGAGGGGAGTTGCTTTGGTAACTGTTCTGGGTTTCTTTCTTGCTTTTACCTTAAGTAAGATTGTTTAATTTCTTTTCAATAATTAAATCGGATAAAGCCGATAAAGTAGATAAAATCGATAAAAAGCAGAAAAACTATTTATAATTTATAATTAATTTATCAAGAACCACTATTTTTATAACTTCCTGTAATTTATGTAAGAGGTTGTTAAAAATTTAATGAAAGAGTTTATTATATGAAGCGCGAAATCCCGCAGGGATTGAATATACATAACCCCGTACGAAGTGCGGGGAGAGCGGAATTCCTACAACTCAACCCCGGAGTGGGTTGAATATGATAAGTTGAACCCACTCCGGAGTTCTTGTTTCTATGTGGATTGTAATCCCCGGGTTCCTGTTGGTCACCGCGGTTATGCCTATTTAAGTCCTTCGGACTTTGTTTTATTTGAATAATTTATAAAAATTAATTAAAGAATATGTTACTTTTGTAAGTCTTTAATATAAATAAATATGTCTAGGGAAACAGAACAAAAAAGTCATTTAGCAGCAACATTTATATGGAGAGTATCTGCAGCCCATGTTATTGCCTATTTTATAGCAGGAATATTTGCCCTTGTTTTTATGGATTATAAAAATCATTATTCTTCGGAATCTTTATCCTTATTGATGCGTCCGACAGATTCTCCCTGGGTTGCCTTAGGGCCCGGACTACAAATTTTCAGAGGGTTGATTATAGCCTTGGTGTTATTGCCGATACGAAGTTTTATTTTTCAAAAGAATGGTTTTCTTAAACTGTTATGGCTTGTATTAGGACTTTCTTTTATCTCAACTATCGGGCCGACACCCGGCTCCTTCGACGGATATATTTATACCATACTACCCCTTAAATATCATTTATTGGGAATTCCGGAAGCAATTTTGTATGTATCTTTATTTACCGGAATTCTGCTTCTCTGGTATAAGTTAGAAAAGAAATATATTACTGTGATTTCAATCATTATGGTAATACTTGTCATTGCCATGAGTATTATGGGAATGATATCAGCCTCCGGAGTATCTTTTCAATAATAAGCAAATAAGATAGATTTGCTTTATGTTTTGATATAGCATGGTCACCCCGGACAAATGTGCAGGTAGAGTCTTTTTCTTATTTTTTATCCATAATTTTTTTGTAGATTTCAAGTTCTTTACGTACATCCTTCAATTCGGCTTCAAGTTCTTGTTCCCGTTTAGTTTTATGTTGAATAGGAAAATGTTCTGCCAGTTCGGCAAAAATATTACGGTTAATGGCTATTCCCAATCTCCACCAGACATGTGTCCGAAGGGAAGATGTATTGTATTGACGCGAGATCACCGATTGAGAAGAATCCATTTTTTTAGCCAATGCCGTTATCGTTTGTTCGGAATTACTGATGTATTTTTTTAATAGAGAACCATTATGAGGCATTTTTTCTTCATTTGTTATCATACTATTAATTGTTTTTATATTAATGAATGAATTATTTTCCGCAAAGATAATTTATTTTATATGAATGATATAAAATAATAATGGATTTTTATACTTCAGGTAATAATTTTTATGTTCCGAAGCTGTACTTTTATTAGTTGTAGTAATAAATCTATATTTGAAAGTCATGTTTGTATGACTTGTAGTAATAGAATTATGTTCAAATGTCATATCTATGTTGTATGTAGTAATAGAATGATGCTACAATGTTACGTTTATGTTGTATGTAGTAATAAAATTATGCTCCAATGTTATGTTTATATTGTATGTAGTAATGGAATTATGTTCCGATATTATGTTTATATTGTATGTAGTAATAGAATGATGTTCCAATGTTATGCTTATGTTGCTTGTAGTAATAGAGTGATGCTCTAATGTCGTATTTGTATTTCTTGCAGTAATAGAATAATGTTTCTAAATCATATTTACATTACTTGGAGTAATAAACCTATGCCCTGAAGTCATATTATTGTAAGATGGATTCATACTATCATTCCAATGACAGAGGATTTTTCACTATGTTTTGATACACTCACCTGCTTCGCCTTCGGGTGCCACGCCGTTACCAATGACAGAGATTGCTTCGTGCCTCGCAATGACGCTCTTAACCAACATATTACGTCATTGCGAGGAGTGAGGCACGAACGACGTGGCAATCCCTGACAAAAGAGCGCTTTTTCTTTTCAGTTGCTGTCATTTCCTTTTGTGTGAACCTTTAATAAATACTACCAATGACAGAGACCATACCTCGCTCTTAACTGACATATTGCCGTCATGCTGAACTTGTTTCAGCATCCCCTTTCTTTTAAGGGGATTGCGGATCAAGTCCGCAATGACGTACTTTCGCCATTGTGAGGAGGAATGATGAAGTATCCGAAGGCGAAGCAGGTGAGTGTATCAAAGCGTAGTGGGGTAATCTCTATCCACTTTATCTCAATTTTTGACAACTTCTATGAATAAAAATTATACAAGTTCATAAATTAGAACTTGGTCAGGGTGTATTACTGCTTGTTTAGCAATAAAACAAAAATGCGCCATTATCCGGTATTCGTCAGCTTTTGATCACCTTTTTTGTTATCGTTTCTTCTCCGGTATCTATCCTCAGGATATAAACGCCTCCCGCTAGTGTTGAAAAGTCAATATATATCTGGTCGTTGCCATTGTATGAAGCCGAAGACAATATCTTCCCCATCGTGTCTATAATTTCCACATGAAAAAGTCTGTAAGGATAATACGCCTTAATCGTAAGAGTAGATTGCACCGGATTGGGGAAAACAGCCAATATTTCCTCTTCGAAAAGATCAGCAGATTCCAGAATCCGGTATGCCGTCCAATAATCCGGTACTCCGTATCCGGTTACCGTATCATGGAGGAATACATGATTGCAGCTTTGCATGATTGCCCTGATGATTTCAAAACTTGTTTTTTGAGGATATGCCTGACGTAAACAGGCTATCAATCCTGCATTCACAGGGGACGAAAAGGAGGTTCCGTTTCCCGGAGATATACTTCCGTCATTTCTTTGTATGTACGTATCCCATCCTACCGAAGCGATGGTGGGTTTTACCCTGTCAAATGAAGCACTGCCTCTGGAGCTGAAACTTGCGACCCCTCCTTTGCTATTGACTGCCGCTACACATAATACATTGTATGCATCTGATGGTATGCTGATGTATTTCCAGGGTTTATCCCCTTCGTTTCCGGCAGAGTTGGATACAACAATTCCTTTATTTATTGAGAGAGAGGCCGCAATGGAAGCCACACTGTGCAATCCGTCCAAATCTGAAAAAGTATGGTTTGCAGTTGTGTCATTGAATGTTGTATAGCCCAGGGATATATTTATTACATCCGCACCAATGCTGTCTGCGCGTTCCAAACCTTCTACCAGAAAATATTCTTCTACAATTTGTTCATAAGAATTTGCTTCTGTTTTCATGATTACATACGTTGCTTTGGGTGCTGTCCCGATAGCCGTATATGGAATATAGCTTGCCATAATAGATAAAACATGCATCCCATGGCTATTATTGCTGAACATATCATATCCTTCCCGTACAAAATCATAATTACCTATCAGACGGTTTTCTTCGAGTAAATTACTGAAAGAGGGCAGGGTGTAAATTCCTTCATAGCCGCAATCCAGCAGTGCAATGAGCATTCCCTCACCCTGATAACCGGCATGATGCAATAAGTGTCCGTTATGGGTTTTTATTTGTTGATACATATCCCCGTATATTGTTGTGTCAACCATTTCATCGTTATTTGTCGCAGAGATTCGGGGAATGTATAGGGGAGTGATTTCAGAAAAATGCCGTCCGCCAAGCAGGGTATCATAATTAACCAGGTGTAATGGGGATATCTGTTTTACAAATGTTAGCTGTTGAATTTCCCCGGATAAAGAGGTGTCACAGGAAACGACAATATAATTCATCCACTTTGACTTGCTGATCAGTTCAATGGATGTATCCAGTTGCATTATATGATTGATGTATGTGCTGTCAACAGGATAATCTTCCTTCGTTATGGGAATATTGTACCGTTGACGCCGTTCTATTGCCCGTTGGGACAGAAATGAAGAAGGAGTATAATCCGTATAATGCGGTTTATCGGTAAAGACGATGACATATTCCGTTAAGGATTGTGCTATTGTTTCATATCCCCAAGGAAAGAGCAGTAACAATAGCACAATTTTTCGAAGGCGGAACATCTCATTACATTTTAAAATTGAATTTCAATGCATCCGACATGTTTTCGAAATAATGAAAATCGATCCCCTTTACATATTCCTGTTCTATATCGGCTATGTCATTCTGGTTTGCCTTCGGCAGAACAATAGTTGTAATATTCGCTCTCTTAGCTGCCAGTATCTTTTCTTTTATTCCTCCTACAGGTGTTATCTTTCCCCTGAGGGTTATTTCCCCGGTCATAGCCAGATTCGGGCGTATTGGTTTTTTTGTAAATGTGGACAGCAACGCCGTTAAGAGTGTGATCCCTGCCGATGGGCCGTCTTTTGGAGTTGCCCCTTCCGGTATATGAATGAATACATCTTTATTTTGGATGTCTTTAATGTCCAGACCAAAATCATTGGCATGAATCTTTAAATATTCATAAGCTATGGTTGCCGATTCTTTCATTACATCACCCAGGTTGCCGGTAAGTATCAGGTTTCCTTTTCCTTCCGATACGGCAGTTTCCACAAAAAGGATTTCTCCACCTACAGGGGTCCATGCCAGGCCGATAGCAACGCCGATCGTGTTATCTTTCAGTTCGCTTTCACGTTTGAAAAGAGGAATACCCAATACATTTGCCAGGTCTTCTTTTTTTACTGCCTTGGATATTTTATCGCCATTAACAATTTGAAACGCGCGGTGACGTATTAATTTCGATAATTGTTTTTCCAGCACACGTACTCCTGCTTCGCGGGTATAATCGGTAATTATATTTTGAATGATATCATCGGAAAAAGAAATATCTTTTGCTTTTAACCCGTGTTCTGTAATCTGGCGGGGAATAAGGTGTTGCTTAGCAATGCTTATTTTTTCTTCTATCAGATAACTGCTCAATTCTATTACTTCCATTCTGTCAATCAAGGCAGGATGGATTGTATTAAGCGTATTGGCAGTTGCAATAAACATGACATGGGACAGATCGAAAGTGGTCTCCAGATAATTATCGTAGAATGTTGTGTTTTGTTCGGGGTCAAGAACTTCCAGCATGGCAGCCGAAGGGTCGCCTTGAACATTCATCCCGGACAATTTGTCTATCTCATCAAGGACAAATACGGGATTTGCCGAATTTGCTTTCCGTATATTTTGGATAATACGTCCCGGCATGGCGCCGATATAGGTTTTTCGATGCCCACGGATTTCAGATTCATCCCTGACTCCACCTAAAGACATTCTGATGTATTGCCGGTTCATTGCACGTGCAATGGATTTTCCCAATGATGTTTTTCCTACCCCCGGAGGCCCTACAAAGCATAATATGGGTGATTTCATATCCCCCTTTAGCTTAAGTACGGCAAGATATTCAACAATGCGCTCTTTGATCTTTTCCAATCCGAAATGATCTTCATCCAGTATCTGTTGTACTTTTTTCAGTTCTAAATTATCCTTTGTATATTCATTCCATGGTAAGTCAACCATCAAATCCAGATAGTTGAGTTGGGTGGTGAAGTCCGGGGACATTTGATGCGTTCGTTGCAGTTTTTGCAATTCCTTATCAAAGTATGTTTTTGTCTTTTCATCCCATTTTTTCCTTGCTGCCTTTGCTTTTAACTCTTCAATTATTTGATCAACACCGGTATTCCCTAATTCTTCCTGAATGGTTTTCATTTGTTGATTCAGAAAGAATTCCTTTTGTTGTTTGTCGATCTCAACCTTTGTTTTCTGTTGGATTTGAGCCTTTAGTTGTGCCATTTGCAGTGCTTTGGTTTGTTCTACCAATACAGCTGTCGCACGATCCAAAATGTCGGGAATCTCCAATATCCGTTGTTTTTCTTCCGTGCTGGTTTGCAGGTTTGAGATGATAAAGTTAATAAAGAAAATCCGGTTATTCATATTTTTCAATGCAAACAATGCTTCTTCGGAAAATGATGAATACGTAAGTTTTATATATTTGGATGTTGCATCCATCAGTGAGGAAATGATTGCCTCAAACTCTTTGGAGTTTAACTTCTTTTTATCAAAATCATTCGTAGGGTATGCTTCAGGAATTGCTTGCATATAGGGGTCTTCCGTATAAACGTATGCGAGTTTAAATGGTTTTAACCCTTGAACAACAACTGTTTTTACTCCATCGGGCATGTCAAACATTTTAATAACGCGCGAGAGCGTCCCAATCCGGTATAGGTCTGCATCCTTTGGATCCTCAATAGTTTCATTTATTTGAGCGATAACTCCAATAAGTTCCTTATCTTTATATGCTTTTTCAATAAGAGCAATTGATTTTTTCCGTCCTACAGTGATTGGCATTACAATTCCCGGAAACATTACGGTGTTACGTAATGGTAAGATAGGTAGTTGTGGCGGCAGATCCTCCCCCTGCATTTCTTCTGCCTCCTGTTCTGTTTGAAGCGGAATAATACCTGCATCCCCTTGTAGAATATCTTGAAGAGATTCTTCTCCTGATAAAATTTTCATTTTTTTTGCCATTATGTTTTCTTCCAGTATAAGATTAAATTATATGAGTGTGTTAATAATTTTCCATTTTTCTGAATTCTTCCGTCAGATTGTGGACAGAGTATAATATCTGGCCATCCATATCCGTAAAATCCTTTTTACGGCGTTCATATACGCGCTTGGCTACATCAACGGCGGCGTCTAATTTATAGTCCTGAATGGGAGTTGTTCCCCCTCCCCAATGAAAAGAAGGAAAAAAGTTACGTTGGTAACCGGCTCCAAATACATTGGCCGAAACTCCAACTACAGTACCTGTATTAAACATTACATTGATTCCGCTTTTAGAATGATCACCCATTATCAAACCACAAAACTGAAGATTTGTTCGTTGAAAGGTTTTTGTCTTATAATTCCACAAGCGTACATTGTCATAGTTATTCTTTAAATTAGAGGTACTTGTGCCTGCTCCGAGGTTACACCATTCTCCCAGGACGGAATTTCCTAAAAAACCATCATGAGCTTTATTTGAATATCCGAAAATGACAGCATTGTTCACTTCTCCGCCTACTTTAGAAAAAGGTCCTATCGTTGTTCCTCCATATATTTTTGCTCCCATTTTCACTTGGGCGGATTCACAGACGGCAATACTGCCTCGTAGAAGACTACCTTCCATTATTTCCGCATTCCTTCCGATGTATACTTTAGCGTCTTTTGCATTTATAGTTGCGAATTCTACAACCGCACCCTCTTCGATAAATATATTTTCCGGAGCAATTGCCCTGTTCGACTCGTTTAAGGGCTGTGATTGACGGCCTTCGGTTATCAGATGAAAATCCAAAAATAGTTCCTGCTCATTTTTTGCAAAAATATCCCATAAGTAATCGATAGAGGTATACTTTCCTTCGAATTCGATTGTGTTTTTACCGCAATAAGTTTCCATATCAATAGGAAATTCATCTATATAATGTGCGATAATGGTGTCTTTTTGTTTCAACGTATCCCCGGGAGACATTTTTTTTATTTTCTGTACAAGCTGGTTTGTCGGACAAACAGAAGCGGATATAAAAAAAGTTTGTTCTTTTGTCTGCATAGGGTATTTTTGAGACAAATAGGCTTGTGTATAGGTTGATGTTATGCAGCCTAATCGTTTCTCCCATTTTTCCCTGATTGTCAATATCCCTACCCGGATATCGGCTTGCGGACGCGTAAAGGTCAATGGTAACAAATCCCCTCTATGGCTATTATCAAACAATACAACATTCATACGTAAAAAATAAGAACACAAAAGTAGCATTTTTTATTAAATTATTTAATAGTTCTTTCTTCTAACAATAAATATCACTGAATGTTCATCTTGAAAGGGTTAGCATGGAGTGATTTGTTTTATTTATTCTCAGTAATGATATTTTTGAGGGAAAAAGGATAATAACAAACTTGTCAGATGTTGTTTAAAAGCATCATTACATTTGAGCCAAGAAGTGTAGCGAAAGCATCGAAATGTAGTGAGATCATCTCTGTCATTGGCAGGAATGAAGCATCCCTTTTGTCCTTAAATATGCCCTGTAACTGGAAAAACCGGCTTGTATCGCTAATTCATTATTCGACAGCTTTTTGTTGGCATCGTCAGTGCGGAGTTGTTCGTATTCTCTTAAGCGGTAGGTGTTCACGAAAGTGCAAAAGTTCGTTTCATACATATTGTTGATAAAGGCAGACAAATAGGTTCGGTTGGTAGCCAGGGCTTTGGTGAGGTCGGTGATTTTCAGTTCGCTGTTCAGGTACGGTTTTTTCTGTTGGAAATAAATTTCCAGCCTTTCTTTTAAATCATCATCCTTATTGTTTTTCGGAGTTTTTATCCCGGCGTTTATTTTTTTATATAACATATTCTCCTGCAGATAATTTTCCAGGGATATGGTTTCAAAATTTCCGGCAATTAAATTATGTGTCAGGGAAATATTCTGATAGGCAACCATCAGCACGATGATAAACAGGTATGGGTTTGTATAATCTCCCCCGTCCTGATGTATGCCGGAAATAATAGCGATCAGTGGCAGCATTACTTGCAACACATAGATCACAAGAACAGGATTAAGCCATGAAAGCGAAGCCTTTCGTTCGTTTGAAGATATATTAAGAACTTCTTTGCGGTAGAAGCTGATCCGTTTTATGGCAAGAATACAGTACATGCAACTGTATAGGGCACGCACCTGCAGCATCAGCGTTATTGTCCATGTAAAGGCCGTTGTTTTTCCATAGTTGAAAATACCCAGGACAAACAAAGATACAGCAACCACATAAACTATTCCGGCAATAAGATAATGTCTCCGGTAAAAATGTTCTTCTTTATCAATCTTGGTCAAAAGGAAAATGAAATGGTAAAGTACGACAGGATTGAGCAACCCTAAAAAGAGTAGCGGCATCAATATCACAGCATCGGACCCCAAATAATGAAATGTGTTCATCACAAACCAATTTGTTATGATGGTAAGCAAAAAAAGTTTCAACAGGGTGTAAATCCTTTTTTTGTTGGCAGCATTTGTCAACAGCAATAGAATCAAACAGGTTAATGCTGTGTAAAAAGGAAACCAGTTAGTAACTAAATAGAATAAATCCGCCATTTTTGATACTCTTTTTTTTTGTACACAAAGATATAATATTATTCAATCACGAATTAGGGATTACGACGAAGCAATCTCTATCCATGTTATATCAACTTTTGACAAGTTTATTTTCTATTTTATCTTCTGTTGTCTTTTATTCTGTTGTCTTTTCCGGTAACAGTTTTTCTTGGGTGTTTTTTCTGTGTTTGTTTCGATATCGGTTTCAAAGGTTTGCAGACACTCCTATCGCAGTTCACGGTTGACAAGCATCAGAATATAGTCGCGCAGGCTTTTGCCTTCCTGTAAACCGAGTTTAGTACGTAAGCGACTGCGTTGTGCTGTTATCGACGATACGGCTTTCCACCTTATTTGTGCAATTTCTCCGACTGTAAGTCCTTCGGCAATGTGGCAGCATAATTGCAGGTCGTTGTCGGTAAGATTGGGATGTGTTTTTCGTATTGCCTGCTTTACAGTCTCTTCGCTATGGATAACGTCTTTGACGCGATCGATCAGTGCCGTGCTGGCCGTTTTCTCCGACCTTTCTAACAATTCGCGTGCCCGTTGACGTGTCATTTTTCCCGTAGAGATGAGTTTAAGTTCTTTAGGTGTAATATTGAAAAAACGGGATATAAGGGCATTTTGTTCGACAATTCGTTCTCTTGTTCGATCGGCATGCCTCCAAGCATTTACTAGGATTCGCTGTAAAACAGCTATTCCCGTCAACAATAATGCCAGGGAAACGAACATGCCCAGTAATCCTCTATGCCCTGAGATGAGTGCACCGGTGCCATAAATAAGCATACAGACCACAACATGTATAAAAGGTAATGCCTTCCATGTGGTCATTCCTGCTGCCACTATCGGTACAATCATTATACATACCGATACTATTAATATAATGGCCCGTATTCGGCCCGGGTGTTGTAATCCGCACCACCATATCGGTATACTGTGCAGCACTTACTGCTAGCGACTGCATAATCAGGGCCTGGTTCTCATCCATCCAGCCTTTGCGGAACAGCAAGTAGGCCAGCGGTAACATCAAATCCGATAGGACATAGACCAAAAACAATAGCCAATTGTTTACATGGGGGAAAATCAATATTTCGACAACCAAGCCCAATATAAAAAAAGTGGCAATCAGCTTCAACAGCAGTACTCTCAATTCCTTTTCATTCAAAACCCCATTTAATAGAACTCTTTGCTTCATAAAAACATAAAATAAATGCAGCAAAATGCAGCGCACGATATTTTCTGCAAATATACAAAATTATGCAAAATGAAGTAAAATGCAGCATAGATAGCATGTGATTTGTTTTGTTCTCAATGAATGTTTCTGCTTATTTTTGCAAATTTTTCTTCAACCACAATAAATGTATTATGATTCAAATAATTTTTAACAGATTTAACAGAAAAATGGCAATCCTATGTTTTGCTATCGCAGCATGCAATTTGAGCCTTGGGGCACAAACCCTTGATATAGGGGGTATTTATTATACACCTGTATTGGCGAATACAGTAAAAGTGATTGAACGCGTGATGCAAAAAAAGCAATCACTAAAAATGACAATTGTTGTTTTGGTTTTTTTCTTAATTGTATTTTTTGTTTTGTTGACTTTTTATTTTATCAATGATAAAAAGAAGAAAGAGGCAAGTCAATACCTTATGGGAAAGAATCAGGAATGGGCAATATTTAAAGAATTTCCGAACGAAAAAAACAGCCCGGTACCGGAGTCAACGGGGAATAATCCTCCCTGTCCGGAAATGCAAGAATCTATTTTCCTGAAAAAACAGGAGAATTTAATCCGGGATTTATATATTTTATTGGATGAAAAAGAATTGTTTTTGGATACGGATTTGACATTGGATAAGGCGTCCAAACGGTTACATACAAACCGGTCGTATCTGTCAAGAACCATTAACCGGGAAACCGGCCATAATTTTGTATCCTTGCTCAATGATTACAGGATAAAAAAAGCGGTTAATCTGCTTGGCGATCCTGCAAATGATAAATATTCCATAGAAAAGATTGCAGAAGCAGCCGGCTTTTCCAGCCGGAAAACATTTTATACCGTATTCAAAAAAACAACAGGGTTAACACCCTTAGAGTTCAAAAAGAATACACGTTCGTAACGGTTTTTACGAATTCGCACTACTTTTTTACGAATTCGCACTACTTTTTATGAATGAAGTAAATGGAATATTTTCTTTTCAAGTATTTTTGCACATTGTTAAACTAAAAACTTACTCTTATGATAAAGAAAATTTATGAATGGCTGTTCTATTTAATAGAAAACACGTTAACTCCTGAAAAAGGGGATTATTTAGCCAAGATCAACACCGGAAGAACCAAAACGGCGGAAGATATTGCCGACCGTATTGTTCAAGAGCGAACCGAATACCGCAGGGAAACCATCCTTAACATTCTTACAATGGTAAACAATGTCAAGAAGGAGTTTCTATCACAGGGTGACAGCATCAATGACGGCATCACCATTTACGAACCTGCCATTACAGGCGTTTTTACAGGTGAAACCATCTTTGACGAAAACGAAAACGCTTGTGTCATAAATGCCCGCATTACCAATGAAATCCATAAGATCCTCCCGCAGGTACAAGCCACTTACAGCGGTTTGACGCTTGATAACGGAGGCGCTGTGATTGAAAAAGTGATTGATTCGGCATCCGCAACTGTCAATGAATATCTAAGTCCGGGAAAAGTGATTACCATCCTGGGCAAGAAAATCCGCGTTGTGTCCGAGGAAGAGGAACGGCCGGAAACCTGGATTACCTTTGAAAATGAAGATGGTCTAAATGTATATGTTGTTGACGACCCTATTATTGTCAACGATCCGGGAAAAGTGGTGGTACAACTGCCTTTATTGTCACAGGGAATATATATATTGACGATCAAGACCTTGTACTCCAATTCATCCACACTGTTGAAGGCTCCGCGGTTTATCACATTCAAGATAAAATTGACAGTACCTTAAAGGCGCAGTCCGTCGTCTAATGCAGACGCCGCTCGCCGTCTAACGCAGACGCCGCCCGCCGTCTAACGCAGACGCAACGGTTTGTCTGATGATAGATTCGGAAAACATAAAAAATAGCTGTTGGCTGTTAAAAGAAATCAACAGCTAACAGGTAGAAAGGATGAAATTACGAATTATACATTATAAATTACAAATTGCGAATTACAAAGAACTTGCCAAAAATTGATATAAGATGAACAGAGATTATTTCACTACGTTTCGATACACTCACATGCTTTGCCGTCCGGGCGCTTTGTGCATCGCGGATGACGGCAATATGCTGGTTAAGGGTGTCATTGCAGGCTTGACCAGCAATCCCTTCCCCCTCAAAAGGAAGGGGATGCTGAAACAAGTTCAGCATGACGGTAATGTGTTGTTTAATAGCGTTATTGCGAGGTTCGATGAAGCAAATTCTATTCATTTTATATCAACTTTTGACAAGCTCAACTAAACAACCAACCAAAATAAATACATGCAGCATATAAAAAATGTCCGGCTGCCGGATCAAGTCCTAACAATTAGAATGAACCCTAACTACTATTTAATTTCTTTCATTATCATTATTTTGGACTTTTTGGCAGTAAAAATGTACTTTTTTGCACTTCATTTTTCAGTATTCGATTTATTTTTGCACAACAAGCATCCCGTCCTGTTACAGGAAGCGAAAAGCGCCCTTCGTAGGGGTATTTTAGAGTAAAACAAATAACTATTTCAACAACCAAATAAATATAATATGATTATAATGTTTAACAGATTTAACAGAAAGATAGCCGCCTTGTGCTTTGTTCTCGCAGTATGCAGTTTGACCCTTGGAGCACAAACAACAAGTTTTACAGTTGGAGGCATTACGTATGAGCCTGCAGGCAATCACGCAACAGTAGTTGCAGGAGAAACGGAATACAGTGGAGACATCGTCATTCCCGACTCAGTGTTTAATGGAAGTTGGTATAATGTTGTAGCTATTGCAGAAAACGCTTTTTTAGACAATATTAATTTAACAAGCGTAAAAATTCCCGCATCGGTAACTGCTATCGGTAATTTTGCTTTTGCGGGATGCAACAGTTTAACCGGCATCAATGCAGTTGATACCAACAGGATGTTTTTGTCACTTAACGGGGTGTTGTACAGTAAGGATACCACGGCTTTATGGTGTTATCCCATGGGAAAAACAGCAACAAGTTTTGTTATTCACGATTCGGTGAAAATACTTGGTGTTGCTGCTTTTTTTGGAAATCCTCTGCTTAAGGGCATTACCTTTCCATCAGGATTGGAGGCTATCGGCAATTATGCCTTTTATAAATGTAGTGCATTGCAAACAGTAGGCACTAGTGATTCATTGACAGTCATAGGCGATTATGCATTTTCCCGTTGCGATTCCCTGAAAACCCTGAATCTTGGGGATACGCTGATCTCCATTGGAGAATATGCTTTTTCTCAAAGCGGTTTTTCGTCTTTAACTATTCCAAAAACGGTGGAACATATTGGCAATTATGCTTTTTGGGGCTGCACCGGATTGACCGCTATTACAGTGGACAACAATAATGCAAATTATAAGGATGCGGGCGGTGTACTGTTTAATTATGCCGGGGATACTTTGATTGCCTATCCTGCCGGGAAAACAGGCAATACCTATACCATTCCCAGCGGAGTAACAAGTGTTGGATGCGGTGCTTTTGCATACAGTAAAAATATAAGAACGGTAACTTTTGCTTCCTCAGTAGAAGAAATTGGCGAAAAGGCTTTTTACACTGGCGGGTTAACTTCGCTAAACATTCCGGCAAGTATGAATATCATTCGAAACAATGCGTTTTCCTATTGTGAAATGCTCTCTAAATTAACTATTGCAGAAGGATTGGAATCTATAGGTTATGAGGCTTTTTCGAATTGTAAAGTTTTAGATACGTTGCGATTGCCCAATTCGGTGAAATGGGTTGATACTGCCGCTTTTTCTACTTGTGGTGCCTTGAAATATGCGTCGCTTTCAGACAGCATGGTGGTTATTAATTCGTTAACTTTTTTCGGATGCGACAGTTTGAGCTATGTGAACATGCCTGATTCGCTAAACCTGATGGGCGAAAATGTTTTTACTTTTTGTAATAGGCTAAATTCCATAACAATTCCAAAAAATGTACTGAAAATCGGCAATAGTGCTTTTTATTCCTCCGGTTTGAAATCTTTGACGTTTGAAGGAAAACCTGATACCATAGCCAGTTCCGCTTTTGGAAACAATTTAAATCTTGACACCATTTATTTTTCCGTTTCAACCCCACCGGTTATAGATTCCACTACGTTTAAAGGGGTCCCCAATGCGGCTAAAGTGTATGTTCCTTGCGGAGCGGAAGCCGCTTTTTCGAATTCCTATTGGGGATATTTTAATAACATAGGCGCGAAATTAAATGCAATAAATTTGACAAGCAACGATGACAACATGGGAACTGCCTCTATCGACAGGGCACATACATGCTTAGACCCGAAAGCCGTAATTATAGCCGTACCCAATTCGGGTTATGGTTTTTCGCAGTGGAACGATGGCGATACCAACAACCCACGAACACTTACTGTTACGCAAGACACGGCTTTTACCGCTACCTTTGCCAATCAATATAGTGTAACATTGAATGTGAACAATGTAGTTATGGGCAGTGTAGCAGGGGCAGGAAATTATAATGAAGGAACTGCTGCTACCATTGAGGCTATTCCCAATCCGGGATACAGATTTACACAATGGAGCGACGGAGATACCAACAGGTTGCGCGATACGGTTGTTCTGCAAAACATTATATTAACAGCTAACTTCACAGAAGGATATACCGTAACAGTAAACAAAAATATAGATGCGGCAGGAACCGTAATAGGTGGTGGCGGCTACAATGCCAATACGGCTGTAACTTTAACGGTAACGGCAAACCAGGGATACCGATTTGTACGTTGGAACGATGGAAATGGAAATGCAACCCGTACATTTACCTTGACGCAGGACACTACATTTACCGCTATCTTTATTAAAACATACAACGTGACGGTGACTGCGAATTATCCCGCAATGGGTGTTTTTAGCGGTGGGGGAAGACACGACAATGGACAAATCATCAATATATCGGCATCACCTTCGCCAGGTTATCGGTTTATTCGCTGGGATGATGGTGTTAACGACAATCCTCGACAAATTACGATTACCAGTGATACCACATTTACTGCTGTTTTCGTTACCGCCCTTTTTGTAGATGTAGTATCCCACGATCCCGTGATGGGAAGCGTAACGGGAGGAGGAGATTATGAACGGGACAGCCTTGCTAATATCAATGCAATACCCAAACCGGGACACCGGTTCCTGCGTTGGAATGACAGCATAACAACTAATCCGCGTACAATAACCGTTACACAGGATAGTGTCTTTATTGCTTTCTTTGTTCCCGTACATCAATTAACAGTATCTTCGGCAAATGCAACAATGGGAAGTGTAACCGGAACCGGAGTTTTTGATCATGGCAGCAGGCAAATCATTACGGCAATGCCATCTGCGGGTTCTTTTTTCTCACACTGGAATGATGGAAACACAAATAACCCGCGTCAGGTTACGATTATGCAGGATACATCCTTTACAGCAGAATTTATTGCCGCTTATATTGTAGACGTTACGCCTAACAATGTCGGCATGGGAAGCGTAACCGGCGGGGGAACGTATCATGACAGCAGCAATATCATCATTACCGCGATACCTAATGCGGGGTATCGTTTTGTACAATGGAATGATGGTGACACTACTAATCCTCGAAGTCATCTGGTAACTGCATCCGTATCTTTTGTAGCCCAGTTCATAGAAATATACCATGTATCCGCAACAGCAGTAAATAATACATTTGGAAGAATAGAAGGAGACAGCACTTACGACAGGGGCGCTACTGCTATTTTACATGCCATACCAAACTATGGCTACCGGTTTGTACGCTGGACAGACGATACGCTAAGTAATCCAAGGTATGTCCTTGTTTTGCGGGATACAGGCTTTCAGGCAGAATTTATAGCCATTCATCACATTACGGTGCGGACAAACGATACCGTGCGGGGCGCGATATCGGGCAACGGGGATTATGATCAGGGAGATACGGTTGAGATTACCGCTGCTGCTTTCAACGGATATCGCTTTGCCCGGTGGAACGACGGCGATACCAATAGCCACCGGAAAATAGTGGTGGAACAAAGCAAACTCTATACGGCATTCTTTGCCAAAATACAACATCTGGTTTTACATGTAAACAATCCCGCAATGGGTATTGCTATAGGTAGCGGCGATTACGACAGGGATAGTATTGCTATAATAGAGGCGGTACCCAATACAGGTTATAAATTCGCCCGGTGGGATGACGGAAATACCCATAATCCGAGGCAAGTGCTTATTCAGAAAGATACGGCATTTACGGCAGTATTTATAAACTTGTTTAAAGTGGAAGTATCGGCAAACGATACGGCTATGGGCAGTGTTGCCGGCGGCGGTTTCTACGACCAGGATGAAGTAGCTGTACTGGTAGCTATCCCCAATTCCGGATACCGTTTCGTAGAATGGGAAGACGGCGAAAAACAGAATCCGCGAAGCATAACAGTAATGGAAAATGGATATTATACAGCGCAGTTTGAACCTAAACCCAGTGATACTACTGCAATAAAAGAAATACAGGATAATACTTTTATCAAGATATATCCCAATCCGGTAGTAGACGGTCAACTCGTTATTGAATATGAGTCTCAAACACGTCCGAATATAAAAATATATACTGTACAGGGCGTTTTGGTAAATGCTTTTCCGTTTACGGAAAAGAAAACCGTCCTTGACGTTTCTCGTTTGGCGAGCGGAGCCTATTTTGTAAAAGTAAACAATGTAGTAAAAAAAGTAATTATAAACAATAAATAAGAAGCAACATGAACAATAAAAACAGACAGGTCGTTAGGTTTCTTAATAATAAATATAGAATAGAAATGAAAAATATTAAAGCGAATATAAGGTGGTTTTCTACAACCGCAGCAGTAATGGTGTTATTGTTGACCAACACGCTCAACGTAAACGCAGATGTAAGTGGTGACTTAGAGTCAGTACATATAGACCAATATATAACTGGTTTAAACAGCCCTAGTTCTTGGAATCGCTATGAAAATGCGTATGGTTATATTTCTGTACGTTTTACGTCATGGAATGAAAAGGATAATGACGGTCATGGTTTTCCCCTTGGTTACAGGACCAAATATTTGGAAGTATACATAAAAAATGCAAGTAATCAAGATATTCTTTTATTTAGAGCAAACAGAAATAGTCCCCGTGACGCTATGTTTAATGGAAATAATCCTGTAACTTCCTGTAATGGGGAGGTGGTCAATTACGGTTGTGCGGTAGCAGGCGATTGGGCTACTTCATTTGTGGTAATACGCTATAATAAAGCTATCTACGATGCAATTGCTTCCTACAGCACGGGAATCACACCTCAATATCATTACTATTACGAGGTGGATAGGACTAACCTAAGTGACTACGATAAAAGTGGGGATGCTTCTGTTACTCATAATAATTTTAGACCTATACAGGCTCCTACATTAACCGGTGTTAATTTTAATGCAAATTCCAACGGAGGCTTTAGTATGAATTATACAGGTAATGGTTGGGAGGGGACAGATGGTTGGAACTTCGACCATAATTCAACCATTCTTCTATACAGAAACGGAAGCAGTATGAATATTAGTACAACATCCAGTTCTTCCTCTAGCTATTCCTTTACAGACGGAAGTATTTTCGATAGTCAAGCAGAGTATACGCTTCGTCACCGTTTCAAACGAAATAATGATTATATTTACTCAGCAGCAAGCTCCCCTATAACGATTAAGCGTTTAACGCAACCCAACTCTATTACTACGAGTCTTGATGTTTGTAACAAAAGCATTAATTTAAGTATTGTCATGCCTGCTTTTGACAACAATGCACATGACCCAACCATGCCTTTAACAATAGAACGTTGGAAAAGTAATTCATCGAGCGGAACATATGAGAAGGATACAACATTTGATATTTCTTTTACTACCTCAAACACTACTATTTCCTATACTGATAAGACAACACAAAACGGCAAATGGTATTATTATAAAGTCAAGCGGCATCCATGGGCAATGAGTTATAGAAATAAGGAAAGTGGTAAAATATGGGCTAACTTTGGGCATCCGCCTCCCCCTAAGCCCAATAATCCTGATTTACAAGATGATGGTTCTATCAAAGTAACATGGAACGTGCCTGCCGGTTTTTGTGGAAACAGTAAAGTGAAAATAATTGTTAAGAATTTGACCAACGGCACCGAACTTCCGCCCAAAGCAATAGGAGACGGCATAAATGAATATACAATGGCCTCCGTACAGATGTGTGTCAAATATACATTTTCACTGCTCTATGAAACAGCAAATTATGGAGATGTAGAAGGATACAACAGCGAACCCATCATTGTATCTGAACCTTTGCAGATAGATCCAATATTAGAGGTGTCTAAAGGCTATTACGAAGACCGTGTGTCGTTGTCGTGGACTACAACCACTTCGCCCATAATAGAAAATTGGGAAGTATACCGCAAAGAACTGCCGTCAGGAAAGTATGTACAGGTGGGACGTTTTGCCAATAATCAGGCGGATGTAATCAATTATGAAGACAATACTGCTTTATCCGGTGTGATGTATATGTACCGCGTTAATGGTGTGAGCAAATGTGCAGATACGAATTTCCGCACGCCTTATATTACAGCGGTAGGATTCCGTCAGACAACAGGTATGGTTTTGGGTACAATTACCTATGGGAGCGGTACTGCCGTACCCGATGTGGTTGTACGTGCGGAAGTACTCGAACCAAACCCCTATATCGGCAACGGAAAAAGCATCGTCTTTGACAGCAATTCCTGTATGCAAGTTTCGAACACGACACCTTTTATAAGCGATACTGCTTTTACCGTACAGTTTTATATCCGTCCCGATTCTTCAACTTCCAGGCCAAGAACACTCTTTAACAGCGACGGACAGTTCAAAATAAGCCTTGATAACCTGAATCGTATCCATTTCAATGTAAATGGAAAAATGTTGGCTACGGCAAACCGTTTGGGACACGATAAATATACGCATATTACGGCAGTCTTTAAAAGGAATTCACTTCAAATTTATACCAATGGGCAGCTTAGTGATTCCCTTTCGTTTACGCCGGCAGTTCAGATACCAAACGATTCGGCTACACTTTATATAGGAGCAAACGATACCAATTTCACGGACGGTTTTGTCGGCAATTTGGATGACATCCGCTTGTGGAAAATAGCCCTTAAAGCAAGCGATATTTCCTTTAATTATTCTGCTGTCCTTTCGGGCAAAGAAACCGATTTGGGATTGTATTTTCGTGGTGAAGAGGCTGTGGATAGTTTGGACAATAGCAATGAAAAAATTTACGGTGAAATCTACGATATGTCTTATACGAGTCACAACAACGTATATAATCGTAATCATGCAAAAACATGGAATATAAAAATAGATCGCGATATTGTTCCTTCTGTTGAGCAACTGGGTTTGAAAGGCAGAACGGACGTAAACGGAACATATACCATTGCCTCTATTCCTTACGCAGGAACAGGTACTTCCTACAAAATTACTCCCGCATATGACGTACATACCTTTAAGCCTGGGCAACAAACGCTCTTTATCGGCAATGCCAGTTTAATACACAACAGGATTGATTTTGAGGATATTTCTTCTTTTAAAGTATGGGGAAAAATACTATATGAAGGCACTACCGTGCCTGTACAAGGTGTGTATTTTATCGTGGATGGTGAAAAGCCCTGCATGAAAGACGGGAAACTGATAGAAACAGATATCAACGGCAATTACGAAATTGAAGTTCCTATCGGTTGGCATTTTATCTCGGCAAACAAGGTAGGACATACTTTTACAACTACACGTGGCATAGGAGAACACTTTCCCAACAGTCGGTTCCCAACTGATACCGCAACCTACGAAGGCAGATACGATTTCCAAACAACCGAAGAGGTCAATTTTGAGGACAATACAAAAGTAGAACTTATCGGTAAATTTGTAGGCGGCCCCATTGAAGGACAAAAACCGGTTGGATTTGGCGTAAGTAAAAACAATGTCGGAAGAGCGGAAATAAAATTAAAATTAGCAACTAAACCCGGAATGTTGGCAACCAACGCCAATGATTACAATCAACCCGTTCCTAATAGGTCTTCCGGCGGAAAAATTCAATCGACCTCCTATATTAGAAATGCCAGTTCTGATTATGTGAGTGTAATGACAAACGATACCACTGGCGAATTTGTCGTATGGCTATTGCCCGAGGATTATTTGATAAATGATGACAAATATGAAATTGTGGCAGCAAATAATCCCAACAACGTGATAGAATATAAAAATGTTATAGGCATGAAAACCATGAAGG
This sequence comes from Bacteroidales bacterium, assembly GCA_031553535.1. Taxonomy (GTDB): domain Bacteria; phylum Bacteroidota; class Bacteroidia; order Bacteroidales; family WCHB1-69; genus JAIROC01. The sequence continues at coordinate 36,013 of JAVBLM010000016.1, read as the reverse complement.
AACCAATTATGCTTTACGACAAAGATACTTCTTCCGTATTTATAGATGAACAGAATAAGAAAGTTGTCGATTCAATCGAATGTCACCAAAAATTGAATCTTGTACTTCGTTTGTTGCCTACTATGGAGGTCTTGGACAGCAAAAAAAGAGATACTCTCTATGGCGAACGCCAATATATCTTTACCGATCCTGTTAGCATGGTAAAGGATACGATTCCCTTGTTAGACAATGGTTATTATGCTTTGGGGCGTCCTATATTCCGTCATCAAGGAGAATATTCATTTGCAATCAGCGTGTTTGAAGAATATGAGAATAAGGATAAATCACCTTCTGTGATTAATCGTGTCCCGACCATAGACGGAACAGTAATAACAGACAATAATATAGCCGTAAATGTGGTAGAATTTCCATCGGAAATACCATTGGATAGTCTCGGAAAGGCAACCATGGTATTAAAAATAGATGCTCCCAATGTCACGGTTAGTTCACAGGATGCAAGTAACAGCTACCTTAAAAATTTCAACTTCCGTGTAGAGTTTACAGACGGAACCGATCCAAAAAATTGGAAAACAACCAATATGGAGGCCTACGTACTTGGTGCCAAAAGCGATGGGAACAACTTTGTAACCAAAGGTCCAAAAACAGTAGATTTTGTGCTTAGAGACCCGCCCGGCTCCAACAGTTACGCATGGATAGAAGAAGGTTCAACTAAAACAACTACAAATCAATTCTCTTTTAGAACAGGATTGAAAATCGGACTAACTACCAAATTTGCTACGGGCGTTGATTTGAAAACCTTTGCAGGGTTGGGTGCAGGAGTGATTACAGATGCAGGTGTTAAAAATGATTTTATGGTGGGCGCTTCTACTACGCAAACCGGCGGATATGATAATGTAACAGCAAAAACCATTACTACAACGAAAACCATAAGCACCAGCTCTTCCCCCGATTATGTAGGAATTGACGGAGATGTATTTGTGGGGGCTGCTTATAATATTATTTTTGGGGAGGCAAGGTTTATTGATATTTTAGATGCAGGCAATGCCGTCAATAATCCCATACCCACTCCTTTGCTAAGTAATAAAGGAAATAAGTATTATATTGCCTCAGATATAGGCTTGGTGGTAGTACCTGAATTCGAAACAGATTTTGCTTATACCAGACATCATATTATAAATAATTTGATGCCTAATCTGGAAAAAATACGCAATACATACTTGAGGTATTATGAAGGCGATCCTCCTGTAAATAATTCCAAACTTCCAGTCTATATCAGTGTTATTCCACCTGATGATCCCAACTACGGAAAAAGCAATAGAGATGAAAAAGCATTTGGTTCCAAGGGAACTACATTTAAAAATAAATATGATAGTGGTGATAAAGATATCATTAAAAACCCAGCAAATGTAAATAGTTATTATATTCTTAATCCTTTATCTTGGGCAAGCGATTCTTTGCAAACCGATTCGGTGCAATACTACAATACGGAGATCGCATCTTGGGAAAATGTATTAGCACAAGACGAAAAGCAAATGCTGAGTACCGAAAAAATAAAAAATGTATCTTTTGATGCAGGAAGTACTTATGAAGAAACGGAAACAACCGAAGAATCAACATCACACACTGCTGTATATGAAGGAGTATTCAATGTATCTGCGTATCAGAATTTAGGAGCAACCATCAATGGAACAGGTGTTTTCTTTACGATAGACCAAGACTTAAATACCACTATTTCTGATAATGTAACTTGGGAAAGCGGCACTTCGCTAACATACGGCTGGCACCTTGAAGACGGCGATCCAAGCGATTACCATACAATCGATATATTGAAAGGCGATGATATATATACTACAGGTTTCAAACTTCTCGGTGGACAAACTTCCTGCCCTTATGAGGACGAGATATTGGCTACATACTTTGAACCTGGAAAAAATCACGTTTTACAGCAGGCTACTGCTAAGGTACAGGAACCCTATCTCGCGATCAACCCTAATTTTATGGGGAATGTTCCCGGAAACCGTGCTGCTAACTTCTATTTAACAATAGGAAACAGTTCTTTAGTTGCCCCTGCCTGGTATATGCTGACGGTAGACGAAAAAACAAATCCCGACGGACTGATTTTAAGCATTGATGGTCTGCCTATAGGCAATGGTAGGCTCATTTCTTTTAATCCTACCGAGTCCTTTGCCAAGACTTTATCTGTAAAACGCACCCGTATGGATATTACGGAATACGACGATGTCCGTTTGTTGCTTTCTTCTATTTGTGAAGAAAGCCTGAATGAAGAAGTGATCATTTCGGTACATTTCTTGCCGTCCTGTTCCGATTTGACATTAGATCGTCCTGTAAATAATCAGATATTAAATATATACTCGGGTGATTCGGCACAATTTGTTGTAAGCGAATTTGACGTAAATTATAATGGATTTAGTCATTTGGTATTAGAATACAAATCGGCAACGGAAAATGCATATATTCCTTTTGCGTATTACTATAAGGATTCAACAGCTTATAAAGCGGATGCTGGTACACCAAACGAATACAAGAGTTTGATTGGCGCAAACGATTATGAGATACGCCGCTACTGGAAGGCACCTGTAATGGATGGTAATTATATGGTACGTTCCCGTTCGGTATGTACGGCAGGACCGGCAACAACGTATGAATCTGTGTCGGATGAAGTAATGGTTATCAAAGATATGATCTCCCCTGTAGTATTTGGCACACCACAGCCTGCTGATGGTATTTTGTCCATAGGCGATGATCTGATGCTTACTTTTAACGAAGATATACAACCTGATTATACTTATCGTATTTCTGTACAAGGGGAACTAAACGGCGAAGAGCTTTTGCATAACGGCGGTTTGAGTTTTGACGGCATTAACGATGTAATGGAAGTGAAGCAGCCTGTCAATTTGGAAGGAAAGTCGTTTACAGTAGAATTTTGGACGCTTCGCGACGGTAGTGCTAAGGAAGCCACCCTGTTTAGTCACGGTACAGAAGAAAATCAATTTGAAATGGGGTTGGATGCAAATGATAAACTTTGGGTGCGCATCAATGGTATCCGTTTGGAATCGGCAAAGCCCGTAACGAATATTGCCCATTCGTGGACACATCTTTCTGCGGTATATAATGCGGAAAAACGTGTTATAGCAGCTCATGTAAACGGTGAAAATGTGATAGTAGAAACGGCAGTAGGTGCATACAATATTACGGGCGTACTTACAGCGGGTGCGAACTTTGGACGTACCAACTTTTATAATGGAAAAGTGAACGAATTACGTTTGTGGACAAAAGCACGTACTGCGTCTCAGATATATGAATTGATGAGCAGACGCTTGTCGGGAATGGAAATGGGTCTGTCGGGTTATTGGAGAATGAATGAAGCCAGAGGGAATGTGGTGGAAGAATCCATTCGCGGCCGTCATGGGACTACCAATGCCTCCTGGTTTGTATTGCCTGCAGGCCGTGCATTGGAATTTGATGGTATAAATCAGTATGCCCACACACAGATATTACCTGAAATAGAAAGTGAAGCCGATTTCTCGGTAGAATTCTGGTTCAAGGCTAATCCGGGCAAGACAGATGCCTGTATGTTTTCTACTGGCAGAGGTGATGAAGGTGATTACAAACCTACGGGATATCCTCCTGTTACCAAGCGTTTCAGCATATATTTCGATAACAACAGTATCCTTAAACTGCGTACGTCGGGTCATGAAGAAACTATTGCAGAGAATTTAATGGATAACGACTGGCATCATTTTGCCTTGTCGGTAAATCGTCACGGCAATGCCAATGTCTTTGTAGATTTCAATTTGCAGCGGTCTTTCCCGTCGGAATATTTTGGCATGTTCAGTGGTGAAAATGTATGGTTGGGCGCCATGGGCTGGGTATTATCTACTCAGGGTAATTATACTACGGGTAGTTATTTCAAAGGTAACATTGACGAATTGCGTGTATGGCGTTCTGCCCTTACACGTGAAGGAATTAAGCTCGCGGCTACCTCCCGTCTCAAAGGCAATGAAAGCGGTTTGCGCGCATATTATCCTTTCGATACCGTTGAAACGGCTACTCTTGTACACAATACACTTTCCGACCAAGTTAAAGAATCAATCACTATAGAAGAGAAAGTAACACCAAACGATCCTTTCCAATTGTTCAGCGGTGCGGATTTTTCAACCATAGCGGCTAATATTAAGCCGGAACGCAGATTGAGAAATGTACAGTTTGATCGTGTATATAACGAACGCCAAATCTATTTGACTTTAACGGAACCGATGAGTGTGATAGAAAACTGTATTTTGGAACTCTGTGTACAGGATGTGCGTGATATGCATGGCAACCGTTTACTTAATCCTGTGAAATGGACGGCATATATTGATCAAAATTACCTCAAATGGAGCGAAGAAAAACTCAGCTTTACCAAAGACGTTTTTGCTCCGCTGTCGTTTAAGGCAAATGTAATCAACAAGAGTGGTTTGGAACAGATTTTTACAATAGAAAATATGCCGGCATGGTTGACTGTTAGCCCAAGTTCGGGTGTGATAGCTCCGCTGGGCAAGATAGAGATAACCTTTACGGTGAACGAAGGGCTGAATATAGGTTCTTACGATGAAAATATTTATCTGCGTAACAGCGACGGTTTCAACGAACTGTTGGCGCTTGATTTGCGTGTGGTAGGCAACCAGCCCGACTGGGTAGTTGATCCGTCCAAATATCAATATTCCATGAATATCTTTGGCGAACTCAATATAAAAGGCATTGTTTCTATCGATCAGGAAGATATGCTGGCAGCTTTCGACGGAAATACCTGCGTAGGTGTTGCCAAATTGCGTTACATACCGGAATATGACCGTTATCTAGCATTTTTAAATGTATACAGCAATGCAACGAACGGTACAACACCTCTGAAATTTAAGATATGGCAGGCAAGTACGGGTGTTATTTATACAGATGTTAGCCCGAATAATATTGTATTTCAAGAAAATTCTTATTTGGGTACGGCAAAAGATCCTGTTGTATTCCGCACCTCCAATCTTATTGAGCAGCACATTCCGCTTCATGCGGGCTGGAACTGGATCTCAACCAATGTTCGGAAGAATGACATGAGTCCGCAGAATGTTCTAAGTGGTAATAGCTTTGATGTTAACGATCAAATCAAAGGGCAGCAAGCCGGTATTTTTTCCACTTATACCGATGGAATATTTCCATCTTTTGGTAGCAACACACCTATCAGTAATGCGTTAATGTATATGTTGAAAGTTAAAACAGCCAAGGATTTGGTTATTATAGGTGATCCTGTCAATACCGATTCTGTTTTAATTCATGTTGCTTCTGGATGGACATGGATAGGTTATCCCTCGCAAATTAACTTGTCGCTTAATGAAGCCTTTGTAGGATTAAATCCCCGCGATGGCGATTTGGTGAAATCACAAAATGCATTTTCGGTATATTACGAGGGTTCAGGTGGATGGTTGGGGACACTCAACTATCTCACACCAGGCAATGGATACCTTTACCTTTCTCAGGAAAATACAGCAAAAACGTTCTTTTATCCGCATGTCTCTGCTTTATCTAATAATCACAAGTCGTTGTCGGCAACCGTCAATCAAAAATATTTGTCGCTCATGGATGATCAATTAGGTATTTCGAGAGGTAAATATGCTGATAACTTAACATTGATAGCTCGTTTGGATGCGGAAGATATATGCGAACTTGATGGTATGATATTGGGATTTATACAAGAGGAATGCCGTGGTTATGGTAGTACTTCTTCTATAGCACAGGTAGATGACAATTTGTATTTTATTACTCTTAGTGGTAATCAAGGGGATCAAAAACTCAACTTCCGTTACCGTACGGCCGATGGTAAAACGTACAAGATAAAAGAAATCTTGAATTTTGGCAGTAACCAAATCTACGGAAGCATCAAACAGCCGGTTATATTTACGATAGGGGAGCCTGAAAGTGATGTTTCACCTTTATTGTCTGCATATCCAACTCCTTTCACATCTACACTCACGCTTTCGTTTCGGATTGATGATGAGGCTGCAGGTGATGTTTACTTCTCTATCATTGATGCACTGGGCAAAACATGTGCAACCTTCGATCAGAAACAACTGTCGGCAGGGGAATACTCACTTTCCTTGGATAATTATGTGAGTTCATTAGCATCAGGTATTTACTTTGTTCGCATGACCACTGCAACGGATGTTCAGAGTATAAAAATCAGTAAGGCAAAATAACATTAAAGGAGGATAATATGCAATACATAAAAAGAAGTTTAGCCGGATTACTTGCATTTGTGGCAATGTTTGCCACAAATGCTCAGCCTTCGTGGACAGTCAATCCCAACCAATATCAAACCACGATGAGTATTACCGCCCAACTTTACATAGAAGGTGATCTTTCATCTGATAGCAGGGATATGATAGGAATATTTTGTGAGGAAGAGTGTCGCGGAGTGGCATATAACAATTACATTTTCCGAGAACAAACATATTCCTTGATCACAGTTTATGGTAATATCAACGATGAAAAGTTGACAATTAAGATATACGATGCTTCGTCTGGTGAAATCTACAATCTTAAACAGTATTTCCAATTTGCTAAAGACAGCATTATGGGAACCTATTCCGATCCTGTTGTTTTTTATACCGATCTTGCTGAGAAGAAAATCACTGCCTATAATTTCTTTTCTCCTAATGGGGATGGAAAGAACGATTATTTTATTGTTGATGATCTTACAGCAGTAAGGGATATGACATTTAAAGTGCTAAACCTTGGCGGTGTGGAGGTTTTTCGGCAAAAAGATTATGACAACACATGGGATGGAAAAAGCAAAAACGGAAAAGATTTGCCTCAAGGGGCATATTATTACTTGTTTATTGATGATGACGGTAAAACTGTTTATAAAGGAAGCGTGACACTTGTTCGTTAAATAAGGAGGAAATAGAGATGAAGATAAAAAAAATAACAGCATTAACAGTTCTTCTGATTGTTTTAATCGGACAACAAATTCATGCACAACAATATCCTTTGCGATATATGTATGACCGGTATAAATATGTAATCAATCCTGCAGCCATAAAAATTGGGAAAGGTGTTGGACTACATGCAAATTACAGTCAGAATCGATTTGATCAAACTTTTAACAATAATCTTTTCGGGTTTGGTATCGAAGGCGGTTTCCTTTACGAAAACATGGGAATAGGATTAACGTTTTCTCAAGAGAATACAGGCATATTGAAAAATACCGATGTAAAGTTGTTCTATGCATACAAAGTTCGCTTGGCGGAAAATCATTGGTTGACTTTCGGGCTTTCGGCAGGCATATTTTATCAGGGTCAAAGTACCACAGATATTATTACCGGTGATTACAGTGACTTGCTAATAGGGAAAAGCCAAACCGATTTTTGCGGTGGTTTTGGTATTAACTATAATTGGAAAGATTTAGAGATAGATGTATCTATTCCTAATTACAACTCTCTAAATAAGAAAAATGTTCCTGTATTTGCTTCGGTATCGTATAACTTTTCTTTGGCAGAAGATTGGGGCTTGAAACCCATTATTATGTACAATGAGTTGAATCCACAAATGAATTTGTTTGATATTCGTTTACAAGCTTCATATAAAGAATATGCATGGTTACAGGTAGGTTACAGAACATCGAAAGAGTTATTGTTTGTTGCAGGAGGAAGTTATCAAAACGTGAGCCTCGGAGTTGCTTACGGATTTAACCTTTCCAATTACGGCGATTTGAATAAAGGCAACTTTGAGTTGGTATTAGGCTATCGTTTTGTGAATGCAAAACTGAAAAAACAAGCTTCGCAAAAGGAAATTAACCGTAAAACGCAACAATCCTTGACGAAAATTGATGAAAGTTTGTCCACATTGAAAGAAAATGATGCCAAACAGGCTCAGGAATTGGAAAAAATAAATCAATCGGTTCAAAGTCTGAATAATGAATTACTCAATGAATTCAAAGGAAGTTTGAATGAAATAAAAGAAAATGTTTTGAGTGTTCAACGGGAAGAAGTGGAAGTTAATGAGAGCAAGATATTAGATAAAGGATATTTTGTAGTGGTATATTCCACCACGACTCGTGAGGATGCGGAAGCTATTGTCTATCGTATGAACAAACAAGATGTACAAGGATATATTATTAAGGACTCCAAACGTGCATTCTATTATATTTATACAGCAACGTTTGATAACATACATTCGGCTTTGGATCATTCGGAGAAAGAACGCAAACGAGGCTTTTCAGGCGCTTGGGTGTTGGTAATAAAATAGCCGGAAAGATATAAAAGTAAATAGATTTAAAGCTGTCTGAAAAGCGTGAATATCATAAACAAATTTTCAGACAGCTTTTTTATATTTCAATTTGTTCTCAAAAGTATTATCCTTTTATTCCAATAGTTTTCCTTTATGCCGGATTATCTTTGCATCGATATAAAAAATGATTTCTTCCGCTATGTTTTTGATATGGTCTCCTGTACGTTCCAATTTGCGGAAAACATCCTGTATGCGTAGCATTTGTTTTGCCGATTCGGTATCACAGTTATTTGTAATCTTAATAGCAATCACATCGGTGGCTTTGTTTTTAATTTCATTGACAACGTAATCTTTTTCGAAAATAGAGTTTGCCAGACTTACATTTTCTTCCTCCAGGGAAGTTTGTGCCGTTTTCAACATTAAAAGCACTTGCTGGATCATTTGAGCCATTTGAGTGTCAATAATAAGTTCGGGATTGATTTCTGTTTCGGGTGTTTCTTTTACAAAACGGGCAATTCCGCGGGCATAATCTCCTATTCGTTCCAGATCAGAGCTTATTTGCAACATAGCCAGTACAAAGCGAAGGTCAATAGCTACCGGATTATATAGCGCAATGAAATCTTCAATGGCTTTACTTATCTTCAATTCGAAAGAATTTACCTTATGTTCAAATACAATTACTTGTGCGGCGATTCCTTTATCTGTTGTCAGTACCGACAGTCCGGCTTTGTCAATTTGGTTGGCAACCAATGTAAACATTTCCAGAACTGTTTGCTTTATTTCTTGTTGCTCTATTTCTATAAATTTAACCATGGTTATTAATTTTTTGATTGTTCAGTAATTTGTATGTCTTTGTTATCAGGGTAAATATATTAATTTCCAGCCATTTTTTGTTTTCTTTTTATGAAAATCGTATGCATTGGATCATTATCTATTTGTATTTTTATATTGTTTTAATGCGTTTGCCCTGCCTTCGGTATCAACCGAACCGGCCGGTAATGTAATTTTGTGTGGATTCTTTGGTCGGGTTTGTGAAAATGATTTTAGTATTGTTATATTCTATCATTTCTCCAAGGTAGAAATAAGCTGTTTTATCACTGATACGCGCGGCTTGTTGCATGTTATGAGTTACTATTACAATCGTATAATCTTTTTTTAACTCTTTAATCAGTTCTTCTATTTTGGCTGTTGAAATAGGGTCCAGGGCAGATGCCGGTTCGTCCATTAACAAGACAGAAGGAGAAATTGCCATCGCCCGGGCAATACATAAACGTTGCTGTTGCCCTCCCGAAAGTTCGAATGCTGATTTCTTCAGCTTGTCTTTTACCTCATCCCAGAGTGCCGCACCTTTGAGTGTTTCTTCAACACGTTGTTGGATGAATTTTTCATTACGGATTCCATTTACACGTAGTCCGTAAGCAATATTTTCGTAAATACTTTTAGGAAATGGATTGGGGCGCTGGAAAACCATTCCGACATTTTTCCGTAATTGGTCGACTGCGATCCCCTTTTGGTATATATCGGTTCCATCAATTGTAATTTTTCCTCTCAGGTGTGTGTCGGGAATAAGATCATTCATCCGGTTGAATAGCCGGAGTAATGTTGTTTTTCCACACCCTGAAGGACCGATGAATGCAACTACCGAATTAGATTCTATATCCATGGAAATATTCTTTAATGCGTGAAAATCTCCATAGTAAAAATTAACTTCTTTAACTTCTATTTTATTCATTTATCTTTATTTTTGTTAAAGTTATCCCGGGTTAATTTGTCTTAACCTTTTTTGCAAAATACCGACGCAACAGATTCGCTGTCAAATTTATTAATAACACAATTATTATTAATACCAAAGCTGTTCCGTAAGCAATGGGACGCTGTGCTTCCAGATCTGTTCCACTGGTTGCAATTACATATAAATGATAGGGCAGGGCCATACATTGATCGAAAATGCTTTGAGGGAGTTGCGGCAAGAAATAAGCTGCACAAGTAAATAAGATTGGGGCAGTTTCCCCAGATACACGGCCTATCGATAAAATTAAGCCCGTCACAACATTGGGTGTTGCCATAGGGAGAATTACCCTGCGTAACGTTTGGAGTTTTGTTGCGCCTAAAGCACGGCTTCCTTCACGGAAGCTGTTGGGAATGGCCTTCAGAGCTTCTTCTGTAGTTCTGATAACTAATGGAAGACAAAGCAGGCCCAGCGTGAGTGATCCTGCCAGTATGGAATCCCCGAAACTTAGTTTATTTACAAAGAATGCCATTCCGAATAATCCGAATACAATGGAAGGTATTCCGCTAAGATTATTGGTCATCATTCTAATAAATCGGACAACAATACCTTTTGTTGCATATTCATTCATATAAATGCCGCTCATTATTCCTATGGGAAAAGCGAACAAGGCACTTCCGATAACCAGGCAAAACGTTCCTACGATGGCAGGAAATATCCCGCCTTGAGTCATTCCTTCCGAAGGGGCTGTAGTAAGAAATTCCCAATTAATCACACTGATTCCTTTAATGATAATAAAGGAAAGAATAACTACCAGAATTCCCACTATTGAAAAACTGAACAGGGAAACAACACCAAAGGCAAATCGTTGTATAAACGTTTTTTTTACTTCGTATCGAGGTGAAATATTATTTATTTTATCCATAATCTTATAGTTTATTTTTTGCTGAAACATATTCTACGCACGTGTTGATGACCAGTGTTATCAAAAACAGGATAATCCCCAGTAAAAACAAAACCTGATAGTGTGCACTTCCGGCGGGCACTTCCCCCAACTCTGCTGCTATAGTGGCGGGGATAGTCCGTAAAGGTTGGAGAATGCTGTGCGGTATGATTGCCGAATTGCCCGTTACCATCAAGACCGCCATTGTTTCACCGATAGCCCTTCCGATTCCCAACACAATACCGGAGGTGATTCCTGAGATGGAATAAGGGATTACGATTTTATAAACTGTCTGCCAACGATTTGCTCCCAGAGATAGACTTGCTTCCCGCATGGAGCGTGGACAGTTGCGCATTGCATCCTCTGATACGGTAATAATAGTCGGCAGAGCCATAATTGCCAATATGATACTTCCCGTAAGCCCGGTTTCCCCGACAGGTAAATCGAAAACTCGTTGTATCAACGGGACTACTACTACTAATCCGAAGAAACCATAAACAACAGAAGGAATACCCGATAATAATTCGATAATAGGTTTTAAAATTCCTCGTAGTTTATCTCCTGCTACTTCCGACATAAATATGGAGACGGATATCCCGAATGGGAGAGCGATTAATATGGCAATAAGGCTAACCCATAATGTTCCGGTAACTAAGGGTAAGATACCGAATAACGGGGCAGGAGTAGCCGTAGGAATCCATTCTTTTCCTGCAAAAACATCCGAAAATTTTATGTTTCCGGCATCTATTTCTTTTCCGCTAAAGTTTCCCGCAATATATTCTTGTGGAACAAATGCGATAATTCCACTGTTTTCTTGTACTAATTGAGAGATTTTATCGGGGACAAATTCCAGTTCTTCACCCAGTTCTTCTTCCGGAAAATAATTTGTCAGATCCCCCAGGCGGAAAACCAAAATTTCTTCGTCTTTTCCTCCGAATTTTTTCCAGTTTATTTCTTCCAGATCGAAAATAGACTTCAGTTCCATGGGAGAGAGTTTATTTACCGGATTTGTAGAATTAACAGCAACAATATACCCTTCTTCTATGGCTTGGGACCGGAAAAGGTTAATCCCTCCGGAGAAAAGAAAGATTACAACCAGTATAATTACAATACTTGTTACAAATCCACTGACAGTAAACAGGCTTTCAATTATTTTTTCCAAGAATTTTCTCACAACGGTATTCATTTTATTTATGCTGCAAAAGTCCTCTTTTGATGTTACAAAAATATGAAGAAACGGTTGTGTTTCTATGAATTTATTAACAGAAGTTACGCAAGTGGAGAAGTTATAGTAACGCAACAGGCAGAAGGCAACAAGCAGAAAGGATAAAACCGATAAAATAGATAAAGCCGATAAAAGGGTAAAATTCAACATAGAGAAAGTATCAAGGAATAACCAAATCGACAGAAAATAAGTTACTTGGCGAATTATAACTTCCTGTTACTTCCTGTAATTTGCGTAACCTCTGTTATTAATCAATTTATTTTATTATGGAGAAAATAGTATTACGGATGGTGATGAAACAGGCAATGTTTTGCTTCCGTCAGGATAGAATTACTTGTTTTTCTCGATTATGTACAGTTGTTTATACGGCATAGCCTTTGTTGATAAACGGATTGAGTAAAAATCAAAACCTGACTATCGCCCGCTTTTCGTTATAGCCTCCAACGAACAGGCATCAACCTTCCCGGGCTTCCGGATTTGTTGCCGCAGAAGTGCAGCGGCCTTCCCGGGCTTCAAGATTTGTTGCCGCAGAAGTGCAGCAGCCTTCCCGGGCTTCCGGATTTATTGCCGCAAAAATGCAGCAGCCTTCCCCGGTTTTGGGATTGTTTGCCTCCGTTTCGGTTCTTGGCCTCCGTTGTTTTATTTTAACCGGTAAAATTCATCAGGATATAGAAACAAATGATCATTTCCCAAGTACCTCAACTTGGAATTTAACCTTGAAGAACAAATACTATAAAAAAATATAACAATCGTATAAAATAGTTTTGTATTTTTGCAATTCAAATTTGACAAGAACTAATACAAGAATCTTATGAATACCATCCTTCTGTCTTCTGTTATTTTAGCAGCAATAGGTGTTTTGGCTGCCGTGATTTTATATTTTGTTTCCCAAAAATTCAAAGTATATGAGGATCCCAAAATTGATGATGTTGTTTTATTATTACCCGGTGCAAATTGCGGAGGCTGCGGATTTGCGGGATGCCGTAATTTTGCGGAGACAGTAGTAAAGAATGAAGGACTCAATGGCATGGGTTGCCCTCCGGGAGGGCCTGCTGTTAATTCTGCAATAGCAACAATGTTTGGAGGAGGTGCGCAGGAAGAGATTCCGAAAATGACGGTTGTACGCTGTAATGGCAATTGTGAGAATGCTCCTGCGAAAGTGCAATATGATTCTATTTCTTCCTGTGCCTATTTTAATATGATAGATGCAGGGGAGAGTGGGTGTGCTTTTGGTTGTTTGGGTTGTGGGGATTGTGTATCTGCCTGTAAGTTTGATGCCATTCATATCGATCCTCAAACGATGCTTCCTGTAATAGATGCCTCCTGTGTTTTTTGTGGAGCTTGTAAAAAAGCTTGTCCGCGCTCCATTATAGATATTGTACCCATACATGAACAAGGTGTTGTATACGTTGCATGTATGAATAAGGATAAAGGAGGAGAGGCCAAGAAGAATTGTACCGTTGCATGTATAGGATGTAAAAAATGCGAAAAGACATGTGAGTATTCGGCCGTTGTGGTAGATAATAACCTGGCGCTGATTAACGCAACAGCATGTGTAGCCTGTAAAAAATGCGTGGAAGGTTGCCCCACCAATGCAATTCATGCATCAGCGTGACAGGGGGATGGAGCATAACACCATACCGTCTGCGTTTTTTATAGAAAACCGTAGGAAATTAATATCTTTATTGGAAGATAGATCTTTAGCATTATTCTTTTCCAACGATCAGATGCCCCGGACGGGTGATCAATATTTTCCGTTCCGGCAAAATTCCGATATGTTTTATATGAGTGGAGTTAATTATCCTGATTCCATATTGGCTGTTTGTCCGCAGCATCCTAATCCTGATTACAGGGAGATTCTATTTGTTGAGCAAAACACATCGAAGAAGGCAATCTGGGAAGGGTGTAAATATACCCAGGAGTCGATAAAAGAGATTTCCGGGATAAGTACTATTCTGTGGACTTCGGATTTCGAACCTGTTTTACGCGATCTGATGTATTATGCCCATACGGTTTATATAGACATGCAGGAAAGTACAAAATTTGTCCCGGAGGTGAAATCACGAAGCTTCCGGTATGCAAATAGAATTAAGTCGGATTATCCGTTGCATCCCTTTAATCGTTTATTCCCTTTGTTGGCAGACATCCGATTGGTAAAGACATATTATGAAATAGAACAGATAAGGAACGCCTGTAATATCACTGAAAAAGCATTCAGCCGGGTAACCGGATTTATAAAACCCGGTATATGGGAATATGAGGTGGAAGCGGAAATTACACATGAACTTATTCGCAACAAAGCGTTACATGCATTTGCTCCAATTGTTGCATCAGGAAAAAATGCTTGTGCCTTGCACTATGTGGATAATCATTCGATATGCAAAGATGGAGATTTACTATTGCTTGATTTTGGTGCGGAATACGGTAATTATGCAAGTGATCTGAGCCGGACAATCCCTGTAAGCGGACGATTTACTTCCAGGCAGAAGCAGGTATATGATGCTTGTTTTCGTGTGTATGAGTACACAAAAACCTTATTTATTCCGGGCATGAGTATCTCCAAAGTATATAAAAAGACGTGTGCTGTAATGGAGCAGGAACTTATAGGTTTAGGGCTTTTTTCACAGATGAATTTAGACGGGCAAGCATATAATCATGAGTTGATGAGAAGGTACTTTATGCATAATGTTTCTCATTTTGTCGGACTTGACGTGCACGATGTCGGCAGTGTAGATACTGTTTTTGAAGAAGGAATGATTCTTAGCTGTGAACCCGGAATTTATATCCCTGAAGAGGGGATAGGGGTTCGTTTGGAGACAATGATGATGGTATCGTCTCTCCCTGTTGATTTGATGGAAGGCATTCCTGTCTCTTCGGATGATATTGAACGTTTGATGCAGTCTGCTTACATGTAATCTCTTCCCGCAAAGGTATTAATCCAACTGGAATAACCTTCCCTGATACGTGTTTTTTTCTTCCAGTTTCATTTCGATAGCCTGTAAGATTTGATCATTGCGGATTAATCCCCAGGATGCCTGGTCTAAAAAGCGGGGAGGTACTTCGCCGGCAAAACGCTCAATAACAAGATTCGGATTTAAACGTTCCAGGAAATTTGTAATGAATTCGATATATTCTTCCAATTGGAAAGAGTGAAAAGCCGCAGGCTGGTTTCTATACATGTTGACAATCGGCGTATTTTTAATTATCTGTAGCTGATGAAATTTGACGGTATCCAAGGGAAGTTTGGAAATGATGTCTGCCCATTGCATCCATTCCGGAACAGTCTCATAGGGAAGTCCGAAAATAAAGTGGGCTCCGGTTTTAATTCCTGCATTATGTGTTTTTTCTATGGCATCAACGGCTTGTTTGAAATTGTGGCCTCGGTTAATCAGTTGCAATGTTTTGTCGTTGCAGCTTTCAATACCGTATTCAATAATAATATAATGATTTTTTGATAATTGGGAAAAATAGGCTAACTTTTCATCATCTATACAATCAGGGCGGGTACCGATAACCAAACCGATGATGTCTTCTCTCTCAAGGGCTTGACGATATATTTCTTTTAATATACCAAGAGGAGCGTATGTATTGGAAAATGCCTGGAAATAGGCTAGGTACTTATTCGCCCGGCGATAACGATTCTTATGAAATTCAATTCCTTCTTCAATTTGTTGACGAATACTTTTTGATGGACAGCAATAGGATGGATTAAATGCTTTATTCTCGCAGTACAGACATCCTTCTTTTGAGATGCTGCCATCCCTGTTCGGACAGGTAAATCCTGCATTTATTGTTACTTTTTGAACTCTTTCACCAAATATATTCTTAAAGTAATTAGCGTAAGCATTAAAACGGCGGTTGTGCCCCCAAATGAAGTTAGTCTCTGACATGATATATAAATAACTAAAACGAGTTCTACCTGTTGATTATTCTTTCCGGAAACAAATTTAATTAATTTGTAAGATATATTTTATCTCAACAAAGGTACGCTTTTTTGAAACAAATAAGGGGCTGCCGGGGCAGGTTGGAAATACTGACTGAAATGAACGCATTTTATCCCTTAATTGTTAAATTTCGTTTCCCTTTATTTATTCTCAACTATAGAGAGTTAGCTTGCTCTGTGCAACAGAGTTCATTTTAGTCGGTATTTCCAATAAATCCAATAATCTTTCTTTACAAAATCTTTATATCTCTGCCGTTTTTCTTTATAAAATCTATATAAGTATCGTTCTATCTTTGCAGCGTAATTTAAAACGATACGAAGATGGATATGGTCAGAACTGTACTGCCGTTTGTAGTAATCTTGGTTATTATTGGTCCGTTCCTGGGGAATTATATTTATAAAGTGCTTGATGGGCAAAAACATTTCATGCAGCCAGTGTTTGACTGGCTGGAAAAACTAATTTACAAAACAACTTCCGTGCGACCGGAACAATCGATGAACTGGAAAAAATATTGTTTGGCTTTGCTACTGTTCAATTTTTTCGGGTTTCTCCTGCTGTTTATTTTATTGGTGACACAGAAATGGCTGCCTTTTAATCCGCAGGATGCGGTGAATCTGGATTGGCATACGGCATTCAACACGGCAGTCAGCTTCATGACAAATACCAACTGGCAAAGCTATGCGGGCGAAACCCGGCTGAGCTATTTTAGCCAGATGGCGGGATTAACTGTGCAGAACTTTGTGAGTGCAGCTACAGGAATTGCGGTCTTTGCCGCATTGGTGCGAGGAATCGTGGGGCAGACTACTGAGGTGATCGGTAATTTTTGGGCTGATTTAATACGCTCTATCTTATATATTCTGTTGCCGTTGGCGATTATCTGGTCGCTGTTCCTGGTAGGGCAGGGCGTGGTACAGAACTTTGACACTTATACCAAAGTGATCACTGTCGAGGGCGCTGCACAAGTGATCCCGCAAGGCCCGGCGGCTTCTCAGATTGCTATCAAACAGTTGGGTACCAATGGCGGTGGGTTTTTCAATGCAAATGCTTCGCATCCGTTCGAAAGCCCTACGCCTTTCGCTAACTTCCTGCAGGTGTTGGCTATTTTCGTCATTCCCGTTTCACTCGTTTTTACTTACGGTAAAATGGTGAAATCGAAGCGGCAAGGCTGGGCGGTGTTTGCCACCATGTTCATCTTGTTTACCGCCGGTTTGGCTCTTTCATATTATTCCGAGACGCATCCCTCCGGAATCTGGGAAGATATTTCTTACATGGAAGGCAAGGAAACTCGCAATGGCATTGCAGCCAGCATATTGTTCTCGGAGGTAACCACTGCTGCATCGTGCGGTGCGGTCAACTCTATGCACGACAGCATGTCGCCTTTGTCGGGCATGGTGGGCATGATTAATATGATGTTAGGCGAAGTGATTTTCGGTGGCGTCGGTGCCGGCATGTACGGCATGTTGATATTCATCATCCTCACTGTATTTATTGCGGGGCTGATGGTAGGTCGCACCCCTGAATTTTTGGGTAAGAAAATCGAAGCCTTCGAAATCAAAATGGCGATGATTGCCGTGCTGGCACCTGCTTTCGTCATCCTGCTTTTTTCGGCCATATCATGCATCGTTCCCTCTGCTTTGTCGAGCGTAAGCAACCCCGGGGCACACGGGCTTTCGCAAATACTCTATGCATTCAGTTCAGCGGCGGGCAACAACGGCAGCGCTTTTGGCGGATTGAATGCTGCGACGGTTTTCTATAATGTGATGATTGGTTTCGGCATGTTGATTGGCCGTTTCGGGATCATCCTGCCCGTACTGGCCATTGCCGGAAGTTTGGCAAAAAAGAAAATCACCCCGGCATCGCTGGGAACATTCCGCACCGACAACTGGTTGTTTGTCGGCCTGCTGATAACGGTTATCCTCATTGTCGGTGGATTGACGTTATTTCCCGCACTGTCATTAGGCCCTATTGCCGAACATTTATTATTACAAACAGGAATTTTATTTTAGATAACAAATGAAAACGTCTCCCAAACATAGCTTATTAAACCGGAAGCTTGCAGTAGAAGCCCTGAAAATGTCTTTTGTCAAGTTCAATCCGAAAGATTTAATCAAGAATCCGGTCATCTTTTTGGTTGCCGCAGGCGCACTCATTACCACCTTTATTGTGGTAGCAGGCATCTTTAGTTCTCAATTCTCAACTTTCAATTTTCAACTGTGCCTCTGGTTGTGGATAACGGTTTTATTCGCCAATTTTTCCGAAGCCATTGCCGAAGGGCGTGGAAAGGCACAAGCCGAAAGCCTCAGGGCAAACCGTTCGCAGACCAAAGCCCGTAAATGGGTTGACAACAGAGAAGAAATCATTGCTGCATCATTATTGAAAAAAGGCGATGTTGTGATATGCGAAGCCGGCGATACCATTCCTTCCGATGGTGAAGTGATTGAAGGCATTGCCAGCGTGGACGAATCGGCCATTACAGGCGAGTCGGCGCCGGTGATACGCGAAGGTGGTGGTGACCGCAATGCTGTTACCGGCGGTACAAAGGTACTCAGCGACCGCATTGTGATACGGATTACATCCGATGCCGGTCAAACTTTTATTGACCGCATGATTAGCCTCGTGGAAGGTGCCAAACGCCAGAAGACGCCGAACGAAATAGCATTAACCATTCTCCTGGTTGCATTGTCTGTTATTTTCCTCATTGCCGTCGCTACGTTGCCTGCGTTTTTCGGTTACAGCCTGAATGCTTCTGGAATACCGCCGGGAAATAACCTGACATTGCCGGTATTGATTGCTTTGCTGGTTTGCCTGATTCCTACCACTATCGGCGGGTTGCTGAGTGCTATCGGCATCAGCGGCATGGATAGGTTGATGAGGCGCAACGTGATTGCCACCAGCGGGCGTGCCATCGAAGCCGCCGGCGATGTGGATGTGTTGCTGTTGGACAAAACGGGTACGATTACTTTCGGGAATCGCATGGCCAGCGAATTTATCCCTGCCGAAAAAGTGGATATAATAACGTTGGCGCAAGCCGCACAACTTTCATCCCTCAGCGATGAAACGCCGGAAGGCCGTTCAATAGTAGTGTTGGCGAAAGAAAAATACGGTATCCGTGAACATGACTTGAAAGAAATTGATGCCGAATTTATTCCATTCACCGCACAAACGTGCATGAGCGGCGTGGATCTGACGGTTTCCGGAGTCAAGCAGCAAGTGCGTAAAGGAGCGGTTGATGCTATCCGCTCGTTTGTACAGACCAACAACGGGTTTTTCCCTAAACAGGTAGAAGAAAAAGCAAGGGAATTGGCGCAACAGGGTGCTACGCCTTTGATTGTGGCTGAGGATCATCGTGTGTTGGGTATCATTCACTTGAAGGATGTGGTGAAAGGCGGCATCAAACAACGGTTTGCACAGCTACGGAAAATGGGCATCAAAACCGTGATGATTACGGGCGATAATCCGCTGACGGCTGCTGCCATTGCTGCCGAAGCGGGTGTTGACGATTTTATGGCCGAAGCCAAACCCGAGGATAAATTGCGCCGTATCCGCGAAGAGCAAGCCAAAGGACATTTGGTAGGGATGATTGGCGATGGTACAAACGATGCGCCCGCACTGGCACAATCGGATGTGGGCATTGCCATGAATAACGGTACACAAGCCGCCCGCGAAGCCGGTAATATGGTTGATTTGGACAGTAATCCCACTAAGTTGATTGAAGTGGTGGAAGTAGGCAAGCAATTGCTGATGACCCGTGGTGCATTGACCACCTTCAGCATTGCCAATGATGTGGCGAAATATTTTGCCATTATCCCGGCCATTGCCGTAACCTTGTACGCAAGCGTGGCAGGGGGAACAGGCGTGCTTTCGGCGCTTAATATCATGAACCTTTCATCGCCCGAAAACGCCGTGCTGAGTGCAGTAATATTCAATGCCCTGATTATTGTACTGCTGATACCTCTGGCGTTGAAAGGTGTGAAATACCGGACCGAACCAGCTACCACCTCGCTTGTACGTAATCTGTTTATCTATGGCGCCGGCGGTTTGGTAACTCCGTTTATCGGGATTAAATTAATTGATATGATTTTACAATTGTTCTGAAGATGATACGTATGCAAGAGATGGGCTTGTTCATAGCCATTAAGGGAGATAAAGGAACATGCGTAATGTTCAACCATCTGGTGACCTTGAAATATTAATAAACATAATAAAGTTAAATTTATATGAAAGAGCAGATCATAATAGCATTGAAAGCGGTGGGAGTACTCACATTTTTGCTCGGTATTATTTATCCGTTATGCATTACCGAAATTTCACATATTTGTTTTCATCAAAAAGCTAACGGCTCATTGATTGAAAAAGACGGAACAATCATTGGCAGTAAGTTTATCGGGCAGCCGTTCGACAGTATTGTTTATTTCATGCCCCGCCCTTCGGCTGTGGACTATGGCACCTTGCCATCGGGGGCATCGAACCTGAGTTATACCAATAAACAATTGTATGAACAAATGTTGGTGCGAAAACAGGAATTTATTACCTGTAATGACTTGGATTCAGCACAGGTGGTGCCTTCCGAAATGTTGTTCGCGTCAGCCAGTGGCTTAGACCCGCACATTTCGCCCGAAGCCGCCTTGCTGCAAATTGACAGGATTGTCAAAGCAAGAAACTTTTCCACCAGGCAAATACAATCCTTGCATTCCAAAGTGGAACAAAGTATCGAAAGGCCGCAATTCGGTCTTTTCGGCGAACGGAGGGTAAATGTGCTGGAATTGAATTTGTGGTTAGATGAAATGTCTTCATCTCGGTGATTTCTATGGATATCCTTAAATCGTTCTATGAATGAAAAACAAGAATACACATGCAGATATTGCCCGCCCGAATCCTGATGAACTCTTGGCTTCGCTTCAGCAGGAAGAGGAGGTCAAGAACAGAGGCCGGCTGAAAATATTTTTTGGCATGTCGCCCGGCGTGGGGAAAACGTATGACATGCTGCGAACCGCCCGTTCTGACAGTGAAAAAGGTGTACAGGTGGTAGTGGGTATTGTGGAAACCCACAACCGTCCGGAGACAAAGGCATTGTTGGAAGGTTTGCCCATCGTGCCCCGCAAAAAAACGGAATACAAAGGGGCCGTATTGGAAGAAATGGATTTGGAAACCATTCTTGAGATGCATCCTTATCTGGTGCTGGTAGATGAATTGGCGCACACCAATGCGCCGGGAAGCCGCCATCTGAAACGCTATCAGGATGTGCTGGAATTGCTGGACAATGGTATTAACGTGTACACCACGTTGAATGTGCAACACTTGGAAAGCCGTGTTGACACGGTGGCACAGATTACCGGCATTACGATCCGCGAAACTTTACCCGACGAAATTTTTGAACGTGCCGACGAAGTCGAACTGATAGATATTACGCCCAACGAACTGTTTGTCCGCTTGGCCGAAGGGAAAGTCTATACTCCCGAACGTTCTCAGGAAGCTGTACGGAATTTTTTCCGTAAGGGAAATATCACGGCTTTACGCGAAATGTCGCTACGTATGGTTGCCGAACGTGTGGACAAACAATTGAAGAATTATATGCGGCAGAATCGCATTTCCGGCCCATGGAAATCGGGATTGCATCTGCTGGTGCTTGTCAGTTCAAGCCCGACTTCGGTGTTGCTGATACGCTGGACGCGGACAACTGCTTTTGCCTTGGGTGCCGACTGGAAAGCCCTGTACGTGGAAACACCGCAAACGTTGAACGAAAAAAGTAAACAACAATTGTCCGACAATATCAACCTGGTGCGGCAACTTGGGGGCGAATTGATTACCGCAGCCGGTAACGATTTGGTAAAAACTTGCCTGGACGTTGCCCACAGGGAAAACATCGCACATATTATTGTAGGAAAATCATATAAGAGTAGTAACTTTATTGCTGTTTTTTCAGGAAAGAACTTCGTCAACCGGCTTATTCGTGAAAGTGACGATATCGACGTGCATGTGGTGGGGATGAAAGAAACTGCCAAAGGCAAGAGTAAAAGACGTTTTTGGGGACTTTTCAAGCCTGAGTCCACGTTGGGTGAATATATGGCGGCAGGGCTGTCGATTATTGTTACTGCGTTGCTTTGCCTGCCGGTTGCCGATAAAATCGGTTATGAATCGGTTGCCTTTATTCAGCTTTTTATTCTCTCCATATTGGCTATTTTCCTGCGGGTAGGGCCTGTCTTGTTGGCTGCATTCCTAAGTGCGCTGGCATGGAACTTCTTTTTCATCCCGCCACAGTTTACCTTGTATATTGATTCACCCACCAATGTGCTGACGTTCGTGATGTTCTTTACCATTGCCTTGCTTAATGGTATTCTGACATCCCGCATCCGCAAACAGGAACGTTTTGCCGTTTCGCGTGAAGAACGTACCAATGCTTTGTTTCATCTTACTAAAGGTTTAACCAGTGCGGCAGGAATAAAAGAGGTGGTAGAAATCAGTACGGAAGATATTCGGAAATATTTTTCAGTCGAGGCTTTTTTCATTATTCGGGATGGTGACGGGCACTTGATCAATAAAAAATATATTTCCACCAAACAAACGTTGTCGGAATCAGAAATGGGCATTGCCGATTGGGTGTTCAAGCATGGCAAAAATGCAGGGCGCTTTACAGAGACCTTACCTTCGGGCGAATATACGTATTACCTGCTGAAAGGTTCCCGCCTCAAACTCGGCGTTGTAGCGGTGAAACAAAATAAGGCGTTTTCGGGCGAAACGGGTATTTTTTGGGACACTTTTCTCTCGCAAATTTCCAATGCTATCGAACATCAACATCTGGGACATTTGGCTCGAAGATCTACCCTTCTCAACGAATCGGATAAACTTTACAAAACGTTGTTTAATTCCATTTCACATGAACTGCGTATTCCAGTAGCTACGATTATGGGTGCATCGGATACATTGCTGGCTACAGACTATCCCGACAATGTGAAGACAATATTGCATGGCGAAATTCTCAATGCTTCAAAACGGCTGAACAGGCTGATCGAAAACCTGCTCAACATGTCACGGCTGGAATCGGGGCGCGTTGCGGTGCACTTAGACTGGTGCGATATTCACGATTTATTCAATCGTGTAGCCGAAAACCTTGCGGAAGAACTCAAGCCCTTCCGCTTTGATATAGTGGTTCCGGGATCCATGCCGTTGCTCAAACTCGATTTCGGGCTGATGGAACAAGTGTTGTATAACCTTGTGTACAATTCCAGCCAATACGCATCGGCGGGAACGACCATACGTCTGAAAGTGTTCTACGACAAAGACCATCTGGTGTTGCAGGAAATGGATCGTGGTCCCGGATTTGCGCCTGATATGCTATCGCACGTGTTCGACAAATTTTACCGTGCCAAAAACAATAAAACGGAAGGCCTTGGCCTTGGTTTGTCGATAGTGAAAGGCTTTGTGGAGGCGCACAAAGGCGTCGTATACGCCGAAAATCGCCAAAACGGCGGCGCCAGGTTTACCATTCAAATCCCCAGTGAAATTTCGTATGGAAAAGAAAATGAATAAACACGGATTGATATTGATTGTGGATGACGAAATACCGATCCAACACCTATTGGCGATTACACTTGATGCTGCCGGTTATAGAACCGTAGAGGCTGTTTCGGGCAAGGAAGCATTGGCCATGGCAGCCGGCTATCATCTCGATTTGATTATTCTTGATTTAGGTTTGCCTGACGTCGATGGCATGAAGCTCCTGAAACAACTGCGTGAGTGGTTTTTTAAACCTATCCTGATACTCTCTGCTCGTGATTCGGAAGAGGATATCGTACGGGCCTTGGATTTGGGTGCTAACGATTATTTAACCAAGCCCTTTCGTACCGGCGAATTGTTGGCACGCATCCGTGCCGCCATCCGGCAGGATCGAATCAAAGAAGACAATCCGGTGATTGAAATCGGAAATCTAAGCATTGATGTTGTCAATCACATTGCTAAAAAAGATAGTGAAACGTTGAAACTGACCACTACGGAATTTTCCATGCTGTTCTTGTTTGCCCGAAACCAGGGCTGCGTGCTTACCCATCAATTTATACTCAAAGAAATCTGGGGAAAACAACATTATAGCCAGCAAAGCCAAAACCTGCGTGTATTTGTTGCCCAACTGCGCAAAAAAATTGAAGACAATCCCTCAAAACCGACATTACTCATAACGGAATCAGGGATTGGATATAGGTTTGGTCTGTAGGGTAGTATGTAATTTATATTGAACTTGTGAAAAGTTGAGATAGGGGATTAGCTTTTGATAAGTCGCATAATAGATTCCGGGCCTTGGTTTATAGAAGAAAAGATGAAAGATTTTAGCCCATGGTTTATTCTCCTGAAATCTTTTTACCTAGATATTATACCACTATATAATAGTATAGCATTTTTCCAAATAGATACTATGCCTTTATGTAATAGCATAGTATCTTTTCAGATAGAATCTATGTCACTATTTGGATTTCCTATAATTTTTTCAGGCAGATGCTATGCCTTTATATAATAGTATAGCATCTTTTCAGCCAGATACTATACCTTTATGTAATAGTATAGCATCTTTTCAGATAGATACTATACTGCTATGTAATGTTATAGTATCTATCCGAATATATTCTGTACTATAGTTTGTTCTTATCATAACTTGTCAAAAGTTGACACAAGAATCGCTCTTCTGTCAGGGATTAATTTCGTTGAGCTTGCGAGTTCGACGGAGTTAATCTCCTAACTTTCGACAACTTCATCATAAAACAACTAACATATGGGGGATAGTAGCAGTGTGGAAAATGAACTTCTCAAAAAAAGTACTGCATGTAAGGATCATGAATCCACGCTTTGGGCAAGGTTTCATCACCCAAATTGTATAGATGCTTCAACAGCAAACAGCCGGCCGTCATCCGCATCGGGATGCCGGGTTAGTCAGTAGACGAATACAAAGGGACAAATTTTTTCTCGAAGTATGGCCAATCTATTTTATAGTTCAACAACACCAGTCCGTGGTTCATATCAATAGAATCGGTAAAATAAATTACGTTGATTCATCTTTGATTGTTTTTCTGCTGAAAATAAATAAAGGCTACCCTTTCGAGTAGCCTTCGGCAATTATGAAAAAAACTTTTATTTTACTTCCTCGAAGTCAACATCCGTAACTTCTCCGTCGTTATCGTTAGGTTGGGAACCTCCATTTGGATTTGGCTCTCCTTGTGATTGATCCCCACCTTGTGCGTTATACATTTCTTGAGATGCGCTTTGCCAGATATTATTTAGTTCAGCCATTATGCTGTCGATTGCAGCAAAATCTTTATTTTTATGCGCTTCACGAAGTTTATTATTTGCTTCTTCAATAGCAGTCTTTTTGTCTGCAGG
Organism: Bacteroidales bacterium; assembly: GCA_031553535.1. Taxonomy (GTDB): domain Bacteria; phylum Bacteroidota; class Bacteroidia; order Bacteroidales; family WCHB1-69; genus JAIROC01. Next base: position 10,532 of record JAVBLM010000016.1, on the reverse strand, counting down.
GATTTTATCTCCAAATTCTTTCAGCTGCTTTTCCGTACTGAAGATCATAGCGTCTGCTGCATTTAGCTTGTCAATTTCTTCTTTGATTTTTTTATCTTGTTCGGCATTGGCAACAGCTTCATTCTTCATACGTTCGATATCACTCTCGCTCAATCCGGAAGATGCTTCTATTCGGATCTTTTGTTCTTTTCCTGTTGCTTTATCTTTTGCAGTAACATTCAATATACCATTAGAATCGATATCAAAAGATACTTCAATTTGAGGAACACCACGAGGTGCAGGCATTATGCCTTCCAGTGTAAACCGCCCGATACTTTTATTATCATTCGCCATTGGACGTTCTCCTTGCAATATATGAATTTCCACCGAAGGTTGATTGTCTGCAGCTGTAGAAAATACTTCCGACTTTTTAGTAGGAATGGTTGTATTGGCATCAATTAATTTTGTCATCACACCACCCAATGTTTCGATACCTAAAGATAAAGGGGTAACGTCTAACAACAATACATCTTTTACTTCTCCTGTGAGTACTCCGCCTTGAATAGCAGCACCTATCGCAACAACTTCATCCGGATTTACACCTTTGGAAGGAGCTTTGCCAAAGAAGTCTTCAACAACTTTTTGAATAGCAGGAATACGTGTTGAGCCTCCCACTAAAATTACCGTATCTATATCCGATGCTTTTAAACCTGCGTCTTTTAATGCTTTTTCGCATGGTGCGATTGTTGCACGAATCAATTTATCGGATAATTGCTCGAATTTAGCCCGGGTTAAAGTAACTACCAAGTGTTTTGGCATTCCGTCAACCGGCATAATATAAGGTAAATTAATTTCCGTTGAAGCAGAACTGGATAATTCTATTTTTGCTTTTTCAGCAGCTTCTTTTAAACGCTGGTGAGCCATTGCATCTTTGCGGAGATCGATCCCGTTTTCTTTTTGGAATGCCTCTGCCAACCAGTCTATAACTACATGGTCAAAGTCATCACCACCCAAATGGGTATCCCCATTTGTTGACTTAACTTCAAATACACCACCACCTAATTCCAGTATGGAAATATCAAATGTACCACCGCCAAGGTCAAATACGGCAACTTTGGCATCCGTTGTTTTTTTATCCAATCCGTATGCCAATGCAGCAGCAGTAGGTTCATTGATAATACGCTTTACAGTTAAACCTGCAATTTCGCCGGCTTCTTTAGTTGCTTGACGTTGAGAATCACTAAAATATGCAGGAACGGTAATGACAGCTTCTGATACCTCTTGTCCTAGGTAATCCTCGGCTGTCTTTTTCATTTTTTGAAGAATAATAGCCGAAATTTCTTGAGGAGAATATAAGCGGTCATCTATTTTAATGCGAGGAGTATTATTTTCCCCTTTTACTACTTCATAGTTTACACGTTTAATTTCTTTTTCAATTTGTGAATATGTTTCTCCCATAAACCTCTTTATAGAGGAAACAGTTCTTTTTGGATTTGTAACAGCTTGCCTTTTAGCAGGATCTCCAACTTTACGTTCTCCATTTTCCAAAAAAGCAACAACAGATGGTGTAGTTCTATTTCCTTCACTATTAGGAATTACCACTGGTTCGTTACCTTCCATTACGGCAACACATGAATTGGTAGTTCCTAAATCAATTCCTATTATCTTTCCCATTGTATTAGTTATATTTATATATATGTTTTTATTTTTTTATCTATGTTTATAGGTATTCAATCATTGTGCCAAGATTTTCTTTTTTTTGTTTACCGTCTACAATGGATTGATCTTTAGTCTGATAAAATCAAGATAGGATTAGGTATAATTATTACCATAAAGGAACGTGGTACTGCCATAGTGGCAGATTGTTGTGTTAAGAGTTGACTTCGTTCAGAAAGGAAACAATTTTTACTGCTTCACAAGCTTCTTTCACATCATGTACGCGCAAAATATCAGCACCATGCATCAGTGCAATTGTATTGACAACTGTAGTTGCATTCAATACATTTTGAGGTGTTGTCTCCAGAAACTTGTATAACATTGTTTTTCTTGATAATCCTGCAAGAAGAGGACAACCTAATTCTCTGAATAATGATAATTGCTTTAATAATTCATAATTCTGTTCAACAGTTTTCCCGAAGCCAAATCCGGGATCGATGATGACATCATTTACTCCCAGCAATCTTAATATTTCCAGTCGTTTGCTGAGGTAAAGAAAGATATCGGCTACAACATTATTGTAATCTGTTTTTTGTTGCATGACTTCAGGTTTGTCAGAAGTATGCATTAATATATAAGGAACTTGTAGCTGAGCAACAACAGGAAACATTCTTTCATCAAACTCTCCTCCGGAAATATCATTAATGATGGAAACACCCATTTCTATTGCCGTTTTAGCGACTGTTGCTCTCCACGTATCAATCGAAAATGTTACATCAGAAAATCGGGGAAGTATATTTTTTAATGATTCTTCAGTAATATGTAGTTCTTCATTTTCGGATAATTCTTTTGCATATGGATTGGTTGCCATACATCCTATGTCTATGATGTCTGCTCCCTCTTCCAACATCTTTTCAATACGGAATAAATATTTATCGGGATGATTGAAATACTTTCCTCCGTCAAAGAAAGAATATTCGGTAATATTTAATATTCCCATTACTTTGGGAACATCAAAACGAATAAGTTTACCCTTGCAATTCATATTGCCGTGAGGATTAAAGGTTATTTTTTGTTCTTATATTCCATAGCGGCTTTGACAAAAGATACAAACAGCGGGTGGTTTCGTACTACCGTACTTTTGTATTCAGGATGGAATTGAACTCCTACAAACCAGGGATGTGTTGGGATTTCGATAATTTCAACCAGATTTTGGTTTTGATTGATCCCGCTTGCTATTAATCCCGCTTCTTCGAAATCAGCTAAGTAATCATTATTGAATTCATAACGATGACGATGGCGTTCACGAATGTTTTCAGTCTGATATGCAGCATATGCTTTCGAATCTTGATTTAATGTACAAGGATAAGCCCCCAATCGCATTGTCCCTCCCATACCGGCGATTTTCTTTTGTTCCTCCATCATATTGATAACGGGGTATTGCGTATTGGGATCGACTTCTGTAGAATGAGCATCTTCCCAATTCATAACATTGCGGGCAAATTCGATAACTGCGCATTGCATTCCAAGACAAATACCGAAAAATGGAATATTGTTTTCTCTGGCAAATGTAATAGCTGTTACTTTTCCTTCGATTCCTCTTCCTCCGAATCCGGGCGCTACCAGAATACCATCCAAATGCTGAAGTTGTTCTTTTACATTGTCTTTATTGATATATTCAGAGTGAATTAAATCAATCTTTACTTTGCATTCATTTGCAACACCGGCATGTGTAAATGACTCTATTATGGATTTATAAGCATCGTTAAGTTCGACATACTTTCCAACTAGCCCTATAGTCACGGTATGTTTAGGATATTCTAGTTTATGTAAGAACTCTTTCCAGTATACCAAGTCGGGTTCTTTGTCACAGGTGACGTTCATCTTTCGCAGAACTTCTCTATCCAATCCTTCCTTATACATCATAATAGGAACCTCATAAATGCTTTTGGCATCAATAGACTGTAATACGGATTGGGGGTCCACGTTACAAAATAATGCAATCTTTTTACGCAGGCTTTCATTAATATCATGTTCAGTACGACATACGATAATATCAGGTTGGATTCCCTGTTCCAGAAGTGTCTTAACGGAATGTTGTGTGGGTTTGGTCTTTAATTCTTTTGTTGCCGCTAAAAAGGGAACAAGAGTAAGATGTATAATCAGACTATTACGTCCTTTCTCCCATCGCAACTGCCTGACAGCTTCAATAAATGGTAAAGATTCAATGTCACCGACAGTTCCTCCGATTTCAGTGATAACAAAGTCAAATTCCCTGGTATTACCCAATGCTTTGATCCTGTTTTGAATTTCGTCAGTAATATGTGGAATAACCTGAACCGTCTGCCCTAGATAATCCCCATGGCGTTCTTTTGTGATAACATCCAGATAAATTCGTCCTGAGGTAACATTGTTCTTCTGAGATGTGGGAATATTGGTGAATCGTTCATAATGACCCAAGTCTAAATCTGTTTCGGCACCATCTTCAGTAACATAACATTCCCCATGCTCATATGGGTTTAGTGTGCCCGGATCCACATTGATATAAGGATCGAGTTTTTGAATAGCAACGCGATATCCTCTTGCTATTAAAAGATTAGCTAATGATGCGGAAATAATACCTTTTCCTAACGAGGAAGCAACACCACCCGTTACAAATATATAATGTGTATCCATATAAACCTATACTATATTAGTGATAAGTTGCAAAGTTACAAAATATCTTGATACTAGTGGAGCCTGAAATTAATTAAATTTATTCAAAGATATCTAAATGCATCCGGCATTTTTGTTACTTTTGTAAATTAGTAAATTATATTCATGGATACGATTAAAGTTTTAGAAATAGATACTATTTCCGGTATAATTGCAGAACCGTCACAGCCAGCGGCAATGGATCCTAATCCGTTTGCCATATTTGTTATGGGGATGGTGGGCATTTTTGGATTTGTTCTTCTTTATATGTTAATTATGAAAATAGCAAATATAATAATCAAAAAGAATAAGAAAAACGAATAAGAAAAGAAAGATGGATGTTCGATATATTTCTGCAATTGATGCATATAATGCGGCTAAGGAAGGAACATTATTGTTGGATGTTAGGGAGGAAATAGAAACTTCAGATATATGGATTAACATGGAGAATGTAGTTTCTGTTCCATTTAAGACCTTGATAGATACAAAAGAAAGATTACCTAAAAATGAACGTATAATTTTATGCTGCGCAATTGGAATCGTAAGTAAAGAGGCGGCAACATTATTAATGGAGAACGGATATACGGATGTATTTGTGTTAGAAAATGGACTCGTGGCTTGGAAGTTAGCAGACCTGCCTTTAAAGTCCATAGAAGATATGCCGTGTCAGTGTCAATGTAATAAGGATGAAAAAAATGGAGATTAAAAAAGAAAATATCCGACAGATATTTGATGATTTTTCAAAAGCCAAGGTTTTGATTATCGGTGATGTCATGCTGGATGATTATATTATTGGTGAAGTTACTCGTATTTCTCCCGAAGCACCTGTTCCGATAGTGAATATTACATCACGTTATGCCTGTTTGGGAGGAGCAGCGAATGTTGCATTAAATGTTAAGTCGTTGGGAGCTACACCTATTTTATGTAGTGTAATAGGGAAAGATAAAAAAAGTGATGATTTTCTAGATATTATGCTTCAGGAAGGATTACCTACCCAAGGAATTATGAAAAGCGAGGATAGGATATTAACTACAAAATATCGGGCTTTGGGTAATAATATGCAACTTTTGAGGCTTGATAGTGAAATAACAACTCCATTATCACAAAAAGATGAGCAGGAGTTTTCACATAAGATAATATCCATTATTAACACACAAAAAATTGATGCGATTATCTTTGAAGATTATGATAAAGGAGTAATTACTGTAGGTTTAATAAATAAAATAATATCTGTTGCTCAAGAAAAATCTATCATTGTATCAGTTGATCCCAAAAAACGCAATTTTTTAGATTATAACAATATAGACTTATTTAAACCAAACTGGAAAGAATTAAGCGAAGGACTGCAACTCAAAAAATGTTCATGGAAAGACACTTATTTACAGGATGCGGTTAAACAGTTTATGATTGAAAAACAGCATAAACAGTTGCTCTTAACATTATCCGGGGATGGTGTTATAATATATCGTTACGAAAATGGGGTGTTGGATTATATTCATATTCCTGCTTTTTTACGAAATATAGCCGATGTCTCAGGTGCTGGAGATACGGTAATAAGTGTTGCTACATTGTGTCTGGTATTAGGAATGGAAATGAAAGATATTGCAATGATTTCTAATTTAGCCGGAGGATTGGTATGTGAAGAAGTAGGAGTGGTGGCTATAAATAAAGGAAAGCTACTAAATGAGGTGGTGTCCACAATATAATTTAAAATAAAGGAAAATCGTATACTATTTTTTGTTTCTTTTCGTTAAAAATATTCAAATAAATTGTAATACTCTTGATGAAAAGAATAATTCTGGCGATAAATATTTTCATATTATTATTAATACCCTTGTTGGGTAATGCTCAACGGAATACACATAATTTGCCGAATTATGATCAAAGAAGATTTCATTTTGGATTTGCTTTGGGTATAAATTATGCAACTTTTACGATAAAACCCCAATCTAACTTAAATCCTTTTGATTCTTTAATGGTGATAGAACCCAGTGGAATGGCAGGATTTGATATTGGCATTGTAACGAATCTGAATTTAGGAAATTATTTTGATTTGAGATTTATACCATCACTTTCCCTGGTAGATCGAATGGTAAATTATGAAATCAAATATAAAGAAAGTGTGGTAGGTACAGAAACACAGAATATAGAGTCTGTCAATTTGAATTTCCCTTTACTCTTAAAATTCAAATCTTCCCGCATGGGAAATGTACGGTTTTATGTTGTTACAGGAGCTCAGTATAGTGTGGATTTAGCAACAAGATCAAAAAAGCGAACTACCGGAAGTGAGATTCAACTTAAACTATATGCAAGTGATTTGCAAGCACAGGTGGGAGTGGGGATTGATTTTTATTTGCAATATTTTAAATTTGCCATAGAAGCAAAAATGTCATATGGAACGCTTAACCTGTTGAAGAACGAAGATAATATGTTTACAAACAGTATCCAAAGTTTACGTTCCAAAACATTTCATATTTCTTTCCTTTTTGAAGGATAATCCCGCTGAATTAAGAATAGAAGTTACAAGAAGTTATAACTTCTTGAACATCTTCATATAGTTTCTTACTAACTATTTAATGACTTGCTTGCTCCCTCCGGTTTTTCTATTAAAAACAAGTATTGCTAATTGCCGAGATATTTTAAATCTTTTGACAGAATGAGATAATATCTGCATTCTTCTAGGCGTCCTTGTGAAATATTAAAAAATCGAAGTTTTCCTGCTTTCCCTTTTCATCGATATCCCTCTGTAATGTTAGCAGGGATTGAAACAGCGGATCTTCTTAGTTGGGAAATAAGCCCGAATAATTCTTCTTTAGGATAATTTTCTGTGATCTTGTAAGATTCGAGCACGAAATTATGTGATTTTTCCGCATAATCAAACCAATAAAAGAATTTGTCTTCTCCATCCCCTGTAACTTTATTTAACTTCTATAACTTCCTGTAACTTGAGTAACTTCTGTTAAGAATTTCGGTAAGATTTTATTCCTCCGAACATAGCAGACAAGCGTAATTTTATTACTCCGAATATTGCTTCTTTCAATATCCCTTTACTCATTTTAGAAGTACCTTCCGTCCGGTCTGTGAAAATAATGGGAACTTCACATACTTTAAATCCAAGCTTCCATGCGACATATTTCATCTCTATTTGAAAGCCATATCCTATGTGTTTAATCTTGCTAAAATTAATTGTTTCCAATACCTTTCGTCGATAACATACAAAACCTGCAGTAGTATCGCGCGTAGGGATACGTAAGATGAAACGAACATATGCAGACCCATAATATGACATCAAGATGCGGGACATTGGCCAATGGACAACATTTACACCATTGCAATAACGAGATCCCACAACAAGGTCCGCATTATTTTCAACCGCAGCGTTATATAATCGTATAAGGTCACTGGGATTATGGGAAAAGTCTGCATCCATTTCAAAAATAAAGTCATAATTATGTTTGATACTCCATTTGAAGCCATGTATATATGCAGTCCCTAATCCTAGTTTGCCACTCCGTTCTTCTATAAAAAGTTTATTTTCGAATTCGGGGATTAGTTTTTTTACGATAGATGCCGTTCCGTCGGGAGAACCGTCGTCAATTATTAGAATATGAAACAAATCCGGTAAGGAGAAAACAAACCGGATGATTTTTTCAATGTTTTCTTTTTCGTTGTATGTTGGAATAATAACTATTCTTTTGTCCATATAAATTGAGATAATCGTTGTTGTAATCAGCTAAATTAAATACGACTAATGTGTTTGTGTTTAATTGATTATATTATTTTTGTAACTGCTACGGGATACGAACTTTTATTTTTATTAATCAGGATGCAAATTTACAGGTAATTTCTTATCATACCGTTGGGAAATTATTTTTTTTATCATATCGCAGAATAATATGTTGTAAACAGTTTGTCTTTAAGAGATTAAATGTTATTTAGAAAAATAAATGATATCTTTTTCTTATAAATCGAGTGAATCAACGAGTTTTTTCTTATTTTTGCATCCTGTGAGAATAAAATAATTATTAATTAAAAAATTCAAAAGAATATGTTTAAAAATCATCCCAAAGGATTAATAGGAGCTGCCCTCTCAAATATGGGAGAACGCTTTGGCTTCTATATTATGATGGCAATTTTGACATTGTTTATTTCTGCCAAGTTCGGATTGTCGGAGACTGTAACTGGCTATGTTTATTCAGCTTTTTATGCTTCAATTTATTTATTGGCATTAGTTGGAGGTTTGATTGCCGACAAAACAAAAAAATACAAAGGAACGATATTATTCGGTTTGATACTGATGGCCGTTGGTTATCTACTTATTGCTATTCCTACGCCAACTCCTGTTCCTAACCTGGCTTTATACCTTGCCATGACTTGTTTTGGCCTATTAGTAATTGCTTTTGGTAACGGGTTATTTAAAGGAAACCTCCAGGCAATGGTAGGGCAGATGTATGATAATCCTAAATATTCTGATAAAAGGGATGCTGGATTCCAAATATTTTATATGTTTATCAATATTGGAGGATTCTTTGCCCCCTTTATTGCTATTGGTGTACGTAACTGGTGGTTAAAAATAAATAACTTTGACTATAATGCGGGGCTTCCTGAATTATGCCATCAATACTTAAAAGAAGGAGCGGCTATGCCTGCCGATCAACTAAACAAACTAACAGAATATGCAAATGTTGCGGTGTTGGACAAAACTCCTGTTACCAATATCGGCGATTTCGTAAATAGTTACCTTGATGTATTTAGTACCGGCTTCCATTATGCATTTGCTGCAGCCATTGTTGCTATGTTAATTTCGCTTGTTATTTTCATTGTTAATAAAAAAACGTTCCCGGATCCCGGACAAAAAGCTGTTGTTAAAGATAATGCAGAAAGTATAACAAAAGAAGAAATTAAAATGAGCGCGCAAGAAATTCGTCAACGTATTTATGCTGTATTCGCAGTATTGGGCGTGGTAATTTTCTTTTGGTTGTCTTTCCATCAAAACGGATACTCTCTTACTTATTTTGCAAGAGATTATATAAATTTGGATGTGATTAATATAGATCTTGGATTTACAAGCATCAAAGGGGCCGAAATATTTCAAAGTGTGAATCCTTTCTTTGTAGTTCTTCTTACTCCGCTTGTAATGTGGTTTTTCGGTACGCTGAAAAAACGTGGTAAGGAAATTTCTACTCCTATGAAAATAGCTCTTGGTATGGGTATTGCTTGTCTGGCATATGTATTTCTTATGTTCGTTTCGTTTTCTTTACCTGCAAAAGATTCTCTTGCAGGGATGAGTCCTTCAGAATTGGATATGATGCGCCTTACGCCTTGGGTAATGGTAGGTATGTATTTCATTTTGACTGTTGCTGAGTTGTTTATCTCTCCACTTGGATTGTCGTTTGTATCCAAAGTAGCACCACCTCACATGCAAGGTTTGATGCAAGGATTTTGGTTAGCGGCCACAGCTATCGGTAATTCCCTCTTGTTTATCGGAGGAATTCTTTACACTCATGTTCCATTATGGGCTTGTTGGATTGTATTTGCTGTTGCTTGCGGATTATCCATGCTTGTAATGCTTTCAATGGTTAAATGGCTTGAAAAAGTTGCTAAATAAATAGCTTGATAAGAATTTGGTTCGTCCTGACTCTACATTATAGTTAGCAGGACAGACATATAAAAATTTTATAAGACAGTTATTGGGTTGTCCCGGTAACTGTCTTTGTTTTTATTTAAGCGGAATATGCTTTTGGAGTTATATTCCGGTTCTCAAATAGCATTTCAAAATAAGATTTAGTCATTAAAGATCTTTTTCAAAATTCCATAGAGGAAAGATTATCTGTTGCTGAATCGTTTTAACGGTATTTTTCAGGTATAAATTCCGCTGTTATGACGGGTGTATTTCCCTTTTATTGTATATCGTCTTTTTTTGCGGCGTTTCGTCCCTGGCGTTGCGCCACGATCTGGCTGTATTTGTCGATGAACGTGTTGATCCTGTTGACGAAGCCCGCATATTTATCTTCTCCTTCGACGACAATCAGGGCATTGATACGCTTTACAATAGAGGTATATACCCTGTCGACTTCCAAGCGGGTTGCTTTCATGGTGAGTTGGGTTTTGACGGCATTTTCGGCGTTGCGTGCCCTGACCAGATTTTCAAAAGCATCGTTCTCAGCACCCAGTTGGGATGCCCAGCCTTCGAGTTGCACGGT